>NZ_AKJG01000084.1 GCF_000282455.1 Pseudomonas sp. GM74
CAGCCGAACGCAGCCTCGCAGGCTCGGCAGCTGCTACAGGGAAATCAGATGTCGAGGACTTCCATCTCGCGCAACACTTCGGCAATCGCCGCCACGGCTTCGCGCATTTCGGCTGGCTGGACATGGCCGATGCAGCCGACGCGGAAGGTTTCGACCTGGGTCAGTTTGCCGGGGTAGAGGATGTAGCCCTTGGCCTTGACCCGTTCGTAGAATTCCTTGAATGCGTAGCGCGGATCTTTCGGGGCGTGAAAGGTGGCGATGATCGGCGCCTGGATAGCCGCCGGCAGGAAGCTGCGCAGCCCCAGTTTGCCCATCTCTTCCATCAAAGCCTGGCAGTTGGCGGCATAGCGTTCGTGCCGCGCCGGCAAGCCGCCTTCTTCGTTGTATTGCAGCAGGGCTTCGTGCAGCGCGGCGACCACATGGGTCGGCGGGGTGAAGCGCCATTGGCCGGTCTTTGCCATGTAGGCGTGCTGGTCCTGCAAGTCCATCGCCAGCGAATGTGAGTTACCGGCGGCGCCGGCCAGGGATTCTTTGCGAGCGAAGACAAAGCCCATGCCCGGTACTCCCTCCAGGCATTTGCCCGAGGCGGCGATCAGTGCGTCGAACGGCACTTGCTGTGCATCCACTGGCAGGGCGCCGAAGGAGCTCATGGCGTCGATGATCAAGCGCTTGCCGTGTTCTGCGACGACCTGGGCGATCTGCGGCAGCGGATTGAGGATGCCGGTGCTGGTTTCGCAGTGAATCAGGGCGACATGGGTGATGCCGCTATCGGCACGCAGCAGGCGGTCGACGTCGGCGGCGGTGGTTGGCTCATCTTCGGCGGTTTCGAAGGTGCTGAACGAGCGACCGAGCACTTCGCAGATTTTCGCCAGGCGTTTGCCGTAGGCGCCGTTGATCAGTACCAGAATCTTGCCGTCCCGAGGCACCAGCGTGCCGATTGCCGCTTCGACCGCGAAAGTGCCGCTGCCTTGCAAAGGCACGCAGTGGTGGGTGGCGGCGCCGTTGATGATGGCCAGCAGTTGCTCGCAGAGGCTGGCGGTCAGTTGATTGAAGCGGTCATCCCATGAACCCCAGTCAACCATCATTGCCTGACGGGTGCGGGCCGACGTGGTCAACGGGCCGGGGGTGAGCAGGATGGGTTCGGCAGTACTCATTCTCGTGTCCTCGCAATCGATGGGATGAAGCGTTGGTGCCTAAATTGCAATTTGCTGTGTTATCAATCAAATTGTTTATTGTTATGCCAGCCATCAGTGAGAGTTATTCATGAACCTGTTTCAGCTCCGCGCCTTCGATGCCGTGGCCCGGGAAGGCAGCTTTACCCGGGCGGCGGCGCGGCTGTTCATCAGCCAGCCGGCGGTTACCGGGCACATCAAGGCCCTGGAGGAGCACTACCAGATCACCCTGCTGCGTCGCACCGCCCGCCGGGTGGAACTGACGGAGGAGGGCACTAAACTGGCGGCAATCACCCGGGCGATGTTCGGCCTGGCCGAAGAGGCGCAGGTGATGCTCGAAGCCAACCGGCAATTGCTGACCGGGCGTCTGGAGGTGGCGGCGGACGGTCCGCACATGGTCATGCCGATGCTCGCCAGTCTGCGGGCGCGCTATCCGGGGATCACCGTGAACCTGCGGTTGGGCAACGCCCAGGAAACCCTCGCCGCGTTGTTGTCCGAGCATGCCGACGTGGCGGTACTGACAGAGGTGGAACCGCGCAAGGGCCTGCATCTGCAAGCGCTGAGCGAGTCACGTATTTGTGCGTTGGTGCCCGATGGGCACCCTTGGGCGCAACGAACCAAAGGCGTGCCGCTCAAGGAGCTGGACCAGGTGATCATGGTGTTGCGTGAGCCGGGTTCGATTACCCGGCGCACGTTCGATGAGGCGTGCGTCCAGGCCAGGATCAATCCACGGGTGTTGCTGGAGCTGGACAGCCGCGAAGCAGTGACCGAGGCGGTGGCGGCCGAGTTGGGAGTGGGGGTGGTGTCGTCGGTGGAGGTCAGCCATGACCCACGGGTGGCGGCGGTGCCGATCATTGGCGAGGGGTTGGTGAACCGGCACATGATGGGGTGCATGGAGCGGCGGCGGGATTTGCGCTTGATTCAGGCGTTTTTCGGGTTGGCACCCATCAGGTAGACCGAGGCGCCTGCAATCGCGGGCAAGCCCGCTCCCACAGTGTTTTGCGTCGTACACAATGCGTGTGTCCACCCTCAATCCCTGTGGGAGCGAGCATGCTCCGGGCGGCGATCCGACGATGGGACCGAACCTGCCTACACAAGACTCTCGCGAACCATCTCCAGAAAAGTCGCCACCACCCGCCGCGAACTCTGCTCGCGCAAGCACACCAGTGTCTCGGTCAGCCTGCGTTTGCAATCGATAATCGGCAACGCACACACCCGCGAATCCGCGCCAAACTCGGCAGCCGACACCACGCCCACGCCAATCCCGACCACTACCGCTTCCCGCGCCGCCTCGCGACCTTCAACCTGAATCGCCGGACGAATACGGAACCCGGCCCCCGCCATTTCCTCTTCCAGGGTCTGCCGGGTCACCGAACCAATCTCCCGCAACACCAGTGGCGTGTCGTCGAGGTCGGCGAGGGTAATGGATTCGCGCTCGGCCCACGGATGATTGCGCGACACGAACGCCACCATCGGGTCGTTGCGCAAGGGCAGGGAGATCAGGCGTTCGTCGCTGACGTCACGGCCCAGCAACGCCAGGTCGGCCTGATAGTTGAACAGTCGGAACAGCGATTCATCGGTGTTGCCGGTTTCGATCTTCACGCTGATCCCCGGGTAGCGTTCGCAGAACCGGGCAATCTGCGGTAGCACATGCACTGGCGCATCCACCGCCAGAATCAGGCTGCCGGTCTGCAAGGCCTGGGAGTCCTGCAACAACTCCTGGGCCTCGGCTTCGATGACAAATAACTTCTGCGTCACGCCGAGCAGGCGCTCGCCCAGATCGGTCAGGCGCACGGAACGCTTGTTGCGGTGAAACAGCAAAACGCCGTAGCGCTCTTCGAGTTTGCGCACCTGGTCGGAAATCGCCGGTTGCGTCAGAAACAGGCGCTCGGCGGCCTTGGTAAAGCTTCCATGCACCGCCACGGCGTGGAAAGCTTTGAGCTGGGCGTGGGACACCGACATGGGAATCTCCAGTAACAAGCTGAACTTATATTTGAAATACGATAAATCGATTTCACTTATTAATCAGTAATTGTTTTTATCCACCTCAGCCCCGGTGACTGGTCAGTCGAACAGCAGCGGGTGCCATGAGCCTGTGCGTGCAACTACAGGACTCATCTGACCGGTATCCGCCGTAGGGACAGGGCGATATCGCAGTGCTCAACAATAAAAACACAGGCGTTTTCTTCCAATTCTGCCGGCACACTCACACCCTGAGGTCAGAACCACAATGAACAAGCACATCGGCACCATCAAGCGTTGGCGCGTGCAGATCTTCGCGATCACCTGGCTCGCCTACGCCGCGTTCTACTTCACTCGCAAAGCCTTCTCGGTCGCCAAACTCGGTATTGGCGAAGACCCGACCTTCATGCTCGACAAAATGGCCATGGCCAACCTCGACGCCATCTACCTGACGGCCTACGCCGTCGGTCAGTTCACCTGGGGCATCCTCGCAGACCGTTTTGGCCCGCGGGTGGTGGTGCTCGGCGGGTTGCTGATTTCCGCTGGCGCGGCGCTGGTGATGGGCAACTTCGCAACCTTACCGATTTTCGCTACCTGCATGCTGATACAAGGCCTGGCGCAGTCCACCGGTTGGTCGGGGCTGTGCAAGAACCTCGGCAGCTTCTTTCCCTCCGAGCAGCGCGGGCGGGTATTGGGCTTGTGGAGCTCCTGCTACGCCTTTGGTGGTCTGGTGGCCTCGCCGTTTGCCGGCTGGTGGGCGTACACGCTCATCGGCAGCTGGCATGCGGCGTTCATTTCCAGTGCGGCGGTGGTTGGGCTGGTCGCCGTGCTGTTTTTTATTTTCCAACGCAACAAACCGGAAGACGTCGGCTTGCCGGCGGTGGAGCCTGAACCCGAGCTGACCGCCGAACAAGCCGAGGCGCAAAGCAAAATCAGCATGTGGGAGCCTTTGAAGGAAATCCTGCGCAACCGCACCGTGCTGGTATTGGGATTGGCGTACTTCATGCTCAAGCCGGCGCGCTACGCGATTCTGCTGTGGGGGCCGGTGATCGTCTTCGAGCAGATGCCTTCGGTGGGCAAGGTCGGCGCGGCGATCATTCCCACCGCGTTTGAACTGGCCGGCTTGCTCGGGCCGATCCTGATTGGCCTGGCCTCGGACAAACTGTTCGGCGCCCGGCGCATGCCGGCGTGCGTGATCAGCCTGTTGGCGTTGACGGTGTCCCTGGCATTTTTCATGGGCGCCCTGCATACCGGCAGCGTGCTGCTGGTGGTGGCGCTGCTGTTCGTCATGGGCCTGACCCTCTACGGACCGGACTCGATGATCAGCGGCGCGGCCGCCATCGATTTCGGCACCGCCAAGGCCGGCGCCACGGCAGCCGGTTTCGTCAATGGCTGCGGCTCGGTCGGGGCGATTCTCGGCGGGCTGCTGCCGGGCTACTTCGACACCGTTACCGTGTTCATCGTCTTCGCCGGCTGCGCCATGTTCTCGGCACTGGTGTTGATCCCCCACTGGAACAGCCGCCCCGGTGGCCTGGGTACTCACTTCGCCTACGTACCCAATAAAGCGATGACCATCAAACCCCTGCGTACCTGAATCCTGTCCCTCGTCGCCTGCTGCACCTGCGGCAGGCCGGCGTGTGGGCAACTGACCGGAGATTGACCCCATGAGACCCTTTTGGCTGGACCAGGCCTTGAAGGCTGATGCATCCGAAACCTGTCCGCCGCTGGAAGGCGACACCCGCGCCGATGTGTGTATCGTCGGCGGTGGTTACACCGGGTTGTGGACCGCGATCATGCTCAAGGAACAGAACCCCGAGCTGGATGTGTTGCTGATCGAAGCGGACATCTGCGGTGCCGGGGCCAGTGGGCGCAATGGTGGTTGTGCGTTGTCGTGGTCGGCCAAGTACTTCACCCTTGAGCGTTTGTTCGGCGTCGAAGAGGCGGTGCGACTGGTCAAGGAGTCCGAGCGCAGCATCCATGCCATCGGCGCCTTCTGCCAACAGTATGGGGTGGATGCCGATTACCGCCTCGATGGCACCCTCTACACAGCGACCAATCGCGCCCAGGTCGGCTCGACCGATGCTGTGATCGCGGCGCTGGAGCGCAACGGCATCAACTCGTTCACCCAGCGGCCGGTGGCCGATGTGCAGCGCATGGCCGGTTCCGGCAAGCACCTGGAGGGCTGGTTTTCCCCGGCCGCGGCCAGTGTGCAGCCGGGCAAGCTGGTGCGTGGCTTGCGCCGGGTCGCCCTGCAACTGGGGGTGAAGATTCATGAAAACACCGCCATGACCGGGCTGGAGGAGGGCAGGCCGGCGGGCATTCAAACCCCCAACGGCACCATTCGCGCCGACCGCGTGGTGCTGGCGATGAACGCCTGGATGGCCCGGGCATTCCCGCAGTTCGAACGCAGCGTGGCGATCGTTTCCAGCGACATGCTGATCACCGAGCCTCGGCCGGACTTGCTCGACGAAATCGGCCTGACCAGCGGTGTCACGGTGCTCGATTCGCGGATCTTCGTGCACTACTACCACAACACCCCGGACGGCCGGATCATGCTCGGCAAGGGCGGCAATACCTTCGCCTATGGCGGGCGTATGCTGCCGGTGTTCGATCAACCATCGCCTTACGCCGGTTTGTTGCAGAACAGCCTGGCGGATTTCTTCCCGGCGTTTGCCGACGTCAAGGTCGATGCGACCTGGAACGGCCCGTCGGACCGCTCGGTGACCGGGTTGCCGTTCTTCGGGCAGATGAGCGCCAGTGGCAATGTGTTCTACGGTTTCGGCTATTCCGGCAGCGGTGTCGGACCCTGTCATATGGGCGGGCAGATTCTGGCATCGATGGTTCAGGGCCTGGACAACCCCTGGACCCGTTCGCCGCTGGTTAATGGACCGCTGGGTTTTTTCCCGCCTGAGCCGATTCGCTACATCGGCTCGCTGATGGTGCGCAACGCCATCCGCCGCAAAGAGCGCGCAGAGGATCACGGGCGTCGGCCACGGCATCTGGACGTGCGCCTGGCGAAGTTCGCCGCCGCGGCCGGCAAGGCTGACAAGGGCTGAGCGTCAGTGCGCAAGGTCCGAGCGGGTGAGCAGCCAGTCGAACAGCAGGCGGGTATCGCCATGGGGCTCACGCGGGCGAGGGCGGTGAGGTTGTGGCCGAGGGCCCAAGGCCGTACAAAGCACCGGGCGATCAGGGTCACTGTCGAGGAAAATCACCAATACCTCGCTGCCGGCCACGGGCAAGCGGGCCGGATCGATCCATTCTTCGGCGGTGGTCAGCGCCAGCGGTAGCCACAGACCGTCGCACGCCTCAGCAGCCGATGGTGTGGCGGGCCAGAGGTTCACCTGAACCCGGCCATCCTCGTCCACTGCCGCCGGTTGCCCCACCGGGCCGCACACCTGGCCAGGCTGATACCCGGGGATACTCGGCCTGGGTTGTTTGAGCGCTGGCCTGAACACGGTCGACCAGGGGATGGCACTGAATTGATTGCGGTATCCCGGGGCCACGTCGGGTGTGTCATCGAGCAGAATGGATGGATGATGGCCCTGATGGCGAATTTCGGTAACCAGCCATTGATCATTGAAATTCGCCAGCGGATGCTCGGCCACCTGCAGGATCCGGCCACTGCGTAATGCCCACTGGTTGCTATGACCGTGGATCTGCAGGTGTCGGCAACGCAGGCGTTCCAGTTGTCGACGGCTGAGCTGGTCGCGATGTTGTTGTTCGCCAGCGGGACAATGCCGTGCCGTGGCGAACGAGTGATTGGCCGCGCCTTCGCTGATGTCCGCTGCACCCGGATTCCTGGTGCCTGGGCGTACAGGGGAGAGCGGAGCATCATGGCGCTGGAACAGTTCGCTGATCACAGGTTCACGGTGTTCGCCGCTGCTCATCGACATGAGCAGCGGTTCCTGGGGAAAACTCAGGCAGTCATCGGCCAGCACCAGCACATGGCCGTCCCGTTGATGCTCGAAGTGATAGTGGATGCCTTCTTCCTCGCACAGCCGTTGCAGCAGCGCCAGGCCGGTTTCTTCGTACTGAATGCAAAAAGGTCTCAGGGGATAGTGCCCGGTTGCCAGTTCGAAGCGATAGCTGCCGATGGGCAACCCATGTTCCTCCAGCAACCGGCGCAGGATCATGGGCACGCTGGCGCGCTGGAAAATACGTCGGCATCGTTGCTGTTCCAGCGCCTGGACGCGGGGTACCAGCACCAGTCTGTAAGCGACCCGGTGCCCGCTTCGATGTTCACAACTGGCGCTGTCCAATACGCCATGAATGCCTTGGTCGTGGCCGAATTCGAGGTACGCCGGTTGATTCAGCAATCGCTCAAGGTTCAGGGCCGGTGCCAGCCCGATCACCTCGATGTCGAATCGAAAGGGCAGGTTGAGAGCTTCATGTCCACTGAACCGGACCACCTGGAAGCTCAGGTCGTCGTCGAGAAGCGTCAGGGTGGTGGGACTTTCCTTGTCGTTGTGCATCGAACACGCTACCGCTGTGAAGTAGGGTGCAAAGCGTACGAAACCCCGGCGCATTGTGGGCACGCTAAAGCGACATTTCCGAATCCCCCTACAACCGCTGGTGAAGATGTCGATGCCAGTCGGGATTTTTTGGTCGATTGCCAACTTTAGGCCGTATAAACTTGCGCAAAGCGTCGGCCAATAGATGTCTCGGCGCCACAGATGCCACAGATAAGAGAGTGAGAAATGGGCGCACAGTGGAAGGTTAAACACAAAGAAGCGGCAGCCAATGCCAAGGGCAAGATCTTCGGTAAACTGGTGAAGGAAATCACCATTGCTGCGCGCAACGGCGCCGATATTGCTACCAACGCGCACTTGCGCCTGGTGGTTGAACAGGCCAAGAAAGCTTCGATGCCCAAGGAAACACTGGATCGCGCCATCAAGAAGGGCGCGGGCCTGCTGGGCGAAACCGTGCAATACCATCGCGTGACCTATGAAGGGTTCGCCCCGCATCAGGTGCCGTTGATCGTCGAGTGCGTGACCGACAACATCAACCGCACCGTTGCCGAGATCCGCGTGGCATTCCGCAAGGGCCAGCTGGGGGCATCCGGTTCGGTGGCCTGGGACTTCAACCATGTCGGCATGATCGAAGCGTCGCCGGACACCCCGGACGCCGACCCGGAAATGGCCGCCATTGAAGCCGGTGCGCAGGATTTCGAACCGGGTGAAGAGGGTGCAACCCTGTTCCTGACCGAACCGACCGACCTCGACGCGGTACAGAAAGCCCTGCCGGAACAAGGTTTCACCGTGCTGTCGGCCAAACTGGGCTACCAGCCGAAAAACCCGGTCAGCGGCCTGAGCGATGAGCAGATGGCGGAAGTCGAAGCGTTCCTCGAAGGCCTCGATAACCATGACGACGTGCAGGACATGTTTGTCGGGTTGGCGGGTTGATCTGATTCGCCAGTGACACCGTCTTCGCGAGCAAGCCCGCTCCCACATTAGATCGCGCCTGGCCGGGCAACTCGATCAACTGTGGGAGCGGGCTTGCTCGCGAAAATGACCGCGCAGCGGTCACAGACTTTCCAATTGCCGCACGACTTCGCTGAACCCAGGCCGCGCCAGCACTTGCGGCTGGCAGCAACGCCGCTCCAGATCCTCCAGCACCCCACGCTGTTCAGCGTTCAACCCCGAATCAACCCGCTCCAGCAGTTCGCCCAGCAACACCCCGAACGCCCGCACCTCGATCCTTTGCAAGGCACGGCTTTCAAGGCTGTCGGAAATCTCGTGGAATGACGCCGCGCCAAAATCCCCCAGCAAGCAATCACCCTGTTCATTCCACAGAATATTGTGCCCATAGAGGTCGCCGTGGGTGATGCCATGGCCGTGCAGGTGTTCGGCCACCGAGGCAATGCCCGAGGCAATGCTCAGCGCCACCGCCGCACTGAAGCGCAGGTCATCGGCATAAATGTCGCGGCTGCACGACGCCAGGCTTGGCAGGCTGGCGAGGTTGCGAAAGCTCGGCGGGATCAACTGCAACACCAGTCCGGCGGTGTGTTGCGGGTGATCGACAATCCGCCCTTCGACGCGAATCAGGTTCGGGTGCAACCCGGCGGTGATGCAGGCGTTCATCTCGTGCAGCGGCGAGCCATCGCTGGTCATTTCGCCCTTGTAGAGCTTCACGGCAACAGGCGTGGCCGGTTGGTCAGCCCGTTGCCAGACGGCCTGATGAATCACCCCGGACGCCCCTTCGCCGAGTTTTTTCTCCAGATGCAATGCCGACCAGTCAATGCGCGGTGTGGCGTCGAGGGCGGCCGCATCGGCTTCAGTTTCCAGCGGGTTACCGGCATAGGCCAGCCAGGTCAGGCTCGGCAGCGTCAGTAGCCATTGTGGCAAGTCGGTGAACTGGTTGGCGGCGATGCGGATCAGCTCCAGCCGATGACAATTGCGCATCGACTCCGGCAACGCCTGCAGGCGGTTACCGGCCAGCATGAGCTTTTGCAGGTATGGCCGCTCTCCCAACTCGCTCGGTAGCGTCTCGACGCAGTTGTCGGTCAGGATCAGCCAGCGCAGCAGCGGTGGCAGTGCCGCTGCGGGCACGTGGGCAATGCGGTTGGCCTTGAAGCCGATCATTGTCAGTGCGGCGCATTGGCCAACACAGGCCGGCAACTCGGTGAAGCGATTATCGGAGCAGAACAGCACGCGCAATCGGGTCAGGCGATGCAAGTCCTCCGGCAGTGAGCTCAGGGCGTTGCCGCTGAGGTTGAGCACTTCCAGCGAATCCGCCAGATCGAAGATCTCCTGGGGAAACTCGGTCAGGCCTTCTGCCAGATCCAGCCGCGTGATGCCCGACAACTCGCCGGCGCGCAATTGAGCAAGGGTATGCATGAACAGATTCGCCATTAACCAAGGGGAGGGCGCGGGGCCCTGGAAATGGGCGACATGATAGCGGGAAAGATGTGGCGACTGTCAGGCCGCCTTCGCGAGCAAGCCCGCTCCCACATTTGATCGGTGTAGATCACAAATTCTGTATCCGACACAAATTCAGTGAGGGAGCGAGCTCGCTCGCGAAGGGGCCAGTCAATGCAACAAAAAGATTTCGATCAGACCGGTTCGCTGACTTCGACCAGTTGCCCCAATCGGCTGCGGGTACGCGCCAGATCAATGGCGTCACCACCCAGGCTTTCGCGCAATGAGTGCTGCCCGAGCAACGTCAGGTGCTTGTCCTGGTCGTACAGCACGTCGATGAGATTGATGAAACGCTGCTGGGCGGCAATCGTGCAATCGCCCAGTAGTGGCAGTTCGTCGATGATCCAGCGGTCGAACCGGCGGCACAGCTCCAGATAATCCATCACCGCCGTGGGCTGATCGCACAACTCGGTGAAGGTAAAACCGATACTGCGCCCTTCGCACAAATGCGCTCGCAAATGCCGGGTGCCCACCGGCAACGAAACCGGCGGGGCATTGTGCCTGGGCAGGTTCAGCGATTGTCGTTGCGCCACGCTTGCCGGCCAGACGTAGTGACCTTGAGTGAACAACTGATGCGCATGGGTTCGGACCTGGCTGCGATAGTCGTGGGGCCCGCCGACTTCCATCACCTGCATGCGAGCATGGATCAAGTCGATCACCGGTTTGAAGCGTGCGTGGTACAGCGGATTGGGCAGCAGGCCTTCGGGCGGGTAATTGGAGGTGACCAGCAACAGGATGCCGCGCTGGAACAGTGCCTTGAACAACCGGGTGATGAGCATTGCATCGCCGATGTCGTGCACATGGAACTCATCGAAACACAGCACCCGGCAATCGCTGAGCAGTTCATCGAGGGTATTGGCCAGGGCGTCGGCCTGTTCGCGGTGCTTGAACATGCCTTGGTGCAGTTGGGCGAAAAACTGATGGAAGTGCAGGCGTTGTTTCTGCGCGAGGGGAATGGCCCGGAAAAACCCGTCGAGCAGCCAGCTTTTGCCGCGTCCCACGGCACCATGCAGGTAAAGGCCGGGAAGGGGTTTCGCCGCAGTGTCCATCAGCATGCAGGCATGCCGGGCCATGCAGTCGATCACCCGCTGTTGGCTGTAACTGAGGGTGTAGCCCTGGGCATGGGCCTGATGGCGAAAGTAGTCGTGGATGACTTGGCCTGCCGCGGCGCTGCCGGCAGCCGGTGCCTTGCCAAGAAGGCGACGCAACGGTTGCCAGCGCGATTTGATAGGCCAACGGTCGGGCGGTCGAACGGCCACTGGGATATCACCTCTGGTGTGCGGGCAGGCTCTTTGTGTTGCGGGGCCATAGTGTAACCAGAGCATGGAATCCGCTTCCAGCGGTGTCGGCCTATCCGGGCCACCGTCACCGGGCTCTAAAGGAACGCCGCAATCCTTGTGGGATCAGAACTGAGTGGTCTGTTTGAGCATCTGCGCCGCTGCTGTGTCAGCCGGGCTGACCATCGCATAGTTGTAGCCACTTCCCGACCAGTATTCGGCCTGCAACTCGCCATCGCTGCGACTGCCCCTGGGTAGCAGGAAGTTTTTCGGCCCTGGCGGGCGCACATAGAAACTGATTTTCTGCCCGCCCTGGTTCTCGTAGACCACCATTGCCGCAGGACCTTGCTCGGTACTCAGCAAACGCCCGCTGGCCGGCTTGAAGCCGGCACCCGAGAGGTCGGGCAGGCGATTGGCCCGGGTGAAGTAGCGGTCGAGCCACCCCTGCATGTCTCCGTCGTCGCCGACTTTGTAATCCGCCGGCAGGAGACCTTGCTGGGCAATCAGGCGATACGCCTGCAGGGCATCGGTCATCGGCAGCTGGGGGCTCGCCAGTGTCATCTCCCGCGCTTGCCAACCGCTGAAACCGCCAACGCTGACGGCAATGAGCAACACCGCGGCACTGGCCAGGTGTCGACGGGATTGGCGTTTGAGGCGCTGGCGTATCACGACCGGATCAAGGTCCGGGTTCGAGGGGTGTTGCAAGGCCCCGCCCAAGGCTGCGCGCAGTGCCTGGGCATCCAGCTGCCAGGCGCGCACTTGCGCGGCCGCCTGCGGGTCAGTGGCCAGAAAAGTCTCCACAAGGCGCCGATCGACGTCGCTCAGTTGGTGGTCGACGTAGGCGTGCAGGTCTCGCTCGCTGGGGGGCATGCTGATCATTTGAGTCTCCGCAGGGAAGGGCGGTTGATTTCGCCATCGCTGAGTTGGCGCAGGGCCTTGCGAGCCCGGGACAGGCGGGACATCACGGTGCCGGTGGGTACGTCGAGAATCTCGGCGACCTCTTTGTAACTCAAGCCTTCCACCGACACCCAGAGCAGCAGCGCGCGTTGCTCGGTGGGCAGTCGGTCGAAGGCGTTGAGGGTCGATTGGGCAATCACGGTGCGCTCCACCGAAGGCTGTGCATCATTACGCCCGGTGAAGAATTCGAGCATGCGCGCATAGCGCCGGGAGCGGCGGTGGGCGTCGAGAAACTGCCGATAGAGAATCGAGAACAGCCAGGCGCGCAAGTCACCCTCGGCGCGTTTGCCGGCCCAACTCGAGAGTGCCCGCTCCAGGCTCGCCTGCACCAGGTCGTCAGCGCTGCTGGTGTTGCGCGTCAACGACACGGCAAACCGCCGCATCCCGGGAATGATTTCTCTGAGTTGTTCGTCGATATCGTTCATGAAGTTCTGGCAAGTCACTACGCTGGACGGTGGACCAGGAAGACGCCCGGCATTCGAGGTTATTCCACGTCAGAAAAAATAAAAACCGCGCGTGGGAATAAACCTGTGTGCGGTTCGTCTGCTTGATTCTTCTCACTTGTGGCCGATGGCCCTGGAGTCTTTCATGGTAGATCGATCATCACCGCCAACCCGGCCACCCTTGAGTGCGGCGAGCCTGACGTTGCGTCTGGCTGGCATTGCCGTGGTCGTTGCCACCGTGGCGGGGGCGTTTGCCTACGTCAACGGCACCTTTGACCCACAGCGCCTGACCCCGAAGAAACTGATCAACGTGCTGGAAACCAACAATGGCGTGCATCCGGGTTTCCGTCGCAACCATTCCAAAGGCGTGTGCGTGATCGGGTATTTCGAGAGCAGTGGCGAGGCGCGCAGCTATTCCACCGCCCAGGTGTTCAACGAAGCGCGGACGCCGGTGGTCGGGCGTTTCGCCTTGCCGGCCGGCAACCCTTACGCGCCGGACAGCGCCGTGCCGATCCGCAGCATGGCTTTGCGCTTCACCCAGGCCAACGGCCAGCAGTGGCGCACCGGGATGAACAGCATGCCGGTGTTCCCGGTCGGCACGCCCGAGGCGTTCTATCAATTGCAGCAGGCGCAGTCGCCAGACCCGGCCACCGGAAAGCCGAACCCGACCGCGGTACCGGCGTTTTTCGGTGCGCATCCGGAAGCCGCACCGTTCCTGGCCTGGATCAAGACCGCCAAGCCGTCGGCCAGTTACGTCACGCAGACCTATAACAGCGTCAACGCCTTCTATCTGGTGAGCGCCACCGGACAGCGCCAGGCCGTGCGCTGGAGCATGGTGCCGGTGGCTCAGGATGCGCCGGGTGCTGCGGCGCCGCAGGGGAGTGACTTTCTGGAGAAAGACCTGGTTGAGCGTATAACCGCAGGCCCCCTGCGTTGGCAGTTGAACATCATCCTGGCCAATCCTGGCGATCCAGTGAACGACGCCAGCAAAGCCTGGCCCGAAGGACGCAAAGTGTTGAACGCGGGCACCCTGGTGCTGGAAAAAACCCAGCCGCAACTCAATGGCGAATGCCGTGACATCAACTACGATCCGCTGGTTTTACCCGCTGGCATCGAAGGTTCCGACGACCCATTGCTCGCCGCTCGCTCAGCCGGTTACGCCAATTCCTACCTGCGCCGCACCAGCGAAGTCAGCCAGTTGCCCGCCGCCAAACAGGAGACCCGGCAATGAGCACTCAACCTAACCACTTCGCACCCCTGGCGCGTCTGCTGCACTGGCTGATGGCGCTGATGATCATCGCCATGCTGTTTATTGGCGCCGGTATGGTTGCCTCGGTCTCCGAGCGGCATGAATGGCTGATTCATCTGCACAAACCCTTGGGCGTCGCGATCTTGCTGTTGGTGATCGTGCGTCTGGTCGTGCGTTTCTCCACCACGCAACCACTGCTGCCGGCGGACCTGCCGGGTTGGCAGGCGCTGGCGGCCAAGGCCTCGCATGTGTTGCTGTACGCCTTGATGCTGGTCTTGCCGCTGCTGGGCTGGGCGATGATTTCGGCGTCGGGTGAGCCGGTGATGCTCAGCAGCTCGCTGCAGTTGCCATCGATCGTGCCGGCGAACGCCCAGCTGTTCGCGTTTTTGCGCAAAGCCCATGGGTACCTGGCGTACCTGCTGTTTCTGACTGTGCTGCTGCATTTGGCGGCGGCGTTGTTTCACGGCTGGGTGCGTCGGGATGATGTGCTCGACAGCATGCTGCGGGGCAAGGATCGCGGCTAGCAGCAATGGAGAAAAAGATCGCCGCCCGTGGCAGGCGGCGATCTTTTGATCTGGAAGGGGGATCAGCGCAGGGTATCGACCATATCCGCAATGGTGGTGAGTACATCCTTGCCCAGCTGCTTCGAGCGTTTGCCCGACCAGCCCGTCAACGGGTTCGGATGATCGTCGTGATCCTTGAACGGCATTTCCAGGGTCAGTGACAGGCAGTCGTACTTCTGACCCACGCTGTTGCAGGCCAGCGTCATATTGGCCTGACCCGGTTCATCGCGGACATAGCCATACCTGGTCTGGAAATCTTTGGTGGTGTGCTTCAGATGACTGCGGAAGTGCTCCTCGAGCTTTTCGATCCGCGGCGTGTAACCGGGATTGCCTTCGCAACCGGCGGTGAACACGTGAGGGATTTCCTCGTCACCATGCACATCGAGGAAAAGGTCGACGCCGTACGTTTCCATCTGCTGCTGTACGAAAAAGACTTCCGGGCTGATTTCCTGGCTGGCATTCTGCCAGGCGCGGTTCAGGTCCTGGCCCATGGCGTTGGTGCGCAGGTGACCGTGGAAGGCGCCATCCGGGTTCATGTTCGGCACCAGGTACAGGTCGGCGCCGGCCAGCAGTTTGTTCAGCAGCGGGTCGTCGTGCTTTTCCAGGCGTTCGATCACGCCTTCCATGAACCACTCGGCCATGTGCTCGCCCGGATGTTGCTGGGCGATTATCCACACTTTGCGCTGGCCTTCGGCGCCGGTGCCTTTACGTAATAGCTGGATGTCGCGACCTTCGACACTCTTGCCGGTGGCCAGCAGTTCGGTGCCGGCCTTGGTCAGCGCCTGCTCGATCAGCCAGTCGTGGCGACCACGGCTGTAGGGTTCGAAGTACGCGAACCAGGCGTGGGTCTGTTCGGCTTCGAGGCTGAAGCGCAGGCAGTCGCCTTCGAAAATGGTCGGTACGCGGAACCAGTTGACGTGATCGTAGGACGCCACTGCCTGATAGCCGGTCCAGGCCTTGTTATAAGAGGATTGACTGGCATTGTTCAGGCGAAACCAGTGGTCCTGGCCGACATGCAGGCCGCTGGCCTTGAAGTGGAACCATTGGAAATGGTTGCTCTTGGTATCGGGGCGGATCGCCAGCAGGGGCTTGAGCGGGTCGCTGAGGTCGATCACCTGGATGTTGCCGCTGTCGAAGTTGGCACTGATGTCGAGGGAGGATTTAGCCACGGTCGGGTTCCTGATCAAGATTTTTATGGCGGCCACTTTACACGCAAGCGCGGGGCCTTAGGAGCGCAGAAAAATCGTCTCACCCCCCAAGGTGCCTGTTCACTTTGCGACTCAAGGTTTGCCGCGAAGTCCTCCAACCAAGCGTAGCGATCATCCGTGTTACCACCAGCACCGTTTTGAGGCTTTCAGGTGACAGGTTGGGGCATTTCAACTCGTTCCCGTTCGACCTCTTCGGATGTATTCAGCCATCGTGATGGCTGATATCTCAATGCAATCAATTACCTGCAACTGGTGCGCTGAATCTGGCACGCAATCTGCTGTATTGGCTTTATGGATAATTGGATACAAAAATACAAAAGGTGCACTGATGAAATTCGCCCCTGCCTATACCGAGCGCCAGCCTGTCACTGCTGAGGAGGAGGCTTACAACTTTCTCCTGGAGGCCATTTGCAAAGGACGTTACCGCACCGGCGAACGGCTGATCGCCGAAGACATCGCCGGTGAAATCGGCATGAGCCGCATGCCGGTACGCGAAGCGTTCCGCCGTCTGGATGCCGACGGCCTGGTGACGTTGCGGCCCAATCGCGGCGCCATCGTACGAGGCCTGAACATCGACGAAATGCGTGAAGTGTTCGAGATGCGCAGTGCCCTTGAGGGACTCGCCATCCGGGTGGCTGTCAGCAAAATGACCGAGCGCCATTTCAGCCATCTGGAGCGTCTGCTCGACGAAATGGACGACTACCGCGAGGACGGTGCCGAGTGGGTCAGTCGTCATCGCGCCTTCCATGAATACCTGTGCAGCCTGAGTGAGCGCCCGCGCCTGATGCGGCAAATTTCGGCGCTGTACTCGGTGATCGAGCCGCACATGCGCCTGTGGCTGCAACACGCCGACAAGCCCCGCAGTGCCCGGGACGAACACGCCTCGATCGTGACCGCGTTGCGTTCCGGTGATCCGGATAAAGCGGCCGCGGTGGTGTGCGAGCACATCGAAGGAACGATTCCGCGCCTGATTCAGTTTCTTGAGGCTCATCAGTAAAGAGAGCCGTCCTGCCTAGCGATTTGCGGTTGTTGTGATTTTGCGTAACCCCGTTACCTCACCTGACTGGAGTATTGCCATGCACAAGCCTTGCGCGTTAGCTGCTGTCCTTTCCTTGAGCCTCTGCTCGCAATGGGCGCTGGCGGCTCCTGAACTTCCCGAACGATTAAGCAAAAGCGAGAAGATCGTCTATTGCTCCGGCATGGATTCGCCACCGCTGGTGTCGTTTGACCTGAAGCAAAAACCGGTAGGGCTCCAGGTGGATATGGGCGAGGCGATTGCCCAGCGCCTGGGTGACAAGAAAGTCGAATGGCGGATCTCCCCGTTCGCCGGGCTGATCCCGGCGCTGCTGGCGCAACAGTGCGACATGATCGTCGATCAACTATTCGACAAACCCGAACGCCGTGAGGTGATCGACATCGTCAACTTCATGTATTCCAGCCAGTCCATCGTGGTGCCCAAAGGCAATCCGAAATCGGTGAACACGCTGGAAGATTTGTCGGGGCTCAAGGTCGCGGTCAGTAATGGCTCGACCATTCGCGTGCTGCTGGGCAAAGAGAACGAAAAACTCGAAGCGGCCGGCAAGGCACCGATGAAACTGGTGGTCTACAACGTCGACGCCGATGCGTTCCAGGCCTTGCGCATCAACCAGGTGGATGCTTTCGGCACCACGGTCGAGTCTGCCGGCCATTACCAGCAACTGGCCCCTGACCTGTTTCAATCGGCGGTGCCTGCTTTCAACCGCATCCTGACCGGTTTCGGTGTGCGCAAAAGTGATCCGCAATTGACCGTCGCGTTGACCGAAGTCTTGCAAGGCATGCGCGCTGACGGAAGTTACGAAGCGCTCCTCAGTAAATGGCATGTCGGCAGCGACAAACTGGACTGAGGACGAACCTGATGAACTTCAATTGGGATGTGTTCTGGCAATACCTGTTACAGCCCAGTGATGTCTACCTGACGGGGTTGTGGCTGACGTGCCTGATCAGTGTGTCGGCGATGTTGCTCGGCTGTGTGCTGGGGTTGATCGCGGCGTTGATGAAACTGTCGAGTAACCCGCTGTTGCAGTATCCGGTGCGCTTTTATGTGTGGCTGATGCGCGGCACGCCGCTGCTGGTGCAGATTGTGTTTCTGTACACGGCGTTGGCGGCCGGCGGCATTTTCCGCTTCGAAGACCTGGACCTGGGCTGGTTGATTGTGCCAGGCAACATTCAGGCGGCGATCATCGCCCTGGGTCTCAACGAAGGCGCGTACATGGCCGAGATCATTCGGGCCGGCATCGGCGCGGTGGATAAGGGGCAGTACGAAGCCGGGCGGTCCCTGGGCATGACGTTCCCCGGGTTGATGCGTCGTATCGTCCTGCCGCAGGCCTTCCGGGTCATCGTTCCGCCGCTGGGCAACGAGTTCAACGTGATGTTGAAAAACACCACGCTGGTCAGCGTGATCGGCGTGCAGGAGTTGTTGCTCAGCACGCAAATGGTGACCTCGGCGACCTTCCGGGTGTTCGAGTTGTATCTGGTAGTTGCCATTTACTTCCTGGCATTGACCACGCTCTGGGGCTTTTTCCAGCGCTGGCTCGAGGCGCGTTTCGGCCAATCCGATCGTCCGGCTCCGGCCGCCAGCCGCATGTTCGGTCGCAACACCATGAAACTGTTGAGAGGGCGTTGAGATGGCGCACATGAGTGAAGAGCTGGTCATCGAAGCGTTGGATATTCACAAGTCGTTCGGTGACCTGGAAATTCTCAAGGGCATTTCGCTGCAAGTGAAACGGGGTGAAGTCGTGGTGTTGATCGGCGCCTCCGGTTCGGGCAAAACCACCTTTATTCGCTGCATCAATTTGCTTGAGGACATTCAGTCCGGGCAAATCCGTGTCAGCGGTCGGCCCATGGGTTACCGCACCCGTGCCGACGGCAGTCTGGCCCGGGACTCGGAGCGCAACATTGCGCGCCAGCGCCGGGACATCGGCATGGTGTTTCAGCGCTTCAATCTGTTCCCGCACATGACGGCCCTGGAAAACATCATCGAGGCGCCCATCCACGTGCTCGGCGTGCCGCGCGCGGCAGCGGTGGAGCAGGCGCGGGCGTTGCTCAAGCGGGTCGGGCTGGCCGAGAAGGCGAATCACTATCCTTCGATGTTGTCCGGTGGGCAGCAGCAGCGGGTGGCCATCGCCCGGGCACTGGCCATGAAACCCCAGGCGATGTTGTTCGACGAGCCCACCAGTGCCCTTGACCCGGAGACGGTAGGTGAAGTGCTGCAAGTCATGAAGGAACTAGCCGAGGAGGGCATGACCATGGTCGTGGTCACCCACGAAATGGGCTTTGCCCGCGAAGTGGCCGATCGGGTGGTGGTCCTCGATCAAGGCGAACTGATCGAGCAGGGCCCGCCCGAGCAGATCTTCAGCCAACCCCGCCATGCCCGTACCCGGGCGTTCCTCAGCCGTGTGTTGTAGGAGCGAGCCTGCTCGCGATGGACGTTAACGATGAAGCGGGCTACCTGGAAAAACGCAGTGCTCTTGAGTCCATCGCGAGCAGGCTCGCTCCTACAGGTTTTTATGAACATTACTTTTGTGTGAGTCCTGCCATGTTCAAGTTTTCTGCCCATGAGTATCCCTACACCTCACAACGTCAAAGCGTTTTCGCCAAGCGCGGCATGGTCGCCGCCTCTCAGCCACTGGCCGCCGAAGCCGGGATTGAAGTGATGCGTCGCGGTGGCAATGCCATCGATGCGGCCATCGCCACGGCAGCAGCATTGACGGTGGTCGAGCCCACCGGTTGTGGTATTGGCGGTGACGCTTTTGCCTTGGTCTGGACCCAGGACAAACTGCATGGCCTGGCTGCCAACGGCGCCGCCCCGCAAGCCCTGAGCATTGAGGCAGTGAAAGCGGCCGGTCATGAAAAAATGCCGCTGCATGGCTGGACGCCTGTCACTGTTCCTGGCTGCCCGTCGGCCTGGGCGCAATTGTCCCGGCGTTTCGGTCGTCTGCCCTTTGCGGACTTGCTGCAGCCGGCCATCAGTCTGGCGCGGGACGGATTTCCCGTTTCGCCGGTGGTCGCCTTGCAATGGCAATCTGCGCTGGAGGATTTCACTGCGGACCGTAGCGACGTGCTTGAGAGCTGGTTCGAGACCTTCCTGATCGAAGGCCGTGCCCCCCGCGCTGGCGAGCTGTTCCGTAACCCGGCCCAGGCACGGACCTTGAGCGAATTGGCTGCCACCGAGTGTGAAAGTATTTATCGTGGCGCGCTGGCGCAGAGGCTGGATGCGCATTCGCGGGCCACCGGCGGCTATCTGCGCGCCAGTGATTTGCAGGACTACCGCGCCCAGTGGGTTGAGCCGATCAAGGTCAACTATCGTGGTGTCGACGTCTGGGAGATACCTCCGAGCGGTCAGGGACTCGTGGCGTTGATGGCGTTGAAGATTCTCGAGGGTTTTGACTTCGATCATCGCGACAGCCAGCAGACCTGGCATCGTCAACTTGAGGCCATGAAACTCGCCTACAGCGATGGTTTGCACTACATCACCGATCCGGAGCACATGCGGGTGGCGGTGGACGATCTGCTCAGCGACCACTATTGCGCTCATCGCCGGGCTCGGATTGGTGAGCAGGCCGTGGCGCCCGTGCCGGGTGAGCCTCACGCCAGTGGTACGGTCTATCTGGCCACCGCCGATGCGGAGGGCAACATGGTTTCGTTCATCCAGAGCAACTATCACGGCTTTGGCTCCGGCGTGGTGTTGCCCGACAGCGGTATCGCCCTGCAAAACCGCGGTGAAGAGTTCAGCCTTGATCCCGGCCATTCCAATTGCCTGGCGCCTGGTAAAAAGACCTTTCACACCATCATTCCAGGGTTCCTGACAAAAGACGGTGAAGCGATGGGCCCCTTTGGTGTCATGGGCGGCTACATGCAACCGCAAGGGCATGTGCAGATGGTCATGAATCTGGTGGATTTCGGACTCAACCCTCAAGCCGCGCTGGACGCACCGCGTTGGCAATGGTTGGGGGACATGAAGGTGGGTATTGAGCAGGACGCTTCGCGGGATATGGCTGCGGCACTGGCGCGTCGCGGGCACGAGGTTCAGGTGGCGTGCGATCTCACCAGTTACGGGCGTGGGCAAATTATCTTGCGCGATCCTGAAACCGGCGTGTTATGCGGCGGGACAGAGCCACGAACGGACTCACATATAGCGGTGTATTGAAGAACACGAGAGAGGGCTAGGAGTGGGGGGCGTCCTCCTTGACGCCGCCGCAGCTTAGAGACTGTGCGACTGATTCTCAAGTGCTATCTGTCGCTGGTTTGAACCAATGATGCCGGGCTTCTCTTGCCAGCTGGAATTCTTTTGATATCATTCGCGCCATCAAATTTGCGGCACCCAAAGACTTCATTAGCCTGAAGCCAAAGCCAGAAAAACTGGCAAATAAAAGACCCGGCCAAAAGCCGGGTCTTTTATTTGGTAATGCATTTATGTTTTTTGATTTCATTTCTTAAAGCCTTTCTATTCCCCCCATTTGTCCCTCCATCGAAAAACCACTCAAGATCGCCTCCTTCAAGCCGATGGAGTAGAGGCGCCAACTGGCTTCAAGCTGTTCATTAACAAGGGGCAAAGTGCTAGCATCGCCGCCGCGCAATGCACCCCGGGCATCAACATGACCGTTGTCTTTCCCAATGTTTTTTTCATCTTTCGGACTTTATGCGATTTTTCCTAGATCCCCAGCGAGATATCGATGCAGCGCTGCTACGTTATCGTCGGCTGTTCGGCGTGTTGGCATTGTTCAGCGGTGTGATCAACCTGCTGATGCTGGTCCCGTCCATCTACATGATGCAGGTTTTCGACCGCGTCCTGACCAGTCGCAATGAAACCACGCTGTTGATGCTGAGCCTGATCTTGCTCGGGTTCTTTGCCCTTGGCTGTGTGCTGGAGTGGGTGCGCGGCCAGGTGATGATCAAGATGAGCGCCGGTCTGGACACTCAGTTGGGCGAGCGGGTATTCGATGCGGCGTTCGAGCGTAGCCTGAAGGAGCACAGCTCCAACCCGGCGCAGGTGCTGAGCGATTTGAACAGCATCCGGCAGTTCGTCACCGGTCCGGCATTGATTGCCATCTTCGATGCGCCATGGCTGCCGATCTATGTCATCGCGACGTTCCTGTTCCATCCCTGGCTTGGGGTGTTCACTGTCATCGGCTCGCTGATCCTTGCCGGGCTGGGCGTCTGGAATGAGCTGACCACCCGCAAAAGCATGAGCGAAGCCAACCGTTTGTCCGTGGCGTCTTCCAGCTATGTGAACAGTACCTTGCAGAACGCCGAGGTGATTCAGGCGATGGGCATGCTCGCGCCCTTGCGCCAGCGCTGGTTCAACGTGCAGCAGCGGGTCATTACCGAGCAGGGGGAGGCCAGTGACCGCAGCTCGCGGATCGCTGCGCTGTCGCGCTTTGTGCGCATGACCTGGCAATCGCTGGCCCTTGGCCTGGGTGCCATCCTGGTGATCGAGAACCAGATTTCCGCCGGGGTGATGATCGCCGTGTCGGTATTGCTGGGACGGGCCATGGCGCCGGCCGAAGCGCTGATCGGTTCGTGGAAGCAAATGGGTAACGCCAAAAGCAGCTACGAACGCTTGAACCGTCTGCTCGGCGAGTTCCCCAAAGTCGCGCCGGGCATGCCCCTGCCGGCGCCGACCGGGGCCCTTAGCATCGACCGCCTGGTGATCATCCCGCCGGGCATGCACAAGCCCGCGGTCAACGGCGTGACTATCAGCCTGGCCAAGGGCGAAGTATTGGCGATTATCGGTCCGAGCGCGTCGGGCAAGTCTTCCCTGGCGCGCGCCATGGTCGGCATCTGGACCGCCAGACAGGGCTCGGTACGCCTGGACAGCGCCGAGGTCGGCCAGTGGTCGCGCGCAGACCTCGGCCCGCACCTGGGTTACCTGCCCCAGGACATCGAGCTGTTCGATGGCAGCATCGCCGAAAACATCGCGCGCTTCGGCGAAGTGGACGCAGGCAAGGTCATCGCTGCGGCGCAACTGGCCGGTATCCACGAGATGATCCTGCACTTCCCCAAAGGTTATGACACCTTGCTCGGGACTGGCGGGCTGGGGTTGTCCGGCGGCCAGAAGCAGCGCATCGGCCTGGCCCGCGCGTTGTATGGCCAGCCGGCGCTGGTGGTGCTCGACGAGCCCAACTCCAACCTCGACGATGCCGGTGAAGCGGCGCTGGTGCAGGCCGTGCGCAAGCTCAAGGCCGAAGGCTGCACCGTGGTGCTGGTCACCCACAGGCCGAGCATTCTCGGCGCGGTCGACAAGCTGTTGTTCCTCAAGGACGGCGTACAAACCCTGTTCGGCCCGCGTGACCAGGTGCTCAAGACCCTGGTGCCAGCGGCTCCGGCAAAAGCTGTCGAACCCCGCAATCAAGAAGCCTGAGGCGTCAATGCAAGCCAGTTCGAGCGACATTTCGACCCCCGAGAACAAGCCCGATGCGGATGCCGCGGGCATTGCCAGGATCGGTGTGTGGTTTTTGCTCCTGGGCCTCGGCGGATTTCTGCTCTGGGCCTGCCTGGCGCCGCTTGACCGCGGCGTGGTCGGTAGCGGCACAGTGGTGGTTTCCGGCGAGCGCAAGACCGTGCAGTCGCGCACTGGCGGCACGATCGACAACATCCTGGTACGTGAAGGCGACCGGGTGCAGCAGGGGCAGGTGGTGATGCAACTCAACACCGTCCAGGCCAAGTCGCAACTGGATGTCGCCCTGGGCCAGTGGCTCGGCGCCCGCGCCGTCGAGGACCGGCTGATGGCCGAACGCCTGAACCGCGACACTGTGCAATGGTCCGCGGCATTGCTGGCCCGCGCCAGCGACCCGCGCGCCGTCGCGGCGATGGAACTGCAAGGCTATCTGTTCGCCACCCGCCGTGCCGAACTGGCCAGCCGCATGCAAATCAGCCGACACGAAATAGCCTCGCTCAAAGAACAGCTCCAGGGCTTCGAAGAGATCAAGCGCAACCACGCCGTACAGCTGCAATTCCAGCAGCAGGCGCTCAAGGGGCTGCGGGAACTGGCCCGTGAAGGTTATCTGCCACGCAACCGGCTGTTCGAAGCGGAAAGCAGTGCGGCGCAGTTGGGCGCCCAATTGGCTTCGAGCATTTCCGATATCGGCCGCACGCGCCAGGCGATCAATGAAAGCGAGCTCAAGGCGCTGCAACAGGGGCAGGTCTTTCGCAGCGACGCCGAGTCGCAATTGACCCAGGTCGTGGCGCAGACATCGAGCCTGATCGACCAGATCAAGTCATTGGAATTCGAAGTCAACAGCGCCGCAATCGTCGCGCCCGTCGCCGGCCAGGTGATGGGCATGACCGTGCACACCGTCGGCGGCGTCGCACCCGCGGGCCAGCGCCTGATGGACATTGTCCCGCAAGGCTCCAGCTGGGTGGTCAAGGCGCAATTCCCGCCGATGATGGCCGACCGGCTCAAGCCGGAGCTGCCGGTCGATCTGCGTTTCGGTTCGCTGCAACGGGTCCACACCCCGGTGATCGTCGGCAAGGTGCTCACGGTGTCGGCCGACCAGTTGATCGACGAACACAGCGGTTCGCCCTACTTCTCGGTGGAGGTCTCGGTTAGCCCCGAGGCGATCATCGATCTGCGCGAGCTGGGCCTGGATGTCAAGCCAGGCATGCAGGCCGAAGTACTGGTCAAGACCGGCGAACGCACCCTTGCCAACTACTTGATGCAGCCGGTGACCGAGCGTATGGCCGGCGCTTTCAAGGAAGAATGACTGTGTCCGTACGTATCGCCTTACTACTCTGCGTGTTCTGCTCGTGCCGGCTGCTGGCGGCTGAAGCGCCGTTGTCACTGGTCGCCCTCTACGACGCCTCGCGACTCAACGATGCGACCTACCAGGTTGCCAACCATGACTGGGAGGCATCGCGCCAGGAAGAAGCTATCGGCCGCAGCGGTTTGCTGCCGCAAGTCGCCATCAACTCACGCTACGGCCATGGCGGCCAGTTCGAACACCAGTCCTCGGCCAATAGCCAGAGCGATCAGTACGCTTCCGACAGCATTGCCCTGTCGGTTATCCAGCCGCTGTTCGACAAAGGCCGCTGGGCCTCCTACGAACAGGCCAAGGCGCGTGGGCAGCTGGGCGGAGTCCAGCACGAAGGCGCCGACCAGGAGCTGTTCGATCGTGTGGTGCAGGCCTATTTCGATCTCGCCCAGGTGGAAAACGAACTCAAGCTGACGACCCAGCAGAAGGCCTCGGTCGAAGAACTGGCCAAGCAAGCCCGGCGCCTGTTCGAAGCCGGTGAAGGCAGCATCACCGACCTTGAAGAGGCGCAAGCCCGGCTCGATTCGATCCGCGCCCTGGAAATTCAGTTGCAGGCTCAGCATCGCGCGGCCCTGCGCAAGCTGGCGGGCCGCGCCGGGATTGCCGTCAGCGAGATCCCGCAGATGCAGGAGCAGGCACCGGCCGCCGCCTTGCTTGCCCCCGAGCAGGACCTCGACTACTGGCTGATCAAGGCCGACCAGACCGCGTCTGCACTGGGCATCAGCCGTGCTTCGATCAAAGTGGCTGAAGCCAACCTCAAGCTGCAGAAGGCCGGGCACTACCCGACCGTGGCGCTGAGCGGCCGGCTGGCACGGGTCGGCCAGAGCGACCTCAATGAAACGTCCCAGCGCCAGTCGACATATTACCTGGGCGTCGTCATCGATATCCCGCTGTACCAGGGCGGCGGGGTCAGCGCTTCTTCCGAAAAGGCCCGTGCTGCCCTGGAGAGTGCCCGGTCCGGCTATGAGGTCCAGCTCCAGCAAATGAACGAGGACCTCGAGCTCAACTACCTGGGGGTGGTGGCGGGCTTCGAGAAGATCAAGGCCCTGGTGACCGCCGTGCGCTCCAGCCAGACCGCCCTGAAATCCGCGGAAAAAGGCTATGAGGCCGGCGTGCGCTCGACGGTCGACATCCTCGATGCCCAACAGCGCCTGTTCTCCTCCAAGCGTGACCTGCTCGATACCAAGCTGGCGATGCTGCAAAGCTATGTCAACCTGCACACCCACACCGGCCAGATGACCCGCAACGAGCTGGAAAAGGTCCAGGGGTTGTTCTGATCAACTGTAGGAGCGAGCTCGCTCCTACACCCGGCCAGGCGCCACACTGCTGATCGCGTCCTCGAAATCCCTGACGAAGCGTGGTGTGTCGAACAGCGCCGAGTGCTCGCGACCCTGGTGCAGACGCTCACGCAAGCCGGGCAACAGATCCGCCTGGGTCGCCAGTTCGACGGCACGCTCTTCGTACTCGGCCAGCGTGGTGGTGATCAGCTCCGGCAGGTCCAGCGCAGTCAGCAGGCTGCCGGCCATGCGCGAGGCAAAAGTGCGGCCCGAGCGGGTCAGTACCGGCAGGCCCATCCACAGGGCATCGTTGGCCGTGGTCCCGGCGTTGAACGGATACGCATCGAGGAATAGGTCCGCGGCACTGTAGCGGGCCAGGTATTGCGCCGGTGCGACCCGCGGGGCGAACAGCAGGCGTGCCGGGTTCACGCCATGTGCCTGGGCCCTGGCGCAGAGGTTTTCCTGGGCCCAGGGGTTGTCGGCCAGCAGCCACAACACACTGTCGGGGGCGCGCTGCAGGATACGCATCCAGCAGTCGAACACTTCTTCGTTGAACTTGTAGTTGTTGTTGAACGAGCAAAACACGAAACGCTCTTGCGGCAAGCCGCACTCGGCGCGGGTCGGCAACGCCGCAACGGGTCGCTGGCGGTCGCTGCACTGGTAGATCTGCGCCAGGTACAGCGGTGTTTCGCTGTAGTACGCCTTCTCGCTGTCGGGGATCAGGTAGCGATCGGCGATCACATAATCGATGCCCGGCAGCCCGGTCGACCCGGGAAAGCCCAGGTAGGTCATCTGCACCGCAGCCGGGCGGTAAGCCGGAATGTCCGGACGGGCCCCGGACGTCAGCCCATGCAGGTCGATGAGGATGTCGATCTCATGGTTGCGGATGCATTGCGCGGCAGCGGCATCATCCATGGCGTCGATGCGCACGAAGTGATCCATTGCCTGCCTGACCCGCTCGCGCAGGGCCGAGCCGTCTTCGCGGCTCCAGCAAAAACCGTACACCTCAAAGCGCTGCCGATCGATCAGTTCGAACAGCTCCACCGTCAGCAACGACACCGCATGCAGGCAGAAGTCCGAAGACAGGAAGCCGATGCGCAACTTCTGGTGGCCATAGCCCTGGGCCGGAGCCAGGGCGGGGACCCGGACATTGACCCGCTCCTTGACGAAGTGCACCGCGGCGGCCAGTTGCAGGCCGGGGTCATCGCTGCCGGCGAGCAGTGCCAATGGCGAGGACGCCTTGAACAGGTCGCCACGGGTCAAGCCTGCCGGCGGCTCATAGACCGGCCAGACGCATTGTTTCTGGCGCAAGTGCACCCAGTGCTGAATCACCTTGGGTTGATGCGGGTCGGCTTCCAGGCTGGTGCGCAGGATGGCTTCGGATTTCTGCAACTGGCGGGTTTCCTCCAGCAGGCGGCCCAGGTTGTTGCAGGTCATCAGGTACAGCTCGCGGCTTTGCGTGGCGTCGACCAGGCGGTCATCGAGCATCGACTGCCAGATGGCCAGGGCCTCCTGCGGTTTGTGCTGACGCTCCAGCAGCGTCCCCAAGTTGAACCACGCCTGGGCGAACTCCGGGTTCTGGGCAATGGCGGCGCGATAGGCTGCCTCTGCGGCCTCGATCTGCCCCAGTTGCGACAGCGTGGTCCCCAGGTTGAACTGGATAATGTAATTGACCGACGAATGGCAGTGCTGCAGCCAGCGCTGGTAGAGCGCAGCGACATCTTTGACGCGCTGCGCGCCATTGAGCCGGTCTGCGGTTGCGAGCAACTTCATCGGTTCCAGCGCGATACCCTCGGCCAGCTGCAGGGCTGCGGCCAGCACGACATCGAGGTCCGGGCTCTCAAGATTCTGTCTAAGCATTTGCGCGAAGATCTCTTCCAATAAAAAAATACCGAGCTCTTTCGAGCCCGGTATCGGGTCAGTCAAGGTTTACCACTGAAACTCAGTGAATCCAAGTCTGCACGTCGGTTGCGACCAACAACTGGACGTCACCGTCGTTGAACACGTTGTAGCTGGCGCCATCGACCGTGGTGGTCCCTGCCGCCTGCCACTCGCCACTGTCGCCAGTGATGTTGACCGTGTCGTTGTGGTCACCGTCGATGATCATCTGCACCGGTGCCGCGGCACCGCTGGCCACATCCACCTGGCCAGCCTGGCCGAGCTTGGCAACTGCCTCGGCATCGACGGTCAGTACGCTGGCCTTGCCGCCGTCCGCCGCCAGATCGATGGCACCCAGGGAGTGGGCATCGACTGTCGGCGAATCCAGCTTGGTCAGGTCCAGGGACTGATTGCCATTGGCGTCGGTGCGGAACCAGACGTCGGCGATCGTATGGCTCTGGCCATCGCTGGTTTCGTAGCTGCTGTCGAGGCCGATCAGGTTGCCGTGGTTGAGCTCGGCGGTCTTGGCCACATCCAGGTTGAACTGGGTGATGCCCAGCTCCTTGAGGGTGTGCATCTCGCCCTTGCCACTGACGCCATCGTTGTTGGCATCGACCCAGACTTGCAGCGACGCGAACAGCTGGTCAGCGCCGTTGACCGCGCCGTCATGGTTGCTGTCCAGGCTGACGAGTGCCTCGAAACCGTCTTTGGCCAGCGAACCGTCCGGCAGGCGGAACGAGGAACCGAACAGCTCGGAGCCATCGTTGACCTGGCCATCACCATTGAGGTCGAGCGTCAGCAGGCCGTCACCGCCAGTGGCCCAGCCGGTCGCTTCCTTGTGGCCGTCGGCATTGAGGTCGAACTTGACGCCGTTGCTCAGGTGGGTGGTCTGCACGCCATCGCCGTTGAGGTCCAGGACCAGCGGTGTGGACAGGGCCAGCGCGTCGATCTGGGTGGCGGTCATCGCCTGCAGTTGCGCGGTGGTGAACGAATCAACCTGGGTCATCGACAGGTGCGACAGTTGCGCCGTGGTCAGCACTGCGGCTTGCGCCGTGGTGAGGGCCGCGACTTGTGCCGTGGTCAATGCCGCCATGTCGGTGGTTTCGATCGCCACAATCTGCGCGGTGGTCAGGGCTGCTACATCGGCGGTTTCCAGGGCGCTGATCTGGGTCGGCTTCAAGGCCGCGATCTGCGCTGTGGTCAGCGCCGCCACCTGGGCAGTGGTCAACGCTACCAGTTGGGCAGAAGTCAGCGCGCCGACATCGGCGGTTTCCATGGCCGCCACTTGCGTGGTGGTCAGGGCTGCGATCTGGGTCACCTTCAGCGCCGCCACTTGGGCAGTGGTCAGGGCAACTACCTGGGCAGTGGTCAGGGCAGCAGTCTGCGCAGTGGTCAGGCTTGCAGTGTCGGTCACTGTCAGCGCGGCGATGTCCGCCGTTTCCAAGGCCGCCACTTGCGTGGTGGTCAATGCCGCCGTTTGGGCGGTGGTCAGGGCCGCCACCTGGGCGGTGGTCAGGGCCACGACCTGGGCGGTGGTCAACGCCGCGACATCGGCGGTTTCCAGGGCGCTGATCTGGGTCGGTTTCAGTGCAGCCACTTGTGCCGTGGTCAGAGCCGCGACCTGGGCGGTGGTCAAGGCTACCAGTTGAGTGGCAGTCAAGACGCCGACATCGGCAGTTTCCATGGCCGCCACTTGCGTGGTGGTCAGGGCGGCCACCTGGGTGGCGGTCAGTGCCGTCACCTGGGCGGTG
>NZ_AKJG01000085.1 GCF_000282455.1 Pseudomonas sp. GM74
GCAAAGAGTGGCAGGCCCGCGCCAGCAACTCTTTGCCGGTGCCGGTTTCGCCTTCTATCAATAGCGGCGCATCCAGCGGCGCCATGCGCCGCGCTTCGCGCACCACCGCGGCCATCACTTTCGAGCTCTGGAAGATACTGTCGAAGCCACGCAATTCCTGCTTGCGCACGTTGTAGATGCGCTCACCCACCCGGTCGGCGCGGTGCAGCGTCAGCACAGCACCGGCCATGGCCTCGCTGTCGTCGTGCTCCGACTGCAAGGGCGCGATGTCGGCCAGGAACACGTCACCCTTGACCTTGACCCGCAGCCCGTTGATTCGCGATTTGTTGGCGCGCACCAGTTCCGGCAAATCGAAATCCTCGGCGTAGCGCGACAGGGGAATACCCGGCACCTCGTCGACCCGCACCCCCAGCAACTGCGCCGCAGCCCGATTGGCCGCGACGATGGAACCACCCATGTCGATCGACAGCACCGGAAACTCCAGCGCACCGAGCAGGGCATTGAGCTCCATGTGCCGACGCTCGCTGGGCATCAGCCCTACACGCTTGACGCCGAAGACCCCGGCAATCGCTTCGAACTTCGGTCGCAAGGCCTGGAACTGAATGTTGATCAGGTTCGGGCAATGCAGGTAGATGGCGTTGCCATGCTCACCCCCCACTTCACCACGGGCCACGTTGATCCCGTACTCCACCAGCAGGTTGAGAATGTCGCGCAGGATGCCGATGCGGTTCTGGCAGTGGACTTTGATACGCATATAAAAGGCCTGAAAAAGCAGTGATTGAGGTTGTGACGCCTGGCGCGCAACCTGTGGGAGCGGGCTTGCTCGCGAAAGCGGTCTGCCTGATACAGCTACGTTGGATATGCCGACGCTTTCGCGAGCAAGTCGAATCGTCGCACCGCCGCTCCCACAGGGGTATTGCAGTGTGCGCTCGATCGCATTTTTCTTTCGACGCGCTCAGATAGTCGTCAAGATTATGTGACAGGCAAAGGGGTTTTCAAACCAGTAAATCTCAATAGCTGCGCGACCACGCCCAATTCGTAACGAAAACTTTACGATTATTGAGGGATTTTCCTACGATTGACGCCGGATACCTGCTGCAACAGTGCAATCCTTGGGGTATTTCTAGGTCCATAGCAGTACATAACAAGAACGAAATCCCCTAGCAGGAGAGCAGCATGAAGCAGACGCAATACGTGGCTCGCGAGCCCGATGCGCAAGGTTTTATCGACTACCCCGCCGAAGAACACGCGGTGTGGAACACGCTGATCACTCGCCAACTGAAAGTGATCGAAGGGCGTGCGTGCCAGGAGTACCTGGACGGTATCGAAAAACTCGGTCTGCCCCACGACCGCATTCCTCAACTCGGCGAAATCAACAAGGTCCTGGGTGAAACCACCGGCTGGCAGGTTGCCCGGGTTCCCGCACTGATTCCCTTCCAGACCTTTTTCGAATTGCTGGCCAGCAAGCAGTTTCCGGTGGCGACTTTTATTCGTACCCGCGAAGAACTGGATTACCTGCAAGAGCCGGACATTTTCCACGAGATCTTCGGTCACTGCCCGCTGCTGACCAACCCCTGGTTCGCCGAATTCACCCACACCTACGGCAAGCTCGGCCTCAAGGCGTCCAAGGAAGAACGCGTGTACCTGGCGCGCCTGTACTGGATGACCATCGAATTCGGCCTGGTCGACACCCCGCAAGGCCAGCGCATCTACGGTGGCGGCATCCTGTCCTCACCGAAAGAGACCGTCTACAGCCTGTCGAACGAGCCTGAACACCAAGCCTTCGACCCGCTGGAATGCATGCGCACGCCGTACCGCATCGACATCCTGCAACCCCTGTATTTCGCTCTGCCGAACCTCAAGCGCCTGTTCGACCTGGCCCACGAAGACATCATGGGCATGGTCAAGCAAGCGATGCAGATGGGGCTGCACACACCGAAATTTCCGCCAAAGGCTGCGTGAACCGCGACTTTTGCTGACAAGTGAGTCTGTCAGTCACCGTCGCTTTGGTTTAGCGTGACGGCACTGTCGACCGATATAAAAACACTCGATTACGGGAAACACACCATGTCCACTTTGAACCAAGCCCATTGCGAAGCCTGCCGCGCCGACGCTCCACAAGTCAGCGACGAAGAACTGCCGATCCTGATCAAGCAGATCCCGGACTGGAACATCGAAGTACGTGACAGCATCATGCAGCTGGAAAAGGTCTTCCTGTTCAAGAACTTCAAACATGCACTGGCCTTCACCAACGCCGTCGGTGAAATCTCCGAGGCTGAAGGCCATCACCCGGGCCTGCTGACCGAGTGGGGCAAAGTGACCGTGACCTGGTGGAGCCACTCGATCAAGGGCCTGCACCGCAACGACTTCATCATGGCCGCGCGCACTGACGAAGTGGCGAAGGACGCCGAGGGGCGCAAGTAATGCATTTCGACGCCATCGGTCGAGTGCCTGGCGACCCGATCCTCGGCCTGATGGAGGCCTACGCGCAGGACCCGAACCCATGCAAGTTCGACCTTGGCGTGGGTGTCTATAAAGACGCCCAAGGCCTGACGCCGATTCCTCAGTCAGTGAAACTGGCCGAGGCGCGGCTGGTGGAGCGTCAGACCACCAAGACCTACATCGGCGGTCATGGCGAGCCGGCGTTCGGCAAAGCGATCAATGAACTGGTGCTGGGCGCCGACTCGAAGCTGATCAGCGCACAACGCGCCGGCGTCACCCAGACTCCGGGCGGCACCGGGGCTTTGCGCCTGAGCGCGGACTTCATCGCCCAGTGCCTGCCGGGGCGCGGCGTGTGGCTGAGCAACCCGACCTGGCCGATCCACGAAACGATTTTTGCGGCAGCCAAGGTCAAGGTCAGCCACTACCCCTACGTGGGCAGCGACAACCGGCTCGACGTCGACGGCATGTTGGCGGCACTCAATGAAGCCCCCAAGGGTGACGTGGTGTTGCTGCACGCCTGCTGCCACAACCCGACCGGTTTCGACCTGTCCCGGGATGACTGGCAGAGGGTGCTGGAAGTAGTACGCAAGCGCGAACTGCTGCCACTGATCGACTTCGCGTATCAAGGATTCGGCGATGGTCTGGAACAGGATGCCTGGTCGACCCGACTGTTCGCCGCCGAGTTGCCGGAACTGCTGATCACCAGTTCCTGCTCGAAGAACTTCGGCCTGTACCGCGACCGCACCGGCGCGCTGATTGTCTGCGCGAAAACCGCCGACAAGCTCACCGACATCCGCAGCCAACTGGCCAACATCGCCCGCAACCTGTGGTCGACGCCGCCGGACCATGGCGCTGCTGTCGTGGCGACCATCCTCGGCGATCCAGAGCTGAAACGCCTGTGGGCCGACGAAGTTGAAGCGATGCGCCTGCGTATCGCCCAACTGCGCAGCGGTCTGGTGGAGGCGCTGGAGCCTCACGGTTTGCGCGAGCGCTTTGCACACATTGGCGTGCAACGCGGGATGTTCTCCTACACCGGCCTTTCACCTGAGCAAGTGAAGAACCTGCGGGATCATCACAGCGTGTACATGGTCAGCTCGGGCCGGGCCAACGTGGCGGGGATTGATGCCACGCGCCTGGATCTGCTGGCCGAGGCGATTGCCGCAGTCTGCAAATAACACCACCAAACCCTGTGGGAGCGAGCTTGCTCGCGATGAGGCCATAACATTCAACATCTCTGTTGACTGTCAGGCCGCTATCGCGAGCAAGCTCGCTCCCACATTTGTTTTGTGTCGCTCCTCCAGTCATGTCTAGACAATCCCATCCGTCGAAACAAATGGATATAAAAGTCCGTTTGTCATTTTCAGTGCTGTATCCTGCCCAGGCTTTTTCAAAGCGCGGATCTACCAGATCTATCAACAGACTTAGCGAGGAGCGCAACCATGCACGAGATTCCTAATCTCCCCTTCCCAAGCCTGCACGTACCTGAGCAGACGACCACGCAGCAAGCCGGAGCCCAACAGCCCGAGCCGAAAGAAGCCACTGACAGCCGCCAGGCTGACAGAGAAGACTGAAACACCCGCCGTACAGACCGTGTGGAAAGCGCTACCATGCGCTTTCCACACTGCCTGAAACGCGAGCCTGCACCATGACCGATGAACTCAGCGAAACCTTTGATGAAAAGCAGGCCAGCGTCCTGATCGGCACCGCCGAGAAAATGATCGGGATCTGGAATCGCCTCTCCCCCGAGAAACAAGCCGCCTTGCTCGCCCGCTTCGGCACTCAGGAAAATGCGCTGGCCGCCCTGGTCACCACGCAACTGGTCGCACCTGCCAAGCCTGAATGACGCCGCCCGGCAAATAGTTTTACTTTTTCACAACCTGTGACCGTCCACACCGCTATCATAAGCAGCCTATCTATCCTGCTTTACCGTGGACCTTTACCCATGCCTGAAAACCAGCGCCCCCTGGCGGTCACGCTGCAAGTCGTTTCCATCGTCCTTTTCACCTTCATCGGCTACCTGAACATCGGCATCCCCCTGGCCGTATTGCCCGGCTACGTCCACAGCGACCTGGGCTTCGGCGCGGTGGTCGCCGGCCTGGTGATCAGCGTGCAATACCTGGCCACCCTGCTCAGCCGCCCCTATGCCGGGAAGATCATCGACAACAAGGGCAGCAAACTGGCCGTGATGTATGGCCTGGCCGGTTGCGGCCTGAGCGGCGTGTTCATGTTGATCTCGGCCTGGACCCAGAGCCTGCCGACCTTGAGTCTGATCAGCCTGTTGATCGGCCGCCTGGTGCTCGGCAGCGCGGAAAGCCTGGTGGGCTCGGGCTCGATTGGCTGGGGCATCGGCCGGGTCGGCGCGGCGAACACGGCCAAGGTTATCTCCTGGAACGGTATCGCCAGCTATGGCGCACTGGCTGTCGGCGCGCCCCTGGGCGTGTTGCTTGTCCATCAATTGGGCTTGTGGAGCATGGGCGTGAGCATTGTTTTGCTGGCCGTTCTCGGCCTGCTGCTGGCCTGGCCGAAAACCGCCGCGCCGATCGTTGCCGGCGAGCGCCTGCCGTTCATGCATGTACTGGGGCGAGTCTTGCCCCACGGTTGCGGCCTGGCCCTGGGCTCCATCGGCTTCGGCACCATCGCCACCTTCATCACCCTGTATTACGCCACGCAACACTGGGACAACGCGGTGCTGTGTCTGAGCCTGTTCGGCGCCAGCTTCATCGGCGCGCGCTTACTGTTCGGCAACCTGATCAACCGCCTCGGCGGCTTTCGCGTGGCCATTGCCTGCCTGTCGGTGGAAACCCTGGGCTTGCTGTTGCTGTGGCTGGCACCCGATGCCCATTGGGCTCTGGCGGGCGCGGCGCTGAGCGGCTTCGGCTTTTCACTGGTGTTTCCGGCGCTCGGCGTGGAAGCGGTCAACCTGGTGCCCGCCTCAAGTCGTGGCGCGGCGGTCGGCGCCTATTCGCTGTTCATCGATTTGTCGCTGGGCATCACCGGGCCGCTCGCTGGCGCCATTGCTGCCGGGTTCGGTTTTGCTTCGATCTTCCTGTTCGCCGCCCTCGCCGCGCTCAGCGGTTTGATGCTGAGCCTTTACCTGTACCGGCAGGCACCGAAGCAACGCGAGGCGCGGGACGCCCGCTAGAAGTCGACCTTCCCGCGCCCGGCCTTGATGTTGCCGCGCTTGCTCTTGGATTCGAGGCGACGGGTCTTCGAGCCGAGGGTCGGCTTGGTCGGGCGGCGCTTTTTCTCGACCTTGGTGGCACTCTGGATCAACTCGGTCAGCCGCAACAGCGCATCGGCGCGGTTCTGCTCCTGCGTCCGGTACTGCTGGGCCTTGATGATCAACACACCGTCGGCGGTGATGCGGCTGTCGCGCAACGCCAGCAGCCGTTCCTTGTAGAACTCGGGCAAGGACGACGCCGGAATGTCGAAGCGCAGGTGCACGGCACTGGAGACCTTGTTGACGTTCTGCCCACCGGCGCCTTGCGCGCGAATGGCCGTCAACTCGATCTCGGCATCCGGCAGCTGCACGTTGTTGGAAATGACCAGCATGGAAAAGCGTCCGTATTCAGAGCGTGCAGGATACCGCGAAAGGGTCAGACAAACGCGATCCCTGTGGGAGCGAGCTTGCTCGCGATAGCAGTGTGTCAGACAACGATGATGTCGACTGACACGGCCTCATCGCGAGCAAGCTCGCTCCCACAGGGTTTAATGTCATGCCATGAATTCGATATCCACAAAAAACCCGGCACCTGGCCGGGTTTGTTGTTTCTGCGCGGAGTTACTCCACTGCGGCCTGCAAGGCACGCTGAGCACTACGCTTGTTCTTGATGCCGTAGCAGACCCACATGAACACGAGCCACACCGGAATCGCATACACCGACGTCTGAATCCCCGGTATCAACAGCATCACGCCAAGGATGAACACCACGAACACCAGGCAGATGTAGTTGCCGTACGGGTACCACAGGGCCTTGAACAGCGGCGTCTGCCTGGTCTTGTCCATGTGCTGGCGGAACTTGAAGTGCGAGTAGCTGATCATCGCCCAGTTGATCACCAGGGTGGCCACCACCAGCGACATCAGCAGCTCCAGCGCGTTTTGCGGGATCAGGTAGTTCAGCAGTACCGCGATCAGGGTCACGGCGGCCGAGGCCAGGATCGAACGCACCGGCACGCCGCGCTTGTCGATCTTCGCCAGGCCCTTCGGCGCATCGCCCTGCTCGGCCATGCCCAGCAGCATGCGGCTGTTGCAGTAGGTGCCGCTGTTGTACACCGACAACGCCGCGGTCAGGACCACGAAGTTGAGGATGTGCGCGGCGGTGTTGCTGCCCAGCATCGAGAACACTTGCACGAACGGGCTTCCGCTGTAGGAATCACCGGAGGCGTTCAGGGTGGTCAGCAGGCTGTCCCACGGCGTCAACGACAGCAGGATGACCAGGGCACCGATGTAGAAAATCAGAATCCGGTAGATCACCTGGTTGATGGCTTTCGGAATCACGGTTTTCGGTTTGTCGGCTTCGGCAGCGGTGAAACCGAGCATTTCCAGGCCACCGAAGGAAAACATGATGAAAGCCATGGCCATCACCAGACCGCTGACGCCGTTCGGGAAGAAGCCACCGTGGGACCACAGGTTGCTGACCGCTGCCTGCGGGCCGCCGTTGCCGCTGACCAGCAGGTAGCTGCCCAGAGCAATCATGCCGACGATCGCCACGACCTTGATGATCGCGAACCAGAACTCGGCCTCGCCAAAGACTTTGACGTTGGCCAGGTTGATCACGTTGATCAGCACGAAGAAGGCCGCTGCGGAGACCCAGGTCGGGATGTCCGGCGCCCAGTAGTGGATGTACTTGCCGACCGCGGTCAGCTCCGACATGCCCACCAGAATGTACAGGATCCAGCAGTTCCAGCCCGACAGGAAGCCGGCAAAGCCGCCCCAGTACTTGTGCGCAAAATGGCTGAAGGAGCCTGCAACCGGATCTTCGACGATCATTTCGCCCAGTTGGCGCATGATCATGAAGGCGATGAAGCCGCAGATGGCGTAGCCGAGGATCATCGACGGGCCGGCGGACTTCAGCACCCCGGCCGAGCCGAGGAACAAGCCGGTACCGATCGCGCCGCCGAGGGCGATCAATTGAATGTGGCGATTTTTCAGGCCGCGTTTCAGCTCGCCTGATTGCGGGTGTTGTCCACTCATGAAAAGGGTCTCACGCAAGGTTTGATGATGTTCAGTAGACGTTGCTGCTCAAGAAAGGCGTTAAGCGGCACCGATCAAACCCCAGCGCAGGCACCAGGAGTTCAGCGTATTTACAACGGTCATGCGTCACCTGTTTGTTTTTATCTGTGACGAAATCGAACCCGACACGCTCGTGACGCGACGGAGTGAACAAGGCGGATAGCCTTGAGGTTTGCGCAGATGCGCAGGAGGTCACAGGTAAAACGCGGCGCATTGTACACCCGTAACCCCCTGCTGCCAGACCCGCTGGACAAGCGTGTCTATGGCCGGGATTGCCTGTGTCCGCCCCGAGAGGCTCGGGCGGCTGCAAAAAATGAATCAGACCCTTGCGGATCATCGACGGGAAAGGCAGGAAAACCGCCCCTCGCAGAGAGATGGAGATGGAATACGGCGTTCATTGCGCCTCCTTTTTGTTATGCACCTGCACGACAGGCATGGCGCGCATAACACCCTGCATGGAGCGGTGAAACAAGCGGGCCAGAGGGCTGAAAGAAGGAAGGAAGGCGTTGATGCGTAAGCGTTTTCTTACGGCATCCTGGGAATGGCGAATCCACGGGGCTAATCGGTGAATTTTGTCAGGTTTTCTTTACAGACCGTAACATCGGGTTTCCATTCGGGAGAGTGTGGTGTTGCCGCTGACGCCTTCGCGGGCAAGCCCGCTCCCACAATGGATCGCGTTTCTCCAGAACAACCCGGTCTCCTGTGGGAGCGGGCTTGCCCGCGAAGAGGCCCTTGAAAACACCCCATCGCTAAAGCCAGCCCAAAAAAAACGCCAACCCGAAGGTTGGCGTTTTTTATGAAGCGCTCAGCCGATTATTCCGGCTTGCGACGACCAAAGCCCGGACGCTGGCCGGAACCGGCCGGTGCGCCACGGCGCTTGCCCGACGGCGTGTCTCCGTCGACCAGTTTGATCCCCGGACGCTTCGGCGCAGGCTTGGCCGGACGCTTGGTGTCGGCCGGGCGATCGGCTACCGGCGTACCACGACCTTCACCACGCTCGGTACGGCCATTGGCCGGACGTGGCGTGCGCGGGCCGCGTTCGCCGTCCTGACGGGCGGCTGGCTTGCGCCCTGGACGCTCGCCTTCGATCTGCGGCTCGCGGCTTGCACGCGGCGCAACAGGAGCGGCAGGAGCCCCGGTGGCTGGACGCAGGGTACGCACGCGCTCGGTCTTGGCCATCGGACGCGACGACTTGCGCTGCATCCGGTCAAGCTTGTCTTTGCTCTTGGCGTTCATCTGCGGCATCGCGACCGGCGTCAGGCCGACCTCGGCACTCAGAATGTCGACTTCGTACTGGCTCATTTCGCGCCAGCGGCCCATCGGCAGGTCGGAGTTGAGGAACACCGGGCCGAAACGCACGCGCTTCAGACGGCTGACCACCAGGCCCTGGGATTCCCACAGGCGACGAACTTCGCGGTTACGACCTTCCATCACCACGCAGTGATACCAGTGGTTGAAACCTTCGCCGCCTGGTGCCTGCTTGATGTCGGTGAACTTGGCCGGACCATCTTCAAGGACAACGCCAGCCTTCAGGCGCTCGATCATCTCGTCATCGACTTCGCCACGCACACGTACCGCGTATTCACGGTCCATTTCGTAGGAAGGATGCATCAGGCGGTTGGCCAGTTCACCGTCGGTGGTGAACATCAGCAGACCGGTGGTGTTGATGTCCAGGCGACCGATGTTGATCCAGCGCCCCTCTTTAGGGCGCGGCATCTTGTCGAATACGGTCGGACGGCCTTCCGGGTCGACACGGGTGCAGATCTCGCCGTCGGGCTTGTTGTACATGATCACGCGGCGCACCGACTCGGCGGCCTCTTCGCGCTTGATCACCTTGCCATCGATGGTGATGGCGTCGTGCATGTCGACGCGCTGGCCAAGGGTGGCGTCTTTGCCGTTGACCTTGATGCGGCCATGGCTGATCCAGGCTTCCACGTCACGGCGCGAGCCGACGCCGATACGGGCGAGGACTTTCTGCAGTTTTTCGCCTGCTGGGCCGATTGGCTGGTCGTCTTGCTGGTCTTTGATACTCATCTGGGCACCTCCCGGTGTGGTCTGAAAACTGGGTACTTGGGCGAAGGGATCGCCGAAGGGTCGCGAATCATACGCGCATGCGGCCGTTTGCGCATCAGAGACTAGCTGATCAAGGCAAGGTTATTTGTTTTTCCGCTGGCCGGTGACCCGCAGCTCTGCTATGAACACAATCCCCTGTGGGAGCGGGCTTGCCCGCGAAGAGGGCGTGTCAGTCGGCATATTTATTGACTGACCCACCGCATTCGCGGGCAAGCCCGCTCCCACAGGGATCTTTGGTGGTCGCAGACATTGCGATCAGTCTTCGAACTGACGGCGTTCGGCTTCGATTGCTTGCGCCAGGGCCTGGGCTTCGGCTTCTTCGTCCGACAGTTCGGGCTCGGGTTTCGACTGTTCGAGGGCGGCAACGGCGGCCAGGAGCTTTTCCCGGGCCTCGGCAACGCCGAGGATGTCGTCGTCCTGCTCCGGCTCGCCTTCCGGTTCAGGCTCGGGCTGTGCTGCTTCGACTTCCGGTTCGATAACCGACTGTTGCGGATCGAACTCAGGCGAGGCACCGTCACGCAGCAAATCGTCGAAGTCGGTCTTGATCCCCTCTTCCATGCTGTCCAGTTCCAGCAACAGCGTGTGGAAACTGGTCTCTTCTTTCGGCTCTTCCGGCTCGGCGCTGGCATCGGCCAACTCTTGCAGCCCGGCGGGTACGGGGGCGTCGTCGAAATCGAGCACCGGATCCGGTTCCAGCTCGCGCAGTTCCGCCAACGGCGGCAGGTCGTCGAGGTTCTTCAGGTTGAAATGATCGAGGAACGCCTTGGTGGTGGCGAACATCGCCGGTTTGCCGGGCACGTCGCGGTAGCCGACGATACGGATCCACTCGCGCTCCATCAAGGTCTTGACGATATTGCTGTTGACCGCCACGCCCCGCACGTCTTCGATTTCGCCGCGGGTGATCGGCTGGCGATAGGCAATCAGCGCCATGGTTTCCAGCATGGCCCGGGAGTAACGCTGCGGGCGCTCTTCCCACAGGCGCCCGACCCACGGCGCAAACTTCTCGCGAATCTGCAGGCGATACCCCGAGGCCACTTCCTTGAGTTCAAACGCCCGGCCATCGCAGGATTTGGCGAGAATCGTCAGGGCTTTCTTGAAGACCGCCGGTTCCGGGCGCTCGCCCTCCTCGAAGAGTTCGAACAGGCTTTCCAAAGATTGCGGCTTTCCCGAGGCCAACAGAAAGGCTTCAAGCAAGGGTGCCAGATCGCGGGGTTCAGTCAGGTTCATGTTTCGACTCGTTATTCGGCTCGGGCTCGCACGTGGATCGCGGCAAATGGCTCATTCTGCACCAGCTCGACCAGGGATTCCTTGACCAATTCAAGGATCGCCATGAAGGTCACCACCACTCCCAGGCGCCCTTCTTCTGCTGTGAACAGCTCGACAAACGGCACGAAACCGCCGCCCTTGAGGCGCTCCAGCACATCGCTCATGCGTTCGCGGGTCGACAGCGCCTCGCGGCTGACCTGATGGCTCTCGAACATGTCGCCACGGCGCAAGACCTCGGCCATGGACAGCAGCAACTCGGACAGACGTACGTCCGGCAACAACTTGCGTGCCCGGGCTTCCGGGGCGTCGAGTTTGGGCACCACTACGTCGCGACCGACGCGGCTCAGGCCGTCGATGCCTTCGGCGGCAGCCTTGAAGCGCTCGTATTCCTGCAAGCGACGGATCAGTTCGGCGCGCGGGTCTTCCTCTTCGTCTTCGACGGTTTCGGCCCGTGGCAGCAGCATCCGCGACTTGATCTCGGCCAGCATCGCGGCCATCACCAGGTATTCGGCGGCCAGTTCCAGGCGTACCGACTGCATCAACTCGACGTAGCCCATGTATTGGCGAGTGATTTCCGCCACTGGAATGTCGAGGATGTTGATGTTCTGTTTGCGGATTAGGTACAGCAGCAAGTCGAGCGGACCTTCAAATGCCTCGAGGAAGACCTCGAGGGCATCCGGCGGGATGTACAGGTCCAGGGGCATTTCCATGACCGCCTGGCCGTAGACCATGGCGAAGGGCAGTTCCTGCTGGGCTCCGGCCTGACTGTCGACGGGTTCTACTGCAGACATCTAGGCCTCGACCATGAACGGCGCAGGGTCGCCGCAACCAACGCGAATGACTTCCGGCTCGCCGTCGGCGAGGCTGATCACGGTGGACGCCTTGATCCCGCCAAAGCCGCCATCGATGATCAGGTCGACCTGGTGTTCGAGCAACTGACGCATTTCATGGGGGTCGCTCAACGGATCTTCATCGCCGGGCATGATCAGGGTCACGCTCATCAACGGTTCGCCCAGTTCAGCCAGCAGCGCCAGGGCAATCGGGTGGCTCGGCACGCGCAGGCCGATGGTGCGTTTCTTGGGGTGCAACAACAGCCGCGGCACTTCGCGGGTGGCGTTGAGAATGAAGGTATAGGGCCCCGGCAGATGGGCCTTGAGAATGCGGAACGTGCCGGTGTCGATCTTGGCGAACAGGCCCAGTTGCGACAGGTCGCTGCAAATCAGCGCAAAGTTGTGTTTCTCATCCAGTTGCCGCAGGCGCCGAACGCGCTCCACGGCCACCTTGTCGCCGATCTGGCAACCTATGGCGTAGGAAGAGTCCGTGGGATAAATCACCACCCCGCCCTTGCGGATGATTTCGACTGCCTGTTTGATCAGGCGCGCTTGCGGGTTTTCCGGATGAATCTGGAAAAATTGACTCACATTCTCTACCTGTTCAGACGGCGGCAATAACTGGGTCATGTTTGAATCGACACCATAGCGGTGGCAGATCCTCAGGGAGTGGCCGGTATTCACCGATCTCCGACCAGCCTCCTGGGCCATGAAAATCACTGCCGGCGCTGACCAGCAGACCGAACTCGCGGGCCAGAATGGCCAGGCTGCCCACTTGCTCGGCAGGCTGGTAACCATTGACCACTTCGATGGCGTGGCCCCCTGCTTGAATATAGTCGGCAATCAGACGACGGCGCTTGCTTCGAGTGAATTCGTAGTGCCAGGGGTGTGCCAGGCTGACCCAGGCCTTGGCCGCGCGCAGGGTTTCGACGGTTTCTTCCAGGGTCGGCCAGTGTTGCTTGACGTCGCCCAGCTTGCCGGCGCCCAGCCATTTGCGAAACGCCTCGGCGCGATCCTTGACGAAACCTTCACGCACCATCCAGTCGGCGAAATGCGGGCGGGCCGGCGCGTTACCACTGTCGCCCAGCTCCTGCTGGATCTCCCGAGCGCCTTCAAGCGCCCCCGGCATGCCCTTGAGCGCCAGTTTGCGGCTGATTTCCTCGGAGCGTAGCCAGCGGCCATCATGCAATCTGGCGATGGCCTCGACCAACGGCGCGGCATTCACGTCAAAACCGTAGCCCAATACATGAATGGTCGCGCCGCCCCAGGTGCAGGACAATTCGACGCCATTGACCAGTTGCATCCCCAGCGCGGTGGCCGCATGCCGGGCCTCGTCGAGGCCTTCAAGGGTGTCGTGATCGGTCAAGGCCAGGACTCGCACGCCTTTCTCGAACGCTCGCGCCACCAGAACCGCAGGCGCCAGGGCGCCATCGGAGGCCGTGCTATGGCAGTGCAAATCAACATTCACAGGGCTTTGTAACCTCAAATCAGCTGGCGCTATCGCGCGCCCATATGTTTGTTATTATGCCGCCACATCCTGCTTCTGGCTGCCACTGTGAAACAATTCATCGATTTCATCCCGCTCCTGCTGTTTTTCATCGTCTTCAAAACCGATCCACGGGTCGTCGACATCGCCGGCCATGAGGTCACTGTAGGCGGTATTTACAGCGCCACCGCGATGCTGATCGTCAGTTCCCTGGTGGTCTACGGCACGCTGTTCGTCAAACAGCGCAAGCTGGAGAAGAGCCAGTGGCTGACCCTGGTCGCCTGCCTGGTCTTCGGCAGCCTGACGCTCGCGTTCCACAGCGAGACGTTCCTGAAGTGGAAAGCCCCGGTGGTCAACTGGCTGTTCGCCCTGGCGTTCATCGGCAGCCACTTCGTCGGTGACAGCCTGCTGATCAAACGCATCATGGGCCACGCGCTGACCCTGCCGGAACCGGTCTGGACGCGCCTGAACATCGCCTGGATCGCCTTCTTCCTGTTTTGCGGTGCCGCCAACCTGTTCGTCGCGTTCACCTTCCAGGAGTACTGGGTCGACTTCAAGGTCTTCGGCAGCCTGGGCATGACTTTGCTGTTCCTGGTCGGTCAGGGCATCTACCTGTCCCGCCATCTGCACGACGCCGATACCACATCGCCTAAAACCGAGGACTGACATGCTTTACGCAATCATTGCCACAGACGTCGCCAACTCCCTGGAAGCCCGCCTGGCCGCACGGCCTGCACACCTGGAGCGCCTGCAAGCGCTCAAGGGCGAAGGTCGCATCGTATTGGCCGGCCCACACCCGGCGATCGACAGCAATGATCCGGGCGCGGCGGGTTTCAGCGGCAGCCTGATCGTTGCCGAATTCGACTCCCTGAGCGCCGCCCAGGCCTGGGCCGACGCCGATCCGTACATCGCCGCCGGCGTCTACGCCAACGTTCTGGTCAAGCCGTTCAAGCAAGTCCTGCCGTAACTTTCTTCTTTCAACTGCCCCCACGCGGTGAACCATATCGGTTCATCGCGTTCTCAATCGCTCATTATTCTCGTTTGCCGGCCGACAACTTCCCCAATACTCGTATTGGAACCAGGAGTCGCCATGCGCAAGGGTCCGTTGTGCCTGATGTTGGTCACGTTGTCGATCGTGGCGCCCGCCCACGGTGAAGAATCCGCCGAGGGTGGCAACTCGACGCCACTTTCCCTGAGCGCCGGCAGCCAGATCACCGAGTTGCAGCAACGCTTGAAAGAAAGCGAACGGCAACGGGAAGAACTGAACAAGCATTTGCAAACTGCCGATGGCGAACGCGAAAGCCCGCTGCTGGCCCGGTTGCGCCAGGAGAACCAGCGATTGAAGCTGCAACTCAAGGAAGCCCAGGCCAGCAGTCCCCTGCCGCGCCTGCTGACCGACCAGCAACAATGGTTCGTCATCGGCGCCGGGGTAGCGCTATTGGCTCTGCTCTGCGGTATCTTCGCCAGTGGAGCAAGTCGAAAACGTCGACAATGGCTAAATTGAGTGAGTCATGAGCGAGCTGTTACTGATTGATGATGACCAGGAGCTGTGTGAGCTCCTGAGCAGTTGGCTGAGCCAGGAAGGGTTTCAGGTGCGTGCCTGTCACGACGGCCAGAGCGCACGCCGCGCACTGGCCGAAACCGCCCCGGCGGCCGTGGTACTGGATGTGATGTTGCCCGATGGCAGCGGCCTGGAGCTGCTCAAGCAGTTGCGCAACGATCACCCGGATTTGCCGGTGCTTATGCTCTCCGCCCGGGGCGAACCCCTGGACCGTATCCTTGGCCTGGAACTCGGCGCCGACGATTACCTGGCCAAACCCTGCGACCCACGGGAACTGACCGCCCGCCTACGTGCCGTCCTGCGTCGCAGCCACCCGGCGGCGGTGTCCAGCCGGATCGAACTGGGCGACCTGTGTTTCAGCCCGGTGCGCGGCGTGGTCAGCATCGACGAACAGGAATTCACCCTCACCGTCTCCGAAAGCCGCCTGCTGGAAGCCTTGCTCAAGCAACCCGGCGAGCCCCTGGACAAACAGGAACTGGCGCAGATCGCCCTCGGCCGCAAGCTGACCCTGTACGACCGCAGCCTGGACATGCACGTCAGCAACCTGCGCAAGAAAATCGGCCCGCACCCCGATGGCCGACCGCGCATCGTGGCCCTGCGCAGCCGCGGCTACTACTACAGCCTGTAGGTTTTGTCAGGTCGGCCGAAAATCATGTTTACCAAAGCTTTACCCTCCGCTGACCGCCGCTGACCTTGATCTGCGTAATCTGTGCTCATCCGGAACGTACCGGGAACGAGACAAGGAGATACACCATGCGCAAGACTCTTATCGCTCTGATGTTCGCTGCTGCCCTGCCGACCGTGGCCATGGCCATGCCCGAAGGCGCAGGCCCGATGGATGGGTCGATGGACGGTTCGCGCCACGGCGGTCAGATGCACGGCATGCACGGTAAAGGCCCGTACAGTGAACTGGACCTGAGCCGCGAACAGCGCGAGCAGATTCGCAAGGTCATGGGCGAGCAGATGCACGAGCGTAAGCAACTGGTCGACAAGTACCTGGAGAAACTCTCGCCAGCCGACCAGAAAGCCATGAAAGACGAGATGGCCGCCAACCACAAGAAAGCTGAAGCTGACGTGCGCGCCTTGCTGAAACCGGATCAACAGAAGAAATTCGACGAGATCCAGAAAAAACAGGCTGAACGTCGCGCCGAGTGGGCCGAGTTCAAGGCCTGGAAAGCGCAACAACCGCAAAAGGCGCAATAATGCGCTAACCCCGGACCCGACGGCTCATCACCGTTGGGTCTGATGTTTTTGATCTAATGTGGGAGCGGGCTTGCTCCCACACTGATCTGTGCTTGTTCGAGGATTTCCCGTGCGTTCATTGTTCTGGCGTATCCTGGCCAGCTTCTGGCTGGCCATCGCTCTGGTTGCAGGGCTTTCCATCCTGCTCGGGCACATGCTCAACCAGGACGCCTGGATTCTCAGCCGCCACCCGGGCCTCAACACGCTGGCCGAAGAGTGGACGCAAACCTACGAAAGCCAGGGCGAAGACGCCGCCCAGGATATTCTCCAGCAACGCAAACGCCAGTATCACATCGACGTTCAGGTGCTTAACGAAAGCGGCGATCCGGTGGTGCGCGGCACCTTCCCCAGACGTGCGGCGGCCTTTGAGGCGCGCCAGAACAACGATGACCGGCGCCTGCCATGGCGGCGTCTGACCGATGAGTTCACCAGTGAAAAAACCGGTGACACCTTCCTGTTCATCTACCGCATTCCTCACCCGGAACTGAACGCCTGGCACCGCGAGAGCCTGCTCTGGCCGCTCAGTGCGCTGGGTATCGCCCTGGTGGTGCTGACCCTGTTCAGCCTGCTGGTGACCTTTTCCATCACCCGCCCGCTCAGCCGTCTGCGTGGCGCAGTGCATGACCTTGGCCAAACCACCTATCAACAAAACAGCCTGGTCAAACTGGCCAACCGTCGCGATGAGTTCGGCGTGCTGGCCAATGACTTCAACCGCATGGGCGCGCGCCTGCAAAGCCTGATTGGCAGTCAGCGGCAACTGCTGCGCGATGTCTCCCACGAACTGCGTTCTCCCCTCGCTCGCCTGCGTATCGCACTGGCGCTGGCCGAACGGGCCACCCCACAGGAACGGGAACAGCTCTGGCCGCGCCTGACCCGCGAGTGCGACCGACTGGAAGCGCTGATCAGCGAAATCCTGGTATTGGCGCGGGTCGACTCCGATAACGCCAGTGCCGAAGAGGTGGACCTGAACGCCTTGCTCAATACCCTGCAAAAGGATGCGCAACTCGGTTCACCCGAGCAGCTCGTTCATCTCGAAGCCGAGTCGCAGCTGAATCTGAAGGGCTGGCCGACCATGATCGAACGGGCCGTCGACAACTTGCTGCGCAATGCCCAGCGTTTCAATCCGGTGGGTGGCCTGCCGATCGAAATGCAGGCGTTGCGTCAGGGAGAGCGGATCGTCGTGACCGTGCGCGATCACGGGCCAGGGGTCAGTGCCGAATATTTGAACCAGCTCGGTGAGCCGTTCTATCGGGCGCCGGGGCAGACAGCGGCAGGACACGGCTTGGGCCTGGCCATCGCCCGTCGCGCGGCGGAGCGACATGGCGGCAGCCTGGTGCTGGCCAATCACCCAGAGGGCGGGTTCATTGCCAGTCTGGAATTGCCGTTGGTGCCGGGGGCTGTTGTCCAGCCCTGAAACCTGTGGGAGCGGGCTTGCCCGCGAAGGCGTCGCCCCATCCAGCATTGTGGTGGCTGACACTCCGCTTTCGCGGGCAAGCCCGCTCCCACAGGTTCTGCAGTGTCAGGCCTTGCCGGACCAGGCGCTGACAAATTCGGCCAGGTCGACCTTCTCGGCCACTCGCGGTTCTTTCTGCGGTGTACCCAGGTACAGGAAAGCAATCACCTCTTCCCCCTCCGCCAGGCCCAACCCCTTGGCCACATGGGGCGAGTAAGCCAGGTCACCGGTACGCCACACCGCACCGATGCCCTGGGCATAGGCTGCGAGCAAAATCCCGTGGGCCGCACAGCCCGCCGCCAGCAACTGCTCGGACTTAGGATACTTGACGTGATCCTGCAACCGCGCAATCACCACCACCACCAGCGGTGCCCGCAGCGGATTATTGCGCGCCTTGTCGATGGCCGCTTCGCTGACTTCGCCGTCCGAAAGTTTCGCCGCTTCGGCCAGCAACTCGCCCATCTGCTCACGCGCCGTGCCTTCCACCGTCAGGAAACGCCAAGGCTGCAAGTGCCCGTGATCCGGGGCGCGCATGGCGGCGCCAAACAGCACCTCACGCTGCTCGGCAGTGGGTGCCGGGTCAATCAGTCGTGGAACGGAAACACGGTTGAGCAAAGCGTCGAGAGCCTGCATCGGCCACCTCCTGAAAAATTTGTGCGGCTATTCTAGCGGTAACTGCCGCAGCGGTGCCGGTTTACATGCCCTGCCCCGCAGGTAGAATGGCGCCCTTTCCACTATCAGCCGAGCGGACCTCATGGCGTTGCCGACCTTACGGATCATTGGTTTCATCATCGGCATCTTCCTGATCACGCTGGCGATCTCCATGGTCGTGCCCATGGCCACGCTGGTCATTTTCGAGCGCACCAGCGATCTGCCGTCGTTCCTCTGGGCCAGCATGATCACCTTTGTGGCCGGTTTGGCGCTGGTGATTCCGGGGCGTCCCGAACACATTCACCTGCGCCCCCGGGACATGTACCTGCTGACCGTCAGCAGTTGGCTGGTGGTGTGCATCTTCGCCGCGCTGCCATTCCTGCTGACCCAGCACATCAGCTACACCGATTCATTCTTCGAAAGCATGTCCGGCATCACCGCCACTGGCGCAACCGTACTCAGCGGCCTGGACACCATGTCCCCCGGCATCCTGATGTGGCGCTCGTTGCTGCACTGGCTCGGCGGCATCGGGTTCATCGGCATGGCGGTGGCGATCCTGCCGCTGTTGCGCATCGGCGGCATGCGGCTGTTCCAGACCGAATCGTCGGACCGCTCGGAAAAAGTCATGCCCCGCTCGCACATGGTGGCGCGGCTGATCGTGGCGGCCTACGTCGGCATTACCATTGTCGGCAGCCTGGCGTTCTGGTGGGCCGGGATGAGCCTGTTCGACGCGATCAACCACGCGATGTCGGCGATTTCCACCGGCGGTTTCTCCACCTCCGACCAGTCTTTGGCCAAGTGGCCGCAACCGGCGGTGCATTGGGTCGCGATCGTCGTCATGATTCTCGGCGCCCTGCCGTTCACCCTGTATGTCGCCACGTTGCGTGGCAACCGTCGGGCGCTGATCAAGGATGAACAGGTTCAAGGCCTGCTCGGCATGCTGCTGGTGACCTGGCTGGTACTCGGCACCTGGTATTGGTGGACTACCCAGCTGCATTGGCTGGAGGCGTTGCGGCATGTGGCGCTGAACGTGACATCGGTGGTGACCACCACCGGTTTTGCACTGGGGGACTACAGCCTCTGGGGTAATTTCTCGCTGATGCTGTTCTTCTATCTGGGGTTTGTCGGCGGTTGCTCCGGCTCGACCGCGGGCGGTATCAAGATTTTCCGCTTCCAGGTGGCCTATATCCTGCTCAAGGCCAACCTTAACCAGCTGATCCACCCGCGCGCGGTGATCAAGCAGAAGTACAACGGTCACCGCCTCGACGAAGAAATCGTGCGGTCGATCCTGACCTTTTCGTTCTTCTTTGCAATCACCATCTGCGTGATTGCGCTGCTGTTGTCGCTGCTCGGCGTGGACTGGATGACCGCCCTCACCGGCGCGGCCAGTACCGTGTCCGGTGTCGGCCCGGGGCTCGGAGAAACCATCGGCCCGGCGGGTAACTTCGCCACCCTGCCGGATGCCGCCAAGTGGATTCTCTCCTTCGGCATGCTGCTGGGCCGGTTGGAGATCATTACGGTGTTTGTGCTGTGCATTCCGGCATTTTGGCGTCATTGACCGCTTCAGATGCTTGCATCAGCCGCATCCGGTACTCGCCGGGTGTGGCATCGAACCAGCGGCGGAAAGCACGGAAGAAATTGCTCGGATCGGCAAACCCCAGCAAGTAGGCAATTTCCAGCAAGGTCATGGTCGGTTGCGCCAGGTACTGCTCGGCCAGCTCGCGCCGGGTATCGTCCAGCAGCGCCTGAAAACTCGTGCCTTCTTCCTGCAAGCGCCGCTGCAAGGTGCGCTGGGACAGATGCAGCGTCTGCGCCACGGTGTCGCGCTTGGGCTCGCCTTGGGGCAAGAGGCGGCACAACACCTGCCGCGCCTGGTGGGTCACGCGGCTTTCGGAAAAGCGCGACAGGTATTCACCGGCAAAGCGGTCATGCAACAGCGCCATGGCCTCGTTGGCCGTCGGCAGTGGGGCTTCCAGATCGGCGCGTTCGAAAATCAGCGCATCGTAAGGCGCGTTGAACACCATTGGTGCATGGAAGGCTTGCTTATAGGGTTCCAGGTTGGCCGGCTCGGCGCCTTGCAGCAACACTTTACGTGGTTGCAATGTACGCCCGGTCAACCAGCCGCACAGCGCCAGGGCACAGGCCAGCGAAGCTTCGGCGCTTTGCCGGGTCGGCGGCAGGTGATCGCCATGCACCGTCAGAATCAGCGCGTAACCTTCTTCCAGTAGCTGGAAGCTCAGGTCGGCACTTTCGGCGATGATCCGCTGAAAACGCACCAGACGCTGAAAGCCTTCGGCCAAGGTCTGGCTGGACATCAAGGCGTAGCCCGCCACATGAAATTGCGCCGGTCGCACTACCTTGCCCATGTTCAGGCCGATGGCCGGGTTGCCGGACAGCTCGACCGCGCGTTGCCACAACCGTGTCATGGAATCTTGCGGGAAGCGTGCGTCCGGATCATCCAGTGCTGCGTAGTCGAGCCCCAGCTGTTTGAACAGAACCCGGCAATCCAGGCCGTCCATCTCCAGCGCTTTGACAATCCCCATCGCCCAGCTTGCAGAAGTCGTTCGTTCGCTCATGGCGTTTTCTTACATGGTGGCCGAATGCTACGGCTATTGACCGAAGGATACTAAAGTGGCGCCTATTGTCACTGGCTGATGCCATTGATCACTCTAGACTCAAATAAGCTACCCGCAGAACAACTTGCAGCAAGAACAATAACCACAGAGATCGCTGTCGTGGAAAACGTCAAACGATTCAACAGCTTCGCTGAGTTCTATCCTTACTACCTCAGTGAGCACAGCAACAGTACCTGCCGCCGTTTACACTTTATCGGCACGACCCTGGTTATCTTGATTCTGACGCTGACCATTGGTCGCGGAGCCTGGATGCTGTTGTGGGCCCTGCCGCTGGCAGGCTACAGCTTTGCCTGGGTCGGGCATTTCTTCTTCGAGAAGAACCGCCCGGCAACGTTCCAACACCCCTTCTATAGCCTGCTCGGCGATTTTGTCATGTACCGGGACATGGTTCTGGGGCGCGTTCCGTTCTAGCTGACTTGCGTCACAAGAGAGTTGCCGATGAATGCCAATGCCCGCTTCACCCACATGAAAGATGGCACACAGGAAGACTGGACGATCATCGCCGCGGACTTCAGTGCCTACGCAAGACAATTGCCTGCACGGATCGTGGCGCACCTGAAGCTGCTGGAGGGTGATTTTGGCGGGTTCCCGGTGGATCGCCTGACCCACTCCCTGCAAACCGCCACCCGCGCCTGGCGCGATGGCCGCGACGAAGAGTACGTGGTCTGCGCCCTGCTCCATGACATCGGCGACACCCTGGGTTCCTACAACCACCCGGACATCGCGGCGGCGATCCTCAAGCCGTTCGTCAGCGCCGAGAACTTGTGGATGGTGGAAAAGCACGGGATTTTCCAGGGCTACTACTTCTTCCACCACCTGGGCATGGATCGGCACTTGCGCGAGCAATTCAAGGACCATCCGCAGTACCAGGCGACCGTCGAATTCTGCGCCAGGTACGATGCGGCGGCGTTTGACCCGGCGTACGACACGCTGCCGTTGAGCTTTTTCGAGCCGATGATGGAGCGCTTGTTTGCGCACCCCAGGAACTCGATTTACAAGGCGGCGATGGAAGAACGCTCGCCGGCCTGACAGGACCGCTTCGCGGTCCATTCGCGGGCAAGCCCGCTCCCACAGGGTTATCTGGCGACCACAAGTTTTGTGCTCACCTTCGCCCACTGTGGGAGCGGGCTTGCCCGCGAAGAGGCCAGTACAAACACCGAATGACTGTCAGGCCAACTCGGCGACTTTCGCCGCCTTCATCTGCGCCTCGCGCGCCTGGGCATCCGCCAGGCGATACAACTCGATCGAACCATCCCAATGCTCGATCAGCGCCGTGCACGACTCCACCCAGTCGCCGCAATTGAGGTAATCCACCTCGCCGACCTTGCGAATCTCGGCATGGTGAATGTGCCCGCACACCACACCGTGCAGTTCGCGCTTGACGCATTCATGGGCGATGGCTTCCTCGAAGTCGCTGATGAAGCTGACCGCGGTTTTCACCTTGTGCTTGAGGTAGGCCGACAGCGACCAGTAGCCGTAGCCATATCGCGCGCGCCAATGATTGAGCCAGCGGTTGAGGGTCAGGGTGAATTCGTAGGCCGAGTCACCGAGAAACGCCAGCCAGCGATGATAACGGGTGATCACATCGAACTGGTCGCCATGGATCACCAGCAGATGCCGGCCGTCGGCGGTGACGTGCACGGCTTCGTCCACCAACTGGATATTGCCCAGGATCAGCTTCGAATAGCGGCGCAGGAATTCATCGTGGTTGCCGGTGACATAGATCACCTCGGTGCCGCGCTTGCTCATGGTCAGCAGGCGGCGGATGACGTTGGTGTGCGCTTGCGGCCAGTACATGCCGCCGCGCAGTTTCCAGCCGTCGATGATGTCGCCGACCAGGTAGATCTTGTCTGCGTGGTAGCTCTTGAGAAACTGCGACAGATGTTCAGCCTGACAATCCCGGGTGCCCAAATGCACATCGGAAATCCATAAGGTCCGTACGCGTTGCTTACGGGTGGGTTTGGCGAGCTCGGCGCTGGTCATGGGCAACCCTCTGGCAAGTTTTGCCAAGTCTGCCCCGAGCCGGTTAATGGTCCATGACAGCGCCAAGTCAGTCCTGTGACAGCGCTTGTTGGCCCGCTCGGTGTAGACTGACGCCCTGAACCGGGAGACCCGCGATGAGACCGATCCTCACGCTCCGCCAATACAGCCACGACCTGATCGTCCACAGCCATGAACACGCGCAATTGGTGTTCGGGCTTTCGGGCGCCCTGGATTTCGAGGTCGACGGCCGTGGCAGCCAGGTGGTCCAGCAGAGTTTCGTGGTGGTGCCCTCCGGCGCGCATCACGCGTGTGGCAGCGCCAATGGCAGTCGCTGCCTGGTGCTGGATGTGCCCAGCGAACAATGGGTTTCGCAGTCGTTGGGCGATCACGCCGAGTCCAGCCGACGCTTGCTCGACAACGCCGGCCGCCTGCCCCTGGACGCGGGACAAAGCCAATTGGTCAGTTGGCTGGCGAACAGTCCGGTCGATGATCCGCTGATCGCACAACAAGGTGCGGTTCTGTTGCTGGCCAGTCTCAACAATGCCAGGCCCGAGGCCGTCGGCGGTCGGCGCCTGCCCTATGCGGCGCTGAACGCGCACATCGATCAGTACGCGGCCTACCCGCTGCAAGTGGCCGACCTGGCCCGGGTCGCCGGCCTTTCCAGTGGGCGTTTGCATGCACGGTTCGTGGCCGAATGCGGGCAGACGCCGATGGACTACATCCGCAGCCGACGCCTGCACATCGCGGTGGGCTTGCTGCGTAGCTCGGCGCTGCCCATCGGTGAGGTTGCCAGCCGCGTCGGCTACAGCTCCCAAAGTGCCTTCGCGGCGGCGGTGCTGCGCGAGTTCGGAGCATCGCCCGGAAAACTGCGGCGCGAGGCTGGCGACAAATAACGCGAGTTTGCCGACAGACTTGAACGACCATTACGCGCTTCAATGAGGCCTCTGTTCGTTCGTCGTTAAGGATTGCAATGACTCCCCGTACCGCCCTTGGCGCCTTGCATATCGGCGCATTGATGTTCGGCCTGACCGGCGTGTTCGGCAAACTGGCTGCCGCGTCACCGGCGATCATCGTGTTCGGCCGTGCAGCCTTTGCCGTGCTCGCGCTGGCATTTTTTGCACGGTTCGCCAGCCAGACGCGCTGGCAGAAACTCGAGGCCGTGGACTGGCGTCGGCTGCTGCTTGGCGGCTTGTTGCTGGCCGGGCACTGGGTGAGCTTCTTCATTGCGGTGAAAGTCGCAGGCGTGGCGATTGCGACGCTCGGCTTCGCCAGTTTCCCGGCCTTTACCGTGATCCTCGAAGGGTTGATCTTCCGCGAGCGCATTCGCGCCAATGAGGTTGTGCTGGTGCTGCTGGTGAGTGTCGGTCTGGTGCTGGTCACGCCTGATTTTGACCTGGCCAGCGGCGCCACCACCGGCTTGCTGTGGGCCGTAGGTTCCGGCTTGTTGTTCGCCCTGCTGTCGCTGACCAACCGTGCCGGCTCCGGGCGCGTCCCGCCCGTGCAGGCGGCGCTGTGTCAGAACGTGGTGGTTGCCCTGTGCCTGTTGCCGGTGGCGGCGCCTCAATTGAGCGAAGTGCGTGCTATCGACTGGCTGTGGATCGGCCTGCTCGGTGTGTTCTGTACCGGTGTCGCCCACAGCCTGTTCGTCGCCAGCCTGGCGGTGATCAAGGCTCGCACCGCCGCCGTGGTGTTCGCCCTGGAGCCGGTCTATGGCATCACCGTCGCCTGGTTGCTGTTCAACGAAAACCCGACCTTGCGCATGTTGCTGGGAGGGGCGTTGATCATTGTGGCAATCGTGGTGTCCAGCAGGCTCTCAAGCAGTTCGAGCAAGAAAGCCGTTACCGCCGAGGCTGCCTCTCACTGAGTGCGGTCGTTGTGCCCCAGGTCGCGGTCCGGGTCGATCTGATCGCGGACCCGCTGCTTGAGCACTTTGGCGTCAGGGAAGCCGCCGTCCGCCTTGCGCTCCCAGATCTGCACGGCGTCACAGAAAATATGAAAGACCCCGCCGGTGCCCGGCACCAGGGAGACTTTGCCCAGGTCGTCACCAAAGGTGCTGAGCAGTTCCTGGGCCAGCCAGGCCGCACGTAACAGCCACTGGCATTGCGTGCAATAGGTGATGACGATTTCCGGTTTGCTGACGGTCATGATGGAACGTGACTCCAGAGTTTGACGACGCCGCTATGATAGCCCGACCGGAGGCTGTCGAGACGGCGGAGTGAGTTGCGCCTCCAATTCGAAACCCGGCTCGATCAAGGCCATAGCAGCCGGCTGCGGGTTCTCGCCTGGACTGATCACATCCCGACTCGACGCCATGGACAGCTCCTCCAGATTGAGCCGGTACTCATCGTCAGTGGCGGACTCCCCGGACATCGCCAGACCCGGAACCACCGCCACGGCAGTAGCGACCGGGATGGAATGACGGCTATCGACCCGCTCAAGCTCATCGTTGGCCGGTACCGCAACCGGTTGCCTGACGGTGGGCCACGTCACAGGCTCGGCAAAGAGCTCATCCAGCGGTTCATGCTGCTGCAACGGCAGAGCCTCTGATGCTGTTGCCTGATGCGGCTGGTCTCGACGGCGAACAAACCAGCCGAGCGCCAGCAATGCCATAAGCACCGACACACCGGCAATCGGCAACCAGCCAATCCCGGGGTTTTCAGCAATGGCGGGGGCTGGCGCCACTGCGTCAGAAACAATGGGTTGCGCCTTTACCTTCTTGAGCTCCGCCAGTTGGGTTTGCAGCTCGGCCAACTGCTTTTTCTGGTCGGCGATCAGCTCATCCTGGCCTTGCAGCTTCGCGGTAAGCTCATCGACAGTGGTTTGCAACCGGTGGTTTTGCAGGGTACTGGCGGCCAGTTGTTCGACAGCGGGATCAACCATGGCGACATCCGTTTCTGCTGTCGCCCTGGCCACGGGTGATGGCGCCACGACCGGTTGAACACGGGGAAATGCGGACGCCGGGGAGCTGGAAACCGCTTCATCGGTGGCGGGAACAATTCCTGGCGCACCCGGCGGATCGATCAGAACCGTGTACTCGCGCAATAACCGACCGTTGGGCTGATTGAGCTGCACGAGGAAATTCAGGAAGGGTTCACTGACCGGTTTGCTGGAGGTCACCTGGATCACGCGGCGATTACCGCGCAGCACCGGGGTGAACTTCAGGTCATTGAGGAAAAATGCCCGGTCGACCCCGGCACGGCTGAACTCGTCCGCCGTTGCCAGGCTCACCGACAGCTGGTTTTCCTCCACGCCAGCGGCATCCACCAGGGCGATATCGGCACGCAGCGGTTGATTCAGCGCCGAATGCAGGGCGATTTCACCCAGGCCCAGCGCAGGCGCCCATGCCGAGTAAGTGACAGCGGCCCCGGCTAGCAACCACTGAGAAACATCGCGTAAAACCAATCGCCAACACTTGAGCATGAGCATCCTTGAGATCTACAGAAACTACACGTACGCGTTCGTACATCCGTTACGAACACGATATGGCCGAGTAGTTCTTATAGTTTGCCCAATGCGCTATCTCAAAAACCTGGTGTTCGGTTATGCCTCAGGATTTTTCAAGGTTGCCCAGGATGTGCCCGTGAACCCGCATGCACACCTTCAAATCCGCCTCATCGACGCCTTCGAACAGTTCGTGACGCAGTTGCGTAGCAATGGTTTCAATTTGTTCGATCAGGGGACGCGCCGGGGCGCAGAGCACGATTTTCTTCGCCCGACGGTCTTCCAGCACTGCCTGGCGTTGCACCAGTCCCTGGCTTTCCAGGCTGTCGAGCAAACGGGCCAGGGTCGGGCCTTCGACGCCGACGCTTTGTGCCAGTTCACGCTGGGTCGGAGCTTCTTCGAAACGGGCCAGGTGCAGCAGCACCAGCCAGCGCGCCTGGGACAAGCCCATGCCCGCCAGTCGGCGGTCCAGTTCGGCACGCCAGCCACGGGACATCTGGGCCAATTGCATGCCAAAGCGGTGTTGATCGGTTAACGGCATAAAACACTCATGATCAGACTGAAATAAATAAAAACTAATTATTAGTCAGCTAAGCATGAGCCTCGATTTGAGGCAAGGCTTGATCTGTAGTGAATCGTTACATCAGCACTACGGATGTCTCAAATCTCGAACTCCGACTGCAAGGCCGCGCGAACGCAGTACAACACCCCTTCCGGCACCCTGCCCGCGAACAGTGCGGCGATCTCGGAAACCGGTGGCAGTTCGCCCTCGCCGTCGAGGAAGGCGTCCTGCACTTCACCCATCAGGTCTTCAGGCAGATCCAGCGCCTGCTCCAGCGACAACTGCTGCTTGCCGATCGCTTCGGCCAGCATGGTGTAGACGTTCTTTTCCGAGCACTGCAACTGACCGGCGATCTGCACCGGCGTCATCCCGGCTCGTGCCAGAGTGATCAGCTCGTGACGCACGTCGGCCACCGCTTTTGGCGCCTCGACCTGGCCGCCGAGCACTTCGAGGAAGGCCTCGCCGTAGCGCTCCAGCTTGCGCGCACCGACGCCGCTGACCGTGGCCATTTCCGCCAGCGAAGTCGGCTGGCTGCGCAGCATCTCCAGCAAGGTCGAGTCGGGGAAGATGACATACGGCGGCACGCCATGTTCTTCGGCGAGCTTGCGACGCAGGGCGCGCAAGGCTTCCCATTGTTCGCGCTCCTCGCCACGGACCAGTTGGCTCGCCTGGCTCTTGCTGCTTTTCGCCACGGTTTGCGCCTTGAGATCGCGGCGCAGCTCCAGGGTCACTTCACCCTTGAGCAGCGGACGGCAACTGTCGCTCAGGCGCAAGCCGCCATAGCCTTCGAGGTCGATGTCCGCCAGACCACGGGCCACCAGTTGGCGGAACAACGAACGCCATTCACCCTCCGCCATCGCCTTGCCAACGCCATACACCGAAAGATGCTGATGGCCGAAGCTGCGGACCTTTTCGTTGTCCTTGCCCAACAAGACGTCAACCAGGTGCCCGACGCCATAGCGCTGACCGGTGCGGTAGATCGCCGACAGCGCCTGACGCGCCGGCTCGGTGGCATCCCAGGTCTGCACGCCGTCGACGCAGTTGTCGCAATGACCGCAGGGTTCGGGCATGTCTTCGTCGAAGTAGGCCAGCAGCGTTTGCCGTCGGCAGCGGGTTTCTTCACAGAGCGAGAGCATGGCGTCGAGCTTGTGCTGCTCCAGGCGCTTGTGACGCTCGTCGCCTTCGGAGTTCTGCAGCATCTGCTTGAGCATCACCACGTCTTGCAGGCCGTAGGCCATCCAGGCATCCGCCGGCAAGCCGTCACGGCCGCCACGACCGGTTTCCTGGTAATAGGCCTCAAGGGATTTCGGCAAATCGAGATGCGCGACAAAACGCACGTTGGGCTTGTCGATGCCCATGCCGAACGCCACCGTCGCGACCATGATCAGGCCTTCCTCGTTGAGGAAGCGTTTCTGATGGTAAGCCCGCAGATCGTTGGGCAGGCCGGCGTGGTACGGCAGCGCCGGAAAGCCTTGCTCACTGAGGAACGCGGCGACTTCTTCGACTTTCTTGCGCGACAGGCAATACACGATGCCGGCATCGCTGCGGCGTTCGGCAAGGAACGCCAGCAACTGCTTGCGCGGCTGCTCCTTGGGCACGATGCGATAAAAGATATTCGGCCGGTCGAAGCTCGACAGGAAGCGCTCGGCGTCTTGCAGGTGCAGTCGGGTGACGATTTCTTCCCGGGTACGCTTGTCGGCCGTGGCGGTCAGGGCAATGCGCGGCACGTCGGGGAACATTTCCGCCAACTGGCCCAGCTGCAGGTATTCCGGGCGGAAATCGTGCCCCCATTGGGATACGCAGTGTGCTTCGTCGATGGCGAACAGGGCGATGTCCAACCCCTGCAGGAAGGACAGCATGCGTGGCTGGACCAGACGCTCCGGTGCCAGGTAGAGCATTTTCACTTCACCGCGGCGGATGCGGGCGGCGAGGTCGCGCTGCTGCTCGGCGCTGAGGGTGGAGTTCAATGCCGCGGCCGCAACGCCCAGCTCTTCGAGAGTGGCGACCTGATCGTCCATCAGTGCGATCAGCGGCGAGACCACCACGGCCAGGCCTTCGCGCAACAGCGCCGGGACCTGGAAGCACAGGGACTTGCCGCCGCCGGTAGGCATCAGCACCAGGGCATCGCCGCCACTGGCCACGCGCTCAATGATTGCACCCTGGCGGCCACGGAAACTGTCGTAGCCGAAGATGTCCTTGAGTACGCGTTGAGCCTGTTCGAGCATAGAAACTCCAAAAATCACCGAAACATCCCTGCAAGGCTGGTTCAGAACCCGCGACGCTGCACCGACAAATCGTAAGTGCGCATTGCATGACGCTTCACATTTCAGCCGTGACGCCAGCAGGGCATCACAAAACGCGCGAGTATACCCGAGCCCCGGCAGGCATTGGGCACCGCTGATAAGACTCACACAAACCTGAGGGACATAAAAACCTGTGGGAGCGAGCTTGCTCGCGATAGCGGCGGATCAGGCAGCGGCGATGTTGGATGTGACGGCGTCATCGCGAGCAAGCTCGCTCCCACAGGGATTGCACCCTTCGCTCAATGGTATTTGCCGTGCGGCTGGCTCAAGCGCTCAAGAAGGCCTAGAATTCCCGCATCGAACATTCCCCAAGGTAGTCCTTTAATGTCCTTCGCTGAGCAACTAACCCGCCTGCAAGTCTTCCTCGACGCCGATGAACTGCATGACGAGGCGCTGGACTACGTGGCCGCCCACGGCTACCTCACCGCGCTTTCGATCTGTTCCGAAGTCGTTCCTGATCGTGAGTGGATCGATGCCCTCTTCGCCGAGGAGCCGCATTACAGCGGCGAAGCCCAGCGCGAAGAGATCGAAGCCACCCTGATCGGCCTCAAGGCCCACATCGCTCGCCAGCTGGCCTCCGATGAAGAGTTCGAGCTGCCATGCGACCTCGACCTGGGCGACGACCCGGATGATTCCGAACTGCGCGGCTGGTGCATCGGCTTCATGGAAGGCGTATTCCTGCGCGAAGCGGCCTGGTTCGAAAGCGCCGAAGAAGAAGTCAGCGAAATGCTGCTGCCGATCATGGTCGGTTCGGGTCTGTTCGACGAGCAGCCGGAGTTCGAAGACATCGCCAAGGATGCCAACCTGATGGACGACATGATCGTGCAGATCCCGGAAGCCCTGACCGCGTTGTACCTGCTGTGCAACGCGCCAGACGAAAAACCGGCGATTCTCAAGCCTCGCCACCACTAAGATCCGGCCTATGGACAACCCCATAGGCAACCGCCCCCTGATGTTGCGCTACGTACTGCTGGCCATCGGCTGGCTGAGCGTGGCGCTGGGGGTTATCGGGATTTTCCTGCCGGTATTGCCCACCACCCCGTTCCTGCTACTGGCGGCCGCCTGCTTCGCCCGCAGTTCGCCGCGCTTCTATCAATGGCTGGTCAAGCATCCACGGCTTGGCCCCTGGATTCGCGATTACCTCGACGGCAACGGCATCCCGCTCAAGAGCAAGGTCTACGCCATCGGCCTGATGTGGGCGAGCATCCTGCTCTCTTGCTACCTGGTAGCACAGCCCTGGGCACGGGGCTTCATGCTGACGAGTGCGGTGCTGGTGACGGTTTACATACTGCGACAGAAAACCCTGCAAAAAAGCCCCTGAAACAACACCCTCGCGCCCGGTCCACACGCCCTCCCCCTGGCGGCAACTCTCGCTACCACTCATCGGAAACCCCTCCCGACCTGTCAGATCTGACAGTAGGCAGCCCCACCCCGTCAGGCTTTAAATCACTCCGTCCCCCATTCCTCGACTGGAGTCTCTTCCATGGCCTCGTCCCGTTCCCCCGACGACCACATCAACCTCCTGCGTGAGCTGGGCATTCCCGGGCGCACCAAGGCCCCGATCTCCACCAATCCCGATGTCTGGGGCCTGAACATCGCGGCGGTGCGGGACAACTTCCCGCGCCATGGCCTGCAATGCCTGGCCGGACCCTGGGGGGTCATGGGGCGAGGTGACCGCCTGGTCATTTTTTGGGGCCTCGCCAATCAGGTGCTGCAAAAGACCGTGGCCGAAAATGAGGTCGGCACCGAACTGCAGATATTCGTGGAGCCGCGGCACATCCTTGCCGGCAACT
>NZ_AKJG01000086.1 GCF_000282455.1 Pseudomonas sp. GM74
CTCTCTGACGTACCGCGAACTCTGATTTTACGACTGCTGCGCAGCCGGACGCAGGCTACGCCAGCTGCTACGGGTTGCGTTGTGGCTTAGCTGATCGGCATTAGCCTGCTGCGCGTTACAGCGGGACGGTGCGGCGATCCGACAAGCTTCCTCGCCACAGGTGATTCATCACTCCTGGTATTTCCATGTTTTTGCAAGGTGCGTCAGTGCGAACTCATCCCCGCCGCCTGCATCAACATCCGCAACGCCCCCGCCACCACCCCCAACGCAACCACACTGCCCAGCCAGATCAACACCAGCCACCCAAGGCGCTTGTACCAAGGTGCCGGTGCCGGTTCACGGGAATCAATGGTAGCCATCGCCAATCCTCACTTTGCCGCGGAACACGTAGTAGCTCCAGACCGTGTACATCAGGATGATCGGCAGGATGAACAGCGCCCCGATCAGGATGAACAGCTGGCTGGTCGGCGGTGACGCCGCCGCCCACAGGCTGATCGACGGCGGCACGATGTTCGGCCAGATACTGAACGCCAGGCCGATGTAACCCAGGAACACCAGCATCAGGGTGAAGGCGAACGGCCAATGGGTGTGGCGTTGGCGCAGGGTCTTGAGCAAGCCGAACATCGCCAGCAACGCCAGTACCGCAAGGCCACCGAACACCGCCAGGTGCGCATGGGCAAACCAGCGGGTGGCGATGTCCGGATGCAGGATCGGCGTCCACACACAGATCACGCCGATCACCGCCAACAGCAGCCAGGCCAGGGGCCGGGTGAACAGGCGCATCCGCGATTCGAGCATGCCTTCGGTCTTGACCAGCAACCAGGTGCTGCCGAGCAGCGCATAGGCGACGATCAGGCCGACACCGCAGAACAGCGGAAAGGGTGCCAGCCAGTCCAGCGAACCACCGGCGAACTGGCGGTCGACCACCGGAATGCCGGCAATGTAAGTGCCGATCACCACGCCCTGGGAGAAGGTCGCCAGCAGCGAACCGCCGATGAACGCCATGTCCCAGATGTGACGTTTTTCAGGGCTGGCCTTGAAACGGAACTCGAAGGCCACACCGCGAAAGATCAAGCCGCACAACATCAGGATCAGCGGCAGGTACAACGCTTCCAGAATCACCGAATAGGCCAGCGGGAACGCGCCGTACAGCGCCGCGCCACCCAGCACCAGCCAGGTCTCGTTACCGTCCCAGACCGGTGCCACGGTGTTCATCATCACATCACGTTCCTTCGCATCCGGGATCAGCGGAAACAGAATGCCCAACCCCAGGTCGAAGCCGTCCATGATCACGTACATCATCACGCCGAAGGCGATGATCACGCCCCAGATCAGCGATAAATCGATACCTTGAATACCCATGACTCAACTCCCTTCCTTCAATTGACGCGGGCGTCGGTTTCGAGGATTTCAGCGTCGGCAGACAACGGTCGGCGCGGTGTGATGACCTGATCAGAATGCCCCGCAGGCGCATGCTCGTGATGGGGCTTGGGCCCCTTGGCCACCAGTTTCATCATGTAGCCGATACCCACCGTGAACACCGAGAAATAGATCACCACGAACAGCGCCAGCGAAATGCTCAACTGCGCGACACTGTGGTTCGACGCGGCATCGGCGGTGCGCAGCAGCCCATACACCACCCACGGCTGGCGCCCGACTTCGGTGGTGATCCACCCGGCCAGCATGGCGATCAGGCCACTTGGCCCCATCCACAACATCAGGCGCAGGAACCAGCGATTGCGGTAGATGGCGCCGCTGCGGCGCAGGGCCAGGCCGAGCACGCCGGCCAGCACCATCAACATGCCGAGCCCGGCCATGACGCGGAAACTCCAGAAGACCACCGTCGCATTCGGCCGATCCTCCTTCGGGAAGCTCTTGAGCGCCGGGATTTGCTTGTCGAGGCTGTGGGTCAGGATCAGGCTGCCCAGGTACGGAATCTCGATGGCGTATCGGGTTTTCTCGGCCTGCATGTCCGGGATGCCGAACAGCACCAGCGGCGTGGCTTCGTTGCCATTGTTTTCCCAATGTCCTTCGATGGCTGCGATCTTCGCCGGTTGATGTTCCAGGGTGTTCAAGCCATGGGCGTCGCCGACCACTGCCTGGATCGGCGCGACAACCAAGGCCATCCACAACGCCATCGACAGCATCTTGCGCACTTGTTTGGTGTCGTTGCCGCGCAGCAAGTGCCACGCCGCCGACGAGCCTACAAAGAACGCCGTGGCCACGAACGCGGCGATCGCCATGTGCGCCAGGCGGAACGGGAACGACGGGTTGAACACGATGGCCAGCCAATCCAGCGGCATCACCCGACCGTCGACGATCTCAAAGCCCTGTGGCGTCTGCATCCAGCTGTTGGAGGCGAGAATCCAGAAGGTCGAAATCAGCGTGCCGATGGCGACCATGACCGTCGAGAAGAAGTGCAACCCGCGCCCTACCCGGTTCCAGCCGAACAGCATGACCCCGAGGAAACCGGCCTCGAGGAAGAACGCGGTGAGCACTTCATAGGTCAGCAAGGGCCCGGTGATGCTGCCGGCGAAATCGGAGAAGCGGCTCCAGTTGGTGCCGAACTCGTAGGCCATGACCAGCCCCGAGACCACGCCCATGCCGAAGTTGACGGCGAAGATCTTCGACCAGAAATGGTAGAGATCGCGGTAGGTGTCGTTGTGGGTCTTGAGCCAAAGCCCTTCGAGCACCGCCAGGAAACTGGCCAGCCCGATGGTGATGGCGGGAAAGATGATGTGGAACGAAACCGTGAACGCGAATTGCATGCGCGCCAGGTCCAGTGCCTCCAGGTTAAACATGTCGATATCCTCATCGCGGATTTAAAACTGTGGGAGCGAGCTTGCTCGCGATGAGGCCGGCACCTTCAACATCAATGGCGCCTGGCACCCTGCAATCGCGAGCAAGCTCGCTCCCACAAAGTCTTGAGTGATCGGCACTACGCAGCGGAGGTCGAAATCAGGCCGTTTGCCTTGGCCTGCTCCAGCCGGATGGCGACGAACTTGGAAGTCGGGGTGAAGGTGCGGTCACCGTAACTTTCCAGCGGCACCAGCGGATTGGTCTCCGGGTAGTACGCCGCCGCCTGACCGGCCGGAATGTCGTAGGCGATCAGGGTGAAACCGCTGACCCGACGCTCGTGCTCGTCGTCCCACAGCGCCACCAGGTCGACCTTCTGCCCCGGTTCGAAACCCAGCCGGCGAATGTCCTGCTCGTTGGCGAACACCACGTCGCGCATGCCGTAGACCCCGCGATAGCGGTCATCCAGGCCATAGAGCGTGGTGTTGTACTGATCGTGGGAGCGCATGGTCTGCAGAATCAGGTGCGGCTTGACCGCCAGGTTGCGCACGCCCTCGCTGATCAGGTGCTCCGGCAACACGCTCGGAGTGAATTGGGCTTTGCCACTGGCGGTTTTCCAGATGCGCCTGGCTGCGTCATTGGGCATGTGGAAACCGCCCGGATGCAGCAAGCGCCGGTTGAAGTCTTCGAAACCGGGAATGGTGTCGGCAATCATGTTGCGGATGCGGCCGTAGTCGCCGATGGCCCAGTTCCAATCGATCGGGTGCTTGCCCAGGGTCGCGGCGGCGATGCCGGCAATGATCGCAGGCTCCGAGCGCAGGTGTTTCGACTTCGGTTTCAGTTGGCCGTGGGAGATGTGGATCATGCTGAAAGTGTCTTCCACGGTGACGCCTTGCGGCCCTTCGGCCTGGATGTCGATGTCGGTGCGGCCCAGGCACGGCAGGATCAGCGCTTCACGACCGGTGACCAGATGGCTGCGGTTAAGCTTGGTGGCGATGTGCACGGTGAGGTCGCATTTGCGCAACGCGGCGTGGGTGCGCGGCGTGTCGGGGGTGGCCTGGGCGAAGTTGCCGCCCAGGGCGATAAACACTTTCGAACGCCCCTGCTCCATCGCGCCAATCGCCATCACGGTGTTGTGACCATGCTCGCGCGGCGGCTTGAAGGAGAAGCGTTTTTCCAGGGCATTGAGCAAATCAGTGGGTGCCAGCTCGTTGATGCCCATGGTGCGGTCGCCCTGCACGTTACTGTGACCGCGAACCGGCGACAGCCCCGCTCCGGGCCGGCCGACGTTGCCGCGCAGCAACATCAGGTTGATGACTTCCTGCAGCATCGGCACCGAGTGCGTGTGCTGGGTCAGGCCCATCGCCCAGCACATGATCACCCGTTTGGACCGGGCGTACATGCGGGCGGCGAGTTCGATGTCAGCCAAAGACATGCCTGACTGCTGCTCGATGTGCTCCCAACTGGTGGCGTCGACTTCCCCCAGGTAGGCCCCCATTCCCGAGGTGTGTTCGGCGATGAACGCATGGTCGAACACCGGCTCGCCGCCGCTGACCTGCGCTTCGCGCTCCCACTGCAGCAGGAACTTGACCATGCCGCGCATGACCGCCATGTCGCCGCCGAGTGCCGGGCGGAAGTACGCGGTGTTGGTGGGCTCGGAGCCGTTCATGAGCATTTCGATCGGGTGCTGTGGATGCTGGAAGCGCTCCAGTCCGCGCTCCTTGAGTGGGTTGATGCAGATCACCTGGGCTCCGCGCTTGACCGCTTCACGCAACGGTTCGAGCATCCGCGGGTGGTTGGTGCCGGGGTTCTGGCCGATGACGAAGATCGCATCGGCATGCTCCAGGTCGTCAAACACCACGGTGCCTTTGCCCACGCCGAGGCTTTCGATCATGCTCACCGCGCTGGCTTCGTGGCACATGTTCGAGCAGTCCGGGAAGTTGTTGGTGCCGTAGGCCCGGACGAACAGCTGATAGAGAAAGGCGGCCTCGTTGCTGGCCCGGCCCGAGGTGTAGAACTCGGCCTGATCCGGCGACTCCAGCGCATTGAGGTGCCGGGCGATCGTCGCGAACGCTTCGTCCCAGGTGGTTTCTACGTAACGGTCGGTGGCCTCGTCATAGCGCATCGGGTGGGTCAGGCGACCCTGATACTCCAGCCAGTAATCGCTCTGCTCGGCCAGCGCCGAGACGCTGTATTTGTTGAAGAACGCAGGGTCGACCAAACGCCCCGTGGCTTCCCAGTTAACCGCCTTGGCGCCGTTCTCGCAGAACTTGACCATGCCGCTTTCCGGCGACTCGCCCCAGGCACAACCGGGGCAGTCAAACCCGCCGTTCTGGTTGGTCTTGAGCATGGCGCGAATGTTCTTCAGCGCGTTTTCACTGCCCAGCCAGTTCTTGGTAACAGCGATCAGTGCACCCCAACCGGCGGCGGCACCTTTGTAGGGTTTGTAGCGGTCGACTTGAGACATGGTACTTCTCCGTGACCTGATTCAGGCCATTGATCGTTTGACGGAGAAAAGCATATGGACAGGGATTAATTATTGTCTAATCGCTATTTACGACCACATTATCGAAACGCTCTATCACTGTATTTTATCCTTGTTTATCAATACCTTGAACTCACTTACAGCCCTTCAAATCACAAAATAAAGTTCATCATCGACCCGCTCGATCACCCGGTTGTTAATAGTGATTGGACGCCCGTTAACGTTGCTCTTAGCCTGCGCTCAACAGATCCGTTAACAGCGCAATACTTGTAGGAGCGAGCCCTGCTCGCGATGGACTCAAGAACACCGCGTTTAGTCAGTAAGCACGCGTCATCGTTAACGATCATCGCGAGCAGGGCTCGCTCCTACAAAGTCCATCCAACACCAAGCGAGGGTGTCATGTCAGAACGAGTCCTGATCGATGGGTTTGCAAGGCGCGTGGACTATCTGCGGATGTCGGTCACCGACCGCTGCGATTTCCGTTGCGTGTATTGCATGGCCGAGGACATGCAGTTTCTGCCGCGCCAACGGGTGCTGACCCTGGAAGAGATTTATCAACTGGCACAAAGCTTCGTGGCGCTGGGCACCCGCAAGATCCGCCTGACCGGAGGCGAGCCGCTGATTCGTCCCGGCGTGGTGCAACTGTGCGAGAAGATCGCCGCCCTGCCCGGCCTGCGTGAACTGTGCATGACCACCAACGGTTCACAGCTGGCCAAACTGGCCGGGCCGTTGTTCAACGCCGGGGTCAAGCGCCTCAACATCAGCCTCGATTGCCTGGACCCGCAACGTTTTCGCGAACTGACCCGCACCGGTGACCTGGCGCAGGTCATCAAGGGCATCGACGCGGCCAACCAGGCGGGCTTTCGCAACACCAAGCTCAACTGCGTGGTGATGAAGGGCCGCAACGACCATGAGATCAATGATCTGGTGAGCTTCGCCATCGACCGCAACCTCGACATCTCCTTCATCGAGGAAATGCCGTTGGGCACCATCGACGAGCACAGCCGCGCCGAATCGTTTTTCGCAAGCGCCCAGGTCCGCGAACGCATCGCCGAACGCTACACTTTGATTGATTCCGCCGAGTCGACCCAGGGTCCGTCGCGCTACTGGCGCCTGGCCGAAGCGCCGCAGATTCGCCTGGGGTTCATCTCGCCCCACAGCCACAACTTCTGCGGCACCTGCAATCGGGTGCGGCTGACCGTGGAAGGACGCCTGCTGCTGTGCCTGGGCAATGAGCACTCGGTGGATCTCAAGGCTGTCTTGCGCAGCCACCCCGGACAGCCCGAGCGCCTGGAACAAGCCATTATCGAGGCGATGAAACTCAAGCCGTATCGGCACAACTTCGAAGTGAACGACGATATTCAGGTTGTTCGCTTCATGAACATGACGGGTGGCTGAAACCCATGATCGTGAGACCCAAACCCAACCTGATCGGCGTGCTGACGTCCCTCAAGGGTTCGATTGCCAAGCGCATTGCCTGGCGCAGCCTGATGGTGACATTGCTCGCCTCGGCCATCGTGCTCATCGAAACCCTGCATCCCAGCTACTTTTCCAAGGTCAGTGCCACGCCCTTCACGCTGTTGGGTTTGTCGCTGTCGATCTTCATGAGCTTTCGCAACAACGCCTGCTACGACCGTTGGTATGAAGCGCGCAAGGCGTGGGGCGATGTGATAGTCGAAGTCCGCTCGATGATTCGTGAAACCCTGGTGATCAAGGACGCCGCTGAACGCCACACGATCCTCAGCAACCTGTGCGGCTTCGCCCATGCCCTCAACGCGCGGCTGCGCCGGGAAAACGAACTGGCCGCCAGTGGCGACTGGCTGCACCCGATGCCCAAGGGCGACACCACCGACATCAGCGGGCAGATCCTGATGCAGGTCGGTCAGCAGTGCTCGACACTCAACGAGTCCGGAGCGATCAACGACTGGCGCTACACGCTCATGGCCAACCACCTGGCCGGCCTGACCCACGCCCAGGCGGTCTGTGAACGGATCAAGAACACCCCGCTGCCGTTCCCCTACACCTTGCTACTGCACCGTACCATCTACCTGTTCTGCATCCTCCTGCCGTTTGCCATGGCCGAACCCCTGGGCTGGCTGACACCGATTTTCACCGCGATTGTCAGCTACACCTTTTTCGGCCTGGACGCGATTGCCGACGAACTGGAAGACCCCTTCGGCCGCGATGAAAACGACCTGCCCACTGATGCCATCGTGCGCAACATCGAGCGTGATGTGCTGGCTGCGCTGGGTGTGACGCAATTGCCGCCACAGCTGGAGCCGGTGGATTTTGTGTTGAACTGACACTAAAGAAACACACAGATCCTGTGGGAGCGAGCTTGCTCGCGATAGCGGTGGGTCAGGCAACATCTCTATTGAATGTGCCGACCCCTTCGCGGGCAAGCCCGCTCCCACAGGGATTGTGGCCGGCCGTGGGATTGGCGTTCACTGACGATCAAAACTGTATTCAGAACAGTTCGTTGAAGGGTATGAACCGCGTTGTGTCGCCCACTTCCAGGGTGCAGCCCTCCGGCACTTCCACCAGTCCATCGGCCCATGATGCACCCAGCAACACGCCTGAGCTCTGGTTCGGATACAACACCGCTCGACCGGCTTCGAGTTTCGCCCGCAGGTACTCGCGGCGGCTGCCGGGTTTGGGCCAGGCAAAGCCGACACTCACCGGGAAGCTCAAGGGCTCGACGTCTTCGACGCCCTGGATCCGCAACAGATAAACCCGGGCCAACAGGCCAAAAGTGACCAATGCCGAAGTCGGATTGCCCGGCAGGCCAATTACCGGCACGCGGCCGAAGTGGCCCACGGTCAATGGTTTGCCGGGTTTGATCGAGAGTTTCCACAACAACGGCTTGCCGCACTCGCGCAGCACCTGGCCGAGGCAATCGGCGTCTCCGGCGGACACGCCACCCGTGCTGAGCATCAGGTCTGCCCTGTGTTGCAACTGTTCGAGCTTGAGCCGCGTCTGCCGTGGCTCGTCGGGGAGAATGCCGGCCTCGATGACCTCGCAACCCAACGCACTCAACCAATGGCTCAACAAGGTGCGGTTGCTGTTGTAGATGCTGCCGGGTTTGAGTGGCGTGCCCGGCTCGACCAGTTCATCGCCGGTGGACAACAACGCCACCCGTGGTCGCCGCACGACCCGCACATGGGTGCGGCCCTGCGCCGCCGCGACCGCCAGTTCGAATGGGCCGAGGCGCTTGCCGGCGCGCAGCAGCACATCGCCGAGGCGGTTCTCCTGACCTTGCGGGCGGATGTTGCTGCCGGCGCGCAGGGGCTGCTTGAAGCGGATGCGTCCATCATCCAGTACCTCGGTGTTCTCCTGCATCTCCACGCAGTTGGCCCCCGGCGGAACCGGAGCGCCGGTGAAGATGCGCGCGCAGGTTCCCGGTGCCAGGGCTTCGGGAGCCTGACCGGCAAACACCTGCTGCGACACGGCCAGCGGTTCCCCGCCCCAATCGTCGACATTCAGGGCGTAGCCGTCCATGGCGCTGTTGGGCCACGGCGGCAGATCGAGGGTCGCCAGCAGGTCATTGGCCAATACCCGTTGCCGCGCGGCATTGAGCGGCACGGCTTCGCTGTCTTCAATCCACTGCGTCTCGGCCATTGTCAGTAAACGGTCGATAGCCTCCTCTACCGGCATCAAGGGTGAAGCGCTCATCCGCGCGTCCCGCAGGCTTGCACAGGCTTGAGGTGCGGTACGAAATTGCACGGTCGGTGGCGCGCGTCGAGCTGCTCGGCAAGGATGCCTTCCCACGCGGTGCGGCAGGCGCCCGTGGAACCCGGCAGGCAGCAGACCAGCGTGCCATTGGCCAGCCCGGCCAGCGCCCGGCTCTGCACCGTCGAGGTGCCGATGTCGAGGATCGAAATCGCCCGGAACAGCTCACCGAAGCCATCGATCGACTTATCCAGCAAACAGGCCACGGCCTCGGGTGTGCTGTCGCGACCGGTGAACCCGGTGCCGCCCGTGATCAGCACCACCTGGATGCCGTCGTCGGCAATCCAGTTCGCCACCTGCGCGCGGATTTTGTACAGGTCGTCCTTGAGCAGGTTGCGCTCGCTGAGGGTGTGGCCGGCTTCCAGCAAGCGACTGACGAGTAATTGGCCGGAGGTGTCATTGGCATATTCACGGGTATCGCTAACGGTCAGCACGGCAATATTCAAAGGGATAAACAATGCATCCGGTTTGACGCTCATGGAGTTCTCCGGCAGATAAAAGTTAAATGACTTCCGGAGACTAATTCGATAAATAAAGCCGTGTCTAATCACTCTAATCAACCAGACTATCGAGCCAATCTATCAATATAAAAAGACCAGAAACAACATTAACGATAGAGCCCGTCGATAACCCCTTAGATAGCAGTGATTGGACGCACGCCGAAGACAATGAGATCGTCTCGGCTCACGATTCCTGCCTCGCCTTGTGTCTTGCACACCTGAGTCAATACTTAACCCTTCACTCCCCCGCCAGCAGGTGCCGTCATGGACATCAAACAACTCAAGTTCCTGATCGCCCTGGAGCAGACCCGCCACTTCGGCCAGGCGGCCGCGCGCTGCCACATCACCCAGCCCACGCTGTCAATGCGCCTGCGCAACCTGGAGGATGAACTGGACCTGGTGCTGGTCACCCGGGGCCAGCGCTTCGAGGGTTTTACCGAGGCCGGCGAACGCGTGCTGGCGTGGGCCAGGACCCTGCTGGCCGCCCACGACGGGCTGTTCGCCGAGGCCGCCGCGTGCCGGGGCCAACTCGTCGGCAACTTGCGCCTGGGGCTGGTGCCACTCAGCAGCTTCAATCCGGTCACCTACATCCAGGGCCTGTCCCGCAGTTTTCCGGAGCTCAAGTACAGCCTGTCGTCACTGAGTTCCGACCAGATCATCGAGGGTCTTGGCAACAATCAGCTGGACCTGGGCGTGTGCTACCTCGATCACGTCAACCCGAGCTATTTCGAGTTTTTCGAGATCGGCGAGACCCGCGTCGGCCTGCTGTACGACACCCGTCACTTCCATTTCGACGGCACGCAAATGAGCTGGGAAGACGCCGCCGAACTGCCGCTGGGGATGCTCAGTAACGGCATGCACTACCGCAAGTCCATCGACCTGAGCTTTCGCAGCCGCGGGCTGGACCCGCAGCCGATCCTCGAAAGCGATTCGACCTACCAGTTGCTACAGGCGATTCACGAAGGTTTCTGCTGCGCGATCATGCCGCTGGACAGTGGCCTGGAAGAGCCCATCGAGCACCTGTCGTTCATCGAATTGCCGGATGCCAGCGTGCTCGCGCCCCTGGGCCTGGTGATGCGCAAGACCGAACCGCGCTCGGCCATTGCCGAGAAGTGTTTCGCCGAAGCACGAACGTTATTCAGCCGGGCCCACTGATCAAGTTGCGGTTTTATATAAAACCGCACCGGACATGTTTGCCCAGCATGATAGACATCACCAATCGGCACATCGGAACAAGCGATTGGACGCTTATAAAAGTTACCCGTAGCCTGAACTTAATTCAGCGCTTCGAGGTTCTTTTCATGTTGTGCAAAGTTGAACAAGCCGGTAGTCGAAGCGACACTAACGCCACCGCGCCAAAACCGCTGAATGTGAACTTTCGCGAGTACGACAATGCCGCGTCAGTTCGTCAGGCGACGCCCACCGCCCTGACCGCCGTCAGCGTAGCGGCGTTGACCCTCTACGACATGTGCAAGGCGGTGGACCGCGGCATGGTCATCGACGACATCCGTCTGCTGAGTAAACAAGGTGGCCGTTCCGGTCATTTCAAGCTCGAGGACGCACAATGATCCTGATCAATTACTTCGCCCGTTACCGCGAACAGCTCAACCTGGGCGGCGAAAAACTGCCCCTGACCGACAACCTCAAGACCATCGAGGACGTGCGCCGACTGCTGATGGCTCGCGGTGAACTGTGGAGCCATGTGCTCGGTGAAAACAACCTGATGTGTGCGCTGAACCAGGAGCTGTGCCATCCGGACCGAGTGATCGAGGACTATGACGAGATCGCCTTTTTTCCACCGGTCACCGGGGGTTGAGTCATGGCGGTTCGGGTCCAGCGTGAAGTGTTCGACGTCGACCGCTTGATCGACAGCCTGTGCGTTCATCATGGACTACCTGAAAACCGACGCGCCGTTCTGGAAACGCGAAGACGTGGCGTGTGGCACTCGCTGGGTGGATGCCCGTGACAGCGACCGCTCAGCCGTCGAGCGCTGGGCAGATACGCAGCATCAGGCTGCTATACAGCGCGCGCCGGCGTAGCTACAGTCATCGGCTCAACGCTTTTCTACACAAGGAATTTCCGCTTGAGCCCCACGCCCTCCCCGATCACCCAACAGGACGTGCCACAGCCCCGGTCCATCAGCCTGCGCGAAGCCTTCCTGTTCTGGCTCAAGCTTGGCTTTATCAGTTTCGGCGGGCCGGCCGGGCAGATTTCAATCATGCATCAGGAGCTGGTCGAACGCCGGCGCTGGATCTCCGAGCGGCGCTTTCTGCATGCCCTCAACTATTGCATGTTGCTGCCCGGGCCCGAGGCACAGCAGTTGGCGACCTACATCGGCTGGCTGATGCATCGGACCTGGGGCGGTGTGATCGCAGGTGTGCTGTTTGTATTGCCGTCGCTGTTCATCCTGATCGCGCTGTCCTGGGTGTACATCGCCTTCGGCGAAGTGCCCGTGGTCGCCGGATTGTTCTACGGGATCAAGCCGGCGGTCACGGCAATCGTGGTGCAGGCGGCTCACCGGATCGGCTCGCGGGCGCTGAAGAACGGCTGGTTATGGGGTATCGCCGCCGCGTCCTTTGTGGCCATCTTCGTGCTCAACGTGCCGTTCCCGCTGATCGTGCTCGGCGCGGCGGTCATCGGCTTTTTCGGCGGACGCCTGGCACCGGAAAAATTCAGGACCGGTGGCCACAGCGCGGCGAAAAAGTCTTTCGGCCCGGCCGTGATCGACGATGACACCCCAACCCCCGAACACGCTCGTTTCAGCAGCTGGAAACTGGCGCGCCTGGCCGTGATCGGTGCGATCTTGTGGACACTGCCCATGGCCATGCTCACCGCACTGTTCGGCTGGGAAGGCACGCTGACCCAGATGGCCTGGTTCTTCACCAAGGCCGCGCTGCTGACCTTTGGCGGCGCCTACGCGGTGCTGCCGTATGTCTACCAGGGCGCGGTCGGTCACTACGCATGGCTGACGCCGACGCAGATGATCGACGGCCTGGCGCTCGGTGAAACCACGCCGGGTCCGTTGATCATGGTCGTCGCCTTCGTCGGGTTCATCGGCGCCTACGTGCTTCAGGTCTTCGGGCCGGATCAAGCGTTTGTCGCCGGTGCCGTGGCCGCCACGCTGGTGACCTGGTTCACCTTCCTGCCCTCGTTCCTGTTCATCCTTGCCGGCGGACCGCTGGTGGAATCGACACACAACGAACTCAAGTTCACCGCGCCGCTGACAGCCATTACGGCCGCCGTGGTGGGCGTGATTCTCAATCTGGCCTGTTTCTTTGGCTACCACGTACTGTGGCCCAACGGCTTCGAAGGAGCACTGGACTGGCCTTCGCTGCTGATCGCCATGGTGGCGGGCGTTGCCTTGCTTCGGTTCAAGCGCGGGGTGATCGAGGTGTTGATCGGTTGCGGGTTGATCGGCCTTGTCGTGCACCTGATGTTCTGAATCAAACATTTACACGCGCCCCAATCCTCCCTAGTATCCAGCCATCCCCGGATGGCTTGTGCTACTTGCCACCGACGATTTGCCCCGCCGGAAACCTGCGCCATGCGTACTTTGCCGTCACTGCTGAAAATTTCGATCCAGGCCACCTCGCTGCTGGCCGCGGACGGCATTGCATGAAGCGCATCGTCAACCTGCCCATGGCCCTGCGCCGCTCCAAACTGCGTTACTCCGCACGTCCGCCGGATAGCGCCCTGCTCGCCTGATCGGCGAGCACCCTTCTTTCATCCTGCTCAGCCATACACAGAACCTGTGGGAGCGGGCTTGCTTGCGAAGAGGCCCGCACATTCAGCATTTGTGGTGACTGACACTCCGCCTTCGCGAGCAAGCCCGCTCCCACAAGAACTGCGCTCGCCTGACCGGCATTGGTATCTCCCCATTCTGCCTGGACACCGACATGACTCAACGTTGCAATTCCTACTACACCGCCACCCTCAACCAGGACACCGATTACCCGACGCTGCAAGGCCGGCACAAGGTTGACGTGGTGATCATCGGCGGCGGATTCACCGGCGTGGCCACCGCCGTCGAGCTGGCGGAAAAAGGCCTGAAGGTGGCAATCGTCGAAAGCCACAAGATCGGCTGGGGCGCCACCGGGCGCAACGGCGGCCAGGTCACCGGCAGCCTGTCGGGCGACGAGGCCATGCGCAAACAGATGCGCCGCAGCATTGGTGATGAAGTCGACGATTTCATCTGGAACCTGCGCTGGCGCGGGCACCAGATCATTCGGCAGCGCGTGGAAAAGTACGGCATCGCCTGCGACCTCAAGCACGGCCACCTGCACGCGGCGTACAAACCCGCGCACATGCTCGGCTTACGCAAGGATTACGACGAGGCAGTGCACCGTGGCATGGGCGACGAGGTCAGTCTGCTCGACCGCAGCCAGGTGCGCGACCTGCTGCAAAGCGACCTCTACCACGGCGCGATCAAGAACACCCGCAACATGCACCTGCATCCGTTGAACCTGTGCATCGGCGAAGCCCGCGCTGCCGAAAGCCTCGGTGCGTTGATCTTCGAGAACAGCGAAGTGCTGGAGATCATCCATGGAGACACGCCTGGTGTACGCACCGCCCACGGGCAGATCGACGCCAACCAGGTACTGCTGGCCGGCGACGTCTACCACAAGCTGGAACCGGGCAAGCTCAAGGGCAAGATTTTCCCGGCCATGGGCGGCATCGTCACCACCGCGCCCCTGGGCGATCTGGCCAGGCAGATCAACCCCGAAGACCTGGCGGTCTACGACTGCCGCTTCGTGCTCGATTACTACCGCCTCACCGCTGACGGTCGCCTGCTGTTCGGTGGCGGCGCCAACTACAGCGGCAAGAATTCACGGGACATCGCCGCCGAGCTGCGCCCGTGCATCGAGCAGACGTTCCCGGCGCTCAAAGGCGTGGCCATCGACTACCAGTGGAGTTGCGCGATGGGCATCGTGATCAACCGCATCCCGCAACTGGGCAAGCTGTCGGACAACGTCTGGTACTGCCAGGGCTACTCCGGCCACGGCATCGCCACCACCCACATCATGGGTGAAATCATGGGCCGGGCGATCACAGGACAACTGGAACAGTTCGACACCTTCGCCGCCTGCCAGCACATCCGCGTGCCCATGGGCGACCTGTTGGGCAACCCGATGCTTGCCGCCGGGATGTGGTACTACCAGATGCTTGAGAGATTGCGCTGAGCCATTGGCTGCACAATCCGGCATTGATGTTGTTTGTACCGGCCTCTTCGCGGGCAAGCCCGCTCCCACAGGGATTTATGTCGACCACAAATTTCGAGGCCGACAAGTAACCCTTGTGGGAGCGGGCTTGCCCGCGAAGAGGCCGGAACAGTCAATACATCTACCAACAAAAAATGCTCAGGCCTGCACCACCTCGATCCCCAGCGCCCGATAGTCCTCGACATTGCCTGACGCCACATGCTGTTCGGTGATCAGCGTGTGCACACGGTTGCACGGCGCGACGACAAAAGGCTCCACCGCCCCAAGTTTGTCCGCCGTGGTAACGGCAATCACATGGGATGCACAGTCGAGCATCGCCTGCTTCACCGGCACTTCATCAAAGTGCAGTGAGCTCAAGCCCACCTGCGGGTGAATCGCGCAGACCCCGGTAAACAGCAGATCGGCCTTGATCCCCGCCAGCAGCCGCAGGGTTTCGTGGCCGCTGGCCGACATCGTCGCCGGGTTGAGCTGGCCGCCCGCCAGAATCACCTTGATGCCTTTGTATTCGGACAAGGTAATGGCCGTCATCGGTGACGCGGTGATCGCGGTAATGGCGATCTGCGGCGGCAGCGAACGCGCGATCTGCAAGGTGGTGGTGCCGGAATCGAACACCACGATCTGACCGTCCCGCACCCGTTGCGCGGCCAGTTGCGCCAGATGGGTTTTCACCTCGTCGGTTTCGCTGATCCGGGTGAAATAGTCCTTGCCGGTGTCTTTGGGCCGCGGCAGCGCCCCGCCGTGTACCCGCTGCACCAGGCCGACACTGGCCAGCTCCGCCAGATCCCGGCGGATGGTGTCTTCGGACACCGCGAAATGCTGGCTCAACTCCGAGGCCATGACCTTGCCGTCACGTTCGAGGATCAACAGGATTTTTTGCCGGCGCACTGACGGAAGTTCGGCAGCGGAATAGTTGTCGTGCATGTTTTTGCCAGTTTATGCATGTAATTGCGTGTTACACGAGAGTATCCGCAACCCGGAGCAAAAACAACGAACCGGCCAGGTATCATTTTTTTCGATCTTTCAAATCATTACGCCGAATTTTTTATTTTCCCGTGACCTGTTCAAGATAGCGCCGTCACTCATGTTTCGAATGGAAACCTCATGAATATCAATTTTGCTTTTGCCTGCATGATCGTGGTCTCGTTCACCATTGCGCTGGTACACGCCTGACCGACAGGTCGCGGGGCGTCAAGATGTGCAAGGTCGCGGTGCCGCCGAGGGCGCGCTGCCTTATCCGCCGGGCGTCTTGTGCGTGGTGCCGGGGGAAATCTGGGGCGGCGCAAGGCCTGATGGCATGCGGCAGGAGCTGGCGTGGGCCGGCTCCTGCCCAATGCATCGTTCTAGAATTTTTCCGCGATGAACTTGAACGGATAGTTCGGATCCCGATAGTTACCGGGGCTTTGGCGCTTGGGCAGTTTCACTTTCGCCCGCGGTACTTCCTCATAAGGAATGCTGTTGAGCACGTCGCTGATGATGTTCAGTCGCGCCCGTCGCTTGTCATTCGAGTTGGCGACCCGCCACGGGGCGAACTCGGTGTCGGTGGCCTCGAACATGTCGTCCCGGGCACGGGAGTAGTCGTACCAGCGGTTATAGGACTTGAGGTCCATCGGTGACAGCTTCCAGATCTTGCGCCCGTCGGTGATGCGCGCCTTGAGGCGTCGGGTCTGCTCCTCCGGGCTCACTTCAAGCCAGTATTTGATCAGGATGATTCCCGATTCGACCAGTGCATGCTCGACGCGCGGCGCCACGGTGAGAAAGGTGCGCACCTGCTCGTCGGTGCAAAACCCCATGACCCGCTCGACGCCGGCGCGGTTGTACCAACTGCGATCGAAGATCACCACTTCACCGGCCGCCGGCATGTGCGGCAGATAGCGTTGCACATACATCTGGCTTTTTTCCCGCTCGGTCGGTGCCGGCAACGCTATCACCCGGAATACCCGCGGACTGACCCGTTCGGTCAGTGCCTTGATGGTCCCGCCCTTGCCGGCGCCATCACGGCCCTCAAAGACGATGCAGACCTTGGCGCCCGAGTGCTGTACCCACTCCTGCAGCTTGACCAGCTCGACATGCAGCCGCGCCAGTTCCTCGAGATATACCTTGTTCTTGAGCTTGCCGCTTTCAACCGGTTTGCTTTTGGTTGCGGCCTTCTTCTTCGCCATGCCCGTTACCTCCTTCAATGCGTCACATAGCGCCCGGAGTGCACCCGGCCGCGTTCATTCAGTGTCGACTGCGCTGATAGTGTTCAACCGCCAGTTCCAGGTTCAGGAACATGCGCGCCTCGCCCAGCGCATGGCCCAGGGGGGCCTTGATGACCATCTCCCATACGCTCGGGCTCATGCCCACCAGCCACAGTGATATGCCTTTTTCCTGCAGTTGCTGTTCCGCCCCGGTGAGCATTTTCAGCGCGGTGTATTCCAGGTCGAACACGCTGCGCAGGTCCAGGACCACGACCTTGGGGTTCGCCACGTCAATCAGTGGCCGGATCTTGTCGGCGATGCGCTCGGCATTGGCGAAGAACACCCGCCCTTCGGGCCTGAGCAACAGCAACCCGTCAAAATGTTCGTCATCGATGTGCTCGGCGGACTGCGGTCGGTACACATTGGTGCCGGGCTTGCGTCCCAGGACATGCACGGGCGGGTCCGAAACCTGATAGGCCAGGGCCAGCAACGAAACGATGATCGCCACGACGATCCCTTGCAGCGTGCCCAGCAGTATCACGCCGATCATGGCCACCACGGCCCAGGCAAATTCGGTACGGCGAACCGACAGGATCTCGCGAAATTCCGCCGGCTCGATCAGGCCCACCGAATACACGATCACCACGGCGGCGAGCGTGGCGTTGGGCATCAGGCCAATGAGCGGCGCCAGCAGCAGGCACGTGCCCAGTGCCAGTGCGGCGGTGACCAGTGCGGCCAGTTGCGAACGGGCGCCGGCCAGGCGGTTCACCGCCGTCTGGGTAGTCCCGCCGCCGGCGACCATGGCTCCGAGAAACGCGCCACCGATGTTGGCAACGCCAGTGGCCAGCAGCTCCCGGTTCGGTTGTGGCGCGGGCTCGTCACTGCGAGCGAACGCGCGTCCCGCCGCGATGGTTTCGGTGAAACTCATCAGCGCGATCCCCATCGCCGAGGACCACAGGGTCTCGGCCATCGACCAGACCGGCAGGGTCGGCGCGGGCAACCCGATCGGCACCACGCCGACGGCGGACACACCAAAGCGCTCCAGGCCAAACAGGCTCATACCGATGATGCCAAGTGCCACCGCAATCAAGGGTGCGGGCAGCCGTGGCGTAAAACGCTTCATGCCCACCAGCAGCAGGACCATGAACACACCGACCGCCACGGTCGGCAGCGAGGCATGGCCGACGCTCTGGACCGTGGCCACCAGGTTGTGCAGGAAGCCGCCTTTGTCGATGTGCGTGCCCAACAGCTTGGGCAACTGGTCGAGCACGATGACCACGCCGATGCCGGCCTTGAAACCCACCAGCACCGGTTCGGAAATGAAATTGGCGACGAAACCCAGGCGCAGCAACCCCGCGACGATCAGGATCGCACCCACCATCAGGGCCAGCGTGGCGGAACCGGCCAGCAGGGTCGCCGTATCGCCATCGGGGCTGATCTGGCCCAGTGCCGAGCCGGCGAGAATAGCCAGGGTGGTCGTGGTGCTGACACTGAGCGGACGCGACGTGCCGAGCACGGCATAGATCACCATCGGCACCAGCACCGTGTACAGCCCGACCTGCACCGGCAGGCCGGCAATGGTGGCGTACGCCAGCGCCTTGGGAATGACCACGGCCGCTGCCGTCAGCCCGGCGACCACATCGCCCCGCAGCCAGTCGGGCCGATAACTGCCGGGCCACTCCGGGATCAACAGGCTGCGCACGCTACCCCGCTGTGGAGTGCCTGGAATCCGCGCTTGCGGATTGCTGCCTTGTTGATTCATCAGTCACTCCAGTCGCAAATCGTCCATGCGGATGATGAGTGGGCTCAACTGACCGCACAATCCTTTAACTGCACGCGTAACCACTGCAAACCTTCATCGGCATCGAAGCGCGCGTGCCAGCAGGCAATCCGCGCAGGCTCGACTACAAATGTAGCCGGTTTGCACGACTACGCCGTCACATGGCTGGAGAAGGAGACAGACGCCCCACCATCTGCGCTCAAAAATGGAAAGCCTTATATGGACGACGTCATGAAGGCGGTAAATGAGCTATACCCGCTAATTCCCCCCATTGCAGTTCTTCAACCCAGGAGTTTGGCAATGAAGCTCAAGACCTCTCTGGCAGCACTCATGGTGGCGGCAAGCCTTTTCGGCTGCGCCACTTCCACGCACCACGGCGTGAACGTCAACCTGGTCGCCACCCGGCAAAACGCCGGACAGATCGGCACCGTCACCTTGACCGACTGGGACAAGAAAACCGGACTCAGTTTCTTCATCAGCGGCGCTCCAATGGGGGTTACCCTGCCCTTGCGTCTTTATTCGTTCATCAATAACGGCAGCTGCGAGCAACCCGGGTCAGTCGCCTACGCCATGAACGACACCGTCAACACCGAACGCCAACCCGTACGCGGCTGGTCTTTTACCAGGACCGCGCCTGTGCCTTTGCAAACCCTGGTTGACGGCAAGTATTCGGTGGTCGTGCGAACGGCTGCGACCGATGGCAACGTCGATATCTTTTGCGGGGATATCAAGGCAACGGAGCCAGTGAAATAGCCGCGGCCCTTGCAGGCCAGCCCACGCCCGAGTACCGCTCGCGCCACCGGTTGTCCGGTGCGAGCGGTGGCGGCGGGTGAACGGAAACGGGGCCGGCGACAACAACCGGTAACAAACCTGTCATTACTCACTGCTAACGTCCAAGCGCTTTCCCGAACCGCATCCGCTCGATCTCCGATCGCCCAGTTCCCTGTACCAGGGCTTTGCCCCTCCACTCAAGGTGCCACTTCAGGTGTACGCAAGCACGACGCGCAAGCAAATCATCATCAGGTCCAACGACATGAGCTGCGACGACTTTGGCGCGTTGTTCTCGAACCTGTTCGGCAACCTCTATTGCGACTCACCGCCGCCGCCGAAAAACATCATCATCGGCGGGGTCTACGGCCGGCACGAAGGTGTCAGTTTTCGTCGCATGCACTATCGCGGTGACTTCACGGTGGCTTTTCCCGCCCCACTTGATGAAATCACCTTCGTCATTCCCACCGCCGGCAAGATCATTTTCAACCACGTCACCGAGTCAGTCGGTTTCGCGCAAATAGGCCTGGCGATCGACAAGGCCGAGGTCCGCTCAGCGCGCTTTGTCGACAACCACGCACAGCACGGGATTTCGATCAGCCGCCGGCTGATCACCGAGCGCCTGTCGACGCTGCTGGGCAAACCTATCCTGCAAAAGGTGCATTTCGAGCCGGTGGTGGACCTGAATGTGTCGGCCTTGCAGGGCATCCGGGCGTTGATCGAACTGGCCACCGGCACCGAGTTCGACCTGCTGATCAACACCGGTTCGCTGATGCCTTCGCGCCTTCGCGAAATGCTGGTCGATGCGGTTCTGGAAGCCTGGCCACACAACTTCACCGAAGCCCTCCGGCGCCCTTCCCCACTGATAGCGCCACGGCATGTGAAGCTGGCCGTCGAGTACATTCAGGAGCACCCAGACCACCTGGCCAGCGGCACCGAGCTGGCGCAATTGACCAACGTCAGCCTGCGCGCATTGCAGGAAGGTTTTCAGCGTTTCATGGGCACTTCGATCGTTGCCTATCAGCGCCAGGTCCGCCTGGAGCGCGCCTTTGCCGCGCTGTCCCAAGGAGTGTCGCCTTCGGTGACAGACGTGGCCTTGCAACACGGTTTCAGCAATGTCGGGCGGTTTTGCCAGTACTTCCAGAGTGCCTACGGCATCAGCCCCGCAGACGTGAGAAAGGGCCTGCGAACGTGGCCGATGGCGACCCATTGAGAGAGCGGCGGTGCGACGATTCGACTTGCTCGCGAAAACGGTTTATCCGTCACCTACTTCGTCGACCGTCAGTCCGCCTTCGCGGGCAAGCCCGCTCCCACAGGTTGCGTGTCGTGCCCGGATCATGTGGCAAGCACAAAACCCTGTGGGAGCGGGCTTGCCCGCGAAGGGGCCGGAAGACTCAATATCAATGTGCCTGTCAGATCACTTTCGCAAGCCCGCTCCCACAGATTGCCTCAACTGATCCTCAGAACAGATAGCTGGCCTTCAGCCCGCCATTGAAGCCGTGGCTGTCGCCGCCACCGCTGGCGCCGATTTCCGCCCCTACGCTCCACGGCCCAAGGTTGGCCATGACGTTGACGCCACCGGTGAACTGGTCACGGTTATCGAAGGCGGCTTGCTGTTCAATGTCCAGGCCCAGCAATTGCCCTTCGCTGTCGACTTCAGGGTCGCCCAGCACATGCTCGTAGCCCACTTGCATCCCCGGCACCACTTGCCAGGCGCCCAGGCTGACAGGTGCAAAGGATGCATTGAGGTTGGCCACTGCGCTCTTGCGGGTTTCGTGGATACCGTCGACGTCCAGGGCCAGTTCGCTGCCTTTTTCCTGGAAGCCCGACAGGTTGATGTGGCTGATCCGCACGCCAAGGCTCGGCTCGAGGGTCACGCCGTTCACCGGCACACGGTAACCCAGGGCCAGGGTCGCGCCGCTGAGGTTGCCATGGCTGTCGCCCTTGGCCGTGCCCAGACCGCCGCCCAGTTCGCGCTTGCTCTGGTAATCGAGGTAGCCGGCGTTGGCATCGGCATCCACAAACAGGCCGCGCTCCAGACCGTTCGGTGCGAAACGTGCGCCGACGCTGAAGAAGGTCAGGTCGGTATCGGCCTCGCCACCTGCGCCACCGACATTGCCGCTGCTGTAGCCGAAGCCGGCATGGGCGCTGAGCTGTTCGGAAAAGCGCTGGGTCAGGCCAATCATCATGCCCTGGGTATGCTCGTTGCTGCTGGAGGCCCGGGACGAACCGTCGGTGCCCAGATACCCCGCCAGCGCGGTGCTCCACAGGCGATATTGCCCGGCCTTGAGGTCGATGCCGCTGGTGAACGGCGCTGCGGCCTGTTCGATCATTGCGCCCTGGCGCAGCAGGTAGCTGGCGGCATCGGCGTGCACCTGACCGCCGACGGTGGACTCCACGCCCCCGAGGCTGCGGGTATCGATGGCCGACTGCAGGTAGTAGTTGTAGGCGCTGTAGGTGCCCGACAGGTTGCTGTTCTGCAGTTGTTGCAACAACTGCGCGCCGGCCGCGGCATTGCCGGCCAGGTCCGCCGCGCCCGGCAGGCTGTTGTAGAACACCATCTTGCCGCGCAGCACGTAGATGGTTTCCTGGGACAGGCCGAGGCCTTCCTTGAGGTACTTGTCCATCGTGCCGTATTGCGCGGTCACCTCGTCCAGGCCGGCTTGCAGGTAACTGGCCTCCACACCGATCAGCGGTCCATAGATGGTCGCCAGGCTCGGTGGCAACGCCGCCAGGGTCGCCTTGATGCGCGCGGCGGTGTAGTCGTTGGTCGCCAGGTAGTTGCTCATGATGGTGGCATCGTCGACCCCGGCGATGCTTTGCAGCACCGCAGCGGTCCAGCCCGTGCGGTCCTTGCCAGCGGTGCAATGGAACAGCGCGGCACCGTCGACCGCCGCCAGCTCATTGAACAGCTGGTTGAACTCGCTGCGCATCCCTGGGTTGCGCACGAAATCCCGGTTGGTGTCCTGCATCATGGCGGTGGCTTCGGCGGCGCTGTGGAACGCGACGTTGGTGACGTTCGCCCCCGACGTGGAGCCGCCGATGATGTCGATGTTGGTGTAGGTCGCGCCAGTGAGCATCTTGTCGGGCGTGGCGGCGATCTCGCTGGGCGTGCGCAGGTCGTAGACTGCCTTGATGCCCAGGCCATTGAGGGTAGCCAGATCCGCCGCCGATGGCGTCAGCGCGTTGGAGCGGTAAAACACCCCGCCACGCATGGTGCCGTCGTTGGCGGTGGTGTATGTCGTGGTGAGACCGGCGACATCGCGGAAATTGTCGATGCTTTTCAGGCGTGGCGTGTTGAGGGGGACCGTCTCGGCCGCCTGGGCGGCAGCGATGGACAGGCTCAAAACAGACAGCGAACACACAAGTCGTTGGAACACAGTGCAGCCTCATTGAAATCGCGTTGGGCTGACTAATATCTACATTGAAATGGCGCTGAACATGACAAATCGCCTGCAAACGCAAATCACTGCGTGATGTGTCCAGGTGGCTCGTTTTCTGTCCGTGTAATGCCTGTTGTGCGGGCAACCTGGGGGCAGGTTGTGAGTGATGTGCTGGCGGGGAACGAGATATGCGATTGTCTGCGATCAATTTCCAGGCATAAAAAACCCGCCTGTTCCAGCGGGTTTTTTGCTTTTCAGAAACTGATCTGTCGCCGCGAACTCAATGGGATTTTTTCGAGGTCGACAGCCCGGCTTTACTCAAGCCTTTGGAGTTGTGATCACCCGGCGTCGAGGCCGAAATGGCCCTGGCTTTGGCGATGCCGCGAGTATCCTTGGAATGGGCGATGCCTGAGGTCGTGGTGCCATGACCGTTGTCATCGTTGCGCGCACTACCGTAGTGGTTCCCGCTCAGGCCATGGTCGCGCACGGATTTGCCGGCATGGTCGCTGTCCAGCCCGTTACCACGGCCGTTACTGCCGGAGTGGCCTGTACCGGCGTGTCCGCCACCCATGCCGCCGCCGTGGCCTCCACCGTTTCCGCCGCCGTTTCCGCCACCACCACCGCCACCGTTTCCGCCGCCACCGCCACCGCCGTCCTTCGCGTATGCGGAACCCATGATCGACAGGCCATCAGGGAGTAACGGGGCGGCTGCAAGCATCATGGCGCATGACATTACAGCAACGAGACTCTTGTTTTTAAAAAGCATGATTGCTTCCGTAGGAGGTTGATATCGCGTTAGGTATGACGCGATATCCCTCCAACAGTTCAACTACCAAGACAGACGGCTGGAGTACCTTGAATCAGCAGGAAGACTACCTTCCACACGTCAATCAAAGGCACCGTCGAGAATTTCATAGACAAGCCCGGTGGCCAGCGCAACCAGGATCAGGTCCGTGCCGACCTGCTGCCATTCGTAGCCGTCATAGTGGGGCAGCCTGCCGACCAGTCGGCCATCGAGTTTCTTGGCGATGCCGGGTGGAAGCGGCTTGCCCCGGGCAAGGTTCTTTTGAATACCCGGTGGCAAATCGGGCCCGGGGCTCCAGTAGCCCGTATTCACGCCAATGATCTCGAGTACGCTGCCACGGTTGATGCTCGGGCCGTTGCTCCAGTCCCCGCCGCCACCGCCGCCGGTATTCTTGTTCTTGTTGCCATGACTACCCTGGTTGCCCTGGCCCTTGTTGCCTTGGTTGCCATGGGTGACCTTCCCGCTACCCTGGCCATTACCGGGATCAGCCAGCGCCGTCACCGAGCCGCAGACCAGCGTCAAACAGGTAACGGCTGCAATCAATGATCGAGTCCTGAACATGATTCATTCCTTCGTGGTGGGGAATAGTCCCTGAAATTTAGACGTTATAGACGAAGTTGGTTCCATCGAGTCACCAGGCGCCAAACCGTCTACGCTCATCCGATCGAAGCCTTGCAGGCGTTTGCCGGAGGATGGGGCTTGTCGATCGCACATCCCTGACATCCGAAAAACATGTAGGAATTTACCCCCGTGGCGAGGGAGCTTGCTCCCGCTGGGCTGCGAAGCGGCCCTCATCCATTGCAACTCATTTCCTCAGACACACCGCCGTGCCCGGTTTTACGGCGGCAGAGCCGCCGAACGCCTCAACGCCGTCCTCCAGTACCTCAACCATTTTTCAAGCACAAAAACCCGCATTTCTGCGGGTTTTCAATGGCCACCGTTCAGTTGGTTACAGCGGCCATCAGCAGACTGACGCACAGGAACTGTTTTTGAATACCGCCTAAAAAATTCATCTCCCCCGCCGATTCATTTAGACTCGACCGTTGGCTCATGGGGCCAGGCCAAGCCCTATAACGGATATCCAAGACAGCTTTTCATGAAAAAAATAATCAGTTATTTGCGAAATAGTTACTGGAAAAGATGGATTCGCAAACACAAATGCAAAGTGGCGGGCGGTGTTTTGTCGCTGCACAAAAGAACGACACTGACCATAGAAGAAGGCGTGACCCTTGGGAATGTGGTCATAGAGTCGAAAAAGCTGGAAATCGGTGCCCATACCTATATCCGCAGTGACTGCTTCCTTTCGGCGGTCTCCTCCATAGGCAGGTTTTGCTCAATAAGTAGCAGCTGTTTTATCGGCCAGCAAAAGAGCTCGCATCCGTTGGACTGGCTCAGCTCACATCCCTTTCAATATACCGACACGGCGCTGGTTTACGACCCGGAAGTTGCGGACATCACGATCGGGCATGACGTCTGGATCGGCCATAGCGCGATGATCCTGGAAGGCGTGACCATAGGCACCGGCGCTGTCATCGCAACCCGCGCTCTGGTTGCCCATGACGTGCCACCGTACGCCATTGTTGCCGGCACCCCGGCAAAAGTCGTCAAGTATCGGCACACACCCGAGTTGATCGAGGCGCTGATCGACAGCAAGTGGTGGGATGTCGATGTCGAGGTACTCAAGACATTACCGCTCAATGATCCGCAAGCTGCTTTGGCTCTGTTGGCCACCCAGCAGAAAGATAACCGCGCCGACTACCAACAGATCGAGATAACCCGCAAAGGGTGCAGTGTTTCGTCATGAGCTGCGGGAATGACCCACGCTGCACTTCAAGATCCCTGGCAGTTACCAGATTCGAATAATAAAAAACCCGCATCAGATGCGGGTTTTGACGGCTGGTTCCTGATGAACCCTGCTCGCAAAGCGGTTATCAGAAGTTCGCCGGTGTGTTGGCGCTGATGATTTCCGCCTCATCCGCCCCGATATTGCGAAACCGGTGCGGCAAGGTCGTCGGGAAGTAATAGCCATCCCCGGCATTGAGCACGCTCACCTGGCCATCCACGGTCAACTCCACGGTACCCCGGGTCACCAACCCACACTCCTCGCCTTCGGAATGCACGATCGGCTCTTCGCCCGAGCTTGCGCCCGGTGCGTATTGCTCGCGCAGCAAGCGCATCTGCCGGCTTGGCACGGACGCGCCGATCAGCAGCAGGCGCAGGCCATGGCGGCCGAGATCGGGCTGTTCGTTGGCGCGAAAGACGTACTGGTGTTCGCGCGGTGGCTGATCGAAGGTGAAGAAGTCGGCCAGGGACATGGGGATGCCCTCCAGCAATTTCTTCAGGGAGCTGACGGAAGGACTGACCCGATTCTGTTCGATCAGGGAGATGGTTGCATTGGTGACGCCGCTACGCCGGGCCAGCTCGCGCTGGGACAGTTTGTAGCTTTCGCGTACTAATTTGAGTCGTGAGCCCGTGTCCATGACAGCCTTATGTGCGTGCTACTTAAGGGTAATGGGGGTGGAGTGCAGGCGCGGATCACGCCGTTTTCCTGTCCCGGAAACGTGAAAGGCGGCTATTAAATCACGTTTGTTGGTAATGCTCAGCAGGTTCGATAAACGGCTGGAAAAAACGACCTGCGAATTGTCACTTTCACTCAACTGAAGAACCTGTGGGAGCGGGCTTGCCCGCGATGGCGGTGTGTCAGGCAACATAAAAGGTGACTGAAGGGCCTCATCGCGGGCAAGCCCGCTCCCACAGGGAACTGCAGTGTTCATGGCCTTTTTGGCCGTCGTAAAAATCCGGCGGCATCCTTTTGGAGACGCCGCCGGCGAGGTAAAGCCTAGATGCCGAAACGGTCACGCAGCGAGTAGTACACGGCGCCGAGGGCGGTCAACGGCGCCGAGAAGGTGCGCCCACCGATCATCGGCATGTGCGGCAGCGAGGCAAACGCGTCGAAGCGCTCGGCGTCGCCACGGATCATTTCCGAGATCAGTTTGCCGGCCAGGTGCGAGCAGGTGACGCCGTGGCCGCTGTAGCCCTGCATGTAGTAGGCGTTTTTCTCGATACGGCCGAATTGCGGCATGCGCGACATGGTCAGCAGGAAGTTGCCGGTCCAGCGGTAGTCGATCTTCACGTCCTTCAATTGCGGGAAGGTCTTGAGGATCTTCGGGCGGATCAGTTGTTCGATGTCGTCCGGTTCGCGCGCACCGTAGACCACGCCGCCGCCGTACAGCAGGCGGTTGTCGGCGGTCAGGCGGTAGTAGTCGAGCAGGTAGTTGCAGTCTTCGACGCAGTAGTTGTTCTTGATCAGGCTACGGGCCTGCTTTTCCGACAACGGCTCGGTGACGACGATCTGCGAACCGCACGGCATGCTCTTGCTGGTCACGCGGTTGTCCAGGCCCTGCGGCAGGTACGCGTTACCGGCGATCAGCAGGTACTTGGCCTTCACCACGCCTTTTGCGGTGCGCACAGTGATCGGTTCGCCGTAGGTGATTTCCACCGCCGCCGATTGCTCGTAGATCTTGCCGCCCAGGCCGATGATCGCCGAAGCCTCACCGAGTGCCAGGTTCAGCGGGTGAATGTGACCGCCCTGCATGTCCAGCAGGCCACCGACGTAGGCCTCGGAACCGACTTCACGCTTGATATCGGCCGCGTCGAGCATTTTCAGGTTCTTGTTGCCGTAGCGTTCCCAGCTCTTCTTCTGCTCGGCCAGGCCCTTGAGTTGCTTCTTGTTCATCGCCGCGAAGATGCCGCCGGGGCGGTAGTCGCACTGGATGTCGTAGTGCTGTATGCGCTGACGGATGATGTCGGCGCCTTCGAAAATCATGCTGCCGAGGATTTCGGCAGTCTTGTCGCCGTAGCGCTCTTCGATGACATCGACGTCGCGGCTGTAGGAGTTGACCAGTTGGCCGCCGTTGCGACCGCTGGCGCCGAAGCCGACCTTGGCCGCTTCGAGCACGGTCACGCTGTAGCCCGCTTCAGCGAGGAACAGGGCCGAGGACAGGCCGGTGTAGCCGGCGCCGATCACGCAGACGTCGCAGTCCACAGCCCCTTCCAGCACCGGAAAATCGCCGGTGAAGTTGCGGGTGGCGGCGTAGTAGCTATTCACATGTGTCTGTTTCATACGTTTCTCCGAGGGTCGCCGACAGCGTGTCGGCGGCCGTCGCTTTAAAGGTGTTAGAGCTTGATCCAGGTCGCCTTGAGTTCGGTGTACTTGTCGAACGCGTGCAGCGATTTGTCCCGACCGTTACCCGACTGCTTGAACCCGCCGAACGGCGCGGTCATGTCGCCGCCGTCGTACTGGTTGACCCAGACGCTGCCGGCACGCAGGCCACGGGCGAAGGTGTGGGCCTTGCTCAGATTGCTGGTCCACACGCCGGCGGCCAGGCCGAAGATGCTGTCGTTGGCAATCGCCAGGGCTTCATCGAAGGTGTCGAAGGTGATGACCGACAGCACCGGGCCGAAGATTTCTTCCCGGGCGATGGTCATGGCGTTGGTCACGCCGTCGAAAATCGTCGGTTCCACGTACTGGCCACCGGTGTCTTCGAGGGTGCGGCTGCCGCCCGCGATCAGTTGGGCACCCTGCTCTTTGCCGATGCCGATGTAGCGCAGCACGTTGTCCAGTTGACGCTGGTCGACGACCGCACCGACGGTGGTTGCAGGATCGAGGGCGTGGCCTGGTTTCCAGGCTTGCAGGGCTTCCACCAGCAGCGGGATGAACTGCTCGCGGATCGAACGCTCCACCAGCAGACGCGAACCGGCGGTGCAGACTTCGCCCTGGTTGAAGGCGATGCCGCTGGCCGCCGCCTGTGCTGCCGCGCGCAGATCCGGCGCGTCGGCGAACACCACGTTCGGGCTCTTGCCACCGGCTTCGGCCCAGACGCGTTTCATGTTGCTCTGACCGGCGTAGATCATCAGTTGCTTGGCAATCGCCGTGGAGCCGGTGAAAGCCAGCACGTCGACGTCCATGTGCAACGCCAGCGCCTTGCCCACGGTGTGGCCGTAGCCCGGCAGGACGTTGAACACGCCTTTGGGAATACCGGCATCCAGCGCCAGTTGCGCGATGCGGATCGCCGTCAGCGGGGATTTTTCCGAAGGCTTGAGGATGAACGAGTTGCCCATCGCCAGGGCCGGGGCGAATTTCCAGCTGGCCATGATCAGCGGGAAGTTCCACGGCACGATGGCCGCGACCACGCCGACCGCTTCGCGGGTCACTAGACCAAGCTGGTCCTGGGGCGTGGCGGCGACTTCGTCGTAGATCTTGTCGATGGCTTCGGCGGTCCAGCGGATCGCGTTGGCGGTCGCCGGAATGTCGATGCTCATGGAGTCGCTGATCGGCTTGCCCATATCGAGGGTTTCGAGCAGGGCCAGCTCTTGCTGGTTGGCCAGGATCAGGTCGGCGAAACGGATCAGGATGCGCTTGCGCTCGGCCGGGGCCAGGTTGGCCCACACGCCGGATTCGAAGGTGCGGCGCGCGACGGCGACCGCTGCATTGGCGTCGGCTTCGTCGGTGCTGGCGACGTTCGCCAGGAAACGACCGTCCACAGGGCTGATGCATTCGAACGTCGCGCCGCTGGCGGCTGCGCAGTATTGGCCGTCAATGAATGCGCGACCTTCGATGGAGAGGGACTGGAAGCGTTGCTCCCAGTCGCTGCGAGAAATTGTCATGGTTGTGACTCGACGCAGGGGAATAGGTGATCGTCGGGCTGAATGCCAGCCAATCAAGGCATTTGAAATGCAATCCCTGTGGGAGCGGGCTTGCCCGCGATGAGGCCGTCACAATCAACATTGATGGCGACTGATCCACCGCTATCGCGGGCAAGCCCGCTCCCACAGGGTTTGGCGGCGTACACAGTTTTTTGTGTACGCCGCCAACACCATCAAACGGTGTGCAAGTACCAGTTGTACTCAAGGTCCGAGATGGAGTTCTCGAACTCGGCCAGCTCGCTTTCCTTGCACGCCACGAACACGTCGATGTACATCGGGTCGATGTAGCGCGCCATGACTTCGCTGTCGTCCAGCTCACGCAGGGCGTCGCGCAGGTTGTTCGGCAGGCTCTGCTCGTTCTGCTCGTAGCTGTTGCCTTCCACCGGGGCGCCCGGTTCGATCTGGTTGGTCAGGCCGTGGTGAATACCGGCCAACACCGATGCCATCAGCAGGTATGGGTTGGCGTCGGCACCGGCTACACGATGCTCGATGCGCACGGCGTCCTTTGATCCGGTCGGTACACGCACGGCGACGGTGCGGTTGTCGATGCCCCAGCTCGGCGAGTTCGGCACGTAGAACTGCGCGCCGAAGCGACGGTAGGAGTTGACGTTCGGGCAAAGGAACGCCATCTGCGCCGGCAGGGTCTCGAGCACACCGCCGATCGCGTGTCGCAGCGCGGCGTTCTGCTCGGGATCCTCGCTGGCAAAGATGTTGTTGCCTTCTTTGTCGAGAATCGAAATGTGCACGTGCAGACCGTTACCCGCCTGGCCCGGATACGGCTTGGCCATGAAGGTGGTGTCCATTTCGTGGTCGTAGGCGATGTTCTTCACCAGACGCTTGAGCAGGACGGCGTAGTCGCACGCCTTGATCGGGTCAGCCACGTGATGCAGGTTGACTTCGAATTGCGCCGGGGCGCTTTCCTTGACGATGGCGTCAGCCGGGATGCCCTGCTCTTTCGCGCCTTCGAGGATGTCTTGCAAGCAGTCGACGTATTCGTCGAGGTCATCGATCAGGTACACCTGGGTCGACATCGGACGCTTGCCGGATACCGGCGAACGTGGCGATTGCGGACGACCGTTCACGTTGTCCTGGTCGATCAGGTAGAACTCCAGCTCGAACGCAGCGCAGATGGTCAGGCCCATGTCGTCGAACTTGCGCACGATATTGGCCAGCACTTCACGCGGGTCGGCGAAGAAGGGTTCGCCTTCGATTTCGTGCATGGTCATCAGCAGTTGCGCGGTCGGGCGCTTCTGCCAAGGCTCGATGCTGAGGGTGCCGGGGATCGGGTAGCAGATCCGGTCGGCATCGCCGATGTCCAGACCCAGGCCGGTGCTTTCCACCGTGGAACCATTGATGTCCAGAGCAAACAGAGACGCCGGCAGGTTGATGCCTTTCTCGTAAACCTTATGAAGACTGGTGCGCTCGATGCGCTTGCCGCGCACCACACCGTTCATATCCGCAATCAGAAGGTCGACGTACAAAACCTCAGGATGTTTCTTAAGGAATGCGTTTGCTTCGTTGAGTTGAACGGCACGCAGAGGGACCGACATGATGCACCTATTTTTACTGTTAATTATTATGTTCACCGCCCTTTCACGAGCCCAGTCAATCCGAAAGGCAAAGTGAAGTCAATAGCGAACACCTGGCCTTTCAACGTTTATTTTCGGGCCTCTCAGGGGGACGAGAGTGCCAGATACGCCCTCAAACACGCGTAAACCCTGAAGATCGGACGTGCGGCGTTTAGAATTTTTTACATGAGAGTTGTTAATTAAAATCAACAAGGCTAAGCTCCAGAAAAGCTCGTTCAAGTGTGAAACTTCGAGGTGATAAAAATGGCATTCAAGCCATTGATCGGCGTTACTGCGTGCGTCAAACAGATTGGCCTGCACCCCTACCACATCAGCGGTGACAAGTACTTGCGTGCTGTCAGCGTTGCGGCGCTGGGCCTGCCTGTCGTTATTCCTTCCTTAGGCGACCTGACCGAAATCGATGACCTGCTGCCGCAGCTCGACGGTCTGTTGCTGACCGGCTCGCCTTCGAACGTGGAACCCTTCCACTATCAAGGCCCCGACAGCGCCCCCGGCACGGATCATGATCCGGCGCGGGATGCCACCACCCTTCCCCTGATCCGCGCCGCTATTGCAGCGGGCGTTCCGGTGCTCGGCATCTGCCGTGGCTTCCAGGAAATGAACGTGGCGTTCGGTGGCAGCCTGCATCAGAAGGTCCATGAACTGCCTGGCTTGCTCGACCATCGTGAGGCCGACCATCCGGACCTGGCCGTGCAATACGCTCCCGCTCACGGGGTGAATGTGCAGCCTGGGGGTGTGTTCGAAGCGCTGGACCTGCCAGCGGTGTTCCAGGTCAACTCGATACACAGCCAGGGCATCGACCGTCTCGCGCCCGGCCTGCGCGCCGAAGCCGTCGCGCCCGATGGCCTGATCGAGGCGATCTCCGTCGAGCACAGCCAGGCGTTTGCCCTCGGCGTGCAATGGCACCCCGAATGGCAGGTGCTGAACAACCCTCCTTATCTGAGTATTTTCCAGGCGTTCGGCGAAGCCTGCCGGCAACGGGCGGCACTGCGTCACTCGAACTGACGAACTGATACCCACATTCAACGATTGACTGCCCAACGCGAGCGGGCAGGCGCTTTTGCGTGCCCCGCTCGCGAAAACAACACACTGCAATAACAACAAGTACGACCAGGCAGCCAGGATGGCGGCGCCGAATAAACCCGAGCGGTATGGGTGATGCCAGCAAGGCAAACGCAATTCTCTGTGGGAGCTGGCTTGCCAGCGATGGCGGTTGATCAGTCAACGATGATGTCGACTGTCAGGGCCTCATCGCTGGCAAGCCAGCTCCCACAGGGACCGCGCATGAGTTAGCCGGCATCACCCACCTCGGGTTTGCAATCCACTATTAAGCCGGGCCGTGTTGGCCGGGCGACTGAAACCTGTTGGGAGTTTCACATGGCAAACGCCTCCAGCATCTACAGGAAGGCTCTTGAGGGTCACCAGGCACCGAAAAAGGTGTTGGTGAAAATCGATCGTGTCACCAAGAAGTTCGACGAAACCACCGCTGTGGACGATGTGTCCCTGGAAATCCACCAGGGTGAAATCTTCGCCCTGCTCGGTGGTTCCGGTTCCGGCAAATCGACCCTGCTGCGCATGCTCGCCGGTTTCGAGCGCCCGACTGAAGGCCGGATTCTGCTCGACGGCGTCGACATCACCGACATGCCGCCGTACGAACGACCGATCAACATGATGTTCCAGTCCTACGCGCTGTTCCCGCACATGACGGTGGCGCAGAACATCGCCTTCGGCCTCAAGCAGGACCGTTTGCCAGCCGCCGAAATCGACGCCCGGGTGCAGGAGATGCTGCGCCTGGTGCACATGACCCAATACGCCAGGCGCAAGCCGCACCAACTGTCCGGCGGCCAGCGTCAGCGCGTGGCCCTGGCCCGTTCCCTGGCCAAGCGTCCGAAGTTGCTGTTGCTCGACGAACCGATGGGCGCCCTGGATAAAAAGCTGCGTTCGCAGATGCAACTGGAGCTGGTGGAGATCATCGAGCGCGTGGGCGTGACCTGCGTGATGGTGACCCACGACCAGGAAGAGGCCATGACCATGGCCCAGCGCATCGCGATCATGCACCTGGGCTGGATCGCCCAGATCGGCAGCCCGGTGGACATCTATGAAGCACCGGTCAGCCGCATGGTCTGCGAATTCATCGGCAACGTGAACGCCTTCGACGGCACCGTGGTCGAGGACCTGGAAGGTCACGCGATCATCCACAGCCCGGATCTTGCGCAGAAGATCTACGTCGGTCACGGCGTCAGCACGTCGGTGCAGGACAAGTCGATCACCTACGCGATCCGCCCGGAAAAACTGCTGGTCAGCACCGTCAAGCCGGACAACCGCTACAACTGGTCCGCCGGCAAGGTGCATGACATCGCCTACCTCGGCGGCCACTCGGTGTTCTACGTCGAGCTGCCTGGGGGCAAGATCGTCCAGTCGTTCATGGCCAACGCCGAACGCCGTGGTGCGCGTCCGACCTGGGACGACCAGGTCTACGTGTGGTGGGAAGACGACAGCGGCGTGGTACTGCGCGCATGAAAACCTTCAATCAGCAATTCCTGAGGTGGGTCCCCAGCGGGCGCAAGTTCGTCATCGGGATTCCGTTCATCTGGCTGTTCCTGTTCTTCATGTTGCCGTTCTTCCTGGTGATGAAGATCAGCTTCTCGGAAGCGGCCCTGGCCATTCCGCCCTACTCGGAGATCTACACCTTCGCCGAGCAGAAATTCCAGCTGCTGCTCAATATCGGCAACTACACCCTGCTGGGCGAGGATGAGCTGTACCTGTCCGCCTACCTGGGTTCGTTGAAGGTGGCGTTTTTCAGCACCCTGATGTGCCTGGTGATCGGTTTCCCGATGGCCTACGCCATTACCAAGGCCAGCAAGGAAGCGCAGAACGTGCTGATGCTGCTGATCATGATGCCGACCTGGACCGCGATCCTGATCCGCGTTTACGCGTGGATGGGCATCCTCAGCAACAACGGTCTGCTCAACGGGTTCCTGATGTGGACCGGGCTGACCTCGCACCCGATCGAGATCCTCAACACCAACATCGCCGTCTACATCGGCGTGGTGTATGCGTATCTGCCGTTCATGGTGCTGCCGCTGTACGCCAACCTGGTCAAGCACGACCAGAGCCTGCTGGAAGCGGCGTCGGACCTGGGTTCGAGCACCTTCAACAGTTTCTGGAAAATCACCGTGCCGCTGGCCAAGAACGGCATCATCGCCGGCTGCATGCTGGTGTTCATTCCTGTGGTAGGTGAGTTCGTGATTCCGGAACTGCTGGGCGGCCCGGAAACCCTGATGATCGGCCGCGTATTGTGGCAAGAGTTCTTCAACAACCGCGACTGGCCGGTGGCGTCCGCCCTGGCGGTGGTGATGCTGTTGATCCTGATTGTGCCGATTCTGCTGTTCAACCGCAGCCAGGCCAAAGAGATGGAGGCACGGGGATGAAACGCTTCGGATTTTCAAAGTTCATGCTGATTTTCGGCCTGTCGTTTATCTACCTGCCGATGCTAATTCTGGTGATTTACTCGTTCAACGCCTCCAAGCTGGTGACAGTGTGGGGTGGCTGGTCGATCAAGTGGTACGCCGGTTTGCTCGACAACAGCCAGCTGATGGGTTCGGTGGTGCGCTCGCTGGAAATCGCCTGCTACACCGCCATCGCAGCAGTCGCACTAGGGACGCTGGCCGCGTTCGTCCTGACGCGCGTTACGCGCTTCAAGGGCCGCACGCTGTTCGGTGGCCTGGTCACCGCGCCGCTGGTGATGCCTGAAGTGATCACCGGTCTGTCGCTGTTGCTGCTGTTCGTGGCCATGGCGCAGTTGATCGGCTGGCCGATGGAGCGTGGCATCGTCACCATCTGGATCGCCCACACCACGTTTTGTGCCGCTTATGTGGCGGTGGTAGTCTCCGCCCGCCTTCGCGAGCTGGACCTGTCCATCGAAGAAGCGGCCATGGACCTGGGTGCAAAGCCGTTCAAGGTGTTTTTCCTGATCACCATTCCGATGATCGCGCCGTCACTGGCGGCCGGCGGCATGATGTCGTTCGCCCTGTCGCTCGATGACCTGGTGCTGGCGAGTTTCGTGTCGGGCCCGGGTTCCACGACCCTGCCGATGGAAGTGTTCTCGGCGGTGCGTCTTGGGGTCAAGCCCGAGATCAACGCCGTGGCCAGCCTGATCCTGTTGGCCGTGTCGATCGTGACTTTCATGGTCTGGTACTTCAGCCGCCGCGCCGAAGCCACCCGCAAACGCGCGATCCAGGAAGCCATGGACCAGACCGCCAGCGAATCCTGGCAGCAACCTGAAAAGCAAATGGCAGAAGCGACGGCCTAAAGGCCTGCTACA
>NZ_AKJG01000087.1 GCF_000282455.1 Pseudomonas sp. GM74
CTTGGGGTTCGGTTGAGAAGCTTGAGGTCAACGAAGTCGAGCAGAACCTGCGGTTTCAGGGGCAGTATTTCGACGACGAGACGGGGCTGCACTACAACACGTTTCGGTATTACGATCCGGAGGTGGGGCGGTTTGTTACGCAGGATCCGATTGGGTTGTTGGGCGGTAGTAATTTGTATGGTTATGCACCCAACACAAACGGGTGGATTGACCCTCTAGGGTGGTGCGTGACTACTAGCGTCACGAGAGGGGGAGGAGGACAGCCGCTAAAAGCAACCGCCACTATTACTCCAAAAGATTTGGGAACGGGTACTGCAACTAATGCATCATCCCGGGCATGGGCCAGGTTACTGGGTAATTCTGATGATGATGCCGGGCATATAATCGGTAAGCTTCTCGGTGGTGCGGGAGGTAAAGATGGAGTTTTCCCACAGTTAAAAGGTATAAATCGTGGGCAGTTTAGAGATTTTGAATCGGCCGTTGCCAATGCTGTAAAAAAGAAAGGTGCAGTAGATGTTGAATTGAATTTCATCTATGGCAACGGTGGGACGCGACCAACATCGATAACCTATGATGTTTACCGTCAGGGCAATAAAATACTCGAAGGAATTTTTGGGAATTGATATGACTGATAAAGATCGTTCACTGCAAGCATTAAAGATTGTTAATGACTTTATGGCTGATATGCACTCTTGGGAAGTAGAGTTTTTTAGCGTTCGAAAGGAAAATCTAGCCGGAGGCGGGGATGATCCTGCTATAAAAGTTCGATTTAGCGATAAGTTGGAAAAAGTACTACAAAAATTTGCGTTGAAAGATAAAAGCAATTTTGGCCGTTTGATAGACTTGGGCTGTACGAATCCTCCAACGTATGATCCGCAGTCTGACATTATAGAGGTCATTTCTGTGAGCGACGATGAGATTGTTTTTCAGATTCAACAAACTGTTGGGGTAGAGGTTACATCGCGAATTTTTATGGTTTTTAAGGCTGGCGAATGGAGAATTAAAAAGAAAGAGAGTTTGGGGTATGACGATAAATGGAAGCGCTCGCCTTTGTAATGTAAGAAACTGAAATGGAGTTTTCGGCTTTGAGTGAGTCCTCAAAGAATATGGGGGGGCAGCGGAGTTGGAGATGGTTTGTGGGAATGGTCAAGATCTTTAAAATTTAATTTTCTGAGTGACTGTGTACTTTTGCTTCAGTCACTCTCTTTACTAATCTATTGCATAGATTATTAATTTCGAAAGCGCCTTAGGGCATTCCCTGTATTCCACTGTCACGGTCTAGGTGATGCTCATCGACATGAGCGATGACCTGCACCGCGAAGTCCTGCGCACCCAGGGCACCCTCACCAGCTGCTTCGGCTACGACGCCCTGGGCCGCAAGAGCTGGCAGTTCGCCTCACGCCTGCCGGCGGAAAAACTCTCGCGCATCCACAACCCCGGCATCCAGCCTGACCTGCTGGTCAAGCACGCCTACAACCCGATCCACCGCCGTCACCAGTACGACCAAGCCGGCGAACTGACCCGCACCCTCGACAAAATGCGCGGCGAGATCAAGTACGAATACGAAGCCAACGGCCAACTGCACAGCCGCGACACCGGCCAGTTGGTCGACAGCGAAGAATTCCGCTGCGACGCCGCGGCGAACCGGCTGAACTTCAACACCAGCCAGTTCGACCACGTCAAGGACAACCGCCTCAAGCGCTGGCGGGATCAGGAATATGCCTACGATGCGTGGGGCAACCTGATTGAAAAACGCAGCGGGATGGGCAAGCTGCAGACGTTTCGTTATGACTGTGAAAATCGCTTGGTTCGGGCTGAGACGTTGGTCCACGGCAAATTGGAGAGTACCGGTTCGTATCGGTACGACAGCCTGGGGCGGTGGGTTGCCAAGGTTTCAGAGGTCAAGGGTCGGACCGAGCAGAAGCACTTTTTGTGGCAAGGCCTGCGGATGCTGCGCGAGGAAAGTCCGGGGCGGAGCAGTCTGTACCTGTATGAGCCGGGCAGTTATGCCCCCTTGGCGCGGGTGGACCAGGAGGAGGGTGGGGAGCAGCAGCTTTACTACTTCC
>NZ_AKJG01000088.1 GCF_000282455.1 Pseudomonas sp. GM74
GCTGAAATTGCTTAACTGACGGGCATTAGCTGTTCAGCCGGTTTTTTATGACACTCAACAGCACTTCGGTCCGGCTTTACTGCCGTAACGGGCTTCCTGGCGCTCGCGGAAGAACGCCTCGTAGTCCATCACCGGTTTGTCCGGGTGCTTGCTCTGCATATGCTCGACGTAGTTGTCGTAGTCGGGCATGCCGACCATCAGGCGCGCGGCCTGACCGAGGTATTTACCGAGGCGACTCAGGTCATTGAACATGATCAGGCATCCGGCAGCGCTTGATATGGCGCTTCCTTGTCCGTGCGTTCCTTGGTGCCCCAGGCAGCAATGCCGACCTTGAGCGCGAAGAACAGGATGCTGAACACCACGAACAGGAACAAAGCAGTCAGCGTTGCGTTGGTGTAGGCGTTGAAGATCACGTGCTGCATCTGGTCGATGCTCTTGGCCGGGGCCAGCACCTGACCATTGGCCAGCGCATCGCTGTACTTCTTCGCCAGGGCCAGGAAGCCGATCGCCGGGTTGGCGTCGAACAGCTTGATGAAGCCCGCTGTCGTGGTGCAGATCAGCAACCATACTGCCGGCAGCAAGGTGACCCAGACATAACGCTGGCGCTTCATCTTGATCAGCACCACGGTGCCGAGCATCAGGGCGATACCGGCCAGCATCTGGTTGGAGATACCGAACAGCGGCCACAGGGTGTTGATGCCCCCCAACGGATCGATCACGCCCTGGTACAGCAGATAACCCCACATGGCCACGCAACCGGCGGTGGCCACCAGGTTGGCGGTCCAGGATTCGGTGCGTTTGAGCGCCGGGACGAAGGAGCCGAGCAAGTCCTGCAACATGAAGCGCCCGGCGCGGGTACCGGCGTCGACCGCGGTCAGGATGAACAGCGCTTCGAACAGGATCGCGAAGTGGTACCAGAACGCCATGGTGTTCTCGCCCGGCAACACGTGGTGCAGGATCTGCGCGATACCGACCGCCAGGGTTGGCGCGCCGCCGGCACGGGCCAGGATGGTGGTTTCACCGATGTCATGGGCTACCGCTTGCAGGGCTTCCGGGGTAATGGCAAAGCCCCAACTGCTGACGGTTTGCGCGACGGCCACCGCATCGGCACCGACCACGGCGGCCGGGCTGTTCATGGCGAAGTACACACCCGGATCGATCACCGAAGCCGCGACCATGGCCATGATCGCCACGAACGATTCCATCAGCATGCCGCCGTAACCGATGTAGCGGGCATGCCCCTCACTGGCGAGCAACTTCGGCGTGGTGCCGGAAGCGATCAGCGCATGGAAACCCGACACCGCGCCACAGGCAATGGTGA
>NZ_AKJG01000089.1 GCF_000282455.1 Pseudomonas sp. GM74
GGCTCGGCAGCTGCTACAAAGGGTGTTGCGGCTGAAATTGCTTAACTGACTGGCATTAACCTCTAGAGGCCGCCTTTTTTACTTCATCGGCACACCTTCGGGTGGGTCGATATTGTCCAGCGCGCGGTTCACCAACAATTCACCCACCACTGCCAATTGCTGAATCGACAGCGCCACATTGCGGTTGGAGCTTTCCAGGTTACAGGCCAGATCGGTGACCAGCACGTTCAGGGACGCGAGGGTTTCACAGGCGTGGCACAGCAGCGTTGGGGTGTCGACGTTTGGGAGGATGGTGAAGATGTGGCTGACCGGGTCGGCGTGTTTGGGGTTGCGCAAGCGAGCGCTGACGGCGGGTTCGGTGATGTCTGACAGTGGGGAATTTGAGTCGGATGGGGATTCCGGGGGATTCGGACTTAGCTTTTTCATGAAGAAGTACCATCGGGGGATTGTTGAGAAAACTACCCATCTCACTTCCACATGAGGGTGGCAGCTGTACGCAGGTGTGGAAGTCCAGGTCAATCCACCAAAACCCGGTGCACTCGAAAGTGCTCCCGCGCACAGCCGCCAAAACGCGGCAATGTTGACATAAAAAATGTCGACTTGCGCTCCAGGGGCATTGGTAGATAGCTTGAACCAACGGACTTCCACATCCGACCGCTGATGTGCAGCGGCTGAAGAAGATTATCGATACGGCCCAATAGGCACCAGTTCACGGGATACGCCACGCTTTGAAGGAAATCTCCGACGCATGTGAAGGCCTTTGCCCACACTCACTTTTATGAGCATCTAGTTACAAACACCTTTTTGCTCATGACCGTTGTGATGCGGGTGAAACCGTTGTATCTAATGGACCTCCCAAGCCTGCGAACGACATCGGATCAATCCGTTGCCGGGAATGACATAATGCACGCTCACCTTTTCAAACCGACTGCCCCTAAAAGGGCGTTGTAATGCAAATCAGCAAATTCAAGGTCACGGATGTCGGTCGGTTTACCGAATTGGAAATTCAGCTGGCCCCAACCCCCCAACATCCGTCAAATGTAACGGTCCTGGTGGGGAATAATGGCGCAGGGAAAACCACCCTTTTGAAATCACTGGCCACCTCTTTGAGCTGGTTAGTTGCCAGAATTCGCACCGAGAAAGGCAATGGCAATTACCTTTCTGAAGATGATGTTCGAAACGGCACTACAGCTGCACTAATTTTGATTGGTGTGATAGACGAGTCACCGGCACGTTCAAGTCTTGCCGATGCTAATTTTGAACAGACTGCATTCACGTGGGGCATTGCCCGAGGCAGGCAGGGGCGCAAGGCTCACTTCCATAGTACGTTAGGGGGTGTAAGTCGCTTGGCGGACAGCTATCGCAACCAATTAACCGCAGACGATAAAGCCTCGCTCCCATTGATCGCCTACTACCCTGTAGAGCGCTCAATTCTGAAAATACAGCTGAGAACCCGAACCAAACTTTCTTTTGATCAACTCGATGGGTACGACAACTCTCTGAATCGTGGGGTCGATTTCGGCCATTTCTTTGAGTGGTTTCGCGAACGCGAAGACAGCGAAAATGAAACTGGCGTGTCCGACACAACTTTGGCAGAGATTTCCGCAAAGTTCGGCAAAGACAGTGATATCTGGAAAACCCTTTCCCAATTGAAGGCTTCGTCCCGCGACCGCCAATTGACCGCCGTCCGCTCCGCCATCGCCGCATTCATGCCCGGCTTCAGTAATTTGCGAGTGCAACGCAAGCCACGCCTGCACATGGCGATAGACAAGGACGGCGTAACGCTTAATGTCTCCCAGCTCTCGCAAGGCGAAAAGTCGATGATGGCGTTGGTCGGCGACATCGCTCGCCGATTGGCGATGATGAATCAGTCTCTGGACAACCCATTGGAGGGTGACGGCATCGTCCTGATCGACGAGGTCGATTTGCACCTGCACCCCAAATGGCAGCGCTGTCTGATTCGGCAGTTGAGCGAGACCTTCCCCAATTGCCAGTTTGTCCTGACCACTCACTCGCCTCTGGTCATCAGCGACGCGAAAGACGTGCTGTGCTACGTGTTCAATGACGGGGAACTGCAAGAACACAATGGCCTGTATGGCTTGGATGCCAACCAGGTGCTTCTGGAAGTCATGGACACTGATGTGCGTAACAGCGAAGTACAACAACGTCTGAATCTATTGCTCAAGCATTTGCAGGATGGTGACCTGGACGGTGCGAAAAAGCTGTATTCCGAGCTTTCTCTAGAGCTGCCACAGGGACATCTGGAACTGGCGAAAGCGGCCTTGTTGATTCGCAAGTTGGAGTTACGTCGTGCGTAAGATCGACAAAGGCATGGAGCCACCCTCATTAACTCGCTTTAAACACTCAAACAGAACGTTGCGTTACCGGGATTTACCGCCGGAAGAAAGTCGATCCATTCGATCATCCTGCATCTCGGAACAATACGGCTTATGTGCGTATTGCTGTCACTCGATCACCGTTGATAGCGCTCACAACGAACACCTTGAAGCCCAGGATCGTGCGCCGAATCGAACCTTGGACTTTTCCAATATCGTCGCCAGTTGCCAGCCAGAACCAATGCGGCCATGGTCGAGGAACACGCCCCTTACCGCTTACGCCGTTAATGACCGAATGCGAAACAGAGCTGAAGTTCTATTTGTCCGGGCTGGTTGAGGGACAAACCGAGCGGGCCCGGCTCACAATTGAGGCGTTGAACCTGGGTCAGACCGAGGACAGTAATCGAGGCCTTATCGGTGCGCGCAAGCAGTTGGTCGATGCACTGATATTTGACCAGTGCATGCAACCCGCCGACTTGCAATTTGAAGACGAGGAACTACTGGTACTGCTTCTGGACGCCCTGAAAACTCCGAACCCGGCACAATGCCTTCAGCCGTTTTCACCCGTGCTGGTCAATGTCATCCATCAACTTCTGGCTCAACCTTGAGCTAGAGTCAGCGATTTTTCAGGTACGGGTTACGATGCTGCACAGCTAACACAGGCTGTGCTCGCTGCAACAAGGTTCAATCATCCGGCATTTCAGGCGGCTTGGCGGGCTTGGCCGGTTTGCTGTTTTTCCCGGGCTTGGCGCCTTTGACCGCCGGTTCCGCTTCAGCGACGGGAGCGGCCACGGTCGCGGTAAATTCTTTCTCGGCCGCCGGCAACTGATCGACAGCGCTGAAAATCTCGTCCAGCTTGAAGGCGTCCGATTGCTCGAGTTTCTTTTCGCCGTCCTTGCCGACCAGGATCACCTTGGTCTTGGCGCCGGCACCCAGCTTGAGCGAGCGGATCAGCGCCGCCGTGTCTTGCGGCCCCAGGTCCTTGCCGTCGCGCTGGCCCATCAGGTTGAGTACGGTGTAGAGCACCATATTGCGGTCGGTGAAACCCTTGCGGTTGGCCGGCTCATCCAGGGACTTTTTCAGGTTGACCCAGGCCGGATCAACGGTGCTCGGAGCGATGACGATCAGTGGCCGGGCCCTGCCCTTGTCCATGTCCAGTGGTGAGTCGCCATCGGCGGCGAACGAGGTGCCGGCAATCGCCAGCAAGGTAGCCAGGGTCAGTGACCTGATGAGCATGCGCATCTCCTTTTGATATCCACGCTCTAATGATTGCGCATCGCGGCGATCGTTCCGGGTGACGTACCGCAAATATTTTTCGCCTTGTCCCAAGCTTAGGTCAGGGCGGTCATTGCGCAACAGGCTGGGCTAATCTGAAGACTCATGACAACCCGCCTGATCCGTCGCGAGGACTGGCCCATGAGCACTCAGTTGAACCACACCATCGTCTGGTGCCGGGACAAGCAGGTTTCGGCGAACTTCCTGGCAAGCCTCCTTGGTCTGCCCGCCCCGCAACCCTTCGGGCCCATGCTGATCGTCAAGCTGGATAACGGCGTGTCACTGGATTTTTACAATAACGACCCGCCGATAGCATCCCAGCACTACGCATTCTTGATGGACGACCAGGGTTTCGATGCGGCCTTCGCACGCCTGCAAGCCAACGGTCAGCCATGGTGGGCCGACCCTGGCAAGCAGCGACTGAGGGAGATCAATGATTACGCGGGAGGACGGCGGGTGTATTTCGATGACCCGGACGGGCATCTGCTGGAAATATTCACCCGCGAATGAAGCTTTCGTGGCGCGCTTGAATCAGAACGCCAGTTTGTAGCCGATCATCAACAGCATGGTCGCCAGGCAAGGGCGCAGTACTTCGTCGGAGATACGCCCGGTCAGGTGGCTGCCCAGGTAAATCCCCGGCAACGAGCCCACCAGCAAGTAACCCAGGACATGCCAATCCATGTTGCCCATGCTGGCATGGCCCAGGCCCGCGACCAGGGTCAGCGGCACGGCGTGGGCGATTTCAGTCCCCACCAGGCGGCGGGTCGGCAACATCGGATAGAGAATGAACAGTGCCACGGTGCCCAGTGCACCGGCACCGATGGACGTCAGCGCGACCACGGCGCCAAGGACCAGCCCGGTGATGACCGTCATCACGTTCAAACGCAGTCCGCTGGGGTTGTAGTTGCCGCCCGCACGGTTGTGGGCGAAGTCGAGCAGGCGCTTCTTGAACAGGATCGCCAGTGCCGTGGCGAACAACACAAACCCGAGGGACTGCTTGATGATCGCGTTCATCGCCTCGGGGGCGCTGTGCAGGGTACTGAGGAACCACAGCGTCAACGCCACCGCGGGCACGCTGCCCAAGGTCAGCCAGCCGGTAATGGCCCAGTCGATGTTGTTGTTCTTGCGGTGAACCAGTACGCCGCTGGACTTGGTGATGGCGGCGTACAGCAGGTCGGTACCGACCGCCGTCGCCGGGTTGATCCCGAACCACAGCAGGATCGGGGTCATGAGCGACCCGCCACCTACGCCAGTCATGCCGACGATGAAGCCGACGACCAGCCCGGCAACGACCAACCCGATGTTCAGTAAATCCATGAATACGTCCACAACGATCGCAGGGGAAATCCGGCCCGCAGCATAGCGGCATTTCTTATAACCAGCTATATCGAAGCGATCTATCTTTATACCCTGAACTCATTTCCCCTGTGGGAGCGGGCTTGCTCCGGGCGGCGTTCCGACGAAGGCGTAGTGTCAGGCAGCATTAATATTGACTGACCCACCGCTTTCGTCGGAACGCCGCCCGGAGCAAGCCTGCTCCCACAGGGAATATGTGTCGTGCTCACTGCACCGGCAGGAAATTCAGGAACAGCAGGCTCTGGGCATAGTTCAGGCCGATGCGCCGGTAACGTTCGTCGAGCATCCGGGTCAGCAGGTCCAGCCGGGCAACGATCTTGCCGAACTCGACGGCAAAGCTCAGGTTGCTGCCCTCCTCCGAGATTTCATTGGAGAACAGCAAGGGCTGGCCCTCTTTGTTCTGTCTTTGGCTGAGAATCCAGGTGGCGATCTCGATGTTGCGCGCGGCATTGCTGACGAATACCGGGTTGATCGTATCGGTCATGTAGAACTCGAGGCGATTGCCATGGGCGGTCACCAGCATGCTGCCGATGGCATAGATGAACGCCCCGACCCGGTCACCGAGAAATTCCGGGCTCATGGCAAAACGCAGGGCCGCGAGGTCCTTTTTGCCACCCAGGGTCGGTAATGGCTGCTGCAACTCGATGGCCATGCGCACTTGCTTGCCGGCGGTGCGGGCATCGAGGAAACCGGATTTTTTCAGCTCATCGGGGTTACGCAGGTAGAGCTTGCTCATCAGCAGGTAAAGGCTGTCGAGGTTGTCGCGCATGGTCAGGGTGGCCATGCGGTCGACGCTGGTCTGCAGGAACTCCTGGGGTTTGCCTTCGCGCATCTGGTCGATGATGTCGCCGCCCTGCTGCTGGCTGCAACCGGTGACGAAGAACATCGACAGACCTGCCAGCAGCAGGCAATGACGGCGGATTTTCGTGATGATCGTGGGTGAAACTCGAGCCATGGGTTCTTGGACTTGGGCATGGGCCGGCGGTGGGGATCGCCGCAGGCTGCCATGGATAGAGCCGGACATTTCGAAAAAGTGCAGTATCGGGCGGCACCAATCGATCACTGGCAGGGGAATGTTCAAAGAAAAAACGGATCAGAAAATCCTGAGGACGGTACACACTCCTACACTATTCACCGAATACACACAGGAGGTTTTGCATGCGCACGCTTGAACTGGCCGGCCGCAGGGTCCCGGTCATCGGCCAGGGGACCTGGCAGATGGGCGAAGACCGTTCACGGCACACTGAAGAAGTCGCGGCATTGCGCCTGGGTATCGAACTGGGCATGACCCTGATCGACACCGCGGAAATGTACGCCGAAGGCGGCGCCGAGGAAGTGGTCTGCGATGCCATCGCCGGCCAGCGCGACAGCGTCTTTCTGGTGAGCAAGGTGTACCCGCACAACGCCAGTCGCCAGGGCATTCCCCAGGCTTGCGAGCGTAGCCTGCGCAGGCTTGGCACCGATTACATCGATCTGTATCTGCTGCATTGGCGCGGCCAGTATCCCCTGGACGAAACCGTCGACGCCTTCGAGCGCCTGCGCGAAGCCGGCAAGATCGGCCGTTGGGGCGTGTCCAACTTCGACCTCGACGACCTGCGGGAACTGGACGCCCCGGCCTGTGCCACCAATCAGGTGCTCTACAACCTGGAACAACGGGGCATAGAATTTGATTTACTGCCCTGGAGCCAGCAGCGACGGTTGCCGGTCATGGCTTACTGCCCGATTGGCCAGGGCGGTAAAATGCTCTTCGACGCCACGCTCAAGCAGGTGGCCGCCCGGCACAGCGCCACAACAGCACAGGTGGCACTGGCCTGGATACTGCTTCAGGAAGGCGTGATCGCCATCCCCAAGGCGGTCCGACTCGAACATGTACGCCTCAACGCCCAGGCCGCCACGTTGCAGCTTGAGCCCGGGGATCTGGAGGCGCTGGACCAAGCGTTTCTCGCGCCACAACGCAAACAGCGGCTGGCCATGGTCTGAACCACCGCAGTCAGAGAGCTTCGCCATGAGAAGCACCGACCACCTGGACCCGTTCAATCTGCAACGCTTTCTCCAGGCTCAGGACCCGGTATTCGACCGGGTCCAAAACGAGCTGAACAACGGACACAAGCGCAGTCACTGGATGTGGTTCATTTTTCCGCAGTTTGCCGGGCTCGGCGGCAGCGAGATGTCGCGCCGCTTTGCCATCCGCTCGCGGGAGGAAGCCCAGGCCTACCTTGAGCATCCGTTGCTGGGTGCCCGCTTACGCACCTGCACCCAGGAAGTACTGAACATCCGGGAGCGCTCGGTAGCGGGGATTTTCGGTCATCCCGACGACCTGAAATTTCATTCCTCGATGACCCTCTTTGCCCAGGTCGCCGACGCCGACAGCCTTTTCCAGCAAGCCTTGAACCAATACTTCCACGGCATCCTGGACGACTGGACCCTGTCGCTGATGGACTCAAAACAGGCCCAGTTGCCCACCCACCAGGGTTGAGAAGTCGTCGTCGACAAACGGCAGTATCGCGTCCGCCACCGGTTGCAGCTGCCGGGTGATGTAGTGGTCGTAATCGATGGGCGCGCTGCGTACTTCCAGCGGCTCAGGGCCGGCGACGGTGATCACGTAGCTGATCCAGCCGCCGTTCTGGTACTGGCGCGGGCGACCCTGCCGGTCGTTGTACTCGTCGGCCAGGCGCGCCGCACGCACATGGGGCGGCACGTTGCGCTGATAGTCATCAAGGGTGCGGCGCAGGCGTTTGCGGTAGATCAGCCGGTCATCGAATTCACCGGCCAGGGTCTTGCGCACGTAGTCACGCACATAATCCTGATAGGGCTTGCGCAGGAAGATCCGCGAATACAACTCCTGCTGGAATTGCCGGGCCAGCAGCGACCAGTCGGTGCGCACGGTTTCCAGGCCTTTGTAGACCATTTCGTCGCTGCCGTCCTCCCGGGTGACCAGCCCGGCGTAGCGCTTTTTACTGCCTTCTTCGGCGCCGCGAATGGTCGGCATCAAAAAACGCTTGTAGTGGGTTTCGAACTGCAATTCGAGAACGCTCTGCAGGCCGTACTCCTGCTGCACGTGTTCGCGCCACCACTGATTGACGTGCGCCACCAGCGCGTGGCCGATCTGCGCCGCCTCCTGCTGGCCATGGGCGCGACGCAGCCAGACGAACGTCGAGTCGGTGTCGCCGTAAATCACCGCATGCCCCTGGGCTTCGATCAACTGGCGGGTGCGCAGCATGATTTCGTGCCCGCGCAAGGTGATGGACGATGCCAGGCGCGTGTCGAAGAAGCGACAACCGCTGGAGCCGAGCACACCGTAGAACGCGTTCATGATGATTTTCAGCGCCTGGGACAGCGGTGCGTTGTGTTCGCGCTTGGCGGTTTCCCGACCTTCGGCCACCCGGGCGACGATGGACGGCAGGCAATGCCGGGTGCGGGAAAAGCGCGCGCCACGAAAACCCGGCACCGACTCACTGTCGTCCGGATGCTTGAGCCCTTCGATCAGCCCCACGGGGTCAATCAGGAAAGTGCGGATGATCGACGGGTAGAGGCTTTTGTAGTCAAGCACCAGCACCGATTCGTACAGCCCCGGCTGCGAATCCATGACAAAACCGCCGGGGCTGGCTTCGGGTGGCTTGCCACCGAGGTTCGGCGCCACGAAACCCTGACGGTGCATCAGCGGCATGTACAGGTGCGTGAACGCCGCCACCGAACCGCCCATGCGATCGGCCGGCAAACCGGTGACGCTGGCCCGCTCCAGCAGGAAAGTGAGTAGCTCGGTCCTGGCGAAAATCCGCGTGACCAGTTCGCAATCCTTGAGGTTGTACTTGGCCAGCGCCGGTTTGTCCTCGGCGAACATGCGGTTGATTTCGTCCATGCGCTGGTACGGGTTGTCGATGGACTTGCCCTCGCCGAGCAAGGTTTGCGCAACGTTTTCCAGGCTGAACGAGGGGAAACTCCAGGTCGCCGAACGCAGGGCCTCGATACCGTCGATGATCAAGCGGCCAGCGGCTGAAGCGAAGTAGTGGTTGCCGCTGCCGTGTTCACGCCACTGCATTTCCTCGCCGCCACGCCCCAGTTTCAACGGCACCGCCAGGCGCCGGGCGTGTTCGTGGAGCACCCGCAAGTCGAACTGCACGACGTTCCAGCCGATGATCGCGTCAGGGTCGAAACGGGCAAACCAGTCGTTGAGCTTTTTCAGCAGCAGGGTTCGCGAGTCGCAGTATTCGAGCTGGAAGTCCACCTGGCCGGCGTCGCCATTGGGTGGACCGAGCATGTACACCTGACGCTCGCCGCAGCCTTCCAGGGCAATGGAATACAACTCGCCCTGGGCGGTGGTCTCGATGTCCAGGGACACCAGTTTCAGGCTCGGTCGGTAATCGGGGTCGGGTTTCATATGCGCGTCGAGCAGCAGGCCTTCGACATTCGGCGTGCCACTGAAACGCACCGGCGCGGTGATGAAGCGTTCCATCATGTAGCGTTCCGGCGGGCGTACGTCGGCTTCGAACACCTCGACACCGGCCCGACGCAGCGCGGTTTCCAGGCGCATCAACTGGCCATGTTGCTGGCAGTAAAGTCCGAGGACCGGGCGATGTTCGAAGTCCTGCAGGGCCAGGGACCGGAGCTCGACGTTCTTCTCGTCATGCAAAACGCTTTCGGCCGCCTGACGCTGCGCAGCGGGGATGAACGCCACCGATGGTTGATGAGGCAGGCGGATACGCCGGGGACCGCTGTCGGTCGCCAGCCAGAATTCGACTTCCGTACCGGCCGGGGTGTCGCGCCAATGCCGGGTCAGGACGAAGCCCTGCTGTAGATCCACCACTGCAAACCTCGAAACTGATTCAGAGGGTGATTCTACCCGGCATCGGCAGGGATAGTCCGCCCGGTCTGGATATATCGGGTAGACATCAATCCTGTGGGAGCGGCGGTGCGGCGATCCGACTTGCCCGCGAAGAGGCCAGCACTGCCTAAATCCATGTTGAATATCAGGCCGCTTTCGCGGGCAAGCCCGCTCCCACAGGTTATTTGCCGGGGCGGAATACGAGGTTTACCAAAGAAAAACCGCCGAATGACGTTTTTTGCGTGTTATCTGCCGCATTCGCCCTTGCCCAGAACGCTCGCGTCTACGATTCTTCAAGAACAACGACAACACCCGAGTAACCACCATGAAAACCGTCGCCCAACTGCTCAAGCTCAAAGATCAGAAGAATCAGGAAGTGCACCAGATCAAACCCGACCACATGGTGCTCGAAGCACTGATGAAGATGGCCGAGAAAAACGTCGGCGCCTTGCTGGTGGTGGAGAATGATGAAGTGCTGGGCATCATCAGCGAACGGGACTATGCGCGCAAACTGGTGCTGCACGGCCGCTCTTCGGTGGGCACGCCGGTGCGCGACATCATGGTGTCACCGGTGATTACCGTCGACACCCATCAAACCGTGGATACCTGCCTGGGCATCATGTCCGATAAACGCCTGCGTCACTTGCCGGTGGTCGAAGGCGGCAAATTGATCGGCCTGCTGTCGATCGGTGACCTGGTCAAGGAAGCCATTGCCGAACAGGCTGAACTGATCAAGCAGTTGGAACAGTACATTCGCGGGGAGTAAATCGACACGCCGAAAACCCCTTGTGGGAGCGGGCTTGCTCCCACATTGGTTTTTTGGTGTTCAGGCCGGCCAATGGCGGGCGAACACCGGTGCCAGTGCCGGGTGACGGTCGATGCGTTCCAGCCAGGCGAAAAAACCCGGCCGGGCGATGCGCAAATGCTCCCGGCTGCCCGCCCATCGCGAGATCACCGCCGCCAGCACATCCAGGGCCCCTGGCTTTTCGCTGCCCAGGTACAACTCGCCCGAAAACTGATCGGCAAACACCTCCCAACTCCAGTGCAGGCGCCGGCGGGCGCCTTCCATGAGGTTTTGCCTGGACGACTCATCCGCCTCGGCCAGCCAGCGTTCGGGGTAATCGATGATGCCGATGGCCGTATAGCAATTGCTGACGATGTAAGCCATGCCGCGTATGGCCTGGCCTCGCTCGGCCGGATCCTGCGGCAACAACCCCGATGCGGGAAAGCTCAACCCGAGATGGATCAGGATCGCCGCGCTCTCGGTCAGGACACTGCCATCGGGTAGCTGCAAGGTCGGAATCTGTTTGAGCGGGTTTAGCTTCTCCAGCGCCCGGGCCGCCTCCGCGGACGTCTCGACATCGATGAAGCGATAAGGAACATCACAGAGTTCAAGGGCAGCCTCGATGGCCGCTGCGCCGGAGTTCTGATGGCCGTAGAGCTGGTACATAAACATCTCCTTGCATACCGCGACCTCTGCCGGGCCACATCGACCGTCGCGGCAGAGGAACGCGCCAGCTATCCAGTGTAGAAGCCGCCGCCCGCCACACAGCGGCCATCCGACGATCGCACCATCACGCTCACAGGGGGAGTGGCGTCGGTCCTATCATTGCCGTCGATGTTCACCATCACCTCAATGAAGTTCTCTTAAAAAATCCCCGGCGTAACATCTGCTCCATACCAACCCATAAGCACCCCGGAGCACACCATCATGAAACGCCAAACCCTCCTCAGCATCGCTTTCTCGGTTTTCGCAGTTAACGCTTTCGCCGCAAACTCTGCTCAACCCGTGGTCGCTGAAGGCGGCTCGGATCGTCTGATTGAAAGCCGTGTGGCCGAGGGTGGTTCCGATCGCCTGATCGAGAATCGCGTGGCTGAAGGTGGTTCGGATCGCCTGCTGGAAAACCGCGTTGCCGAAGGCGGTTCCGACCGTCTGATCGAAAGCCGCGCTGTCTGAATGCAATGCTTTACCGCAGGGCTCAATGAAAACCCGGCCTCACCCGCCCAATGCCAGTCCGTCAAGCAATTTCAGCCGCGACACCCTTTGTAGCAGC
>NZ_AKJG01000090.1 GCF_000282455.1 Pseudomonas sp. GM74
GCCGATGGCGGCGGGCCCACGGAGCAGGACCGGAGCGAGGGAATGCCGAGCCACGGCGAGGCACCGAATGTCAGGGGCAAATGCCCTTTGGTTACTTTGGGGCTTTTCCAAAGTGACCCGCCGTAAGGGCGGAACCCTAAGTAGCCGTTACCGCAGAAACGGATATGTACACCCTCAAAAAACCACGCCGCCTGCAACACCGCCATCGCGAGCAAGCTCGCTCCCACAGGGGGGATCAGCGGATGAAATGGATTTTGCCGCTGTCATCATTACCCATGTAAATGCCATACACCCCAGCCTGACGCTCCTCGATATAACGCTCAAGAATCTGCCGGATCGCCGGGTAGTAAATGCTGTCCCAGGGAATGTCCTCAGGCGCGAAGAACTTGTAGTCGAGGGTTTCCGGCCCGTACTGGCCGGTGATCTCCAGCGCGATGGCGCGGAAGATGATGTACACCTCGCTGATCTGCGGCACGCTGAAGATCGAGTAGGGCGAGACGATTTCCGCCCGTACGCCGCTTTCTTCCCAGACCTCGCGCAAGGCCGCCTGCTCGGTGGTCTCGCCGCTTTCCATGAAGCCCGCCGGCAAGGTCCAGGTGCCAGGGCGCGGTGGAATTGCGCGCTGGCACAGCAGATACTTGCCGTCCTGCTCGATGATGCAGCCGGCAATGATCTTCGGATTGATGTAATGGATGTAGCCGCAACCGCGGCACATCAGGCGCTCGTGCGTATCGCCCGGCGGCAGCTGTGACCTGAGGTCATTGCTGCCGCACTTGGGGCAAAAGCTCGGGCTGAACATTTCAGCGACCTATGCGCGGTTCTTTCAGCGCGATGGGCAGGGTGATCGCCGGGACGTCACCGGTTTCTTCCTGCTTGCGCTTGAGGTAGTCCAGGGCCACGGCAGCGGCAGCGCGCACGTGGTCGACGCAAGCCTGGTGGGCGGCCAGCGGGTCACCGCCCTTGATCGCCTCGACCATGCGTTCCATTTCCTGGTTGCTGGCGCCGCGACGGTTTTCCTGGGACACCGAGGTCGCGCGCAGGTAGCTGATGCGTGCCTGCAACTGGCGCAGCTGAGTGGCCGCGACATGGTTGCCCGAGCCTTCGAGCAGCACGTCGTAGAAACCCTGAACCGAGTCGATGACCTGTTGCAACTCGCCGTCTTTCAGCGCCTTGCGGTTTTCTTCCAGGGCTTTTTCCAGGGCCTTGATGTCTTTGGCCTTGGCGCGCAGGGTGAACAGTTGAACGATCAGCCCTTCGAGTACGCAGCGCAGCTCGTAGATGTCCACGGCGTCGGCCAGGGTGATGATTGCGACACGCGGGCCCTTGGCGTCGGCGAATTCCACCAGACCTTCGGATTCCAGGTGACGCAAGGCTTCACGCACGGAGGTACGGCTGACGCCCAGGCGATCGCACAGATCGCGTTCGACCAGACGGTCTCCCGGCAGGAGCTGGAAGTTCATGATGGCGCTTCGCAGTTTATCCAGCACGATTTCGCGCAGGGTAACGGGGTTGCGATTGACCTTGAAGCTGTCGTCGAGTGGCAGGCGTTTCATGGGGTCCGCTCTGATTGTGGCTGTCCATGCAAAAAGAGCACTTCGATTACGGGAATCTGGGTGCCCGGTCGGATCAAACAGCCAAGGGTTAACTGGAGGCCTCGGCATCGGCTTCGGCGAAGGCTTCACGGGCGAGCCGGAAACTGTCTACGGCAGCGGGGACACCGCAATAAATGCCGACCTGAAGCAATATTTCGCGTATTTGCTCACGACTCAGGCCGTTACGCAAGGCGCCGCGCACATGCAGCTTGAGTTCATGGGGCCGGTTGAGAGCCGAGATCATCGCCAGGTTGATCATGCTGCGCTCCTTGAGCGACAAACCCTCACGACCCCAGACATGACCCCAACAATATTCGGTGACCATTTCCTGCAAGGGGCGGGTGAAGTCGTCGGCGTTCTCGATGGAGCGATTGACGTAGGCTTCGCCCAACACCTGGGTGCGGATCTTCAGGCCTTTTTCGTATTTTTCGTTGTTCATCTGCGTAGCTCCCGTGGGCTCAAAGGCCGCCCATCAAGGTGTATTTGAGTTCCAGGTAATCCTCGATGCCGTACTTCGACCCTTCACGGCCCAGCCCCGAGGACTTGATGCCGCCAAACGGCGCGACTTCGGTGGAAATCAGCCCTTCGTTGATCCCGACCATGCCGTACTCCAGCGCCTCGCTCATGCGCCAGGCGCGGCCCAGGTCGCGGGTGTAGCAGTAGGCGGCCAGGCCGAATTCGGTGTCGTTGGCCATCTCGATGGCCTGGGCCTCGGTGTCGAAACGGAAAACGGCGGCCAACGGGCCAAAGGTTTCATCCCGGGCGACTTTCATCTGCGCGGTGACGCCGCTGAGCACGGTCGGCTGGAAGAAGCCGTTGCCCAGCGCATGACGTTCGCCGCCGCACAGCAGTTGTGCACCGTGTTCCAGCGCGTCTTGCACGTGGTCTTCGACCTTGGCCACGGCACGCTCGTTGATCAGCGGCCCTTGGGTGACGCCATCATCGAAACCGCTGCCGACCTTGAGTTGCGAAACCCGCTCGGCCAGGCGCGCCACAAAGGCGTCGTGGATGCCGTCCTGCACCATGAAGCGGTTGACGCAGACGCAGGTCTGCCCGGCGTTGCGGAATTTGGCGATCAACGCACCGTCAACGGCACGCTCCAGATCGGCGTCGTCGAAGACAATGAACGGCGCGTTGCCGCCCAGTTCCAGCGAGACTTTTTTCAGGGTCGGCGCGCACTGGGCCATCAGCAGCTTGCCGATGGCGGTGGAGCCGGTGAACGACAGTTTGCGCACCAGAGGGCTGGCGGTCAGCTCGGCGCCGATGGCGATGGCGTCGCCGGTGATCACGTTGAATATCCCGGCAGGAATGCCGGCCTGTTCCGCCAGCGCGGCCATGGCCAAGGCCGAGAAAGGCGTTTCCGGGGCCGGTTTGACAATGCACGGGCAACCGGCGGCCAGTGCCGGGCCCGCCTTGCGGGTGATCATCGCCGCCGGGAAGTTCCACGGCGTGATGGCCGCGACGACGCCGATCGGCTCCTTGGTGACCACGATGCGCGCATCGCCCTTGTGGCTGGGAATGGTGTCGCCGTAGATGCGCTTGGCCTCTTCGGCGAACCACTCGATGAAGCTCGCGGCGTAGAGGATTTCACCCTTGGCCTCAGCCAGTGGCTTGCCTTGTTCGAGGGTGAGAATTTCCGCCAGGGCGTCGGCATTTTCCAGCATCAAGGCATGCCAGCGCTTGAGCGTATTGCTGCGCTCTTTGGCGGTCAGTGCACGCCAGACGGGCCAGGCTTTGTTGGCAGCGTCGATGGCCAGGCGCGCGTGCTCGGCGCCGAGGTTCGGCACCTGGCCGATCAATTCGTCGGTGGCCGGGTTGAAGATGTCCTGACAGGCGCCATCCGGCGCGTCCAGCCACTGGCCATTGATATAGGCTTGCTGGCGGAACAGTAACGAGGCTGCTGGGCTCATGCCGGCTCCTAACAAAAATAGAATATGCACCGCGGTACCTGTGGGAGCGGGCTTGCCCGCGAAGGCGGACTGACATTCAACATCAATGTCGACTGATAAACCGCTATCGCGGGCAAGCCCGCTCCCACAGGGGGATTGTGTAGATCCATCAGGCCAGGGCGGGCAGCGGCCCCAGCTTGCCTTTGTGGTAGATCATCGGCGTGACCGGTTGCGCGGGCAGGATCAGGTTCTTCACCGCGCCGACAATGATCGCGTGATCACCGCCGTCGTATTCGCGCCACAGTTCGCACTCGATGATGGCCGTCGCCTTGGCCAGAATCGGGTTACCCAACTCGCTCAAGTGCCAGTCGATGCCTTTGGCCTTGTCCTTGCCTTTACCGGCGAAGGCATAGGCTTCGGCGGTCTGGTCGGCGGACAGCAGGTGAATCGCGAACTGCTTGCTGTCGCGCAGCACCGGGTAGGTGTCGGAACCGTAGTTGGGGCAGAACAGCACCAGTGCCGGGTCGATCGACAGCGCACTGAAGGCGCTGGCGGTGATGCCGACGATGCCGCCCTCCGGGTCGAGGGTGGTGACCACCGTGACCCCGGACGGGAACGAGCTCATCACGTCTTTGTAAATGCCGGGTTCGATCATTTTCCAGGACTCCTAGCGCATCACGAAGGGATCAGGCATCGGTGCCTGGGACAGGTTGATCCACACCGTTTTCAGCTCGGTGTAGGCCAGCACCGAATCGATGCCGCTTTCGCGTCCATAGCCGCTGTTCTTGAAGCCGCCGATCGGCGCCATGGCCGAGACCGCGCGGTAGGTGTTGACCCAGATGATCCCCGAACGCACGTCCCGGGCCAGGCGATGGGCGCGCCCCAGGTCGCGGGTCCAGATGCCGGCGGCGAGGCCGAACTGCGAGTCGTTGGCGATCGCCAGGGCTTCGTCTTCGTCCTTGAAACGGATGACCGAGGCCACCGGGCCAAAGACTTCTTCCTGCATGATCTTCATCGAGTTGCGGTCGCACTCGAACAGCGTCGGTTCGTAGAACCAGCCGTCGCCCAGATTCTCAGGGCGTTTGCCACCCAGGCGCAGGCGCGCACCTTCGGCGATGGCATCGGCCACCAGACCTTCGACCACCGCCAGTTGCTGTGCAGTAGCCATCGGGCCCATTTCGCTGCTGTCGTCCTGGGGGTTGCCGATGCGAATGCGTTGTGCGCGCTCAACCAGACGACCGACGAACTCGTCGTAGATTTCGTCCTGCACCAGCAAACGCGAACCGGAGACGCAGCTCTGTCCGGAGGCGGCGTAGATCCCGGCGATGGCGCCGTTGATCGCGCTGTCGAGGTCGGCGTCGGCGAAGATGATGTTCGGCGATTTGCCCCCCAGTTCCAGCGACAGCTTGGCGAAGTTCTCCGCGCTGCTGCGCACCACATGCCGCGCCGTGGCCGCGCCGCCGGTGAAGGCGATCTTGCGGATCAGCGGATGGCGGGTGAGGGCGGCGCCGGTGCTTGGGCCATAACCGGTGACAACGTTGACCACCCCCGGCGGAATCCCGGCTTCCAGCGCAAGGCGCGCCAGTTCGAGAATCGTTGCCGAGGCGTGTTCCGACGGCTTGATCACGATGGTGTTGCCCGCTGCGAGGGCCGGGGCAAGTTTGATCGCGGTCAGGTACAGCGGGCTGTTCCACGGAATGATCGCGGCGACCACGCCCATGGCTTCGTGCACGGTGTAGGCAAACAGGTCCGGCTTGTCCAGCGGCAGGGTGCCGCCTTCGAGCTTGTCCGCCAGGCCTGCGGTGTAGTGGAAGAACTCCGGCAGATAGCCGACCTGGCCACGGGTTTCGCGGATCAGCTTGCCGTTGTCGCGGCTTTCCAGCTGCGCCAGTTGTTCCTTGTTCTCGGCGATCAGGTCGCCCAGGCGTCGCAGCAGTTTGCCGCGCGCGGTGGCGGTCAGGCCGCGCCATGCCGGGCTGTCGAAAGCGGTTTGCGCGGCTTGTACGGCGCGTTCGACATCGGCTTCATCGGCATCGGGCAATTCGGCCCAAGGCTCGGCCAGCGCCGGGTTGAGGCTTTCGAAGGTCTTGCCGGACAGGGCATCGACCCATTCACCGCCGATGCACATCTGGAAGCGTGCGAGTGTCATGCAACGATCCCCTTGATCTGGTTTTGTTGGGAGTGCGCGGTCTGCAGAAACTCCAGCAACAGCTGGTTGACCAGGCGCGGAGACTCTACGGGCATCATATGCCGTTGCTCGGCGAGCACGGCAACGGTCGCGCCGGGAATGCGTTCGGCCAGTTGCCGGGCCATTTCCGGGGTCGAACCGGGGTCCAGTTCGCCGGTGGCGATCAGCGTCGGCACCCGGATGCCGGCCAGGTCGTCGGCGCGGTACATGTCCTGGGTGGCGAACAGTTCGTAAGTGGTCAGGTAACCCTGGGGGTCATTGCCGGCCAGGGTCTGGCGAATCGCGGCGATCTGCGCCGGGTTGGCCGCCTGGTATTCACGGCTGAACCAGCGCGACAGCGCCGCTTCGGCGTTGGCGTCCGGCCCGTGTTCGGCGGCCTGACTGGTGCGGGCGATGACTCCCGCGCGCTGTTCGGCGCTGCGGTTGAACACACTGTTGAGCACCACCAGGCCTTCCAGGCGTTGCGCGTAGTGCAGGGCAAACGCCCGCGCTACCAGCCCGCCCATGGAAAAGCCAATGACCGTTGCCTTGGGCAATTGCAGGTGGTCGAGCAGCTCCAGCAACTGGTCGGCATAGCCGAGCAGCGGTGTGCCACTCTCTGGCCGCGGACTCGCGCCATGGCCGAGCATGTCGTAGGCGATGACGCGGTACTTCGTGGCCAGGCCAACGATCTGGCCGCCCCACATTTCTTTGTTCAGGCCCACGCCGTGGATCAAGACCACGGGCTGGCCTTGGCCGGTCGCCAGGTAACTGGTGCCAGCCGGGGTGAGTTCAGCGGTGAGCCGAATCATGGAGCGCTCCTGCAATGCCTTCTTGTTGTCGTTCTGCTGGCCGGTTACTGGGCTTTTTCGGCGGCCAGTTCTTCCAGGTCGATGTAGCGGTTGCCGATGCGCGGGTGCAGGCGGCCGCCGTCGGCGCAACCCAGGACCACGACGATTTCGTCGGCACGGGGGGCGTCTTCGATCTGCATTTCCAGGGTGATGTAGTGCGAACGCAGGCCTTCGTCGTCCTTGTGCATCATCGGGATCTGGATCGAAGTGCCCGGGCCACCGCGCTTGTTGGTGAAGCTCAGGTAGCTCTTGGCCTTGACCGCTTCGCGGTAGTGGTTGCCGAAGCGCAGGGTGTGGATCACCGCCGAAGCGTGCTCGATTTCGCCATCGGCACCGACCACCGCAGCCTTGCCGTAAGCCTCGATCTTCTCGGCACCGCCGATGATGCCCACCAGGCGCTCGACCATCAGCGCGCCGAGGTCGGAGCAGTTGGCGCGGATCTGCGGTTTCAGGTCTTCGACGAAACCGTTGCCCAGCCAGGGGTTCTTCATCACCACGGCCAGACCGACCATGGTCACGGGCTTATCGGTGGCTTTGCCGCCTTCAATAAAGGTTTCTTCGACATAGCTGACGATCTTGCGGATTTCGAAACTCATGAGCTGCTCCGTAGAGGTTTGGGTGTCTGTGCGTCTGATGGTATACCATAATACCGGAAGCACAAGTCCCCGAACGGAGTTTCTGGCTGGATGGCGTGCAAAAGTGTGCGCCACCGGTCGCAGCGGACAAACGGCAGGCACGGGTTTACGTCGGGTGGGGGGAGTTTTGTTCAGGAAGGGATAAACACTTTATCTGTGGCGAGGGAGCTTGCTCCCGCGGGGCGCTTCAGTGCGAAGCTGCCAAAAAACAGGGACTGCTGCGCAGTCCAGCGGGAGCAAGCTCCCTCGCCACAGGGTAACTATTGATCTTTACAGGGGGGGTAGAAGGAGGGGGATGGCGTTACCTGCTGGTCGTCAGGACTTCGCTTCCTTGGTCCCCAGCACGTCGCGGATGTTGTCCACCACATTGCTGTCCTTGATCACATCGTTGAGCCAGCCCTCGAGCGGCATGTTGCCCCATTTGATCGCGCGTTCGATCAGGTAGGGGACAGGGCTCTGGGGTTCGGTCTGCTTGAAGAATTGCGCGATACCCGCCAGCAGGGTGAACGCCTCGTCGCGGGTCTGTGGCGTGGTGCGCAGTGGTGTGACTGGAATGTCTTGCCGGGTCTGGGTCATTGCAGCACCTGTGGGTTGTGCGCCAGCGCTTTCGGAGACGGCCGGGGTGGGCGCGGCAGGGGCCGGGTTCAGTTCGATGCCGCGATCCTTGAGCAGTTTCTCGGCCAGTTGGCCGGCGCGGGACAACACGTCGTGGAGCCCGGCAAAACTCGGCGCGTCATGGCCAAACAGCCTGTCGGCCGTGTTCTGCAGCCGTTGGCATGCGTTGAGGCTGGCGGCTATTTCGCCGGCCTTCAGGCGCAGGTGATCGGAGTCGGTCAGCACCACCGAACGCTGGAACACCTCGGCGTTGATCTTGCCTTCGTCGAGGGCGGCACGCATGGCCTGGGGGTTCTGCAACCCAAGGTTTTCCACGTGCCGGGATTCGTCATAGCGCAGCAGGCCGTACTGTTGGCCCTGGGTGATGGGCAGTCCGCCCACGACATCCGCCAGCGACGTTTTCATCCACGCCAGTCGGGCAGCGCGTTCATCGACCCCATCCTCGAGGGACGGGAAGAGGTCGGTCCAGAAATTGTCCAGTATGCGTTCGGCCAGGGTCAGGCCGAAGGTGATACCGGTGAAATGGTACTTGTGCGCCAAGGCTTCGCTGAGCCAGGCGACCAGCATCAGGTCCTTGCTCTGGCGAGCCAGGCCCTGTGCAGCCAGGGTGAGGGTCAGGTCCCAGTCGGATGACTTCAGGTCGGTTTGCCAGTCACCATGGGTCAGGTAGTCGGGGTCTGCTCGCCGTGCTTCTTTCACCTGATCGAACAAGGTGGAAAAGCTCAGGTCTTCGCCGCTCCCCTCGTTGATGGGCGCGGTCAGTTCGGCCAGCGAAAGGTCGTTGAGAAATTCAGACATGGGAAACTCTGATCAGGCTAAAAGAACACCGTGCCCGCCGGGCAGGCACGGTGCTGAAAACGAGCCGCTTGCGCGGCCCGTCGTTACCACGGTTTTATGCGAAAACCTTGTTCGAAGTGCGATCCCAGCCACCGGTGACGTTACCGCCGCCCTGGCCATCTGCACGGCTCTGCTGGGTGTAGGTGGTCTTGATGCGAGCGAAGTTGAAGCTGATTTCTTCGATCGGCAGATCACCAACGGCTTTGTCTTCACCGTTCTGGCTGCCGCCGGCGACCGCTTTCACGGACGACACCACGACTTCTTCCAGGTTGATGGTCAGGTAGGTCACCTTGTCGCCACCGGCGCGGTTCACGTTCAGCTGGATCTTGGAAATGTGCTTGCCATTGCAGCAGTGTTCGAACAGCTTGGCAGAAGCCTTGTCCACGGCTTTGCGGATTGTGAAGTCGCTCAACGATACACGCTCCGACGAAGCACCGCCCGACGAGCTGGCCGTCGCGGAAGTCGCTTGGGTGGCGCCGTACTCGTAGCCCAGCACTTCGATCCAATCCTTGTGTTTGTCGTCCAGAACTTCACCTGGAATGCCGTCGATCTGGATGTATGCGTCAAATGCCATTTCTATTTTCTCCTTACCTTCATTTAAAGGGCTGTGACTTGCGAGCAAGTCACAGCCCTTCGCTTTAACCTCTTTGAAACGATCAAGAGAGGTGTCTTATGCCGGCCCGGGCCTCTCGTCGAGATGACCCGGATGCCGGTATTTCTTCACAAGGCGCGCCTGCTCAGTTGAGTGCCCGCACTTCGATTTCTACCCGCCGGTTAGGCTCCAGGCATTGAATCAGCCGGGCCCTGGGTTGCTGCATGTCGCACTTGACCAGGGGCTTGGTGCTGCCTTCGCCGATCGCTTCCACCAACTCGCCGGGTACGCCTTTGCCCACCAGGTAGGTCTTGATGGTTTGCGCCCGCTCTCTGGAAACCTGCAGGTTGCCTTGGGGATCGCCGAGTTGATCGGCATGCCCGGCGATGATGATTTTTCCGATGTTGGGGGTGCTGAGCAGCTTGCCGGCGATCGCACTCAGCTGGCTTTGCCCTTCAGTCTTCAGGCTCTGGAAGTCGGCACGGGCGAAGGCGAACAGGGTGTCCGACTCCAGCGTGATGGTTTCGATCGAGCGCAACGACTGGGTCAGCAGGCTGTTGATGTAGTTGCGCGAGCTGGAGATCAGGAACGCGTTGTCGAGGATCCGCGGCACGTCCGGCTCGTGGATCTGGTCGCTGTAGAAGTTGATCTGGCGGCTGGCGAACTCATAGTCCGAGGCGGCGACACTGGCGTTGCCCACCTGACGGGCAATCGCCGGGTACCAGTAATCCGGGATTTTCGCTTTCAGGAACCCGGGGTCGGCCTTTTCACGCTGGGCGCGCGACAGCATGACGTAGGTGTCCAGCGTCGCCTTGCCGAAACCGGCGATGGACTGCGCCCGGTTGTCATTGGGCAGCGCCTTGGGTTCGACGCTGTCCACGCCGGTCACGGGCATCAACTCTTTGGCGTTGCGCTGATAGACCTTGAGGGTGGTCAGCAAATACAACGAGCGGGTCAGGTTGTCGGCCGTGGGCTTGAGCATCACGCTTTCCAGTCGCTCGAAATAGCGGCTGCGCACCAGTGGCTCTACCTTGTGGCCTTGATAGAGCCCCAGGCGCAGGCGCAGCGGTACACCCTGGTCGTGGTGTTGCGCGTAGTAGTGAGCAGTCCAGAAGCGCAGGCGATCCAGGGTTTGCCAGGCGGTGTACTGCCCGGTGGCCGAGTGATCGTCGGCGGCGGCTTGGGTCAGCTCTGTGGACAGGCTCTTCAGGGTGTTCTTGTTGTTGACGTACGACCAGCTCAGCAGGCTGCACAGCAACACAGCGACCAGTCCGGCACCGCCGATCCAGGCTGCCCTGCGCCGACGCTCGCGGTGGTTGGTGGTGTACAGCGCCACCAGGTGCTGGTCGGGAATGATGACCTTGCGGAACAGACTGTTGATGAACAACGGGCGCGGCTGCGCATTGCCGTCGGCGATCTCCCGGTCACCTTCCAGCGAGAAACGCTCTGTCACCTGCCGTGCATGACCGCCCAGTTCCGGCTGGTCGGCATCGAGGGCGCTGGTGAAATAGAAGCCGCGCAGCAGTTCTGCACTTTGATAAGGGTTGGCGCGCAGCAGGGCATCGACGAACAGTTGAAGCCGGGGCTTGAGGGCCGCCAGTTCCAGCGGAAACCGGTACACCGCCGAATCCTGCCGGGTGATCTGGATGTCCTGCGTGACCAGTTGCTGGCTCGCCACCTGTTGCCAATAGCTGACCAGTTCGTCCATCGCGACGCCGAAGCGCTGTCCCCAGTCGGCCTGCTCATAGCCTTTGTGGGAAAAGGTCTTGCCCATCACTTCGCCGCGGGCGGTCTCGTCCAGTTGGCGATAGAAGGGCGCAAAGCCCGGCACCAGGTCGCACTTGGTGAACACCAGGTAGACCGGCAGGCGCACTTCCAGCAAGGCATGGGTTTCCTGAATGCGTTCGCGCAGGCGCTTGGCGATGCGCTCCTGATCTTCGAGAGAGGCTTGCAGGATGTCGTGGATGCTCACCGTGACGATCAGGCCATTGAGCGGCCGTCGCTGGCGATGCTGGCGCAGCAGTTGCAGGAACGCGCGCCATTTGCCGGCCTCTTCCTGGTTGTTCATGTAGCGCCCGGCGGTGTCCAGAAGCACGGCCTCGGAGCTGAAGAACCAGTCGCAATTGCGCGTGCCACCCAGACCTGCGACCCGCACGCCTTCGCGCTCGGCGTAAGGGAAATTGAGCCCCGACTGGTAGAGCATGGTGCTCTTGCCTGCCGCGGGCTGGCCGACCACCAGGTACCAGGGCAGGGCATACAGCGCATCCTTGGGGTTGCTGCCCCGTGGCTTGTTGCTGTGCAAGCGCTCGATGCTCTGCAACAGGCGCTCGCGCAACAGGCTGACTTCCTCGCGATCCGCCGGGCTCGCGTTCAACACGGCCTGGTCGGCATCCTCGCGCAGCAGTCCTTCGAGGTTGTGATGCCGGGACACGCCGCGATAAAGCAGCAGCACATAGCCGGCGGACAGACCCAGGAACGCACCGATGCCGGTCAACAGGCTGTTGAGCGAACTGAAGCCGAACGCACGCCCGATGCCCCACACCACGAAGATCGTGAGGAAAAAGCACACCCCCAGGATGTAGGGTTGATAGCGCAAGAAGTAATACTTGATCTTGTTCATACGGACTTCGAATCCAGGGCATCGACAAAACGGTCGATAACGTCACCCAGAGGGCGGTCGATTTCGGGAAAGGCGTGTTTGCGGTGGTGCTCGTCAAAGGCATCGAATGACGCCAGCACGTCATAGCTCTGCGAGCGGTCATGGATGCCGGTCAGCAGGCGGTAGGCATCGCTGGTATTGCGTGAGGCAAAACAGATCAGCCGGGGGCGCATGAAGTCGTCCGCCAGCAGGTTGATCTGCGGCACGGCGCGTTCGGGTGTCATTTGCGTCAGCCAGGTGACCCACAAATCGGCGGTCGGGTTTTTCAACCCCCGTTCCGCCGGCAAGGGCAGGGTGATGCCGATCGGTGTGGCCTGATCGAGGTGCCTTCTCAGGGCCTGGAGCCGGGTCAGCACGGCGTTGGTGACGAACTCCGGGTAGGTGCCCTGCAGCGCGCAGGCGATGTCGCGCAGGTTGAAGTTCACCAGGAACTTGTCATGTACGCGCCGGAACAACTCGAAGTCCTGTCCTTGCAACGGGCGCAGGGCTTTGATGCGCTCGAACAGCACCGAAGTGCTTTCGCCCTGGACCGCCATGTGCAGCAGCGGTCTGATCTGCCCGCTGAACAGTTCGCCCAGGGTGAACGGATTGACCAGAGGTTCGGTTTCGCTGGCCTTGAGCGTCTGGAAAATGAAAAACGGATAGCGTCGGCCACTCGAATCCCTGGAGCTGATCAACCCACCCAGCAACCAGTTGCCGCTGCGCGCGCGATAGCTGAAAAAGCACACCGGCAAAGCGTCGAACAACGCCCGCCAGTCTTCGCGATGCTGCAGGGCGGCCAGCGCCCCTTGCAGCCAGCTATCGAACTCGCAGACCTCGTCGCCCGCACCTTGCAGGCTGACGAAGTCCGGGCTCGCGGGGACCTTGCCGAAGCAGCCGATCATTGGCCGGTTCCCGGGTTCAAGGTTCGACGGCTCACAGCGCTTGGCCTTCTTTGGCGTTGAGCGCGCTCAAGGCCTTGACGTTGGCCAGGTCGGTCAACTTGACGCCGCCGTAGTTGCGCACGGCGAGGCTGACCGGGCCGCTGCCGGTGTTCCAGCTGAAGCGTTGCTGGATGCCGTCCAGATCGCTGACCCGTGCGCTGTCGTTCATGCGCAGCAGGCCCCAGCGGCCCGGGTAGTCGAACACCGTGATGCGTTCGCCGGTCAGGGTCACCACATCCAGGCGTGCGCCCGGCGTGGTGGTGGTGCCCGGCCAGGAGAAGCGGCTCCAGCTGGTCTTGCCGTTGCGGTAGTGCTGCACCTGGCCATCGAGGGTGAAGATGATGTCGGTCAGGTTGGCCGAGGGCTCGAGCATGATCTCGAAGCCGTTGTCGCGGTCCGACAGGCTGGCGATCACCTGGCCCAACGAGCTGGCCTTGTCGATGCTGTTGACCATGTTCGGGTTGACCAGCGGCGTTGCCTTGCTGTTGCTGCTCATCCCCAGGCCTTCGCCACCGGACAGGTTGCCGATTTCGTTGCGCTTGAAGTTCGGCAGCAGCCCGGACTCCGGGTCGACGAAACGCTGCAGGTCCTTGACCGAGGCTTCATTGCGGCTGCCTGGCGCAATCGGGTAACGGTGCGCCATGACCTGTTCCCAGGGCTTGGCGATCTGCTGTGCCCAAGCCTTGGCAATCTGCTGGCCGGCCGGGTCGCGCAGGGTTTCCCAGGCAAACTGGATCGGCAGGCTGAACAGGCCCTGCAACGATTCGGACAGGCCACCCTGGCTGGTGTCGACGGTGGTCTCGACATAGTTGCGCACGCTGGTCACTTCGCTTGGCAGCCCTTCGAGGGTTTCGCTGATCAGTTGCTTGCTGCTCTTGCCAACGTCCTGGGAGCGCTGGATGTTGTTCATCCGCACCTTGAGCTTGCGCAAGGCCGCGAGGTAGCGGTCCATGATCGTGCTGTCGGCGCCTTCGGCGTTTTGCACGGCGAACACCCGCGACACAGGCTCGAAGCGCTTCGCCAGGCTGCCGTCATCGACCGCCGGCAAAGGCGAAATCAGCGTGCTGGGCGATGTGTTTTTGCCATCGAAAATCCCGCTGACGCCGCTCCAGAATCCGTCATCGGGCTTGACGCCCGCCGGCAGTGTTTCGCGGGGGGCCGGGACATCCCATTGGGTGTTGTCGTTGACCGCCGCCAGGAGGATTTTCACCGGCGAGTTTTGCACGTCGCTGAGCAGGGCCAGCTGTTGGGTCGCGTTGGCCATGTCGGTGAAATGACGAACACCGACGCTGTCGATCAGGGTGTACCAGGCCTGGGTGTAGTCGCGCTTGTAGCGCGTCATGAACTCGCGGATGAAATTGGCTTTCTGCACGATGCTGTCGCCGCCTTCGCCGTCGAGCACCCAGTCCGATTCGTTTTGCAGGTTGCCCGACACCAGTTTGATCAGCTCAGGCTTGACGAACTGTTCCCAGCCCTGGCGGGTGAAAATCGCCGGCACCGCCTCGGTGCCATACAGCAACTGCCGGCCGGGCATCGGCACCAGGTCGCTCAAGCCCACGGCCGGGAACTGACGGCTGGATTCGAGTTGCAGGCGCAGGTATTCACGGTCCACCAGCGAGCTGGAAATCATGAAGGACTTCAGGCTGTTGCGGGTTTCGCTGATGAGTTGCTCGTTACGCGACAAGGACGGTGCCTGGCCATTCTTGAGCAATTGCACGTAGACCGGCGAGTTGTCCTGAATCACCGCCGTGCTGACAGGATTGTCGGCACTGGCGGTATTGGCCCAGGCCACCGGCAACGCAGCACCGACGAACTCCGGGTCTGGATGGGTGCCGGGTTGCGTCAGCATCAGGTAGAGCTTCAGTGCGTTATAGGACTCGATGATGGACGCGACTTGTCGCTCATCCAGCCGCCCGAGCATTTCTTCGGACAACGACAGCCCGCCGGTGGTCGCCGACAAATCCGCGGCATCGCTCGCCGTGGCCGGGTTGCGCAGTGCTGCCAGCGCATCGCCGCGTGCCTTGCTGGCAGCGCCCTTGGCCGCGCCGCTCAGGCGACTGGCCGCATCACCGGTACTGCGCGGCAAGCCGTTCAGGCGGGTTGGCAGCTTCAGGCCTTGCGCACGGCCTTTGGCGGCGTCGGCCTTGGACGACGCCGACGCAAAGCTGTTCTGCGGGTCCATGGTTTTGGCGAACTCATTGAAGGCGCGCATCTGCAATTGCAGTTGCAAGGTGACAGGTTCCAGCGCCTGGGTACGCAGTTGTTGCAGATAGGCGGCTTGCGCGACGCGGTAGATGTCGTCACCGCGATACAGGCCTGCGCCCAACTGCAACGGCACGCCTTTGGCACGGTACTTCTCGATGGCCGAGAGCTGCTCACGCAACAGCTCCAGGCCTTGGCCCGAGGCGAGCAACCCGGCACGGTCCGGGGACTGTTGCAGCTCGGTCAGTTGCTCGCGCAACGTGGCCAGCCACTGACGGTTGTTCTGGAACGACAGGGCTTGCCAGCCAATGAACGCGACGCCGGCCAGTACCGCCAGACCCAGCAGGGCAGGGCTGACGGAGGTGTTCTTGCCAAGGCGCGACTGATAAAGGGTCAGGTCGCGATCCGGGAAGATCACCCGGCGGAACGTATCGGTAATGAAATAGCTGCGGTCGCTGATTTTCTTGCCGGTGCTTGGCGACCCTTGCTCATGTTCCGGTTGCTCATGTTCCGGTTGTAGGGCGAACGACTCGGCCAGGTCGTCTTCATACACCTGGCCCAACTGCTGGTCGGTCTGCAGGGCACTGGTGAAATACAGCCCGCGCAACAACAGTGGCGCACCGCTGCGACCGGTCTCGGCGAAGTGCTGGAGAAACTGCTCCAGCACCCCGGACAGTTCGGCGAAATAGTTCGGGAAGTTCAGCAGGGCGCTGTTGGCATCGGCACCCAGCGCAACCATCTGTGCGTCGACGTAGCGACGCACATGGCTGTGCAGGTTGGCCAGCTTGGCATCCAGCACCGGGCGCAGGCCCTGGTTGCGGATCTCGGACACACCGAAGGTCATGCCCAGCGGTTGCTGGCGCTCGTTCAGGTCCAGGCCTTCAAACGCCTGGCTGAAGCCCGGCAGTTGATCGGTCTTGCTCAGCATCAGGTAGATCGGTGGATTGGCCTCCAGGCAATCGTTGTATTCCTCGATGCGCGATACCAGTTGTGCGGCGAGTTTGTTGCGCTCGGCCGCGCTGCACGCCAGGAGTTCAGGCAGGCTCACCACCAACACCAGACCGTTGACCGCGGCCTTGCTGCGCTGCTTTTTCAGCAGCCGCAGGAAGGCGGCGAATTCACTGGCCGACGGGTCGTCCCGCAGGTAACGGCCGGCCGTATCGATCATCACGGCCTCGGGGCTGAAATACCAATCGCAATGCTGGGTGCCGCTTTCGGTGTCGTTGGCGCTGCTGGCAATGCTTGCGGAAAGGCCAGAGCGGGTCAGCAATGAGGTCTTGCCCGCCGCGGACATGCCGATGACCAGGTACCACGGCAAATCGTAAAGTGCCGACGAGCCGCCGCCACCGGCCGAGCGGTCGGTGCGCAGCATCGCAATCGCGTGCTTGAGGCGTTCGCGCAGCACTTGCTGATCGCGGAACTCGCCGGTGGATTTGAGCGAGCGATCGACTTCGATCTGCACCAGGTTTTCAAGGTTGTGCTCCGCCCGGATACGCTTGTACTGACGCAGCACAATGATCAGCAGGTAGAAGGCGCTGACGATCGCCATCGCCTCCGGCGCATAACCGCGCAGCCAGCTCACATGCGGCGCGACGAACCAGCAGACCGCCAGGCTCGCCAGCCACAGGGCGGGAACGAGGAACCAAAAGCTTTTCAACAAACGCAATAATGTCTTCATGTCTTCCTGACTCGGTTACCTGACCTGTGCTCAGGCACTGAACAGCTGGCTGATTTGTTCGGACAACGCGGCTACGTCCTTGGCCAGCAACCAGTCCAGCGTCAGGTAGACACCCGCGCAGACCAACGCAATCAGCGCCACGTAGAGCCAGAGGGGAACTTCATGGCGCAGCATTTGCGAGACCTGGTCGGGCAACGCCCAGTCAGGCGAGAGGGTCTTGGGCGTCTTGCGATAACGCGCGATGTCCTGGCCCAGGGTATTGGCCAGGTAACGCAGTTGATCCTTTTGCCCGAGGCTGAACTTGCCTTCGAAACCCAGGGCCAGGCACAGGTGGTAGACCTCGAGCACATCGAGGTTCTGTTTGACGTCGCCACGCAGTGCATCGATTTTTTCGAAGAAGCCTTCGCCGGCCAGGTGCACGCCGAAATAGCGGAACTGCAACGGCTGCAATTCAAAGTGCCGGCGCAACTCGTTATCCCCGGAGCGCAACACGCTTTCATCGAGGAACGCACACAAGGCGTACTGGGTGTCCTTCACCTGTTCGACGCTGTAGTTGGCGCTGCGGGCATCGCGTTCCAGTGCCTTGAAGAAGGTGTCGACACTGACCTCGAAGGCGCTGACCGACGTCACTTGCCGGCCCTTGCGCACGATCAGCGCCATGCTGATGAAGTCTTGCACCAGATCTTTGAGCGTCGGTTTTTCACGGGCGGCCGCAACGGCGCCTTGCAGTACGGCTTCGGTCATTTGAGTACCGCCATCAGTTCAAGCTTGAGGTTGGTGAAGGCGCTGGGCGCGTAGAAAGAGATGGCCTGGGCGCTCATCATTCGTTCATACACCCGGCCATGGGGCTCGATGGAGAAGTAGTGATTGTCCAGTCGCACCGGAATCGCATTGGGCAGGCGGGTCGAGTGATTGAGGGTGACGCCGGGCATGGCGCTGTTGACCACCACTTCGATGTCTTCCGGCGAGCCGACCTTGAACGCCCGTGGCACCAGCTCCAGCAGGCTTGCACCCGGCATGTCGGCGTGCACGGAGATGTAGAAGTCCGCCTCGGCCAGCCGTGGGTCGTGCAACTGCCCTTGCCAGTAAGAGGGTTTGGTCTGGGTCAGGTTGATCACCACACACTGGTTCGGCACGACGTTGTCGAGCAGCACGCGAATCATTTCATCGAGCTTGACCAGCGAGGCCGCCGGGTCGTGGTGGTCGTATTCGGGGATGTCGTTGAGCTGCGTATCCAGCGAGAACGTCAGCAAGCCGCCGGCGAGTTCGGCCAGGAACAGATACAAGCGCTCGGGGTGCAGGCGCGGATGCGCGAGCAGGTGCGCCAGGCTCGGGTGGGCACGGTTCACGGTGTTCAACAGCCAGAACAGGGTTACGTCGCTGGAGCCAAATTCGGCAATCTGGTCCGCGCGCTCGCGACGACGACCCGACAAGGCCTTGCTCTTGGATTGCAAGGCGCCGAGCAAACGCTTGCCCAGTCCGACCAGGGTGTCGTGGGTGCCCAGGTGCAGCGTCGGGTGCACGAAATGTCCGTCGAGGTTGAATCCGCCGATGTTGTTGCGCGACAGCCGGGCAATCGGGCACCAGGTGTAGCCATCGAGGTTGTCGCCGTCGATCAGCATCACCACGTTCAGGCGCAGGCTGGTGATTTCGTTTTCCAGGTCGCCTTCGTTGAGGTCCGGCAGGGTGTCGAACTGCTTGCGAAAGCGCCGCCCGGTCTTCTGCTCCTGGCCGTCCTCGACGTAATTGAGGCCGAATGGCTCGGGCAGTTTCAGCGCGGCGTAGACCTTCAGGTCGTTGCCCTTGAGCAGGTCTTTCAGGTCACGGGCCGCCGGCAGCGGGTCGTGCTGCGGTGCGTCGAACAGGCTGCCGTCGGGAAACACCAGCTTCAGTCGCTTGAGCTGCAGGGAGCCGGTGGCAAGGGCTTCCTCGTCCACTTCCAGCAACTGCACGCCCCAGTGAAAAGGCGTGTTGCGCAGGGTCGCCTGCGCCAGCTGATGCTGGTGGAACTCATCCTGATACTGGAAATGTTGTGGCAAAAGGAACATGCCTTCGGACCACATCACCCGGCTTTGCTTACTCATTGAGCGCTTTCCAATAATGAATTCAATTTCGACTCCACGGCTTTTTCCGCGGAGGCACTCGCCTGGTCCTGGGCTTTCTGCACCACGGCGTCCTGCACGCGCTCGGTCAGCGTGGGTTCGGCCGGCTGGTCGGGCAGGGCGGCGGCTTTTGCGAGCTGCTCCTGGGTCTTGGGTTTGTCCAGCACGTCGACGCCACTGACAGCGGAGACCGTGTTGTTGTCCACCAGCACACGCAAGCCGTCGGAGGAGAACCAGATGCCGTCCTTGCGCAGGGAATTGGCGTCGAACGCGACCTTCCAGCGGCTGTTCTCGTCGCTGCGGAAAAAAGCCGCGACGCCGACATAGCCTGCCGCCTTGTTCAGCGGCCACTTGTCGACTTGCCCCATGCCCGGCAACAAGGTGATTTCGCGGTTTTCGATCAGGGTATTGCCGAGGGCCTTTTGCGGGTCGTCCCACAGCGAGTCGGCATCCACCGACGCAAAGCGCTCCAGCGAAGTCAGCTGGTACACCCGCAACACCACCGAAAGCGGCTTGCCGGACGCGTCGGGATTGAGCTGGTTGCCGCCGTCGGACGTCAGGATGACCTTCTCGTTATCCTCGAACAGCATGTCGCCGGCCCAGGTATTGTCGACCCGCTTGCCGACCCGGTCGGTGACGCCGCAGGCGCTGAGTACCGTCATCATCGCCACCGCCGTCAGGCATTTGGCCAACGTCGTCCTCGCGGGACGCTTCCCTGAATATCTCTTGTCCATGACCACTACCTGTTAATGCCCGATCAGTTCAGGCGATAGGCGAAATCGCCGTCGCTGCCCAACTCGATGTTCAAACTCTGAATCGGTTTGTCCTGCGCCATGCGCTCCAGGACCCGTTGGGCCAGTTCCGGCATCAGGGTCTGGGACAAAATGTTGTCGATGTTGCGGGCGCCGCTGTCGACCTCGGTGCAGCGCGAGGCAATCGCCTTGACCAGTGCTTCGTCATAGCTCAACTGCGCTTGATGATTGCGCTCGAAGCGCTGGCGGATGCGCGCAAGCTTGAGCGCGACGATGCGCTCGAGAATCGCGTCCTTGACCGGGTAGTAGGGGACGATGGTCAGGCGGCCGAGGAAGGCGGGCTTGAACACCTGGTTCAACTCGTCACGCAGCCCTTCGACGATGTCCTGCGGCGCCGGTTGCGGCTGAGCATTGAGGCACCACTGCATGATGCGGTCGGTGCCGGTGTTGGACGTGAGGATGATCACGGTATTGCGGAAGTTGATCTCGCGACCTTCGCCGTCATCCAGCACGCCTTTGTCGAACACCTGGAAAAACAGTTCGAGCACGTCCGGGTGGGCTTTCTCCACTTCATCGAGCAGCACCACGCTGTACGGCTTGCGTCGCACCGCCTCGGTCAGCACGCCGCCCTCGCCATAGCCGACGTAGCCCGGTGGCGAACCCTTGAGGCTGGAGACGGTGTGGGCTTCCTGGTACTCGGACATGTTGATGGTGATGACGTTGCGCTCGCCGCCGTACAGGGTGTCGGCCAGCGCCAGCGCGGTTTCGGTCTTGCCGACGCCGCTCGGGCCGAGCAGCAGGAACACGCCGATCGGTTTGTTCGGGTCTTCCATGCGGGCGCGGGAAATCTTGATGCGCTTGCCGATTTCGTGCAGTGCGTGGTCCTGGCCGAGCACCCGCTCGCCCAGCAACGCCGGTAGGCGTTGCACGGTTTCGATTTCGTCGCGCAGCATCTTGCCCAATGGAATGCCGGTCCAGCCGGAAATCACTTCGCCGATGGTCCCGCCATCCACCAGGGCATGCACCAGCGGTTGCTCACCCTGGACACTGGCCAGTTCGGCGCGCACCGCGGCAATCTCCTGGGCATCCGGCGCCTGTTGTTCCGGGTGGCTGAGGGCGCCGAGTTTTTCCACCAGTTGCAGCTCGCGTTGCCACTGTTGTTCGAGGGCGTCGCGGGTCTGCTGTTCGCTTTGCAGTTCGGTATTGAGGGCGGTCAGGCGCCGGGCGTGGTCGCTGCCTTTTGCGGCTTCCTGCTGCAGTACCGCGATTTCCGCCTGCAGGTTGTCGATCTGGCGTTTGCAGTCTTCCAGCGGCCCCGGCTGCGCCGATTGACCGAGGGCCACCCGGGCGCAAGCGGTGTCCAGCACGCTGACGGCCTTGTCCGGCAACTGGCGGCCGGTGATGTAGCGATTGGACAGGCGCACCGCCTGCACCAGCGCCTCGTCCATCACCGTGACCTTGTGATGCTCCTGCATCCTGGCCAGCAGGCCGCGCAGCATGTGGATCGCCTTGTCTTCGTCCGGCTCTTCGACCTTCACCACCTGGAAGCGCCGCGCCAGTGCGGCATCTTTCTCGAAGTACTTCTTGTACTCGGCCCAGGTGGTCGCCGCGATGGTGCGCAGTTCGCCCCGGGCCAGGGCTGGCTTGAGCAGGTTGGCGGCATCGTTCTGCCCGGCCTGGCCACCCGAGCCGATCAGGGTGTGCGCTTCGTCGATGAACAGAATGATCGGGTGCAGGCTGCGTTTGGTTTCTTCGATCACCGACTTGAGGCGGTTTTCGAATTCGCCCTTCACGCCGGCACCGGCCTGCAACAAGCCCAGGTCCAGGGTGTGGATGGCGACACCCTTGAGCACCGACGGCACGTCACCCTGGATGATGCGCAGGGCCAGGCCTTCGACCACGGCGGTTTTGCCGACGCCGGCCTCACCGGTGAGGATCGGGTTGTTCTGGCGGCGGCGGGTGAGGATGTCGACCATCTGCCGCACCTCGAACTCCCGGCCCAGCACCGGGTCGATCCGGCCTTCGCGAGCGCTTTGCGTGAGGTTGATGGTGTATTGATCTAGGGCCGGGGTCTTGCCGTTGCCTTTTACCGTGCCGGCGCTGGCGATGTCGGATGTGCCCAGCGGCTTGGCCTGTTTCGACTCGGCGCTGCTTTCCACCAGCGCGCCGAGGTTGACGCGCAAGTCGTCAGCATTGATTTTCTCAAGCTCGACGGCGCTGGCGACCACCACGCGGCGCAGTTCGTCGTCATCGAGCAAGGCTTGCAACAGATGACCGGTGCGGATCTGCGCCTGGCCGAACTCGATGGACGCCAGGACCCACGCCTGTTCGATCATGCGGGTCAGGTGCGGCGACAGCGCCGGCGTGCGCGTATTGCCTTTCTTGAACGTCCCCAGTGCCGTCACCAGTTGCGCCTGCAAGCGTTCGGGCACCACGTCGTAATGACGCAGGATGGCCGGCAGGTCGTTGTCGTGGCTATCGAGCAACTGCAACAACAGGTGCTCGATTTCGACATCGTAGTGGTGTTCCGACAGGCACAAGGCCGCGGCGCTTTCAGTGGCGGTGCGGCTGGTGTCGTTGAGCTTGGCAAACAGGGACTTCAGGTTCACAGGGAGACCCCATCAAAAGGAATGTGGAAGAGGGCACAACGGGATGGCCCGACGTCGGAGTCCGGGCGCTTGAGCCAGCCGAGCCAGCCCAGCGAAACGTTGCCTTGGCGCCCCAGGCGGGCAACGGGCACGGCCCGGGGTTTGAGCCTGGGCGCGAACTGGAAGTCGAGTTCGGCTCCTACATAGAAACGCACCAGTTCCACCAGTTTCCGGTAGTCCTCGGTGCCTGGCTGGAAGCGTTGATAGTCGGCCAGCTCCAGTGGACCCATCTCGATGCGTATGCACGACTGATAGTCCCAGACCCGGTTGCCGGCGACGGCGCTTTGCCCGAGCACGGCGTTCTTGCGCCCCAGTTGCGTGCATTGGCCGGCGTCGAGTTTCAGCCAGCGACCGGCAAACGGCTTGACCTTGAACGGCAGCGAAAAATAGAAGGCCAGCATCGCTTCCAGGTTCAGTGCGTTGCGCGGTTTCTGGGCGAACAGGCCGGAGAAATAGCTGAACAGTTCACGGCGCAGGGGCGAGCCTTGCCGGTCGAATTTCTGTTTCTGCGCCTCGGGGCCAAAACCCACCAGGTTGAGCAGGTAGCGATCGAAGTCCGAAGTTCCGTTGCGTTCGTACTCGATGTAGAACTTGTACTTTTGCCAGGCCTCGTAGAACAGCGTGGTCATGCGGTGCGAAAAAATGTCGAGGAAGGCATGGGCCGCGTCATCGCGGTACTGGACGTGCCGCTCGATCAGCAGCTCGGTGTACGGGCGCGGCAACACACCCGAGGGCCCGACCAGGCCCATGAAGGTGACTTGCATCTCGGACAGCGGCAGGCCGGCCACGGACACCTTGCCTTCACGCTCGAACTGCAGATCGCTGACTTCACTGGCCGGGAAGTTGAGCGACAGCTGGGAGCGAAAACGCAGAGGGTCTTCGTGCGGTCGGGTTTCCAGGTCCATGCGCCCGGTTCTGCTGTAATGCAGGCGAAGCAGGCGCACCAATTGGAAAAACTCGAATCGGTGCGGCTCAGCCCTTGCCTGGTCGATCAGACCAGGGGTTGATCGCCGGTTCGCGGTGGCCATTGGACGACTCTCTTTTCGCGCTGCAAGGTGCGAAGGGTTAATTGGGTAAAACTGTTCATGGTGCAGTACTGACCAAAGAAGTGATCGAGCACCATGCCGAACAGAAACACACCGCTGCCGGTGTATTGGCTTTCATCGAAATTGAGGGTGATGCCGACGCCGCGCACGAAGTTCGGCCGCGGGTGGCCGATGCGCGCAACCACCGGCTCGCTGCTCACCGAGACGATGCCGTTGATCTGTTTGCGCAGTGCCGACAGGTTGCGGTAGTTGTAGAGCGACAACAGCTCCAGCAGCACTTCGCGACCACGGGACACCAGCGACATATGGTTCAGCGACAGGTGCGAAATCAACCGCCAGATCACGCCGTTGCCCAGCGGCACGCGAGCGGTGGCGGTGGGTTTGCGCAGGCAACGGATGTCCTTGATCACCGAGTTGCCCGGGATAGTGAAATCGCCGCGCTCGCCACCGAAAGGCAACATCAGCGGCAGGTCGCGATTGCTGCAGGTCAGGCGGATGCTCAACGTATCGTTGTTGGCCTCCATCAGCCCCAGTTCTCGATCCACCACCCGGATAAACACGTTCGAGCCATCGCGCTGGCCGGTCTGTATGGCTCGACGCCGGGCAATCCAGAAGCTCTGGCCCGGGCCCTGATCGCCACGGGGCTCGAAAAACGGATGGCAAGTGCCCACCTGGTCGATGCTGCCCACCTTGCGCACGCGCCGGACGCGGTCAATGGACACCACTTCGGCCGAGCTTTGCAGGCGCACATCCGGCGTCACTGCGTACTCGTGCTGGGCGTGGGTCAACTTGATCGGCTCGGCCTGCTGGCGGAACAGGTTGATGATCGGCGTGCAATTGAGCTTGAAGTTATTGCGCCCGATGTTCTGCGTCAGGCGCGCCAGGCGGTCGCTCAGGTCGTAGTCGGAGAAGTAGAAATTGACCTCGACTTTCTCGACGTCCTTGCCCGCCAGAATCCGTGCAAAGCCCGACAGGTCGAAGAACATGAACTTGTCGGGGAAGGTGAAGTACTCGTGCAACAGGCGGTAACCGAGGAACGAGCGCTCGGAGTAATCCACCAGGCCCTCGTCCAGGCCATAGCCGACGGTTTTCAGCGCGTTGGCCGGCAGGGCGACTTCGCGGGTGCGGCCCTGATCTTCGAAGGTCAGCGTGGCCTTGGCCAGGTTGTTGAACAGCAGTTCGTACAGTTGCAGCATCAACGTGCTTTCGCCGTCGAGGAAGAACCGCAGGCGGTCCAGTTCCAGCTTGCCGAACATCACGTCGCCGGTTGCCACCAGGCCGATGCGCAAGCGCGCGACCAGGTCAGCGCTGTGGCCATTGAACGCCGAACGCTCCATCTCGATGAACGATGCCTGTTGCACCGCCACCGGCCACAGCTCGACCGGGTAGCAGGTGCGGAATTTACACACCACGCCATCGATCGGGTTGGCACTGATTTCGGTATGCCGGGGCACACGGAAGGCTTCGGTGACTTTTTCCTGCTTGCCCAGGTTGAACTCGACGATCGACATCGACGGGGTAGGGCGCAGGTAGTGCGGGTACAGCACTTCGAGAAACGACTCGACGATTTCCGGCAATTCGTCATCGAGTTTTTTGTGCACCCGCGCAGACAGGAACGAGAAGGCTTCGATCAAGCGCTCGGTATGCGGGTCTTCGCAGTTATCGCCCTCGATGAGCAACCGCGAAGCGATTTTCGGATACTGGCTCGCGAACTCCTGGCCCAAAAAGCGCAGGTGCGACAGTTCCTTTTCGTAATAGGGCAGCAGATCGTCGAGCATCAGTTGAGGTTCTGCACTTTGTATTCCTGGGTGTTGACCTGCAGCACCGCGTCGAAGGACACCTGACGGGTGACGTCCTGCAGGCGCAGGACCGCGTCCACGCGAAAGGTCAGCATGCGTTGGCCGGTCTGTTGGGCAAGCAGTTGGACTTTGACGCTGCGAAAGCGCCGGTCGCCGACCGAGATCGCCTTCTCCAGTTGCCGCTGGATCAACAGACGATCCTTGGGGTCAAGCACGCTGCGACTGGTGAAGTCCGGCATGCCGTAGTCGAGGATGGTGCCGCCCAGATTGACGAAACCTTCCAGGTCGTTGGCGACCAGGGACTGGCGGGTGTTGACCAGGATCTCGAGGTCGCGAACGATGCTGGCCTTGTAATCAGCCAGCGAACACAAGCGCTGCGATGACGCTTCGATGGACTGATGCGGACGATCGTCCAGCAACCGGTCCAGCAGTGATGGCAACAGCTTGTGTTGACTACTCATATTGCCTCCCTGGCAATGCGCTCGATCAGCCGCGGGTCGATTGCGGCAATTCAGCGACCAGGCGCAACGAAGCGGTGAGCTCGTCCAGTTGGTAGTGCGGGCGCAGGTAGGTCACGGCCTTGTACACCCCCGGCTTGCCCGGCACTTCGAACACCTCGGCGCGGGCTTCGCGCAACGGGAACTTGGCCTTGGCTTCCTGGCTCGCGGTGTCGTCCAGCAACACGTAGCTCGACAGCCACTTGTTGAGGAACAGCTCTACGTCCTTGCGCGAGGCGAAGCTGCCGATCTTGTCGCGCATGATCGCCTTCATGTAGTGGGCGATGCGCGAGGTGGCGAAGATGTACTGCAACTGCGCGGAAAGCCGGGCGTTGGCGTTGGCGATGTCGGTGTTGTACTGCTTCTGTTTCTGCGCCGACTGGGTGCCGAAGAACGCGGCGTAGTCCGTGCCCTTGCAGTGCACCAGCGGAATGAAACCGAGGTCCGACAGCTCTTTTTCACGGCGGTCGGTGATGGCGATCTCGGTCGGGCACTTGAGGGCGATTTCACCGTCATCGGTCTTGAATGTGTGGGTCGGCAAACCTTCCACCAGGCCGCCACCCTCGACGCCACGAATCGCCACGCACCAGCCGTAACGGGAAAACGCATCGGTGACCCGGGTGCCCAGCGCGTAGGCGGCGTTCATCCACAGGTACTTGTTGTGGTCGCGTCCGTCGACGCTTTCGACAAAGTTGAATTCCTCGACCGGCGTGGTATCCGGGCCGTAAGGCAGGCGACCGAGCACGTGGGGCAGGGTCAGGCCGACATAACGCGAGTCTTCCGAGGCACGGAACGACTTCCACTTGGCGTATTCGACGGTGTCGAAAATCTTCGCCAGATCCCGTGGGCCGGACATGTCGGTGAACGAATCCCAGCCAAACAGCTCAGGCGAAGCCGCCGAGATGAACGGCGCATGGGCGGCCGCGGCGACGTGGGAAATCTCTTCGAGCAGGTACATGTCTTCCGGGCTGCGGTTGAACTCGTAGTCACCCAGCAGCATGCCGAACGGTGCACCGCCGAAGGTGCCGTATTCTTCTTCGTAGATCTTCTTGAACAGCGCGCTCTGGTCGAATTCGGAAGCGGCCTTGAGGTCGCGCACCAGGTCTTTCTTCGACGCGTTGAGCAAGTGGATCTTCAGCGTGGTGCTGGTCTCGGTCTGGTCCACCTGATACTTCAGGCCGCGCCAGGAAGCTTCCAGCTGCTGGAACTCACTGGCGTGCATGATTTCGTTCATCTGCTCGGAGAGCATCGCGTCGATCTCGGCGATGCGCGCATCGAGTACGGCGATCAGGTCCTTGCTCGGCGTCATTTCGCCTTCCAGGATCTGGTTGACCAGTTCGCCGATCAGGTCGCGGGTACGGGTGCGTTCAGTCTCGGAACGGGCCACGCGGCTTTCGGAAATGATGCTGTCGAGCAACGAGGATTGCGCGGTGAAGCTGTCCACTTCAACCAGCGTGCTGTCCTGTTGAGTCACGGTTTGCTTGTCGTTCATCGTCAGGCTCCTACGCTTTGCCGTCGGTGGCCGGAACGGCGGCTTCACGGCCGAATTCCTTGCCCAGGGTTTTCAACTTCTCGGTGTTCTGCAACACGTCCATCAGCAGCTCTTCGAGCTTGTCGTTGCCGCCCATCTTGTTGCGCAGGTCCGCCAGCTTGTTGCGCACTTCCAGCAGCTTGCGCAGCGGTTCGACCTGCTTGACCACGTTCTGCGGTTCGAAGTCTTCGAGGGCGTTGAAGTTGAGCTCGACGCCCAACTGCGTGCCGTTTTTCGCCAGGGTGTTGTCGACGCGGTAGGTCAGGCGCGGCTTGATGCCCTTGAGCACGCCGTTGAAGTTGTCGCGGTCGATGAAAATGAACTTGCGGTCCTTGAGTTTCGGCAGCGGCTCCAGCGGGTTGCCGGAGAAATCGCCCAGCACACCGACGACAAAGGGCAGCTCTTTCTTTTCCTGAGCGTCACCGATATCCACGTCGTAGGTGATATGGACCCGAGGCGCGCGAACGCGGTCGAGTTTGTGCTGGGTACTTTCCTTCTTCGCCATCGTGATCTCCTGTGCGAACAATTCGCTGCAAGTCGTTTGCGTGTCGGTTCAATGGGTGGCCGAGCGCGTTACATTCCTTCGATCGTCAGCAGCAGGCGCTGACGGATTTCATCGTTCATTTCCATGATGTTGGCGTGCCCCACCAGCTCTTCGAAGCTGGTGTTGCCGGCGATCTGGGTGCTGCTGCGGATCACGGCCTCGTCGGGCAACTGCGAGCGAACCGGCGAGCTGATGACGCAGAAGGGCAGGTCGCCGAACTCCTTCAAGCGTTCGAAACTGACGGGGAAACGCAGGCCTTCGAGCAGGCGGCTGATGCCGGGCGACTTGCTCAGGCAGTAGAACAGCACCAGGTAGTGCACCACGAAGCGGTACAGCTCGGCGCTGCTGCGATTGGGGTCTTTGATGACGGTGCGAAAACGGGCCAGGTCGAACGAACTGAAGCCCACCACCCAGCGCACGGGGCTGGTGATGCGAATGGATTGGCCGCTTTGGGACAGCACCTTGTCGTACTCCAGCGCAAACAGTTGCGGGGTGGTACTGAGCAGGTTGAGGGGCACTTCGAGTTCATTGACCAGCTGGAACGGAGCGGCCGAACCGATGCGGTCGAAGAACTCCTTGAGTTCCTTGAAATGGTGCTGGGTCTCGCGCCCGCTGCTGCGTTGCGCGCCTTGCAGGTATTCACCGAAAAACGCTTGCGGACGAATCAGCAAAGCCAGGGTCGCCAGATAATCCGAAGCCTGCGCCTTGAGCGCATCGGAAATGGCCCGGGTCTGGCTTCGCAGCTGGATCAATGCTTCAACATCGAAAAACGTTTGAGTCATCGGTACATCGTCCTTGAGCACTTCGCACCTTCCTGGAATAAAACCGGAGAGTATGTCGAGTGACTTGATTCTCAAATGGACATCCGTCCACGAGAAGTGATTACTGGTGTTCGTCATCAAAAAATCACAATGCCGGAAACAACCGGGAGTGTGGTGATGGCATATGGATATTGAGTTGCCAGTAACGTCGTGTATGGCAACACGTCGTATCGAAAAGTTCATTCGGGGGGCGGATTTTTTCTCGTTTTTGCTACATGTCGCAATGATGCCTTCGTGCCACTATTTGTGGGATGTGTCTGTCAGATAGTCCTGAAAGCCAGTCAATTCAAAGGTTTCAGAGGCGTAGTGGATCCAATTTTTAATTGTAAATAATTTTAAAAAGGTGAACCGGTTCACCCAATGCCCGCTTGAGGGTCTGTTAAAGAAAAGATTGAAGGATAAGTGTCATATAGCCGGCAAGGAAGTGATGGCATCTCAGGATATCCGGGATATACAAGTAGTCATTTCCATTGCTGAACGAGTGTTCGGGCAATTTGGCGTTACATACCGTCGATATTTCTGTATAACGCGCCGGGTACGAGTGCGCCCCGTAACTTTCATGTCGGGCCGTGCAATAGCGTGAGGGCTTTCGGGCCTTTGTTAAATGGAATTTATGCTCGCCACGGATGTCAGGCGACGCGACTATTGAGGCCCTGTCTCATGAGAACGTTGAAACTCATTGCCGTACTTATTCTCCTGCCGCTTTGCCTTGGTTTGTTTGGCGTCTGGGAGTTGCAACGCAGTACCGAGAGCATTCGGGACTTCGCCGAAGCCAAAGCCGAGTTGGGCGTGATGCGTCCCGAAATCGAAGCGATGGTCGCCAAGCCGTTCTCACGCTCGGCCAAGGTCGATATCAACGGTGAACGCATGGGTGTTCACCAGGCTTTGTCGCTCATTACCCAAGCCGAGCATGAACTGACCATCCTGCAACCGGTGGCAGCCGTGATGAACAACCTGGCCAAGGGCGTCATCGCCCTCGGCCTGCTGGCCTCGCTGGTCGGCGTACTGGGTCTGTCGGGGTTGCGTTGGGCCGGTGCCCGCGCGAGTCATTCCCGTGAACGATTGCTGCACACCTTCAGCCGGGTGAGCCGTCTGTTGCCGTACCTGCTGGTGGGGCACATCGTCGCCATGGGTGCGGCGGTAGCGGCCATCCTCGGTTTCGAAGGCCTGGGGCTGTGGCACATGGGGAAAATGGCCACTGGTGAATTCAAGCTGATGCTCATCGTGCTGATGCTGATGCTCGGTTTCCTGTATTCGATCTGGCAGATGGGCAAGCAGCTGCCGGTCATGCTGCGCATGTTCCAGTCCACGCCGATGAGCGTTCTGGGCCAGGTGGTCACACCGCAACAGGCGCCGGCGCTGTGGGCCTGTGTTCGCGAACTGGCGGACCAGCTCGGCGCGCTGGCACCCGAGCACATCGTGCTGGGCATGACCGAAGGCTTTTACGTCACCTCCAGCGACGTCAACCTGCTCCCGTCAGGCACCGCGCTCAAGGGCCGCACCCTGCACCTGCCGATGATGTACCTGGGCTTGCTCGATTCGGCAGAAACCGGCGCGGTCATCGGTCACGAACTGGCGCACTTCGCCGGTGCCGATACCGAGTACAGCCTGCGCTTCGTACCGATCTACGAGGGGATCGGCCGCAGTCTCGGGGTGATTGCCGAAACCATGCTGCAAAGCGATCTGCTGCAACGCACGACGCTGTGGCCGGCTTTCATGCTCGGTGAGTATTTCATGGAGCGTTTCGATCATGCGGTGAGCCACTGGAGCCGCGTGCGGGAGCTGGCGGCGGACGCGGCAGGTGCGCAGTTGACGGGGAATATCGCCATCGCTTCGGCGCTGGTGCGCATCTCTGCCATCGACCCCTTGTTGCACCAGGGTGTCTCGACCCATGTGGTCCGCGCGACCAACCCCAGTGCCGAGCACGTCCTGACCCGCGACTTGCCAGGCAGCGTACTGCAGGAGTTGACCGCGCAGCCGCTGACCCTGCCCGAGGAGGAAATGGCAGCCAGCCTGCCTCATCCGTCGGACACTCACCCCTCCAACCGCGAGCGGCTGGCGTCCCTGCAAGTCACGGTCGAAGAGGCCGTCAGCCGCGGCACCCGCCCGATCATCGCGGCACAGGCCAGCGCCGCGATGGATCACTATTTCGCCGATCCCCAGGCATTGCGTGCGCGCATTACCGAGGACTTTCTCGGCCACTACGTGGAGCAGGATGCGGCGGTTGTGCAAGCGTTGCGTAGCCATGCCGGCAATGCCACGGAGGAAGTCCGACTGCATGAAGGCGCACGATTGCGCGGGTGGATTACCCTGGGTTGCTTCTCGCTCTTCATGTTGCTGGGTTTGGGCCTGCTGATCCTGCCGTACCTGTTACCGCAGGTTTTCGTGGACGCGGATTCCACAATGAAGTTGGTTGGCATTCTGCTCTTGATCAGCATGGCGTTCCTGCTGCCACTCTCCTTGCGCATGCTCACGCGGGCGAACAAGACTGCGTTGCTACTGACGCCCGAGCACTTCGTGTTCGCCAACTTCAAGGCGCCATTGCCAATACAGCACGTCGCCGATTTTGGTCTACAAGTGGGGCACGGGGTGCACTTGAATTTGCTGCTGGAAGACGACGCCCCCATGCCTGAGTTGGCCTCGCGTTCGTTCTTTTCGCCGGATGCGAAACTCGACAAGAAGAAGCGCTGGGTCCAGTTGCAGCTGCTTCAAATCTGCCGTGACGACAAAAAACTCAAGGACCAGGAGTTGGCGGACCTGATTGGCACCTACCTGAATGCAGGCACTGCGCGGCACTTGCTGCAGCAGCGATTCGAGCAGGCTTGAAGGCTTTCAGTATTGGCAAGCGTGGGGTTCCGGGTTCAATGACTCAACAGGCTTGGAGGACGGTCCGCAGTGGCAAGCGTTCTTCAATGTCCTGGATAAGGATCATGGGCCTACCGCCTACCTGTTCAAATGTCGCCACTGCGCCACGCTGGGCGCTTACCAAGACAGCCATTGATACCCAAGGTGCTCATTCCGTGGCGACCCACAAGGATGAATCTCTGATGACCGACGATCACACCCCCGACTTCAGCAAAGTCCCCACCGGCATGCTGCCGTTCCCGCCTGTTGAAGACGTGTTTGTCGCCGATCAACTGGAGCTGGCCAACCATCTGCACCCTTTGTTCAGCTTGGATATCAGCACCGTAAACCCCGAGTGGTCGGGCGTGCTGCACATGCTCAGCCCGTTGGAACCGTACGAGGGCTTTGTCGGCGAGCTGACCGAGTGGGACGGGTGCCATGGCTACCTGCTGAAAACCAACTGGATCGGCTTCAAGGTCGAGCAAGGGCGCTATCGCTTGTGCGGCGATCCACGCTACTTCTTTCTGCACGAGGGGAATGCACAGCTGGCTGATCCTCACCCGGAGGCGAGAGCGGATCTGGAGCGGCACTACGCCGACCAGCACAGCGCTTTTGCCGCCACCGTTGAAAGGTTTAAAACCAGCGGTGTGCTGGCGCGTGAGGATAGCGAACCGTTGTATGCAGTGGAATTTGTCGCGCAACTGGGCGGCGAAGTCGATGGCTGCGCCAACTGGGTGGAGGCGGTCGAATTTCCAATGCACATCGTTGAACTGGACCCCGACCGCGGTGATTCGAATGTCTACCCCCTGAGCCCTGCGGATAACCGGTTTTTCCACGTGGCAAGCGTTCCGGGCTGGCATTACCGGACGGCCGGCGCAGACATGATCGTCATGTTCTACGAGCCGATTGAAGGCTTGGTGCTATTCACCTTCGATTACAGTTGAATCCCATGAATAAGACCGAATTGCAAACGCTTGTAGTCAGAGTTAAAAAGTATCTCGCGATTATCTTTTTGCTCTGCCTTGTAGGCGTTTTCATCTATGCGTACCTGCACAAACCGGAGTTTCCTTCTGAGATAGTCCTGAAGCAAGACTTCATTCCGGGGCAGTCGATCTACATCGTTCAAGATGCCAGGGATGCAGATGAGCCCAAAAGCCTGAGGTTCTACGTCAACAATGGCGACGGCAGGAATAATGAGACGATGAAGGTGCTCCTCGGAAAGACCCCGCCCTTCCTGGTCTCGGACACTGACTTGAAAGACGTGGTAATCCAGCGTGTCTCCAACGGCCTGTACATCAAACTCAAAGGCGCAGTCTCGAATTACCAGAGCAACCTTTACCTTGAAGACGGCGACACTTACACCACCTACCGTGTAAGCCTTGAACAAGTCGAAACGCGACCGCCCTTGGCGAGCGGTCGGTAAGCTTGCTTCAGCAAGGCAATCACTGCGCAGACAACCGCAATCGCCAGCGCCGGCCACTGCATCGGCAAATTGATGATACTGGTTGCTGGCGGGGGGCTGGTCGTATTGATGGCGTGCCTGCTGCCATTCTCGTTGCGCATGCTCAAGCGGGCGAACAAGACGGCGTTGTTGCGGACGCCCGAGCACTTGAATCTGCTGCTGGAAGACGACGCCCCCATGCCTGAGGTGGCTTCGCGCTCCTTCTTTTCGCCCGATGCGAAGCTCGACAAGAAAAAGCGCTGGGCCAGTTACAGTTGATTCAGTTCTGCCGGGGCGATAAGAAACTCGATACCCAGTATTTAATGCTATGTACGAGGAAGACTTTCCGGTGGCAACCCGTTAGGCAGCTGAATCTTCAGGCCGCGTGCGATCTGAATGCCTATGTAGAAGGCATCCCCCAGTACGCCAGCAAGTTCAGGATCGTCGGCTTCAAACTCTTTGCTGGCCCAAACGCCGATGGTCAATTGGTGCAACCGGGCTTTATCTTTTTCAACGCCCAGCAACACGTTTTTGATGAATTGCAACTGGATTAACGAGCTTGAGTAAATCTGGAATTCTGGACAGCCGTTGTATCTCTGCGCGGTGATTGTTATCGCATTGTCGATGTAGTCGAGGGCGGTTATCGGCGTTTTCAAGAGGTGGTCCCTCTCGGTACCAGCGCTTTGATTGCTGCGCGACGCCACGTATTGATCAAACATTCGAACCTGCTCTCCGATCCGGGCAGAGTCTCGATTTGAATCAACGTGTTTTCTATAGGTGAGAAATTGTTCAGATTCTGGTCCATGGGACAGCAGCGAAACAATCGCCGCACATTGCACAAGCCAATAAATTTCGAACGAGGATTCGGTGCCTCGACAATAACCAATATCCGTCCCTTTGCCGTACAGGTCACGAGCCAGTTGGCTGGCTTTATCGCGGTCTATCGTCGTCTCTGATGTCCATCCGGACCGGTCATTTGCGATGACGAATACCCGATAACGCTGCAAGAGGAGGGCATCCACAAGCGTCAGGTCCGGGCAGGCGGGGGGCATCAGCGGTACAAACACTTCTGGCTCTCGATTGATCGGCAGCCAGGACAGGTTCCTTTCCACTCGGGAAGGTGGCTTGTCCACTTCGGTCAAGGTGGCTGCATCGACAACCTGCTCGGTGGGGGCGGGTGGAGGAGCGGGCTTTTGTCCGAAAAAGGTTTTCAAGCGCTGCAGTAGTTTTGACATGGAGGTAGCCGTTCAAGGGTTTTGATTTTGAGTAAAACTATCCGCTGACAAGAATTTCCAGGGAGTACTTGCCGCTTCAGCGATTCCCATAAATCACTTCGTCCATCTCGTCATGGAGTGGGGCGCTTTCGAATAACTTTTGCGCCAGGCCCTGAATGTGTTCTGACCAGGCGACCGTTTTGACCCACTCTTCAGGCATGCCCGTCACCCCGTACAGCGCCCCGGCTATCTGGCCGGCGGTCGCTGCCACGCTGTCGGCGTCGTCCGCCAGATTGGCCGCCACCAGGATTGCATCCTTGAAGTTGTCGGTGTTCCAGACCGCCCACAGAGCTGCTTCCAGCGTATCGATGACGTAGCCGGAGGAGCGGATCTGATCGCGGGTTTTTTGTTTGTATTCGCCAGCGTTGATGATCAAGGGGCGGGGATACAAGGCGCGAACCATTGACGACAAGGTTTCTTCCTTGTCCGCGCCATTGAGGGCCAGGTGCAGTAGAGCGCCGAGCAGTTCGCAGCAATTTACGGCTTCTGCAGCCCTGTGAGTGCAGCGGCTTTGTGCCGCGCTTTCTCGCCAGGTACCGGACAAGGAGTGGCGACGGAAGATGGCGGTCGGTGCCAGCCTGATGATCGATCCGTTGCCGGCTGTGGATGGATGATCGTTGCCGTACCAGTCGACGCCCTGCGCCAATCGACCTTCAAGCGCAGCGCGAGTGGCGTTGCCAATATCAAAGCATTTTCCGTTATGGCTATTTTCGCCATTTGTATACCAGCGACAAAGCCTCTGCGTGTAGTCGCGGAAATCGAATTTATTGTTTGCCACGTAAGTGTCTGCGAGAGCCAGTGCCATGCTCGTATCGTCAGTCCACTCACCCGGTTTCAGCTTGAAGGGGCCACCGCCAACCATGTCACTGACATGTTCACGATCACGGGGCAGAAACTCGAGCGTTGTACCCACGGCGTCGCCAATCGCGAGCCCCAACAGGCAACCCTTGGCGCGGTCCAGCGCCTGCTCTTCAGTGAGGGTGCAAGGCCTGGAAGTCAGCCACTCAGGTTTCCTGTTCGGAAATCTGGGTGCGTCCGGCTGCAACATGTAATCCATGCGCTGGCGCAGTTGAGGAGAGGGCGGTGGGAGCAGGTGGTCGTATCGCTCAGTGTATTGGGTGAGCGCTTCGTTTGAGCTTCTGAGATCAAACATGTTTTTTTAACCTCTCGGTGCGAGGCAATGATGTTTCACGACAAAGCGTCCCTTATGGTAAAAGCGCTTTAATTCTTTTGGTGAGAAATGGAAAACTATTACTCCATTATTGATGTCGTCGAAGTCCATTTCGTAGAAGATATATATTTCCCATGATCCGGCTTTCTACCCTGCATAGTTTAGAAGAAGCTATTTGTAGGGTGCAGGTAGTTTGTTGCAGATTCGTTGCTCGGTTTTTGCTAGCGACTCATCAGTCTCGGCGACAGTGGAGGATGCCAAATGCGGCGATCTCCGGATGTTTTTTAATCAGGTCTTTCAGTGTCTTTTTGGGGGTGTCCCATATGCCAATAACAGTCCGTAAACTGCTTGTCCGCTATGTGCCCGTGAAGTCCAGAACTTTCCGTCGCAATGTTTTCGTCTTACCCAATTTCATCAAGCCCCGCAAAATGGCGGTGAGCAGCAAAAAATAGCTGCTCTTACCCGTGAGTCAGTTGCCGTGCCACTTGGTCGATGCGTTTCCGTACTTGATGCCGCGTTCGACATTGATGCATGTCGAAGACCATAAAAATCTAACTGCCCACGCAACGATCATGTAGCTTTGAAAGAAGTTGATCCAACTCATTGTTCTCTTGAATCATAGGTTGTCCATTGCTGTACAGAACAATATCGTTGATAGAGCCAAGACCACCATACAGTGTGATGATTTTGGATATTGCATGCGCTGTATCTCCAGGTAGCTCTGATCTGTATTGATCAATACGCTCTGCCCATTCGTTTTTTCCGCCAATGCGTAGTAACTCGGAAATTCGTTCTAAGATTGCTGTTATCTCAGCTATGTTTTTCATTTTAGAGGGCTCGATCCCATTATCTCAACGCCTTCGATTGTCCAAGGTTTAACGACGACGATTTGCTCTGTGCCGCCAACATAGAAGCCAGATTGGGAGCCAACCTCACCTATGTAAACTTCCGTGCCGGCCGGAATTTTAACGTCGAAAACAGTATCGATTGGGGATTTACCGCCCCCTGGCCATTCTGGCAGAACTGCTTTGTCGATGCGAGTTTGTAGTATCCCAGACGGGGTCTCTTGTCCGAAAAACTGTCCCAGTGGTTGTCCTTCCACCCCTGCTCTTTTTAATACAGTATCGTTTTCGAGAATCACTGAAGTGTATCGGCCTCCAGAGAAGGTCTCTGCAAGCCTTGGGTCCAGTGGCCCCGGTTCGACAGCTGAGTATGTACCTGTGATCTTCCCAAGCTTGTGACGGGGTATTTCTTCTAGCTTTTGTACGGTCTGTGGTTTGTGAGTTGGAGCATCCGGTGAGAGCTTCTCGACCTTGTTCAGAGGAGCTGGCTCCTTCACCCGCAACTCATCCCGAGCCAGCAACTTCTGCTCATTCCTTGCCAGCCAGCCCGCCAACTGCTTGTTCGATATCTCCGCCTGAAGCTTCGCGCTGCGGGTCGCGATGTTTTCCATGCTGTTCATCACACCGGCTTTCATCTGGCCCCGGGTCAGGTAGGTGACGATGGCGGTGAGCAACAGGAGTACAAGCTGCTCCTGCCCGCGAGCCAGTTGTCGTGCCGCGCGTTCGATGCGTTCCTGTACCAGTGCAGCGGAGCCGCCGCTGGGGTCGAGGCCGGACGGCTTGAGGCCTTCTTCGGCGTGCCAGGCCGTGGCGATGCCTTCCTGCAAGGTCGAGAGGCAGGCGGGCAGGCCCTGGTAAAAATATTCGGCGATGGCGGACAGGCCCAGGGCCATGAGAATCAGGTTGCCGACTTGTAACCCGATTCCGCCACCCACCATTGCTCCAGGGCCAGCGCCGACGCCAAATGCGAAGGCCCCCGCTGCGCCGCCGGCCACGGTGCCGATCGCCACGCTGCCGCCGAGAATCATCGAGACTTCTTTGACCAGTTGCAGCAGCACCGGCAGGATCTGCTCGATTTCAATCGAGGCCCACTTGCGCTTGAGGTCCATCTGGATGATCGGGTAGGAGAGGGTCATCGCCTGATGCACCGCATCGATGCGACGACCGCCCATGTAGCCGTAGGCCTGGCTCGCGCCATTGCTGACACGCCGGGTGAAGCCGTTCCAGTTGTCGTGCACGCTCTGCAAGCCGTCGTTAACGCCCTGGTTCAGCTCGTTGAATTTCTGGTCGAGGTTGCGTTCGACATCGGCCCAGCTGGGCACGTTGGCTAAAAGATCCATTTACTCGTCACTGTCCTTGGGGGAAAGGCGCTTCCTTGTTGCTGCGGTCGAGCTGTCGAATATCCGACTTCACATCATTGCCAAAGTGATGGCCATCAGCCGCACTTCAGACTGTGGGGCGGGTAGAAGATTTCAACATGGATCCCATTTTTGTTATTCGCGTTACATTCGGCAATGATGGCAATAAGGCATTGGTCGCCAACACGTGGCCGCTAACTTCCCGTTCATCCTTGATATATCAGCGTTTCTGGTCGGCCAGTGTGGCGATAATTATTTTTCAGGGATTATCCTGAACTGAGTTCCAGGTGCGTGGAAGTGCGCGCATATATGGCGTGCGGGTTGACACAGTGCATGACATGGGTGTCTCCTTCCCGCGTTCGAGCATCTGTGATGCCTGCAAAAGTGTGACAAATTTCTCAGATATTTTACTGAGTGATGGCACTTTCATACTGTCTTGCGGTCGCAGTTTCTGGCGCCTGTTTCGTGTGAGGAATTTCACTCGGCGTTTAAACAACCCCGATGAAAATGAAGCGTTTTTACAGGCAGTCGCTTACAAGACTTGCAAATTGCCACAGTCCGAAAACATGGGGCGGCGAGGTGTTCGCCCTGATCGATGATGTGGCAAACAGGGTTTTGACCCTCTTATCTGATTCGTTATGCGCAGTGGTTGAGAGAGGGCGGTAGCTTTCCACTGTTTTCAAGGAGATACACATGTTGATGGACCTTGCCGCAATGCTTTCCCCGCAGAATCGGCGCCTGTTCAAGTTCAAGAACCTCGCCAACCCCGAACAGCAATTGTTGCTTGAGTCCTTCAAGGGGACTGAAGGTCTGTCGCGTGCGTACAACTTCGAGTTGCTGCTGGTGTGCCAGGACTCCGACGTCGAGCTGAAGTCGATGATGGGTCAGCACGTGGTTCTGGAAATCGAGCTGGCAGACACCACGCCTCGTTACCTGGCGGGCTACCTCACGCGTTTTGCCAGTATCGGCAGCGACGGTGGCATGGCCCGCTACACGGCGACGCTGAACCCCTGGTTCTCCATGCTGAAGAATCGTTTCGACACGCGCATTTTCCAGGGTTGCACGGTGGAAGATGTCGTCACCCAGGTGTTTGCCTTGTGCACCGCGTTTTCCCGGCACGAGTTCCGCCTGAGCAAACCGCTCAAGCATTACACCTACATCACCCAGTACCGCGAATCCGACTTCAACTTTGTCCAGCGCCTGCTGGAAGAAGAGGGGATGTTTTACTACTTCGAGCACACCGCCGAAGGCCACACCATGATCATCTGTGACGACTCCACTACGTTGGTGCCGTTGCCTGAGCAGCCGCAGATCCGTTTCCACACGGCATCGGTCACCGAGACCGCCGACTCCATCACCCAATGGAGCGGCAACCGCCAGTTGCAGTCGGGGAAGATCGCGGTCCAGACCTTCGATTATCGTCAGCCGTCCAACCGCTTGCCGGTCGCCATGAAGAGCCTGAACAAGCAGGGCGATGTCGACGAATTCGAAATCTATGACTTCCCCGGCCAATACACCCACGGCACCTACGACGAAGGCGAAGCGCTGCTGCGGTTGCGGGTCGAAGCTCTTGAGCTCAAGGGCAAGAGCTTTCATGGCGCCAGTAACTGCCGCGCGATGAAGCCCGGTTATACCTTTGAACTGCTGCAGCATTACGATCACGATCAAGGCTCAGCCGATGAGCGTCAGTTCCTGCTGATGAGCGTCGAAAGCGAAGGCCACAACAACTACCTAAACGGGCACCAGGCGAGCTACTACAACACCTTCTCCTGCGTGCGCAAAAAGATCGTCTTCCGCCCTCAGCTCACCACCCCGCGCCCGACCATCTCGGGTCCGCAAACCGCGATCATCGTCGGCCCGCCGGGGGAGGAAATCTTCACCGACGAACTCGGCCGCGTGAAGGTGCAGTTTCACTGGGACCGCAAGGGCGAGCACAACGACAAGAGCTCCTGCTGGGTCCGCGTCGCGCAGTCCGGTGCCAGCGGCGGCTTCGGCAGCATCCAGATTCCCCGGGTAGGCGATGAAGTCGTGGTGGTGTTCCTCGACGGCAACCCCGACCGCCCGCTGGTCATGGGCAGCCTCTACAACAGCCAGAACACCCCGCCCTGGTCGTTGCCGGCGAACAAGACCCAGAGCGGTTTTTTGACCCGGTCGATGAAGGGTGACGGCGGCACGGCGAACTTCTTCCGCTTCGAAGACAAAGCAGGTGCCGAGCAGATCATCATGCATGCCGAGCGCAACATGGACACCGAGATCGAGGTCGATGAAGTCCATACCGTCGGTAGCAATCGCACGATCAAGGTCGGTGGCACGCACACCGAAACGATCAAGAAAGACACGGTGATGAATGTCCAGGAAGGCTCGCTGACGATTCAGGTCGACAACCAGTTCATTCAGGTCAGTGCCAATCAGCACATCATTCTTCAGGTGGGGGACAGCAGCATCACCCTCACGCCGGACGGCATCGAGATCAAAGGCAAGGCGATCACCACGACGAGCACCGGCACGACCCAGATCACCGGTTCCGAGGTCAGGGTCAATGACTGAGGTAACGGCGCCATGACCAGGGTCAGTCTCTACGATCGCATTTCCGAAAAGCGTATTGCGCGGGAGGAGGCCGAACGCCTTGCCCAGCAGAACGCGCTCCTCGTCCAGCCCGAGCCCGAGCCGGAACCCGAGCCGGTGGTGGCGCTGCAAGACACGCCCAGCAGTTTCACCTTCGGTGGTTTCAACCTGGCATTTCCGACGGGGTTCAACTTCCGCGAAGTCCAGACCACCCTTGAGCACGAAGGCGAGCCGGTCAGCCTGACGATCAGGCGTCGTGATGTGCAACAGGGGCAGACCCTGGAGCAGCTTTTCGAGGCCTCGGTGCAGGCGTTTCGCCAGGAGCATCCGGACGTGCGCATTATCCGCCAGCGCGATGTCCGCGTGGCCGGCAGTGCGGCGAAGGCCGTGGATCTGCATTTCAAGACCGGTCATGCCGATCGTCACGCGCGCCTTGTCGGTGCCCTGGTGCCTGTCGCCGGGCGTGACGATGGACAATGGCTGAGCATTGCTTGCGAGATTGATCCGGCCCGGCCCGTGCTCAGTCTGTGGCTGGTTGATTTTGACGGCATGCTCGACGGCCTTGCCGTGCGCTGAACGCCTAATTTTTTTGATTCAAGGAAGTTACCCAGAATGGATTATGAGTTGCAGGAAGGCAGCATCGCGTTGCCGCAAGGTTTTCAGGACCGCACGGTAAACATGTTTGTGTTGGGGGCGAGTATTCCAGCACCGTTGAGCATCACCATTTCCCGTGACACATTGCTGCCCGGCGAGGTGCTCAAAGCCTACGTCGAGCGTCAGATCAAGATGCTCGCGTCCAGGCTGCGTGGCTATACGCTGCTGGGCAAGAAGGCCGTTGCATTGTCGACCACGGCGCCGATCGAGGGCGTGCAGATCGATGCGTATTACATGACCGATGGCCGACCCTTCTATCAGCGCCAGGCGGCGTTTCTGATCGAGCCTGGACGCGCGATCATTTTTTCCACCACAGCCCAGGCTGACTTCAGCAGCGAGCAGAATCAGAACTGGATAGACCTGCTGGCGAGCTTTCAGCCTCGCCAGCCCGGCGGCCCCAAGACCGACTCCAGCGCACAGGAGTAACGGCCATGTTCGAAGCCGCAAGGTTTGGCGATGAACTGTCGCACACCAGCGCCCTGGGCGGGTTTCTCATTGGCGCGGCGCTCGGTATTGCGCTGATTGCCACGGTGGCGATCGCGACGTTCACCTGTGGGTTTGGCGTGGCCTTGTTGGCGGGTTTGGCCGCAGGCGTCGGAGGTAGCCTGCTCACCGCGGCCGGGGAGAAGATAGGCAGTATGTTTTCTTCACCCGCGGGGACGATCGTCACTGCGTCGCCCAACGTCTTCATCAACAGTCGCAAGGCTGCCCACGTCGAAAAGAGCACGGGTGCCTGCGACAAGCATCCCGGTCCGGTAAAGGTCGCCGAAGGTTCGACCAACGTCTTCATCAACGGCACGGCCGCCGCCCGCAAGGGCGACAAGATGACCTGCGGCGCGACACTCTCCAGCGGCTCGGACAATGTCTTCATCGGTGGCGGAACCTATCGCTACCTGCCGGTGGACGACGAGATTCCCGGTTGGCTGCGGACCACGGTCGACATCCTCATGGCGGTCGCCGGTGCAGCGGGCGGTATCGCTCAATTGATCAAGGCCGGGACCCAGGCCGGCATGAAAGCCATCATGCCCTGCGCACTGAAATTCACCGCCGGGTTTGTCGCCGGTGAGGTTGCCTCGCGTTACGTCGTGGGACCGGCCATCGAGCGCGCGGTGGGTGGCCTGATCGGCAACCCCGTCGACGCCACCACCGGCCGCAAGGTCATTACCGACGAAACCGACTTCAGCCTGCCGGGCCTGATGCCGATCCAATGGTCCCGTTTCTATGCCAGCGACCTGAGTGTCGACAGTGCGCTCGGCAAGGGCTGGGTCTTGCCTTGGGAGCAAAGCCTGCGTCGCAGCGGCACCTTCGTGTACCTCACCGACAATCAGGGGCGCAGCGTTCCGTTCGTGGACGTGCAGCCGGGGGAGCGCATCTACAATCCCCATGAACAGGTGTATCTGGTCTGCACCGAAGGCGGTCATTATCTGCTGCAAACCCTCGACAACAGCTTTTTCTACTTCGGCGAAGTCGCGGACGACAATGTCCCGGTACCGCTGCAACGCATCGAAAACGCCCTGGGCCACTTCCTGCACTTCACCCGCACCGCCGAGGGCACACTCACCGACATCAGCGCCACCGGGGGCGTGCGGGTGCACCTGCATTACGACAACCCGCTGGGCCGCCTGACCGACGTCAGGCGTGTGGTCGACAACGAGGCCGTTGAAACCCTGGTGCAGTACCGTTACGACGACAACGGCCAGCTCGCTGAAGTGATCAACCGCAACGGCGATTCGCTGCGTCGTTTCAGCTACATCGACGGCGTGATGACCAGCCACAGCAACGCCCTGGGCCTGACCTGCAACTACCGTTGGGAACACCTCGAAGGCCAGCAACGGGTAGTGGAACACTGGACCAGCGATGGCGAACGTTTCCAGTTCCGCTACGACATCAAGGGCCGCACCACCCGGGTCACCGACGTGCTCGGGCGCGAAGCCGAGCTTCACTACAACGCCGATCATCGCGTCACCGCCAGCCGCGATTTCGGGGGCGAGCACTACGTCATCGACATCGATGACACGGGCAACATGACCGGCCTGACGCTGCCTGACGGCAACAGGATCACGCTCAAGTACGACGAGTACGCACGCCTGCTCGAGGAGACCGACCCGCTCGGGCGCACGATCAAGTACCGCTATCACCACCTGACCCCGCTGGTCACGCAGGTGGACTACCCCGACGGCAGCACCTGGCAAGCCCGCTACGACGACAAGGGCAACCTCATCGCCGAAGTCGACGCCCTCGGTCACACCACCGAATACCTCAACGGCGATGACGGCCTGCCGCACACCATCATCGATGCGACCCGCAAGTCCAAATACCTGTGGTGGAACACCCTGGCCCAGGTCGAGCGCTTCCAGGATTGCTCGGGTAAAAACACCACGTATCGCTTCGACGAGCGCCAGCACCTGGTCGCCGTCACCGACGCGCTGGGCCAGACCACCACGCTGGAACGCAAGCCCGACGGCGAAGTGCTGCGTATCCATCACCCGGACGGCAGCGCCGAATCGTTCACCTACAACGCCCTCGGCCAGGTGCTCAACCATACCGACGGCAAAGGCCAGACCACGCGCCTGCTACGCACCGCCCGGGGCCTGCCGAGCAGCCGCCAGGACGCCAAGGGCCAGCGCATTCGCTACGAGTACGACCCGGCGATTCGCCTGACTGCACTGATCAACGAAAACAACGCGGCGTACCAGTTCGCCTACGATGCGTCCGACCGGTTGATCGAAGAAAAACGCATCGACAACCTGACCCGGCGCTTCAGCTACAACCTCGGCGGGCAGCTGACCCAGATCGACGAAAGCGGCTACGGCGAACGCGGCGAGCGGCCACAGCGCCGCACCGAATTCGAGCGCGATGGCACTGGCCGGTTGCTGGCCAAGCTCAATGCCGATGCCCGTCAGGATTACGCGTACGACGACGCTGATCGCCTGCTGTCGATCCAGCGCCTGCCGACCGCGCAGGGCAAGCAACTGGGCGTCAGCGAAGAAACCCTCGAATTCTCCTACGATCTGCTCGGCCGCCTGATCCAGGAGACCACAGCGCAAGGCGCCTTGTCCTACGAATACGACCCACTGAGCAACCTCACCACGCTGACGTTGCCCACCGGCCAACACCTCAATCACCTGTACTACGGCAGCGGCCACCTGCACCAACTCAACCTCGACGGCCAGCTCATCAGTGACCTGGAACGCGATGACCTGCATCGCGAGGTGCTGCGTACACAGGGCAAACTCACCAGTTGTTTTGGCTACGACGCGATGGGTCGCAAGAGCTGGCAGTTCGCTTCGCGCCTGCCGGCGGAAAAGCTCTCGCAAATTCACAATCCAGGCATCCAACCTGCGCTGTTGGTCGAACACGCCTACAACCCGATCCACCGCCGTCACCACTACGACCCGGCCGGCGAACTGACCCGCACCCTCGACAAACTGCGCGGCGAGATCAAGTACGAGTACGAAGCCAACGGCCAGTTGCACAGCCGTGACACGGGCAAGCTGGTGGACAGTGAGGAGTTCAGGTACGACGCGGCAGCGAACCGGCTGAACTTCAACACCAGCCAGTTCGACCACGTCAAGGACAACCGCCTCAAGCGCTGGCGGGATCAGGAATATGCCTACGATGCGTGGGGCAACCTGATTGAGAAACGCAGCGGGATGGGTACGCTGCAGACGTTTTGTTATGACTGTGAGAATCGGCTGGTGCGGGCCGAGACGCTGGTCAATGGCAAATTGGAGAGTATTGGTTCGTATCGGTACGACAGCCTGGGGCGGCGGGTTGCCAAGGTTTCAGATATCAAGGGTCGGACCGAGCAGAA
>NZ_AKJG01000091.1 GCF_000282455.1 Pseudomonas sp. GM74
CGTTCGAGGACGAAGTCCTCGCCATCGCCGTTTTCCTGAAAAACCGCATCGTCCGGTTTTACGACGGCTGCGCCGCCGAACGCAGCCTCGCAGGCTCGGCAGCTGCTACCAGTGCCTTCCCGTGGAAACCATTCGCCGGTAAACCCGCCATGCGGGCTGCCGGGGCCGCTTGATTACGGTATACTCGCCGGCTTTCAAAAGTTCGCCAACGAGTGCTGCCCGTCATGGAAATCAACCCGATCCTGAACACCATCAAGGACCTGTCCGAGCGCTCCGAAACTATTCGGGGGTATCTTTGACTACGATCAAAAGCATGAGCGTCTGACCGAAGTCAATCGCGAGCTTGAAGATCCGAGTGTCTGGAACAAACCTGAATACGCCCAGGAACTGGGCCGCGAGCGCGCTGCGCTGGCGCAGATCGTCGATACCCTGGACGAGCTGAACACGGGGCTGGCCGATTGCCGCGACCTGCTGGACATGGCCGTTGAAGAGAACGACGAAGGCGCAGTGGGCGATGTCGTCGCCGAGCTGGCCCGTCTCGAGGAAAGTCTGGCCAAGCTGGAATTCCGCCGTATGTTCAGCCATGAAATGGACCCGAACAACGCCTACCTGGACATCCAGGCCGGTTCCGGCGGCACCGAAGCCCAGGACTGGGCCAACATCCTGCTGCGCATGTACCTGCGCTGGGCCGACAAACGCGGTTTCGACGCGACCATCATGGAACTGTCCGCCGGTGAAGTCGCCGGGATCAAGGGCGCGACCGTGCACATCAAGGGCGAATACGCGTTTGGCTGGTTGCGGACCGAGATCGGCGTGCACCGTCTGGTGCGCAAGAGCCCGTTCGACTCCGGCAACCGTCGCCACACATCTTTCTCTGCGGTGTTCGTTTCCCCCGAGATCGATGACAAGGTGGAAATCGAGATCAATCCGGCAGACCTGCGGATCGACACCTATCGTTCCTCCGGTGCCGGTGGTCAGCACGTAAACACCACCGACTCGGCCGTACGTATCACCCACGTACCGACCAACACCGTGGTCAGCTGCCAGAACGAACGTTCCCAGCACGCCAACAAAGACACCGCCATGAAAATGCTGCGGGCCAAGTTGTATGAGCAGGAAATGCAGAAGCGCAACGCCGCGTCCCAGGCGCTGGAAGACACCAAGTCCGATATCGGCTGGGGTCATCAGATCCGTTCGTACGTGCTCGATGCCTCGCGGATCAAGGATCTGCGCACCAACATCGAACGCAGCGACTGTGACAAGGTGCTCGATGGCGACATCGACGAATACCTGGAAGCGAGCCTGAAATCCGGGCTGTAAGTTACTGACACACCGCGATCCCCTGTAGGAGCCGGCTTGCCGGCGATCCCCGGCCGCAGGCCGGGGACAACGAACCAGATGGAATATTTAAAGACATGAGCGACCTAGAACTCGACCCGCAAGCCCTGCAACAGGAAGAAAACTCCCTGATCGCCCTGCGCAAGGAAAAGCTTGCTGCCGAGCGCGCCAAGGGCAATGCCTTCCCCAACGACTTCCGCCGCGAAAACTACTGCGAACAACTGCAGAAACAGTACGCGGACAAGACCAAGGAAGAGCTGGCAGAGGCTGCGATCCCGGTCAAGGTTGCCGGTCGTATCATGCTCAACCGTGGCTCGTTCATGGTGATCCAGGACATGACCGGTCGCATCCAGGTCTACGTCAACCGCAAGACCCTGTCCGAAGAAACCCTGGCCGCGGTGAAAACCTGGGACATGGGCGACATCATTGCCGCCGAAGGCACCCTGGCCCGCTCCGGCAAGGGCGACCTGTACGTTGAAATGACCAACGTGCGCCTGCTGACCAAATCCCTGCGCCCGCTGCCGGACAAGCACCACGGCCTGACCGACACCGAACAGCGCTACCGCCAGCGCTACGTTGACCTGATCGTCAACGAAGACGTGCGCCAGACGTTCCGCGTGCGTTCGCAAGTCATCGCCCACATCCGCAGCTTCCTGATGAAGCGTGACTTCCTGGAAGTGGAAACGCCGATGCTGCAGACCATCCCGGGCGGCGCGGCAGCCAAGCCGTTCGAGACCCACCACAATGCGCTGGACATGGGCATGTTCCTGCGTATCGCGCCGGAGCTGTACCTCAAGCGCCTTGTTGTCGGCGGCTTCGAGAAAGTGTTCGAGATCAACCGCAACTTCCGTAACGAAGGCGTATCGACTCGTCACAACCCTGAATTCACCATGTTGGAGTTCTATCAGGCCTACGCCGACTACGAAGACAACATGGACCTGACCGAAGAACTGTTCCGCGAACTGGCGCAGCTGGTTCTGGGCAGCACCGACGTGCCATACGGCGACAAGGTGTTCCATTTCGGCGAGCCGTTCGTGCGTCTGTCGGTGTTCGACTCGATCCTCAAGTACAACCCAGAGCTGACCGCTGACGACCTGAACGACATCGACAAGGCTCGCGCCATCGCCAAGAAAGCCGGCGCCAAGGTGCTGGGCTTCGAAGGCCTGGGCAAGCTGCAGGTGATGATTTTCGAAGAGCTGGTCGAGCACAAGCTGGAGCAGCCGCACTTCATCACCCAGTACCCGTTCGAAGTGTCGCCGCTGGCCCGTCGCAATGACGACAACCCGAACGTCACCGACCGTTTCGAGCTGTTCATCGGTGGTCGTGAAATCGCCAACGCCTACTCCGAGTTGAACGACGCTGAAGACCAGGCCGAGCGCTTCATGGCTCAGGTGGCCGACAAGGACGCCGGTGACGATGAAGCCATGCACTACGACGCCGACTTCGTTCGTGCGCTGGAGTACGGCATGCCGCCAACGGCGGGTGAAGGTATCGGCATCGACCGCCTGGTGATGCTGCTGACCAACTCCCCGTCGATCCGCGACGTGATCCTGTTCCCGCACATGCGGCCGCAAGCGTAAGTGTTTCAAATAAAAAGCCGCCTTTGAGGCGGCTTTTTATTGCCTGTCTGGTACAAACGTATCAACTTGTTACTTTCATCTGAGAGGAAATACCTGTCGTGATTCGTGCAATAGCTCAAGAAGGTGCAGCGGGTGTCGCCACTGCGGTCGCTGAAAGCGTTCAGTACCAGGGCCGCAAGGCCAGCCGACAGGGCAGCGAACAGCGACGACAGGAAATCCTGGATGCCGCCATGCGCATTGTCGTGCGTGACGGCGTACGGGCCGTACGGCACCGTGCGGTGGCCGCCGAGGCACAAGTGCCGTTGTCGGCGACCACTTACTATTTCAAGGATATCGATGACCTGCTCACCGATACCTTCGCCCAATACGTGGAGCGCAGTGCGGCGTACATGGGCAAACTGTGGGTGAACAACGAGGGCCTGCTGCGCGAGATGATCGACAGTGGCGATGGCAGCCCGCAGGCGCGCTCGCAGTTGGCGGACGACATTGCACGGCTGATGACCGATTACGTTCACCGGCAACTGGTCAATCGGCGCGAACATTTGATGGCCGAGCAGGCGTTCCGTCAGGAGGCATTGCTCAACCCGCGCCTGGCCGAACTGGTGCGCTCGCATCAGCAGATCCTGTTGCAGGGCTCTTGCCAGCTGTTCCAGGTGTTGGGCTCGCGCGAACCGCATCAGGATGCCAAGGTGTTGACGGCGATTATCGGGCGGATGGAATATCAGGGCCTGCTCAACGTAGACGAACCTGCCGCCGAAGAGGAAATGCTCGGCATCCTGACGCGCTACATGCACCTGGTGCTGGCGTCGGTGTGAGTTGAGCGCCGTCCCCGTAGCAGCTGCCGAAGGCTGCGTTCGGCGACGAAGTCGTCGTAAAACCTGCCACCGTGTTCCTTCAGGTTGATTCGGGATTCAGATTTTACGACTGCTTCGCAGCCGAACGCAGCCTTCGGCAGCAGCTACCGGTCAGCGCGAGGGGCGTTGTGTTTCATAGGGAGTATTGAATGAAAGCCAGGCGTGTCGTTGTGATCGCCTTGACGTTCCTGCTGCTCAGTGGCTGTCTGGTGACCTTCAAGGAACCGCTGCCCACGAGCGAGCCCGCGCCCAAAGGGTTGCTCGGCAAGTGGACCAGCACCAGCGCCTGGGGTGAGCCCGTCAATCTGGAGTTGACCCGCATCGGCGACAATCGCTACCAGGCCGTCAGCTACTTCAAGGCCAATCCCAAGGAGCGTGAAGCCTACCCCTTCACCGTGTCGCGTCATGGCAGCCGTTGGTACCTGTCGGCGAAGGTGCCGGCGCAGTTCGGCGGGCATTTCATCATCGGCGGCTTCGAGCTGACCGACCAGCGTGAACTGGTGCTGTACAACCTCGACCTCGAACAGATCAACCAGGCGCTGAAGCAAAACGCCCTGAGCGGCGAAGCGTTTCAGACTGACGACGGCGCAGGCGTGCTGATCAACAGCCACATGGATCAAGTCGCCGCCTACCTCGACGACCCGGCCAATTCCGATGTGTTCGTCGAAGCCGTACGCTACCAGCGTCAGGCCAAAGCCAAATAAGCAGCACCAACAGGTTTCTACAGGAGTTTCGGGTGGACGATTACCAACAGTCGATACGCATTTTGTCCGATCGCATCGTGCTGGCGCAGACACCGATCCGCGTCCTCGATGCGGTCAAGTGGGACGACAACATTCGTAAGGGGTTCCTCAAGGCCAAGGGCAAGGAAATGCCGGCGGTGGACCGCGACTACTACCTCAACCGGCCGCTGGCGTTCGATTCCAGCAAAGTGAAGCTGGAGTTCCAGAACATCGAGCGCGACATCACCCGCCAGCTCGGCCAGTTCAACCCGGTCGGCCAGATCATGCGCCGCATGTGCAAGGAATACCGCATGGTGGTGCGCATGCTCGAAGCGCGCGGCACCGAGGATTTCGGCCTGATTTCCCAGGAATTGTACGGCGCCGCGTCCGACGCGTTTCACGCTGGCGACCCGACCCTGTCCGACCTGGGCATGATGCTGTCCGAATACCTGAACAACATCGACGGCCGTGGCGATCTCAAGGATGAACCGAAGACGCTGACGGCCAAGGACGCGGTCGATCTGTTGCAGCATCGCTTGAACAAGGTGTTTGGCGAAGCCGAGGAAACCATCCGGGTGTTCGAATCCGACGGCATCGTCGCCGATGCGGCGGCGGGCGCCGACTACATCAAGATCCGCGCCGACGCGATGTTCAACGACCGCGACGTGCGGGCACTGGAAGTTCACGAAGGGCTGGTGCACGTCGGCACCACCCTCAACGGCCTGAACCAGCCGATCTGCACCTTTCTCTCCAAGGGGCCGCCCTCGTCGACGGTGACCCAGGAAGGCCTGGCGATCCTGATGGAGATCATCACCTTCGCCTCGTACCCGAGCCGTCTGCGCAAACTGACCAACCGCACGCGGGCCATTCACATGGTGGAGGAGGGGGCCGACTTCCTGCAGGTGTTCGAATTCTTCCGCGAACAAGGCTTCGAAATGCCCGAGAGCTACAGCAACGCCAGTCGCGTTTTCCGCGGCTCGGTGCCGACAGGTCTGCCATTTACCAAAGACTTGTCCTACCTCAAGGGCTTCATCATGATTTACAACTACATTCAACTGGCCGTGCGTAAAGGCAAGCTGGAGCAGATACCGCTGTTGTTCTGCGGCAAGACCACCCTGGAAGACATGCGCACCTTGCGCCAGTTGGTGGACGAAGGACTGGTGGTGCCGCCCAAGTACCTGCCGGAACAATTCCGCGACATGAACGCGTTATCGGCGTGGATGTGCTTCTCCAACTTCCTCAACCACCTGAGCCTGGACCGGATCGAGGCGGATTATTCGAACATCCTGTGAACAATGAATTCCCCTGTGGGAGCGAGCTTGCTCGCGATAGCGGTCTCACATTCAACACTTCTGTTGTCTGATACACCGCCATCGCGAGCAAGCTCGCTCCCACAGGTAATGTGTTCCAACTCAATTCTTGCGAGGTTTCAACGGATGAGAATCCTCGGCATCCTCTGCCTTTTCCTGGCCTTGAACGGTTGCAGCTCGCTATTGTTCTATCCGGAACCCGGCCAGTTGTTCACGCCGGAAAAGGCCGGGCTCGAATACCGCACTGTCACCCTGATCACCGCCGATGGCCTCAAGCTGAACGCCTGGTGGCTGCCGGCGAAGAAGGGTGTCGAGGTCAAAGGCACGGTGCTGCACCTGCACGGCAACGGCGGAAACCTGCCCATGCACCTCGGCGGGAGCTTTTGGTTGCCGAAAAATGGTTACCAGGTGTTGCTTGTGGATTATCGCGGATATGGCCTGTCCGAAGGTGAACCTAGTCTGCCGGCGATCTATCAGGACATCGACGCGGCCTTCAAATGGCTTGACCAAGCGCCGCAGGTCAAAGGCAAGCCGCTGATCCTGCTCGGCCAGAGCCTTGGTGGCTCAATGGCCGTGCATTACCTGGTCCAGCACCCGGAACGGCAGAAACAACTGAAGGCTTTTGTCCTCGACGGTGTGCCCGCCAGTTACCGAAGCATCGGTCAGTTTGCCCTGAGCAATTCGTGGATGACCTGGCCGTTCCAGGTGCCGTTGTCGTGGCTGGTACCGGACGGCGACAGCGCAATCAACTCCATGGCGCAGCTTAAAGATGTGCCGAAACTGCTCTACCACAGCATCGACGATCCGATCGTGCCTCTTTCCAACGGCATCCGACTGTATCAAGCTGCGCCGCCGCCACGGGTGCTGCAACTGACCCGTGGCGGTCATGTGCAGACGTTCGCCGACCCGGTCTGGCGCAAGGTCATGTTGCGTTATCTTGATGATCCGCAGCATTTCAACGGCCTGCGCCGCCTGGGTGAGATCCCCAATTACCCGGCGCCCCCGAATTCTGAAGATGAACCACCAGAGAGTCCGCAATGAGTGAAGAACGCAACGCCATCCCGCTGATCATCACCGGTATCTGCAGCATCCTCGGCACCGTCGGTGCCCTGTGGTGGTACGGCTACCTGCACTTCGCCAAACCCGAGGATGCGTTGCTGCTCAACGAATTCACCATGCTCAAGACGATTCCGGGCGAAGACTACAAAGTCTCCCTGGAGCCGGCAGCGCAAGTGGCGCAGTGCATCGATGGCGTGCTGGTACTGTTTGACATGGAACAGAAAGGCCTGACCGGCGTGCTGGTCGACAGCAAGAAAAAAGCCGTGCGTTGCATGGGGCAGGAGACGCCGCAGAAGCTGGAGCAGTAACCCGGTTCTAACTAACAACACAGATCCAATGTGGGAGCGGGCTTGCTCCGGGCGGCGTTCCGACGAAGGCGGTTTAACTTTCAGCAATAATGCTGACTGATACACCGCCTTCGTCGGAACGCCGCCCGGAGCAAGCCCGCTCCCACAGGTTCTGTGGATAATCAGTGTTTCTGTTTGTCGTCGGGCACCGACAAATCGTGCAAATGCCGACGGGACAGCGCCAGAAAACGCGGGGTCGGCCCGATGTCTTCGTACAGTGGATCGCCTTCTTCATCGGTGGCGACCACGGTCGTGCCTTTGACGTACGGGAAGCTTCTTTCCAGTTCTTCCAGGGCGGCGCCGATCAGATCGCCGAGCAGTTCTTCGGGATGCCGCTTGGGGTACATCTCGACGAGCGCGGCCAGCCGTGCGGCAGACTCCACGTCCAGATGAATCGAGTAGCCGGTGTCGGTCAGGCGACCCTTGGCGTTTTCTTCCCAGTGGTGGGCAAGCTCGCGGATTTTCATATTGACCTCATTGCGCTCCCGCTCGTGGCAGGCAGAGTGAGTGTCCGGCACTGGCCGGTGACAACCGTTGTACGGCTTATCGTTCAGACTAGCCTCAACAGGCAAGGTTTAAAGGTCCTTCGTCGTCTTGCTTGTAAGAACCCGTCTGGGGCGGCACTCTCTAGGTTCCTAGCCGCCCGGATTTTTGCTGGAGACCTGCTGATGACCGATATTGATGCACGCTTGCGCGAGGACGTTCACCTGTTGGGTGAGCTGTTGGGCAATACCATTCGTGAGCAATATGGCGACGGTTTTCTCGACAAGATCGAGCAGATCCGCAAGGGCGCCAAGGCTGACCGACGGGGTTCCATGGACGCCGAACTCAGCGCCAGCCTCAATCAGTTGACCGAAGACGAGTTGCTGCCGGTGGCGCGGGCGTTCAACCAGTTCCTCAACCTGGCCAATATCGCCGAGCAATATCAGTTGATTCACCGCCGCGAGGAATCACAACCGGCGCCGTTCGAAGCCCGTGTGTTGCCAGAGCTGCTCGCGCGCCTGAGCGCCGAGGGGCATGGCGCCGACGCGCTCGCCCGGCAACTGGGGCGGCTGGAGATCGAACTGGTACTCACGGCGCACCCGACCGAAGTTGCACGCCGCACGCTGATCCAGAAGTACGACGCCATCGCCGCGCAGCTGGCTGCACAGGATCACAGAGACCTGACCAGTGCCGAGCGCGAGCAGATCAAGAACACCTTGCAACGCCTGATCGCCGAAGCCTGGCATACCGAGGAAATCCGCCGCACGCGTCCGACGCCGGTGGACGAAGCCAAGTGGGGTTTCGCGGTGATCGAGCATTCGCTGTGGCAGGCCATTCCCAATTATCTGCGCAAGGCCGATCAGGCCCTGCACGCGGCCACCGGCCTGCGCTTGCCCCTGGAGGCGGCACCGATTCGCTTTGCCTCGTGGATGGGCGGCGACCGCGACGGCAACCCGAACGTGACGGCGGCGGTTACCCGGGAAGTTTTACTGTTGGCGCGCTGGATGGCGGCTGATTTGTACCTGCGCGATGTCGATCGGCTGGCCGCCGAGCTGTCGATGCAGCAGGCCAGCGATGAATTGAAGGCCAAGGCCGGAGACAGCGCCGAACCGTACCGGGCAGTGCTCAAACAGCTGCGCGATCGCTTGCGGGCAACGCGTAACTGGGCACACGCCGCCTTGTCGACGTCAGCGCCGGCACCGACCGATGTACTGCAAGACAACCGCGAACTGCTCGATCCACTGGAGCTTTGCTACCGCTCCTTGCACGAGTGCGGCATGGGCGTGATCGCTGACGGGCCGTTGCTCGATTGCCTGCGGCGGGCAGTGACGTTCGGACTGTTCCTTGTTCGTCTGGATGTGCGCCAGGACTCGTCGCGACACACCGCCGCAATGACCGAAATCACTGACTATCTTGGCCTGGGGCGCTACGAGGACTGGAGCGAGGAAGAACGCATCGCCTTCCTGATGCGCGAATTGAGCAATCGTCGGCCCTTGTTGCCGACGTACTTCAAACCCTCCGCCGACACTGCCGAAGTGCTGGCGACCTGCCGGGAAATCGCCGCTGCGCCAGGGGCATCCCTCGGTTCCTATGTGATTTCCATGGCCGGCGCGGCTTCCGATGTACTTGCTGTGCAATTGCTGCTCAAGGAATCCGGCGTGTTGCGGCCGATGCGTGTGGTGCCGCTGTTCGAAACTCTGGCCGACCTCGACAACGCGGGGCCGGTGATCGAGAAGCTGCTGCTGTTGCCGGGCTATCGCGCGCGCCTGCAAGGGCCGCAGGAAGTGATGATCGGCTACTCCGACTCGGCCAAGGACGCCGGCACCACCGCGGCGGCCTGGGCGCAGTACCGGGCGCAGGAGCGACTGGTGGATATCTGCCGCGAGCAACAGGTCGAGCTGCTGTTGTTCCACGGTCGCGGCGGCACGGTGGGGCGTGGCGGCGGCCCGGCCCACGCGGCGATCCTGTCGCAGCCGCCGGGTTCGGTGGCGGGGCGTTTTCGCACCACCGAACAGGGCGAAATGATTCGCTTCAAGTTCGGCCTGCCGGACATCGCCGAGCAAAACCTCAATCTGTACCTGGCCGCTGTGCTGGAGGCGACCTTGCTACCTCCGCCGCCACCTACGCCCGAATGGCGCCATTTGATGGACGAGCTGGCCGCGGACGGTGTCAGCGCCTACCGCGCCGTGGTGCGGGAGAATCCGCAGTTTGTAGAGTATTTCCGCCAGTCCACACCGGAGCAGGAACTCGGTCGATTGCCGCTGGGCAGTCGTCCGGCCAAGCGCCGGGCCGGGGGGATCGAAAGCCTGCGGGCGATTCCATGGATCTTCGGCTGGACCCAGACGCGCCTGATGCTGCCGGCCTGGCTGGGTTGGGAAGCGGCCCTGAGCAAGGCGCTGGAGCGTGGCGAAGGCGAACTGCTGGGGCAGATGCGCGAGCAGTGGCCGTTCTTCCGCACCCGCATCGACATGCTGGAAATGGTCCTGGCCAAGGCCGATGCAGACATTGCACAGTCCTACGATGAGCGTCTGGTGGAGCCGAATCTGTTGCCATTGGGTGCGCACTTACGCGACCTATTGTCGCAGGCGTGCACCATCGTTCTCGGCCTGACCGGGCAGTCGCAGCTGCTGGCACATAGCCCCGCGACCCTTGAGTTCATCCGCTTGCGCAACACCTACCTCGACCCGCTTCATCTATTGCAGGCCGAGTTGCTGGCCCGTTCAAGAGTGCAGGACGTTGCGCAGGGCAGCCCGGTAGAACAGGCCTTGCTGGTGTCTGTGGCGGGGATTGCCGCCGGTTTGCGTAACACCGGCTAAGGTTTTTGCCGTGGGGTCAGGCATCCGGCAGGTGAGCCGGATGCCGCTGTATGCCGGGGGTAAAAGTGCTGTCAGGCGACAGTTAGTGATGGGGTTGCGACTTGGGAAACTGCGCGCAATGGTCGCAAGAGGCAGCGGTTTCTCCGACTTTTGGCGTCTTGTGTGGGCGCAGCCTGCTGTGTATCTTGATCAGCCTTTGACCGTTTGGGCGGTCACGACCCTATTTTTGAGATTGGCCCCACGAGGCGAATCTGACGTTATCCATATAAAAAATTGAGGAGCACATCGATGCGCGTCATTCTGCTGGGAGCTCCCGGGGCCGGTAAAGGTACTCAGGCTAAGTTCATCACCGAAAAATTCGGCATTCCGCAAATCTCCACCGGCGACATGTTGCGTGCAGCGGTCAAGGCCGGCACCGAGCTGGGCATCAAGGCCAAGAGCATCATGGATGCCGGTGGCCTGGTGTCCGATGACCTGATCATCGCACTGGTCAAGGACCGCATCGCCCAGTCCGACTGCGCCAACGGTTTCCTGTTCGACGGCTTCCCGCGCACCATTCCCCAGGCTGAAGCCCTGGTGACTGCAGGCGTCGAACTGGATGCCGTGGTTGAAATCGCCGTTGAAGACGAAGAAATCGTCCAGCGTATCGCCGGTCGCCGTGTTCACGAGGCCAGCGGCCGCGTTTACCACATCGTCTACAACCCGCCGAAAGTGGCTGGCACAGACGACGTCACCGGTGAAGAACTGGTACAGCGCAAGGACGACACCGAAGAAACCGTGCGTCATCGCCTGTCGGTCTACCACTCGCAGACCAAGCCGCTGGTGGAGTTCTACCAGACGCTGTCGGCTGCCAATGGCAAGCCGAAGTACAGCCACATCGAAGGCGTCGGTTCGGTTGAAGCGATCACCGCCAAGGTGCTTGCAGCCCTGAGCTGAAAAGTCTGACCCGCTGCATCATCCACGGCCCGCTTGCGGGCCGTAGTTGTTTATACTGACGCACTTTTTTCTGATCTCTCTTGTGGATACATCGATGAGCACCTTGCTGGCCCTGGACACCGCGACTGAAGCTTGCTCCGTTGCCTTGCTGCATGACGGCAAGGTCACGAGCCATTACGAGGTGATCCCGCGCCTGCACGCGCAGAAGCTGTTGCCGATGATCAAGCAATTGCTGGCTGATGCGGGCACCACGCTGCAAGCGGTCGACGCCATCGCGTTCGGCCGTGGCCCGGGCGCCTTCACCGGCGTGCGCATTGCCATCGGCGTGGTGCAAGGTCTGGCGTTTGCCCTGGATCGCCCGGTGTTGCCGGTGTCGAACCTGGCGGTGCTGGCGCAACGCGCGCTGCGGGAATACGGCGCCACTCAGGTCGCCGCCGCCATCGATGCGCGCATGGATGAAGTGTATTGGGGTTGCTACCGCGAAACGGCCGGAGAGATGCGCCTGGTGGGTGCTGAAGCGGTACTGCCACCGGAGTCCGCGGCATTGCCGGCCGATGCCGACGGCGAGTGGTTCGGTGCAGGCACCGGTTGGGGCTATGGCGAGCGTATCGCCGTCAACCTGAGCGGGCAGGACGCGGGCATGTTGCCCCATGCGCAAGACTTGCTGACTTTGGCGCGGTTTGCCTGGGAGCGCGGCGAGGGGATCGTGGCCGATGAGGCGCAGCCGGTTTATCTGCGTGACAAGGTGGCGACACCGAAGGCGCGGTAGTTTCCAGGACCGAGTTGGTCCAATCGCGGGCAAGCCCGCTCCCACAGGATTTGCGTTAACCCTGTGGGAGCGGGCTTGCCCGCGATGGCGATCTATCGGACGCAGCCAATCATCAGTTTCTAACCTCAGCTTTTAAACCTTTTGCCTTTTATGTGTTCTAGTTATCACTCGCGGTTTGCGAAGTGGGTTTTGCGCCACTAAACTGCCATCACTGATTCCGAGTATGCACGTATGCGTATCGACGGCGTTTCCTCTCAGTCCTACCCCATCAAGCGCAAACCTCGCAAAGGCCGTGTGGTGGAAGACGACGCCATTGATATCGAAGGCGAGCTGGAATTCCCGACTGAAGAGCAACTGGCTGCCCGCGCCGCCAAAGCCTCTGCGCAAAAACTGAGCAATCTTCCCGCCCGTCAGCAAGACCTGATTTACCACCGTGCCATGAGCAAAAGCGTGGCGACAGCCCTGGCCAGCTACCTGAGCACCGCCGGTTTCGTCGATTGGGAAGCGGATGTGCTGGGTCTCGACCTGTACATCTGATGCTGCTGCCGTACTACCTCGGATGCCCGTCCTGGAGCGAAAACGCCTGGCGCGATTACCTGTATCCGCCGCACGCCAAACCCGCCGATTTTCTTGATCTCTATTCCCGGGTTTTCAATGCCGTGGAAGGCAACACGACCTTTTACGCGAGCCCGGCCGCCAGCACCGTGCAGCGTTGGGCCGAGACCATGCCCGAGCACTTTCGCTTCACCGCCAAGTTTCCCGGCGAGATCAGCCACGGTGGCGATCTGCGCGAGCAACTGAGCGCCGCAGAAACCTTCCTGCAATTGCTCAGCCCTCTGGGTGAGCGGGTGTCGCCATTGTGGTTGCAGCTGTCGAAAAGCTTCACGCCCCAACGTTTGCCTGAGCTGGCCGGATTTATCGATGCCCTGCAGCGACCGCTGGCCGTGGAAGTGCGGCATGACGAGTTTTTCGCCAAGGGTGACAGCGAGCGAATGCTCAACCGCCTGCTGCTGGATCGCGGTGTCGAACGCATCTGTCTCGATCCCCGTGCGCTGTTCAGTTGCACCTCGACCGAGTCCTCAGTGCTCCACGCCCAATCGAAGAAACCCCGGGTGCCACCGCGCCCTGCGGCATTTACGCAATTTCCGCAGGTGCGTTTTATCGGCCATCCAGGGCTTGAGGCCAACGATGCGTTCCTGGAACCATGGGTCGAGAAAATCGCGCTATGGATCGAAGAAGGCCGCACGCCGTACATTTTCCTGCACACGGCCGACAACCTGCTGGCCGCGAAACTGGCGCAGCGTTTTCACGCCCGGCTGATGCTGCGTTTGCCTGGCTTGCCGGCGCTGCCTGAGCTATACAGAGAGCCCGTCGCCGAGCAACTTGGCCTGCTCTGAGGCGGATTCTTTCCCCTCTTCAGGAGCCTGCCCAATGGATGCGCAAACCTTTCGAGCCCAGGCGTTCAAAGCCCTTCACGAACGCCCCGGGGCTTTTGTGATTCCCAATCCGTGGGATGCCGGTTCAGCGAAAATGCTCGCCAGCCTCGGCTTCGAGGCGCTGGCGACCACCAGCGCCGGTTATGCCTTTTCCCAGGGCCGTGCCGATGGCGGATTGACCCTCGACGATACCCTGATGAACGTTCAGGCGATTGTCGCCGTCACCAACCTGCCGGTTGCCGTCGACCTGGAAAACGGTTTTGCCGACAACCCGGCCGACTGCGCCAAAAGTATCTTGCGCGCCGCAGAGGTCGGCGCCGTCGGTGGTTCGATCGAAGATGCCACTGGCCGCGAAGAAGGCCCGATCTATTGTTTCGAACACGCCGTGGCGCGCATCGAAGCCGCTGTGGCGGCCGCTCGCAGTCTGCCGTTCGACTTTACGTTGACTGCCCGGGCGGAAAATTTCCTGCACGGCAATCCCGATCTGGCCGACACCATCCGCCGCTTGCAGGCATTCGCCGAGGCCGGTGCCGATGTGCTCTACGCACCGGGCCTGCGCAGCGCCGAGGATGTGCTGGCGGTGGTGCGCGCCGTGGCGCCAAAACCGGTGAATGTGTTGATGTCGGGCGGATTGAAGCTGACGGTCGCACAGTTGGGTGAGATGGGCGTCAAACGTATCAGTGTGGGCTCGGCGCTGGCATTGGCGGCCTATGGCGAATTCTTGCGCGCCGCCGAAGAAATCCAGACGTCAGGCACGTTCGGTTTCACGTCCCGGTCGATGCCGTACCAGAAGGCCAATCAGTTTTTCAAAGGCTGAGGAAGAGGGCGCGGCTGAGGATCAGGCGGCGATACGCAGGTTCTGCAGGATGATCGGGCGCGCCCAGCCATTGTCGTAATCGAGTTGTTTTTGCTGCTCCACCCGTTCTTCTGGCGAGAACGGCGGGAATGGCTTGTCGAGCAGATCGAGTTCGAACTCGGCGATGGGCAGGTGCAGGGGACGCGGTTGTGGGGCTGGGCTGGCTTCTGGCACCGGCTGACCGGCGTTCAATACGATCGGGCGAACCCAGCCGCTTTCGAAGTCCTGCTGTTTTTGCTGGGCGACGATTTCGTCCGCCGGGAATGGAGGGAACGGCTTGTCCGCCAGGTCCATTTCGAATTCGGCAATCGGCAGGAACAGCGGCTCGGGCGGGCGGATTTCGTTGTCCTTCACGTCGCATTCACGCTGGGACACGATGTGGGCCAACAGGTCGCTGCCGACCGTGGGTTCAACAGGACTTTCCAGGTCGACCGGTGGAAAGTTCAGCGATTGCGGCAGCACTTCACCCGACTGCTCGGCCAGCGCTCGGGCAAAGAAATCCTGCCAGATGTGGCTGACGCCGCTCAGTGCCTGGGTGTTTCGCAGGTTGTAGTCGCCGTAGGGCGAGATAAAACCTGTGATTGTGGGTTGAATGTCTGACATTTCTCTCGGTCGACGCTCAGCTCTGGCAAAATGCTCGATAGTTTTGTTATCGGCAGTTTTTGCCGATCATTAATTTTTTGAGCGTGTTTTCCGATGATTGATCAACCTGCGGCCTGCCGCATCCATGTCCAGGCCCTCGATGCGGCTTTCGAGCCACAGGCCGAGCAATGGGCCGAGCGTCTGGGCTTGCCGCTGCAAGTGGCTGATGGCGAGTTTGCGTTGCAGGTGGGCGACCAGGGTTTGCAGCTGCAACAACTGGGGCCGGATGCGCCGGGCCCGGTGCGGGTGGACTTCGTCGAAGGCGGTGCGGCCCATCGCCGGCAGTACGGCGGTGGCAGCGGACAGATGATCGCCAAGGCCGTTGGCGTCGCCCAAGGCGTGCGCCCGAGGGTGCTGGATGCCACGGCGGGGCTGGGCAAGGACGCGTTCGTGCTGGCCAGCCTCGGTTGCGAGATGAGCCTGATCGAGCGTCAGCCGCTGATCGGCGCCTTGCTGGAAGACGGCCTGGCCCGTGGCGCGGAAGATTTCGACGTGGCGCCAATCGTGGCGCGGATGCGCTTGCTCAAAGGCAATTCGATCGAGGTCATGCGCAACTGGGTGGGCGAGCCGCCCCAGGTGATTTACCTTGACCCGATGTTCCCGCACCGCGAGAAAACCGCGCTGGTGAAGAAGGAAATGCGCCTGTTCCGGCCGCTGGTGGGCGATGACCCGGATGCGCCGGCACTGCTCGAGGCCGCGTTGGCCCTGGCCAGCCACCGGGTGGTGGTCAAGCGCCCGCGCAAGGCGCCGTGCATCGACGGGCCGAAGCCGAGCCATGCGCTCGATGGTAAGTCCAGTCGGTATGACATCTACCCGAAGAAGGCGCTCAAGCCTTAAGACCGAGTCGCCTTCATCGCGGGCAAGCCACGCACCCACAGGTTTTGTGCCGGGTTCAAAATTCGAGTACACCTCGGACCCTGTGGGAGCGGGCTTGCCCGCGAAGGCGTCGGTACAGTCAACGCAATACTGTCAGGCTCACTCAGGCCGATAAGCCCGCATAAACAACCCCACCACTTCCCGCACATGGCTCTCCGCCTCCTCACCAACCGGCGGCTCGCCGCAGCCATACAGCAAACGGAAATTCCCGGCGCCCTTGATCAGGCAGAAGAAATGCTCGGCCGCGTTGTGCGGCTTGTCGATGCGCAACACGCCACTTTCATCGATCTTGATCAGCAGGCGCTCCATGCCATGCAGCATGCGCTGGGGCCCGGCCTCGAAGAATATCTGCGACAGCTTAGGATCCTGGCTGCCCAGGGTCATCATCAAGCGGTGCAGGTTCACGGATTCATCACTGTTGATCAGCTGATGAAAGCCGCGCGCGATGTTCAGCAGCACGGTTTCCACTGCCACACCTTCCGGCAATTCGAAGAACAGCGGTGGCAACTGCTCCTCGCACTTGGCCATCACGGCGGCGGAGAACAGCGTCTCCTTGTCATTGAAGTGGCTATAGACCGTCAGCTTCGACACACCGGCCTCGGCCGCGACGGCATCCATGCTGGTATTGGCATAACCCTTACTCAGAAACAGCGCTTTGGCCGCATCGAGAATCGCCTGGCGTTTGGCCAGGTCCTTGGGTCTGCCTGGGCCATTGGGTGCTGAAAGATTGTTTGGCATATTCGTTTTTATTACTGGACTGGTGAGTTTGCTATTAATAACATACTGCTCAGTATAATTATTCAAAGCACCATTAGCGAAAGGTCCTTCACCATGTTCCGCTATGCCTTGCCCCTCGCGTTGCCAGTCACCCTGGCTTTTTTATTGTCTGCGTGCGGTCACGAAGAGGCGCCGCAGGTCAGTGTGCGCCCGGCCATGGTGGTCCAGCCAGAGCCTTCGGCGCAGGCCATGGAAAGCTATCCCGGTGAAGTTCGCGCGCGGTATGAGCCGGACCTGGCATTCCGTATCGGCGGCAAAGTCAGCCGACGACTGGTCGAGGAGGGGCAGCGGGTCAAGGCCGATCAACCCTTGGCGGAGCTCGACCCTCAGGACGTGCGCCTGCAACTGGAGGCCACCCGGGCCCAGGTCGCCGCCGCCGAAGCCAATCTGAACCTGGTGCGTTCCGAGCGTGATCGCTACAAGACCCTGATGGAGCGCCAACTGGTCAGCCGCTCGCAATACGACAACGCGGAAAACCTCTACCGCTCCGGTGAGGCGCGCCTCAAGCAAATCAAAGCCGAATTCAACGTTTCCAATAACCAGGCCAGCTACGCCGTGTTGCGTGCGCCGCAGGACGGTGTTGTGGCCAAGCGCCTGGTGGAAGTCGGGCAAGTCGTGGCTGCCGGGCAAACAGTGTTCACACTGGCAACCGATGGCGAGCGTGAAGTCTTGATCAGCCTGCCGGAGCAAAACTTCGGCCGCTTCAAGGTCGGTGAGCCGGTGTCGGTGGAACTCTGGACCCAGCCCGACCAGCGTCTGGCCGGGCGCATCCGTGAGCTGTCGCCTGCAGCCGATCCCAAGTCGCGCACCTTCGCGGCGCGTATCGCCTTCAATGCCGGCACTGTGCCTGTCGAGCTGGGCCAGAGCGCCCGAGTGTTCGTGCAGGCCGTCGACGTGGTTCCACTCTCCGTTCCGCTGTCTGCGCTGACGGCGGAAAACGGCGTGACCTATGTCTGGGTCGTCAGCGCCAACAACACCTTGAAGAAAACTCCGGTGCGGGTCGGTGCCTTCGGCGAGAAAACCGTACCGGTGCTTGAAGGGCTCAACGCCAGCGACTGGGTAGTGGCCGCCGGTGTCCATGTGCTTCTCGAAGGGCAGCAGGTGCGCCCGGTGGATCGCTCCAATCGCGTGGTCAATCTGGCGGACAAGGAGTAAGCCCCGATGCGCTTCAACGTTTCCGAATGGGCGCTGCGTAATCGCCAGATCGTCCTGTTCCTGATGCTGTTGCTGGCCATCGTCGGCGCACTTTCCTATACCAAGCTGGGCCAGAGCGAGGACCCGCCGTTCACCTTCAAGGCCATGGTGATTCGCACCAACTGGCCGGGGGCGACCGCTGAAGAAGTCTCGCGCCAGGTCACCGAACGCATCGAAAAGAAGCTGATGGAAACCGGCGAGTACGAGCGCATCGTGTCGTTCTCTCGCCCCGGCGAATCCCAGGTGACCTTCATTGCGCGCGACTCCATGCACTCGGTGGAGATCCCGGAACTCTGGTATCAGGTGCGCAAGAAGATCAGCGACATTCGCCATACCCTGCCGCCGGGGATTCAGGGGCCGTTCTTCAACGATGAATTCGGCACCACCTTCGGCAATATCTACGCCCTGACTGGCGACGGCTTTGACTACGCCGTGCTCAAGGATTACGCCGACCGCATCCAGATCCAGCTGCAACGGGTCAAGGATGTGGGCAAGGTCGAACTGCTGGGGTTGCAGGACGAGAAGATCTGGATCGAACTCTCCAACGTCAAGCTCGCCACCCTCGGCTTACCGCTGGCGGCCGTCCAGCAAGCCCTTGAAGAACAGAACGCGGTGTCCACGGCGGGTTTCTTCGAAACCAGCAGCGAGCGATTGCAGCTACGGGTGACGGGGAATTTTCAGACGGTAGACGAGATCAAGAACTTCCCGATCCGCGTCGGTGATCGCACCTTCCGCATCTCCGATGTGGCCGACGTGCGCCGTGGTTTCAACGATCCACCGGCGCCGCGCATGCGTTTCATGGCGCAGGACGCCATCGGCCTGGCGGTGGCAATGAAGGACGGCGGTGACATCCTGGTACTGGGCAAGGCGCTGGAAATCGAGTTCGCCCGCATCCAGAAAAACCTCCCGGCCGGCATGGAGTTGCGCAAAGTCTCCGACCAGCCGGCGGCGGTGAAAACCGGTGTTGGCGAGTTCGTGCAAGTGCTGGTCGAGGCACTGGCCATTGTGTTGCTGGTGAGCTTCTTCTCCCTCGGCGTGCGCACCGGCATGGTCGTGGCCCTGGCGATTCCGCTGGTGCTGGCGATGACGTTCGCGTGCATGTATTACCTGGGCATCGGCCTGCACAAGATCTCCCTCGGCGCGCTGGTGCTGGCCCTGGGGTTACTGGTGGATGATGCGATCATCGCCGTGGAAATGATGGCGATCAAAATGGAGCAGGGCTTCGACCGGGTCAAAGCCGCGAGTTATGCCTGGACCAGTACCGCGTTCCCGATGCTCACCGGCACGTTGATCACCGCGGCCGGCTTCCTGCCGATTGCCACGGCGCAATCGGGCACTGGCGAATACACCCGTTCGATCTTCGAAGTGGTCACCATCGCGCTGTTGGCGTCCTGGGTGGCCGCGGTGGTGTTCGTGCCGTACCTCGGTGAAAAACTGCTGCCGGACCTGGCGAAAATTCACGCCGCCAAGCATGGTGCCGGCCAGCCAGATCCCTATGGCACGCCGTTCTATCAGCGCGTCCGGCGTCTGGTGGAATGGTGTGTGCGCTGGCGCAAAACCGTGATCGCAGCGACCGTGATGTTATTCATCGCCTCCATCGTGCTGTTCAAGTTTGTGCCGCAGCAGTTCTTCCCAGCATCGGGTCGCCTGGAGTTGATGGTCGATCTGAAACTGGCCGAAGGCGCATCGCTGAGCAACACCGCCGACGAGGTCAAGCGCCTCGAAGCGCTGCTCAAGGACAAGGCTGGGATCGACAATTACGTGGCCTATGTCGGTACCGGTTCGCCGCGTTTCTACCTGCCGCTGGATCAGCAACTGCCGGCGGCGAGCTTCGCCCAGTTTGTCGTCCTGGCGAAAACCATCGAAGAACGGGAAACCCTGCGTACCTGGTTGATCTCGACCCTCAACGAGCAATTCCCGGCTCTGCGCTCGCGGGTCACGCGCCTGGAAAACGGTCCGCCGGTTGGCTACCCGGTACAGTTCCGCGTGACCGGGGAGCACATCGAGGAAGTACGGGCGCTGGCACGCAAAGTCGCGGCCAAGGTTCGCCAGAACCCCCATGTGGTCAACGTCCACCTGGACTGGGAGGAACCGAGCAAAGTCGTCTACCTGAACATCGATCAGGACCGCGCGCGGGCGCTGGGCGTGAGTACGGCGAACCTGTCGAGGTTCTTGCAAAGCTCCCTGACCGGTTCCAGCGTCAGCCAGTACCGCGAAGACAATGAGTTGATCGAGATCCTGTTGCGCGGCACCGTGCATGAGCGCACCGAGTTGTCATTGCTGCCGAGCCTGGCAGTACCGACCGATAACGGTCGCAGTGTCGCGCTGTCGCAGATCGCGACCCTGGAATACGGCTTCGAGGAGGGCATCATCTGGCACCGCAACCGCCTGCCAAACGTGACCGTTCGCGCCGACATCTACGGCAAGGAACAACCGGCGACGCTGGTGCAGCAGATCATGCCGACCCTCGATCCGATTCGCGCCGAACTGCCGGATGGCTACTTGCTGGATGTCGGTGGCACGGTGGAAGACTCGGCGCGGGGACAGAACTCGGTGAAGGCCGGCGTGCCGTTGTTCATTGTGGTGGTGTTGACCTTGCTGATGCTGCAACTGCGAAGTTTCTCGCGCACGGCGATGGTATTTCTGACGGCGCCGCTGGGGTTGATCGGGGTGACGCTGTTTCTGTTGGTGTTCCGCCAGCCGTTCGGTTTCGTGGCCATGCTGGGGACTATCGCGTTGTCCGGGATGATCATGCGTAATTCGGTGATTCTGGTGGATCAGATCGAGCAGGACATTGCTGCGGGGTTGAAGCCTTGGCAGGCGATCATCGAGGCGACGGTGCGGCGGTTCCGGCCGATTGTGCTGACGGCGCTGGCGGCAGTGTTGGCGATGATTCCGTTGTCGCGCAGTGTGTTTTTCGGGCCGATGGCGGTGGCGATCATGGGGGGGTTGATTGTGGCCACGGCGTTGACGCTGCTGTTTTTGCCTGCGTTGTATGCGGCCTGGTTCCGCGTTCGCAAAGAGTCTGTTTGACCGGTTGACCGTGGCGGCCTTCGGGCCGACCAGGCTCTTGGGTGGTCGAGTACATATCCGTTTCTGCGGTAACGGCGGCTTATGGTTCCGCTCTTACAGCGGGTCACTTTTGGCAAACGCCCCAAAAGTAACCAAAAGGTCTCGCCCCTTACGTACGGCCCCTCGCTGAGGCTCGGGGTTCCTTCGCT
>NZ_AKJG01000092.1 GCF_000282455.1 Pseudomonas sp. GM74
GTGGCCGGGGCTTCCGGGCTGACGGACACGGCCTCGGGCGAGGCGGTGAACCTGTCGCTCAATGGCACCGTAGTGGAAGGCCGCACGGCCCTCGGCAACCAGTTGGTATTTACGGTCAGCGTCGCCGCCAATGGCAGCGTCACCCTTGACCAGCTCCGCGCCGTGGTGCATTCCAATACAACCAATCCCGATGATTCGACGAGCCTGGCTTCGGACAACCTGGTGACGCTGACCGCAAGCATTACCGACAAGGAGGGCGACAGCGCCCAGGCGACCCTCAACATCGGGCAGAACCTGGTGTTCAAGGACGACGGACCGAGCATTACCACCACCGGCGTGGAACCGACGCTGACAGTGGACGAGACGGTACTGGCGACCAACGCCACCCAGAGCTTCGCCGCCAACTTCAACTCGGCGTTTGGCGCCGATGGGGCCGGCACGCTGAGCTATGCACTGGGTGTGGTGGCCGGGGTCTCCGGACTGATGGACACGGCCTCGGGCCAGGCGGTGAATCTGTCGCTCAATGGCACCGTAGTGGAAGGTCGCACAGCCACGGGCAACCAGCTGGTGTTCACCGTCAGCGTCGCTGCCGATGGCAGCGTCACCCTCGACAGCTCCGCGCCGTGGTGCATTCCGACCCAGCCAATCCTGATGATTCGAAGACGTTGACCTCGGACAATCTGGTGACGCTGACGGCGATCAAGACCGACGGGGACGGCGACAGCGCCCAGGCAACGCTGAACATCGGGCAGAACCTGGTGTTCAAGGACGACGGGCCGGCACTCAGTTTCGGCAACCTGATCGGGACCGGTAGCGTCCTGGCGCAATCCGGGTTCTGGAACATGGCGACGGGAGCCGACGGGCTGGGTGCGGCCGGTCTGGATATCTCGTTGGTCAATAACCAGTTCACCCTCGTCCGGCCCGACAACACGACCACGACCGGGACCGGCACGCTTACCGAGCAGGCGCCATCACCGGATGCCAATGGCGCGTACCAGTTCGCGGGAACCTTGACCGGTGATTTCGACAACAACGCCGCAACGGCGAACACCACCGTCGACTACACGCTGACCGCCTATGCCGATGGCCGCTATGCACTGGATCTGGTGCAAGGCTTCAGTTCGACGATCGTGCTCAGCAGTGCCGACGGCTCGCTCGCTGCCGGTGGCCCGGATTCGGTGCGCACCTTGTTGATTCCGCAGACGAGTAACCCGGCCATTCCTTCGACATCCGAGGAGATCGTGTTCTT
>NZ_AKJG01000093.1 GCF_000282455.1 Pseudomonas sp. GM74
AGGGGGTAGCCATTTCATTAGTGGTTTTCAGGGTCTGAAGAATTATGATCAGTTATTGCGCCCAAGGCGCCCGGCGCGAATCGTTCAGCCCGACCAGATAACTGTCGCCACCCAGTTGGCTCATCTGCCTCCGAATCCAGCCCGCGCGTCGCGCCACGTAGGCGGTCGGATGGCTCGCACTCCACACTCGAGGATTGGGCAGTACGGCGGCCAACAAGCTCGATTGCTGACGGCTGAGGTTCCTGGCACTCACGCCAAAGTGATGCCGGGCCGCCGCTTCGGCGCCAAACACGCCGTCATCCCACTCGACACTGTTGAGGTACACCTCAAGAATTCGCTGCTTGGGCCAGAACACTTCGATCAGTCCGGTGAACCAGGCTTCCAGGCCTTTGCGCAGCCAGCTGCGGCCAGACCACAGGAAAAGGTTTTTCGAGACTTGCTGGCTCAGGGTGCTGGCACCACGGATCGAACCGCCGCGCTCGTTATGGGCAAACGCCGCCTGAATCGCGCCGATATCGAAGCCCCAGTGCTCCGGGAACTTCTGGTCTTCGCCGGCAATCACCGCGACTTTCAGGTCATCGGAGATCTCGTCCCAGGGTTTCCAGGTCCGTTGCAGGTCGATGGGTTCGCCGTCAAACCAGGATTCGATCTTGCGCTCGACCATCAGCGTCGTCCCCGGTGGCGGCACTACGCGAAAGATCAGCACCAGCAATACGCTGCCACCCATGAACCAGAGCGCGGCCTTGGTGAAATGACGGAAATAGATACGCAGCATAGAGATGGCTTGGCCGAACCCGTTGAGCGGGCCATTATACAGACCCTTTGGATCGAAACTGACTGGAGTTCTGCATGCTGCGTGGCTTTCTGATGCTGGCCGCTTTTTTCGGCTTCACCGGTGTCGGCCTCGGGGCTTTTGCCGCCCATGGCCTGAAGAGTCGTCTGAGCGCCGAGTACCTGACGATCTTCCACACCGGCGTCACCTATCAACTGGTGCACGCCCTGGCGTTGCTCGGTGTTGCAGCACTGGCCACGCAAATTCCCGGACGACTCGCCACCTGGGCCGCTGCGTCGTTTGCCATCGGTATCCTGCTGTTCTCCGGCAGCCTGTATGTATTGACGCTGACGGGCATCAGCAAGCTCGGCATCGTCACCCCGTTCGGTGGCCTGGCCTTCCTGGTGGGCTGGTTTTGCCTCGGACTTGCCGCCTGGCGCCTGAGCTGACTTAACGGTCCATTTCATGACGAATGGCTTGGGTCGGCCTGACTGATCGGGCTAGAATGCCAGCCCCTAAAAATGATGGCGGCATCCGGCATGCGCATTCAGTTGAACGGCGAATCCTTTGAACTGCCCGACGGTGAAACCGTTGCGGCCCTGATCACCCGTCTGGACCTCACCGGACGCCGGGTGGCGGTCGAACTCAATCTGGATATCGTCCCGCGCAGTCAGCATGCAGACACCGCGTTGAACGACGGCGACAACGTCGAAGTGGTGCATGCCATCGGCGGCGGCTAGCAGCCTCGGCCGAGTGGCCACAGAATTCTGCAAGTACCTCACCCCTACAGAGGATTTCCCATGAGCATCGTTCGCAGCGACAAGCCTTTCGTCCTGGCCGGTCGTACTTACCAGTCGCGTTTGCTGGTCGGTACCGGCAAGTACCGTGACATGGAAGAAACCCGCCTGGCCATCGAAGCCTCGGGTGCCGAGATCGTCACCTTCGCCGTGCGTCGCACCAACCTTGGCCAGATCGAGGGCGAGCCGAACCTGCTCGATGTGCTGTCGCCGGATCGCTACACTTTCCTGCCGAACACCGCCGGTTGCTACGACGCCATCGAAGCCGTGCGCACCTGCCGCCTGGCCCGTGAGCTGCTCGATGGCCATAACCTGGTGAAGCTGGAAGTGCTGGCCGACCAGAAAACCCTGTTCCCCAACGTGATCGAAACCCTCAAGGCCGCCGAAACGCTGGTCAAGGAAGGCTTCGACGTGATGGTCTACACCAGTGATGATCCGATCATCGCCCGTCAGTTGGCGGAAATCGGCTGTATCGCGGTGATGCCGCTCGCTGGTTTGATCGGCTCCGGCCTGGGGATCTGCAATCCGTACAACCTGCAGATCATCCTCGAAGAAGCCAAAATCCCGGTGCTGGTGGATGCCGGTGTCGGTACTGCTTCCGACGCCACCATTGCCATGGAACTGGGTTGTGACGCGGTGCTGATGAACTCGGCCATTGCCCACGCCCAGCAGCCGGTCATGATGGCTGAAGCCATGAAACATGCGATCGTCGCAGGCCGCCTGGCTTACCTCGCCGGCCGCATGCCGAAAAAACTCTATGCCAGCGCCTCTTCGCCGCTGGATGGTCTGATCAAGTAAGAGCCATTGATGACTGAATCGAACGACACGCCAATCCAGACGGAAGAAGGCGACGAGCGCCAACACCGCCGCATCAAGAGTTTCGTGATGCGCGCCGGGCGCATGACCGAAGGCCAGCAAAAGGGCCTGGAGCAGGGCACTCCGCTGTTCGTGCTGCCGCTGGCCGACGCGCCGGTGGATTTCGACCAGGTGTTCGGTCGCTCGGCACCGCGCTCGCTGGAAATCGGTTTCGGCATGGGCCACTCGCTGCTGGAAATGGCAGCGGCTGCGCCGGATCAGGATTTCATCGGCGTCGAGGTTCACCGTCCGGGTGTCGGCGCGCTGCTCAATGGTGTGCTGACGCAGGGTTTGACCAACCTGCGGGTCTACGATTGCGATGCGATCGAAGTGCTCAACCGCTGCGTGGCCGATAACAGCCTCGATCGCCTGATGCTGTTTTTTCCGGACCCATGGCACAAGAGCCGTCACCACAAGCGCCGTATCGTTCAGGCGTCTTTCGCTGAGCTGGTGCGCAGCAAGTTGAAGGTCGGCGGCATTCTGCATATGGCCACCGACTGGGAACCGTACGCCGAGTACATGCTGGAAGTGATGAATGTCGCCCCGGGTTATCGCAACCTGGCCGAAGACGGCAAGTGCGTACCGCGCCCGACCGAGCGCCCGATCACCAAGTTCGAACGCCGTGGCGAACGTCTTGGGCATGGGGTGTGGGATTTGAAGTTCGAGAAGCAGTCTTAAGACCAATGCAATAAAACTGTGGGAGCGGGCTTGCCCGCGATGAGGCCATAACAGTCAACATAGATGTTGAATGTTATGGCCTCATCGCGGGCAAG
>NZ_AKJG01000094.1 GCF_000282455.1 Pseudomonas sp. GM74
GGTTTCATTAGACCACTACACCTCCTCAAATGCAGACTGGCTGTATTCGAAGCGTCCGTTAAAGGTGTCGCCTGTAAACCTCACCTTGGCCAACGCCCCCCCTCGACGCATATTTAAAGTCGAGGGAGAGGGACGAGCGAAATCAATAATTATCAAAAACAGATTATTAAATATGGATATGACGTCGTGGATAGCTTCTCGGTGATGGCGTCGCGAGGTTAAGCCAGTTCCAACAGAAGTCTGGCGGTGCTGGTAGGCAAGGGGTGAGGTGCATTGATCCGGCCTTCCAATCTATTCACGAACGCCAGGGCTTCTGCGTAGCTGCGAAATTCAACGCACCACGCGTTCATCCATACATTCCAGCCTTCCGGTTTGCTCGCTTTCTCGATTTTTATCAGCATCCTAGAATCCCTCCATGTGGTGGTTTAGCCCACATTTAAAGGCGATAGAGGGGGGCGGTGGAAATTAATAATTATCAAAAATTGATTTACGGCGGCGGGGGATTCAGACGTTTGAAACGTGTTTGCGTTCGATTGGGGGCATGCTCTAAACCAAGGGCTTGCAAGCGAAAGCGGATGCAAGCCCTTGTTTGTTTCTGTTCCATTATTTCTGTCTTGATCGTGATTGCCTGATGCTTTCAGGACGCCGGGTCTGCCTTGCGACGATTGCTGCCGGCCGGGTTGCCGGTATCAATCAGCCTTCTTTCCAGCAGTACGTTTTCCAGGGCCTGGCGGTCTGACGGGTTCATCTGATGTTCTCGCTCCTTGAGTTCCAACAGGATCGGGGTCGACCACTGGCGGTAGATTTGTTCAGCACTACGATTGAGTGACATGGGTTCCTCCTTAATCAGGCTCCTGCCAATAAAGGCGCCGCACTTCGACACGCCAAAAACCCTAGTCGACGAAGCAGGTTCCCGCCACTGCTTTACGTCGGACTGCCATTGCCCCAGATGCCCGTAGCGGCAGTGCGCCGTACGTAGTCGCCGAAGTCGCGCGCCGGGCGTCCCAGTGCCCGCTGTACGCCATCGGCCACGGGTGTGTTGCGGCCGTCCAGCACAGTCGTGAAGAGATACAACACCAGATCGATCAATACCGGGGGAAGTTGGTCCTGTTCCATTGCCTGTCGATAGGCATCCGGCGGTACGGCCACGAATTCGATGTTGCGACCGGTGGAGCGGGCAATCTCGGTCACGGCTTGAGCAAAGGTCAACGCCCGAGGACCGGTCAGTTCATAGAGCTGGCCGGTGTGCCCGGGTTGGGTCAGTGCCGCGACGGCACACTCGGCAATGTCTTCTGCATCGACAAAGGGCTCGGCGACCTGGCCGACGGGGAGTGCGAGTTCACCGTGCAGAAGGGGTTCGAGAAAGTGTGCCTCGCTGAAATTCTGGCAGAACCAACTGGCCCGCAGAATCGTCCAGTCAATCCCGCTGTCTTGTACGACGCGTTCGGCCTGCTCCGCTTCCACTTCGCCGCGCCCGGATAACAAGACCAGTTTGCGGACGCCGCTTTTCACCGCCAGGTCGGTGAACGCCTGGATGGTCTCAAGGGCGCCTGGAACGGCGAGATCAGGTTGAAAGGAAATGTAGACGCAATGAACGCCATCGATCACGGCGTCCCAGGTCGATCGATCTTCCCAGTCGAAGGGTGGATTGGCGTCGCGGGAACCCCGGCGAACGGGCAGGCCGGCGGCTTCGAGCCGCTCTGTGATACGCCGTCCGGTTTTGCCGGTGGCGCCGAGGACCAGCGTGATTGGTTGGACAGTTTTCATCGCGTTCATCTCCATCGGGTAATGTGAGTGATGCTCATGTTTAAAAGATGATAGATGCTCATGTTTTGCCGTCAACCCATCACATCGAATTCCCCGACGTGTGGTATCTGTTGTTGGGTGTAGGGAGTGGCGATGCTAAGGTGAGTACATGTCACGTTTTTGATCGGGAATTCACTCGTGCGCAAACAAACCTCTGAACCCCTCGAACAGCCTGCAGGAGCGGTTCGACGCAATCCCACGCAACAGCGCAGCCGCGATCGTCAGGAGCGGATTCTGGCGATGGCGACTCAATTGATTGCGGACAAGGGCAGCGATCAACTCAAGATGAGTGAAATCGCCGAGCGCTCCGAGATCTCGATCGGTTCCCTTTATCAGTACTTCCCCGACAAGAGTTCCGTGATCCGCACGCTGGCCGAGCGCTATAACGCTGAGAGCCGCCGTTGCATTGCAGAGGCAATGGCGGCCGTCGAGGATGCCCGGGGTTTGCAGGCTGCCTATTCGCAGTTGCTCGATTTGTATTACGAGATTGTGATGGCGTCACCGGTGATGCGTGACATCTGGTTCGGCATGCAGGCCGACAAGCAGTTGTTGCAGCTGGAGTTGGAGGAGAGTCGGGTTGCCGGAGCGCTGCTGGCCCAGGCAATGCTTCGCGTCTATCCCGACTGCGACGTACAACAGGTCGAGGAGTCGGCGTTTTTGATCTGGCACCTGGGGGAGGCGACCATGCGATTGGCGGTTACTTGTGCGCCTGAGGAGGGGCGCGCACTGGTCGAGGCGTTCAAGCGCATGTCCCTGCGCGAAGTTATGGAGCCCAGGTGCCTGATGCCAGTCAGTTAAGCAATTTCAGCCGCGACACCCTTTGTAGCAGCTGCCGAGCC
>NZ_AKJG01000095.1 GCF_000282455.1 Pseudomonas sp. GM74
CGTAAAACCAGTAATCGCGGTACGTCAGGCAGACCGCGTCAGCTGGACTCACGACTGCTATGCAGCCGAACGCAGCCTCGCGGGCTCGGCAGCTGCTACAAAATCACTTCAAAGCCTGAAATGCCCCACCATCCCCTTCAGCTCAACCCCCAGTTGCGCCAGCTGAATACTGGACGCGGCATTGCCCTGCATCGCCAGCGATGACTGATCGGCACTGGCGCGAATGCTGGTGACACTGCGATTGATCTCCTCGGCCACCGAGCTCTGCTCCTCGGCCGCCGCGGCGATCTGCTGGTTCATCTGCTGGATCAACGACACCGCCGCCGCAATGCTTCCCAGCGCACTCTCGGTCTGCAAGGCATCGCTGACCGCCAGCTTCACCAGTTCGCCACTGCTCTGGATCTGCTGCACCGACGACTGCGCCGCCGAGCGCAAGGCGCTGACCAGGCGTTCGATTTCCTCGGTCGATTGCTGGGTTCGCTTGGCCAACGCACGCACTTCATCGGCCACCACCGCGAAGCCCCTGCCCTGCTCCCCGGCCCGGGCCGCCTCGATCGCCGCGTTCAATGCCAGCAGGTTGGTCTGCTCCGCCACGCTTTTGATCACACTCAACACCGTGCCGATGTTCTGGATTTCCGCGCTCAGGCTTTCGATGCTCGAACTGGCCGAGGTAGCCGAATCCGCCAACTGCTCGATCCGTGCCATGCTCTGGCGCACCACTTGCTGACCACTTTCAACCTTGCCGTCAGCCGTTTGCGCGGCCTGGGCCGCCTCCTCTGCATTGCGCGCGACATCATGCACCGTGGCCGTCATCTGATTCATTGCGGTGGCGACCTGTTCGGTTTCCTCCTTTTGCGTACTGACTTCGAGATTGGTCTGTTCAGTCACCGCCGACAACGATTGGGCGGAAGTCGCCAACTGCTCGATACCCGACTGCAAGCCGCTGACTATTTGGCTGAGCCCCGCGCCCATTTGCTGCATTGCCTGCATCAACTGACCGATTTCGTCACGGCGGGTCACGTCGATGGTCGCACTCAAATCCCCCGAGGCAATCTGTTGCGCCACCTGAATCACGCTACGCAGCGGTGCCACGATCAACCGGGTGATGAACCAAGCGGCAACCAGCCCAACCAGCAAGGCCAACGCGGAAGAGCCAATGATCAGCAGCGAGTTCTTTTTCAGTTCCGCCTGCATCGCCAGGTCTTGCGCGACATAAGCCTGATCCACCCGCTCGACCACTTGGGCTGCGCGCTGGTGCAATTGTTGATAGACGGTTTTTTCCTGCTCCAGCAGGCCGGTGTACTCGGCGAGCTTGTCACTGAAACTGGCGATATGGCCTGTCACCTCATTGAGGACGGTCTGGTACCCCTCGTCCTTGACCGTGGTCTTGAGCTGCTCGGCCTGGGCCAGTGCCTGGCTGGCCTGTTCGATCTTGCCCTGCCCGGCGCTGTCGTCGCCTTTGCGGCTTTGATCCAGGCGCACGCGGGCTTCATTCATGGCTTGCAGCATCAAGCGTGAAACCTGGCTGACCTGGCTGGCCTGCTCGATGAATTGCGCACCGTCCTTGCCTTCGGAATCCTTCAGCGTATAGGTGCCGTCATCGGCGAGCCCGGACTGCAATACATCAAGATTATTGGCCACGCTGGACACCGACCAACTGGCCATTTCCAGGGCCAGGTCCTTGGCCTGGGTGAGCGAGACAAACTCGTCGAAGGCCTTGCGATAGGCTCCCAGGGACTGTTCGACATCATTCATCACCGGCACGTTGGCCGCGGATGCGGCCTTGAGCTGGCCGGCCAGGGCGATCAGGCCATCAACGCCCTCGTGCAGGGCATCGACGGTTTTCGGATTGTCGTGCAAGGCGTACTCCTGCTCCAGTAGCCGCACCTTGAGCAAACCGCTGTTGAGCGATGACATTTGCTTGAGCCCGTCGAAGCGCTGGCTGATGGTTTGCAGGGACCAAACGCCAATGCCCGCCACCAATGCGGTCAACAACAGCACCAGGACAAACCCGACACCCAGTTTTTTCGCCATACCGAGGTTGGCAAAACGTCCTTGCACGGCCGAATTCATTGCTCTTAGTCCCCTGCCAGATTCTGTAGACGCAGATTCGCAACGGGCCAGTGGCAACACAAGGCTCTGGCGCCGGAATAATGGCAAAAAGCTACGCCAACGTCGTTTTCAGAACGCTTGAGGTCGATCCCGGGCAGTGGCCCTGAAGAACGCCCGGGCACGCGGATCACAGGCATATGTCACGTTGATACGCTGCCAGTCACTGGCCTCCCCCGAGGGGTTGAAGGCGGTCTTTGACGACAGCAGTACACCCAGGCGCCGGGCCTGGGTCCGCAGCTGATCGTAGTCGGACATTCGTGATCGCGCCCAGATGAACAAGCCTCCCGCCGGCTTGCCGAAAATCTCCCATTCGGCATCTTCGAGCATTTGCAACACCGCCAGCCGGTCGCTGCTCAAGCGTTGGCGCTGACGCTGCACCAGTTTGCGGTAGGCACCGTTAGCCAACAGGCACGCCAGCACCGATTCGCAAAATCGCGAGGCACCCATGCCACTGATCATCTTGACCTCGGCCAGACGCGTAATGACTTCGGCAGCGGCCACCACGAATCCGACCCGCAAGGAACTGCTGAGTGTCTTGGAAAAGCTGCCCACGTAGATCACGTTGTCGTCCAGTGCAGCCAGACGCGTACCGGAACCGCTGTGCAAATCCGCATAAACGTCGTCTTCGATCACCTGCACGCCAAAGGTCCTGGCCAGCTGCAGCACGCGGCGCGCCACGACCGGTGCAAGGCTGCTGCCAGTCGGGTTGTGATAGAAGCTATTGATCAGCAGCCCTTGAGGCCGGTGTTTGACCAGTACCGATTCGAGCACGTCCACGTCCGGCCCGCGCGGTGTTCGCGGTACCTCGATCATGTGGATGCCGTGCAGCCTGAGCAGATCGAACAGCACCGGATAACCAGGACTCTCCACGACCACACAGTCACCGGCCTTGAACAGTGTCCGCACGATCAGGTCAAGCCCCTGACTGGCACCCGCCGTGGTCATGATCCGGTTGTCCTGCGCCCGGATATCCAGCTGCCGGAGGTGCTTGAGGATCTGTTGTCGCAAGGCCGACAAACCCAGTGGCGTGCTGTAGTTGAACAGGCTGGCCGTGTCGGCACGACTGACTTGCCGAATCGCGTAAATCAGATCGTCTGTCTCGCGCCAGCTTTCAGGCAGCCCGCCATAGCCCAGTCTCAACTCAGTCGAACAGATCCCGATCTCGGGCTCAGCCCCCTCGAACCAGACAGGCTCGTGCTTTGCGCCTGTGGCCAATGCCGGGTCGGCAACCGCATAGCCGGCGCCATGACCTGACACCAGCATCCCCTGCGTCACCAGGCGTTCACAGGCCTGGGCGACGCTTACCTGACTGAGCAAATTGATCCGCGCGATCTGTCGCACCGAAGGCAGTCGCGTACCGGGCGATACCCCGCTGGAATGAAGCCAGTGGGTCAGTGCGTCAACAATTTGCTGTACCACGGGCACCAGCGCCTGTCGGTCGATTCTCAATTCCATGAGCAAGCAAACTCCTGTTGATTTTGCGAGAAGCAGTTAATCACAGGAGCGTTCGAGGACATGTGCGACAACGCCGCCAAAACCATTGGATCTAATCATTTGAAACACATTGCCTGGCCCTTTGACGGAACCCCAAAAAAAGTGGGAGCGGGCTTGCTCGCGATCGCGGCGTGTCAGGCGACATCGATGTCGGCTGACACTCCCTCATCGCGAGCAAGCCCGCTCCCACAGGTTCCCGGTGTACCTGGCATCGGTGCATCGTTTTAAAACGCGGTGACGCCACCGTCCACAGCCAATGAGTGCCCTGTGGTGAACGCCGCGCCATCGCTGCACAGGTAGAGCACCGCGCTGGCGATCTCTTCGACCTTGCCGATGCGACCGACCGGATGCATGGCGTTGGCGAACTCGCCTTTTTTCGGGTCGGCTTCATAGGCGCGGCGGAACATATCCGTGTCGATCACCGCCGGGCACACCGCGTTGACCCGGATCTTCTTCTTGGCGTATTCAATGGCCGCCGACTTGGTCAGGCCGATCACTGCGTGTTTAGAGGCTGCGTAGATGCTCATTTTCGGCGCGGCCCCAAGGCCGGCCACCGACGCCGTATTGACAATCGCGCCGCCCCCTTGCGCCAGCAGCAGCGGCAACTGATATTTCATGCACAGCCAGACACCTTTGACGTTGACGCCCATGATCGCGTCGAACTCGTCGAGCGTACCTTCGGCCAACTTGCCTTTCTCGATTTCGATGCCGGCATTGTTGAAGGCATAGTCGAGACGACCGTAAGTATTGATCACCTCCTCCATCAGATTTTTTACATCGCTTTCCAGGGTAACGTTGCAGCGCACGAAGGTCGCTTCGCCACCGGCCGTACGAATCAGCGCCACCGTGCCCTCGCCGCCCGCAGTGTCCATATCGGCCACTACTACCTTAAGGCCCTCGGCGGCAAATGCCTGGGCAGTCGCGCGGCCAATACCGGCCGCCCCGCCTGTTACCACGACCACCTGGCCGGAAAACGTCATGCTCATTGTTATGTCCTCGAAAAGAAGAATGCGGGGAATCGCGTAGGACCAGTCTAGCCATGGAGGTCTTGAACACGGCAGCACTATCAAGGCTCCGGTTGGGGGCCCATGAGTTGCAGTGATGGAACTGCCGTACCAACTATCACTACACTGGATCAACCTGCATTCGCCGCATCAGCCGAACTTGCGGCAACGGCGCTGACCAGCTATCAACAAAGCTTCATTCATCTTGAGCGCCTGCCATGACCTCCCAGACCAATCGCCAATTCCTGCTCGCCAAACGTCCGGTTGGCGCGGCGACCCGTGAGACATTCACCTACCAGGAAGTACCGGTCGGCGAGCCGGCGGCGGGTCAGATCCTGGTCGAAAACCAATACCTGTCCCTGGATCCGGCCATGCGTGGCTGGATGAACGAGGGCAAGTCCTACATCCCGCCGGTCGGGCTCGGCGAAGTCATGCGAGCCTTGGGCGTGGGCAAAGTCATTGCGTCGAACAACCCGGGGTTCGCGGTCGGGGATTACGTCAACGGTGCCCTGGGCGTGCAGGATTTCTTCCTCGGCGAGCCGCGAGGCTTCTACAAGGTCGATCCGAAACTGGCGCCGCTGCCACGTTACTTGTCCGCGCTGGGCATGACCGGGATGACGGCGTACTTCGCCCTGCTCGACGTCGGCGCTCCGAAGGCCGGTGACACCGTGGTGCTGTCGGGCGCAGCGGGCGCCGTGGGCAGCATTGCCGGGCAGATCGCCAAGATCAAAGGCTGCCGGGTGGTTGGCATTGCCGGCGGCGCCGACAAGTGCAAGTTCCTGATCGATGAGCTGGGTTTCGATGGCGCTATCGACTACAAGAGCGAAGACGTCCTCGCCGGCCTCAAGCGCGAGTGCCCGAAAGGCGTCGACGTTTATTTCGATAACGTGGGTGGCGACATTCTCGACGCGGTGTTGAGCCGTTTGAACATGAAGGCGCGGGTGGTGATTTGCGGCGCCATCAGCCAGTACAACAACAAGGAGGCGGTCAAGGGACCGGCCAACTACCTGTCACTGCTGGTCAACCGCGCGCGCATGGAAGGTTTTGTGGTGATGGACTACGCCGCCCAATACGCCAGCGCCGCCCAGGAAATGGCCGGCTGGATGGCCAAGGGGCAGCTCAAGAGCAAGGAAGACATCGTCGAAGGACTGGAGACTTTCCCGGAGACACTGATGAAATTGTTCAGCGGCGAGAATTTCGGGAAGTTGGTGCTGAAGATCTAAGGCAACCACAACTAATGTGGGAGCGGGCTTGCTCGCGAAAGCGGTGGGTCAGTCGATATTGATGTCGACTGACACGCCCTCTTCGCGAGCAAGTCGGATCGCCGCACCGCCGCTCCCACATTTGGTTCTGCGTTGTCTGATCAGGCCAGTTCAGCCACGACCGAAGCCAGTGCCTTCGCTGGATCCGCCGCCTGGCTGATCGGACGGCCGATCACCAGATAGTCGGAGCCGGCATCCAGCGCCTGACGCGGGGTCAGAATGCGACGCTGATCGTCCTGGGCGCTGCCCGCCGGACGAATCCCCGGGGTCACCAGTTGCAGCGACGGGTGCGCCGATTTCAGCGCCTGGGCTTCCAGGGCCGAGCACACCAGGCCGTCCATCCCGGCTTTTTCCGCCAGGGCGGCCAGGCGCAGCACCTGCTCCTGGGGCTCGATGTCCAGGCCGATGCCCGCCAGGTCTTCACGCTCCATGCTGGTCAACACGGTCACACCGATCAGCAGCGGCTTGGGACCGGTTCGCTGATCCAGCACTTCACGGCACGCAGCCATCATGCGCAGGCCACCGGAGCAATGCACGTTGACCATCCACACGCCCATTTCCGCAGCCGCCTTGACGGCCATCGCGGTGGTGTTCGGGATGTCGTGGAACTTGAGGTCCAGGAACACTTCGAAACCCTTGTCGCGCAGGGTACCGACGATTTCCGAGGCGCAACTGGTGAACAGTTCCTTGCCGACTTTGACCCGGCACAGCTTCGGGTCCAACTGATCGGCCAGCTTCAGTGCGGCGTCACGGGTAGGGAAATCCAGGGCGACGATGATGGGAGTCTGGCAGGCGGACATGAGTGGGCTCTCAGGCAAGTCGAAATCGGCGCGCATTGTAGCGGAACCAGCGCCGCTGCGGGACCCGATGATCGGTAAATCGTCGCAACGGCTCAGGCAAGACTAGCCCCCAAGGCCATTGTGTCGAGTTCGATACACACACGACACGCCGGCAACACCCGGGCCCGCTACCCTCGGCAACCGCAACATGTCCCTGCAACGGCACTTCCCGCCTCAGGGCCGGACGCCTATGCTGGAACCACAACCTCGCAGCCTATCTTTGTGGTTGGCAGCCTACCTGGCAGATGAACGCACGCATGCACAACGCCCAAGCACCCGTGAACGACGACCAAAAAACGCCCGGTGACGACAAACGCTGGAGCATTCGCGCCCTGATCGTCGACGATGACGTCCCGATCCGCGAATTGATGATCGACTACCTGGCCCGGTTCAACATCCACGCCAGCGGCGTCACCGATGGCGCCGCGATGCGCCTGGCGATGCAGGCGGAGCATTTCGATGTGGTGGTGCTCGACCTGATGCTGCCCGGTGAAGACGGTCTGTCGCTGTGCCGCTGGCTGCGCGCCGAGTCGGACATCCCGATCCTGATGCTCACCGCCCGTTGCGAACCCACCGACCGGATCATCGGCCTCGAACTGGGCGCCGACGACTACATGGCCAAGCCGTTCGAGCCCCGCGAGCTGGTGGCGCGAATCCAGACCATCCTGCGCCGGGTGCGCGATGACCGCAGCGAACAGCGGGCGAACATTCGTTTCGACAATTGGCGCTTGAACAGCGTGCTGCGGCAACTGATCGCCGATGATGGCCTGGTGGTGCCGCTGTCCAACGCCGAATTCCGCCTGCTCTGGGTGTTTATCGAACGTCCGCGCCGCGTGCTCAGCCGTGAGCAACTGCTGGACGCCGCTCGCGGTCGTTCTATCGAAGCCTTTGACCGCAGCATCGACCTGCTGGTGTCGCGCCTGCGCCAGAAACTCGGCGACGACCCCAAGGCTCCTCAGTTGATCAAGACCGTTCGCGGCGAGGGTTACCTGTTCGATGCCCGAGACATCGGCTGATGCGCGGGCGCTTCGATACGCTGTTCGGCCGCCTGTTTGGCGTGCTGTTGCTGGCGATTATCCTCGCGCACCTGCTGGCCTTTGCCTGGTTTCACCATTACGGCCCGCCACCACCACCACCGCCTCCACCGGAGTTTTCCGAAGGCCTGGACGGGCCACCCCCGCCAATGGACCCAAACCACGAGAAACGGCCACCACGGCCGTGGTTCGGCGGCCCCCTGGTGCCCCTGACGTTTCAGTTGGTCACACTGATCATCGCCGCCTGGTACGGCGCCAAACTGCTGAGCCGGCCGATCCAGCGCCTGAGCGACGCGGCCGAGCGATTGAGCGAAGACCTCGACAGCCCGCCACTGGATGAATCGGGACCACGGGAAGCGCGGCAAGCGGCGCACACGTTCAACAAAATGCAGCGCCGCATCCTGGAACAAGTCAAGCAGCGCTCGCGCATGCTCGGCGCGGTGTCCCACGATCTGCGCACGCCATTGTCGCGGCTCAAGCTGCGGCTGGAGAAAATCGACGACGACAAGCTGCAAGGCCAGATGCGCCAGGACCTCGACGACATGATCAGCATGCTCGACGCCACCCTCACCTATCTGCATGAACAGCGCACCAGCGAAGCCCCACAGTGGATGGACGTGCAGGCGTTGGTGGAATCCCTGAGCGAAAATGCCCAGGACCAGGGCGCGAACGTCCAGGCCAGCGGCCACTGCGCGCCCCTACAGGTGCAGCCGATGGCCTTGCGCTCCTGCATCAACAACCTGATGGACAACGCCTTGCGCTATGCCGGACAGGCGCTGATTACCCTGCAAGACCATCGTGAACAGTTGGTGATTCGGGTCATCGACCACGGCCCGGGCATCGCCCCGGAACAACGTGAAGCGGTGTTCGAACCCTTCTTTCGCCTTGAAGGCTCGCGCAATCGCAATTCCGGCGGCGTAGGCCTGGGCATGACCATTGCCCGGGAAGCCGCGCAACGAATGGGCGGGCAGCTGACACTGGAAGAAACCCCGGGCGGTGGCCTGACAGCGGTGATACGCCTGCCGCGCGCCTGAAAGCCACACCGGCCCCTTGCGGGAGCGGGCTTGCTCGCGAAAGCGGTGTATCGGTCAACTGATGTATCAACTGACAGATTGCCTTCGCGAGCAAGCCCGCTCCCACAGGCTCAGGGGCTTGGCGATCTATGTGTTTAGCAATCGGTACAAACTCCACATACCCACGACAACTCACCCCTTGAGTCTGCATAAGCCGGTACACCACCGGTTTATCTTTCCAGGGAGTGAGCCCGATGATCGGTAGCATCAGCAGTAATTACTCGAACTACACCAGCACCAGCAGCACAACCAATAGTACCCGCAGCCAGCAATTCCAGAAGGACCTGCTGGCCAAACTCGACAGCAACAGCGACGGTTCCGTCGATCAGGATGAACTCGACAGTGCCCTGTCACAAAAATCCGACGACGGTTTGCTGGTCAGCCTGAGCAAGAATTTCGCCGACCTCGACAGCGATGGCAGTGGCAACCTGAGCGGCGAAGAAATGGCCGCGATGGCTCCACCGCCGCCACCGCCACAACAGGTGTCCAGCGACGAACTGTTCAGCCAGCTCGATGCCGACAGTGACGGCAGCGTCAGCACCACCGAACTGAGCAGCGCGTTGCAGGCCAGCAACAACGACTCGTCGACCAGCACCGACACCAGTGCCGCGCTACTCAAGGCGCTGGACAGCGACAGCAGCGGTGGCGTCAGCAGTGATGAACTCAAAACAGCCCTGCAGGCCGGTCGCGAGCAGAACACCACCCGTTCTTCCGATCAAGGGAGCGTAAATGAAGCGCTGCAAAAAATGATTGCCAACCTGAGCAAGCAGTACTCGCTCGATAACGTGGCGAGTGTGGGCAAGCACCTGAACGTGGCGACCTGAGTCAAAAGCTTCGTCGGAACGCCGCCCGGAGCAAGCCCGCTCCCACATTGATCTGATTCGATCACAAAACCAGTGTGGGAGCGGGCTTGCTCCGGGTGGCGTTCCGACGAATAGGCCCTAAGCAAATACAAATCTCAGGGCCGGCGATCTTCGACCCGCGCCTGAGTCTTGCTCCAGTCGATCAACAGACTGTAGGCCACCGCCAGCAATGTCGGGCCGATGAACAGGCCGATAAATCCAAAGGCAATCAACCCGCCAAACACCCCAAGCAGCACAATGACCAGCGGCAGGTTACCGCCACGGCTGATCAGATACGGCTTGAGCACGTTGTCGACGCCGCTGATGACGAATGTGCCCCAGATACCGAGGAATATGGCCATCCCGTACTCGCCTTTCCAGGCCAGCCACGCGGTCGCCGGAATCCACACCAGCGGCGGGCCCATCGGGATCAGGCTGAGCATGAACGTCACGATGCCAAGCACCAGCGCACCCGGTACGCCGGCAATCAGGAACCCGATCAGCGCCAGGATCGCCTGGGCCGCCGCGGTGCCGATCACGCCGTTCACCACCCGCTGTACCGTGCCCGCCACCAGTTCGATGTAGTAGCCGGCCCGTTGACCGATCAGCCGCTCCAGCAATGTGTGTACAAACGCCGCCAGGCGCGGTCCGTCACGATAGAAAAAGAACACGAAGACGATGCTCAGGGTCAGTTCGAGAATACCGCCGCCGATCTGCGCGCTGCGCGCCAGCAACCAGTTACCCATCTGCCCCAGATAAGGCTTGAGCGACACCATCATCGCCGCGCCCTGCTCATCGATGCTGTTCCAGAGTCCGACCAGCCGCTCGCCCACCAGGGGAATCGAACCCAGCCAGACCGGTGCTTCGGGCAGCCCCTCGACCTGCGCATCCTTGATGAATGCGGTGGCATCACGCACATGATCGGCGAGGTTGAAACCCAGCCACACCAGGGGTGCCGCGACCAGCACCATCCAGCCCAGCGTCAGCAATGCCGCCGCCAGAGACTCGCGGCCGTTGAGCCAACGGGTCAGCAGGCGCATCAGTGGCCAACTGGCGAATGCCAGGACCGCGCCCCAGAACATCGCCGACCAGAACGGCGCCATCACCCAGAAGCTCGCGCCGAACAGCACGACGAGCAGGATCTGCACCAACAGGCGATCGTTATTGATCATCGAAAATCCCGAAAATATCAGTCAGCAAAAGAGTAGGCGAACGCAGCGTGCACGCTCGCCCGGTACAGCCTAGCGCAATAGCTCGATGTGCAGGCCAGAGCCTTCGGCACTGCCGCTTTCCATCCGAGCGGCACGCACGCCCTGGGCAATCAGTGCCTGACGCCAGGCTTCGGCGTTCGCTCCGGAAATACTGACCCGCAAGGTGGTGTCCAGATTCAGTCCGCGAGAAATCAGGCGCAACCAAGTCTCGTCAGGTGCGCTGTTCAACGTGGGAAAATCGAGCTCGCCGGTGCTCCTGAGTTCACGCAGCAAGGTCGCGGAAGTCGGCAGCAACTCGCCTAGCGGTGCCGATGCGTCGAACTGCTCGACATGCAGGTAGGCTTTGCGATTACCGCGGGTGATGCTGTACAGCGCGACGAGCGTGTTGTCCCGTGGAGCGGCAAGTCGCAGCAGCAAATAGGCTTGTTGATCGTCGGCACCGTACAGCTTGGCGTTGCCGAAGACCTCATTGGCCCAGAGGCTGCTTTCGCCGCAATCGCGCGCCTGGCACCAAAAGAGCAACCCGGCATCCTGCTTTTGCAAAGCCTCGCGGGCAGCGGTGAACGCCTCGATGGATGAATGCTCCGGTGGCAACTCGTAGGTCACCGAAGTGACGTTGCCGCGGGCACTGACCTGGCCGTCGAAACGTAACTGGCCACTGATCTTGCGGATCGAGCCCAAGGGGTAGATCCGCTCCAGTTCGGCAGCGGGGCGATAGTCGACAATCTGGGCGTCGACCATGCGCGGCACTATCGGCAGGTCCTGACTGCCCGGGACATCGGCGGCGAACGACAAGGAACTGAAACTGCACAGCACCAGCAAACTGAATGAACGCATGGATAGACTCATCGGATCAGCATGGCCTGGGCGCCCTTGATAATACTGGCTTCATCGGCGCGTTTCGGTACCTGCAAACCACGCTGCACCGCCGGACGGGCCTCCAGGGTTGCCATCCAGCGTTGCAGCGCCGTCAAGCCCTCCACCGAGACGCCCGACCACTCGTAACCGCGCACCCAGGGAAAGGTGGCGATGTCGGCGATGCTGTACTCGCCGGCGAGGAACTCCACGCTTTGCAACCGCGTGTCGAGCACCTCGTAGAGGCGACGGGTTTCATGCTGATAGCGGTCGATGGCGCCCTGGAGTTTTTCCGGAAAATAGCGGAAGAACACGTTGGCCTGGCCCTGCATCGGGCCGATGCCGCCCATCTGGAACATCAGCCACTGCAATACCAGCGAACGTCCCTTCGGGTCGCTCGGCATCAGTTTGCCGGTCTGTTGCGCGAGGTAAATCAGGATGGCGCCGGATTCGAACACGGCGAAATCGCCGTTGGCGCGGTCGACAATCGCCGGAATCCGGCCATTGGGGTTGATCTTGAGGAAGTCCGCGGACTTCTGCTCCTTTTTGTCGAAACTCAAGGCATGCACTCTGTAGGGCAGGCCGAGTTCCTCGAGCACGATAGAGACCTTGTGGCCATTCGGGGTCGCAGCGGTGTAGAGATCTATCATGGTTGTCTCCCTTTTCAACCCGCCAAGCCTCGACAGTTGCCCGGCGCAAGTCAAGGAATGGCGAAAAACCGATTGAAACAGTCTGCGACAAGATCGGCACCGGACTCGTCATTGAGGTGCAAATGGTGGCCGCCTGGCAGCTGTTCCCGGCTAAAGGGTAGACGCTCCAGCAACTCCGGGTGTTTGGCGAGCATGCCGTCGGCAGCGACCACCAGAGTTGCAGGACACTTGATCCGCTGGACAAAGGCCATGGCCTGTTCGGTGGTAAGACGCAGCGGCGATGGCAGTGTGAGGCGATTGTCGGTGCGCCAGGTGTAACCACCCGGCACCGGCATCAAGCCACGCTGCGCCAGCAGTTCAGCGGCTTCGCGGCTGACCGCCACCAGGCCCTTCATACGCGCTTCGATGGCTCGGTCGAGGGTGTCATAGACCGGCTTGCGCTTTTCCCGCAGGTCCAGTTGCGCCTGCAGGGCCATGCCCATGCGCTCGGCAGCGTTTTCACCTTTGTCTGTAGGAGGAATGATGCCGTCGATCAACGCCAGGTGGGTGATCCGCTCGGGCATCGACCCGGCGATGATCAACGAAGCAATGGCGCCCATCGAATGCCCCATCAGCGCAAACTTGCGCAGTCCAAGCTGTTCGGCCACTTGCAGCACATCGTGGGCATAGTCCCACATGGCGTAGCCGGCGCCCGGCGGGCGATGCCCGGAATGACCGTGACCGGCCATGTCCAGCGCGATGATGCGCAAGCCTTTGAGCTTCGGCGCCAGACGGGCAAAGCTGTTGGCGTTGTCCAGCCAGCCATGCAGGGCAATCACCGGCAGACCGTCTTCAGGGCCGAACAGGTGCGCCGCCAGTTCAATGTGCGGCAGGCTCAGGCGGACCTCTTCGACGACGTGGTTCATGCGCAATCCTGCTGTCGACGGCCGCCCCAGCGATGGAACAGGCCTTTGAGCATGTCAGCGGTATCAAGGGGACGTTCGAGCGGAAACATGTGGCCGCCAGGCATGGTCAACGACTCACCCAGGGGCAGGCGGTCTACCGAACTGGCGTGATGGCGCATCACCACGCGGCTGTTGTGCCCGCGAACCACCGCCAGCGGCACTTGCAACTGCCGGGTGCTACCTGGGCTTGTGTGCGGCACGCCGCGATAGATGCTGATTTCCGTGGCCGGGTCGAAGCGCAGACGCAACTTGTCGCCGACTTGATGCAAACCGTGTTGCAGGTAGGCATCGAAACATTCCGGGTCGAACCCGCGAAACAGGGTTTTGCCGGCGAAATACTTGCGGGCACTTTCCAGGTCGGCGAATTCTTCACGGCGGCCCAGGGTACGCCCGGCCGGGGTCAAGCGGTCGATGAAACCAAAGCGTTTGGCCGCCCGTATGACCCATTGGTCGGTGCGGGTCAGCACGGGCGAGTCGAGCATCACCACCCCGCGATACAGCTCAGGGCAGCGCAACGCCGCATGCAGGTGCAACACGCCACCGAAGGAGTGACCGACACCCCACACGGGCTCGGCCTGTTGTTGCAGGTGATGGATCAGCTCATCCACCAGGTTGTACCAGTTGTCGTCCGCCGGGTAACGCGGGTCGTGGGCGTGCTGCTCCAGATGCGTCACCTGAAACTCGGGTGCCAGCGCCGCAAACAACTTGCCGTAGGTCCCCGAAGGAAAACCATTGGCGTGGGCGAAAAAGATCTGTTGCGACATACCTGCAAATCCATGAGCGAGAACAGGCATTGATTGTCCGCAAGACCGCGTCCTTGAGCAATGACCGTAACTGACAGGAATGATGACAGTCCGGTCAAAGCGATGGCTTGAGCTCAACGCGCCGGCGGATTCTCACCCAACGGCACCACTGCCATGGTCAATCGCGACACACAACTGGCCTTGCCCTCATCGCTGGTCAGGCGAATGTCCCAGACATGGGTCGTGCGGCCGATGTGGATCGGCTTGGCCACCGCCGTCACCCGTCCACTGCGCAGGCCGCGCAAATGGTTGGCGTTGATTTCCAGGCCCACGCAATAGAACTTGCTGGCATCGATGCACAGGTAACTGGCCATCGAGCCGACCGATTCGGCCAGCACCACCGAGGCACCACCATGCAGCAAGCCGTAGGGCTGGTGGGTGCGGTGATCGACGACCATGCTGGCGGTCAGGGACTCGTCGTCAAAGGCCTCGAAACGGATGTCCAGCACCTCGCCAATGGTGTTTTTCTGGATTGCGTTCAACTGCTCAATGTTCGGGATGGTGCGCCACAGGCTCATCGCAGAGGTTCCTCGTTGGTCTTGTTCGTGGATCAATCCTGCCACAGCACCGCTTCGCTGCGCTCGCTCCATTCCTCAAAGCGCTCACCGTAGGCCGCTTCGATCACGTTGCGCTTGATCTTCAGGGTCGGGGTGAGGAAGCCGTTTTCCACGGCCCAACTGTCCTTGACCACCACCAGGCGCCGCAGTTGTTCATGCTTGTCGAGGGCGCCGTTGACCTCTTCCAGCAGTTTTTCCAGGCTCGAATGCAGGCCGGCGCGCGCGGCCCCGCCGGCATCCTGCTGGCCGACCGCCGACAACACGCACAATCCCAGCGGTGCGCTCAAGCCATCGCCCACCACGCAGACCTGCTCGATGCGCGAATGCACGGCCAGGCGATTTTCAATCGGTGCCGGGGCCACGTACTTGCCTTTGCTGGTCTTGAAGATTTCCTTCAGGCGCCCGGTCAGGCGCAGATTGCCTTCGGCGTCCTCCTCGCCCTTGTCGCCGGTACGAAGGAAACCGTCCTCAGTAATGGTGTCGGCGGTTTTTTCCGGTTCCTTGTAATACCCGATCATGGTTGCACCACTGCGCACCATGACCTCCCCCGTCTCGGCGATCCGCACTTCGACGTCCGGACACGGCTTGCCGATCCAGCCCGGTTTGTGCTCGCCCGGTATGCCGATGTGGGAGTAGCCGCAACTCTCGGTCATGCCGTAGACCTCCAGCACATCCAGGCCCAGTTTGCGGTACCACTGAAGCAAGGTCTGCGGTACCGGCGCCGCGCCCGACAAAGCAACACGCAACGCATCCAGCCCCAACCCGGCGAGGACTTTATGCCCGACCCGTTTGCCGATGATCGGCAGGCCGAGCAGGAAGTCGAGACGTTTTGCCGGGATCTTGCTGTACACGCCCATCTGGAATTTGGTCCAGATGCGCGGCACGCCAAACAGTGCGGTCGGGCGCGCACGCTTCAGGTCGGTTAGGAAAGTATCGAGGCTCTCGGCGAAAAACACCGTTTGGCCGGTATAGATCGACGCCAGTTCGACGAACATCCGCTCGGCAACGTGGCACAACGGCAGATAGGACAACAGCCGGTCCGACTCGTTGAGGCCGAACAACGCAGTGCCCCGTGTGGTGGCGAACCCCAGATTGCTGAAGCTGTGCATCACGCCCTTGGGCATGCCCGTGGTGCCGGATGTGTAGATGATGGTCGCCAGTTGATCGGCGTCAGGTTTGGGATTGTCCTGGATGGGCGAGTTGCGTTGCAGGTCGTCCCAACTGAAATCAAAGTCGCCGGGAGGATGCAGGGGCAGGCTGATGGTGGGCAGGTCGGGGCTGACGCCACGGGACATGCCTGGCCAGTCGTCGAGCTTGCCGATGAATGCCAGTGCCGCCTCCGAATGTTCGAGTACCTGGGCAACGGTCTCGGCGGTCAGGTTTGGGTACAACGGCACCGAGACATGCCCGGCCATCCAGATCGCCAGGTCGGCAATGATCCAGTGCGCACAGTTCTTCGAGATCAGGGCGATATGGCTGCCCTGTGGCAGTTCCCGCGCTCGCAGCCAGTGGGCGGCACAGCGTGCCTGATGACCGACATCGGCCCAGGTCAGGCTCTCGACCTGGCCGCCGCCAACAGGCTGGACCAGAAAGCGCTGGCGGGGATGACGGGCCTCACGCTCGTAGAAAACGTCCAGCGGCAAACGAAAAGCAGCAGACATGCGACTCGCTCCTTTGTTTTTTGTCTGGAGCAAGCGTAGTCAACCAAGCAAGTGCTTGGTTGACTATTTCATACAAAACTTTTCGGGTTATGACGTACCTGTGGGAGCGTGGCTTGCCCGCGATGCAGGCTCCGCGGTTTATCAGGTATGACCGAGTCGATGCCTTCGCGGGCAAGCCACGCTCCCACAGAAAAGCGGTGTTATGGATGCTTGATGCTGTCGAGTTTCATTGACCCGACCAACAGCTCATCACCCTTGAGCTCCGCCAGACCGGCAGTGCTGACCCTTTCCGGCGGATGTCCGGCGCCATGTTGCAGATAGCTCACCAGATTCCCCACCAGCGGGTTGTGACTGACCAGCAACACGTTGCTTACCGCGACCATCTGTTCGGCCACCTTGTCCGGCTCCGTGTCCGGTGTCAGCCACTCGACGGTGCGGATTTCCGGTTCGAAACCCAATGCCTCCCGTACCAGTTGCGCTGTTTGCTGCGCTCGCAGGTACGGACTGGCGTAAATGCCGGTCAGCGGCTGCCCCACCAGCTCTGCGGCGATTTTCAATACTTCCTTACGACCGTTATCCGTCAGTTCCCGCTCCGAATCGTGGGGACGGGAGCCGTGTGATACAGCTTCACCATGACGCAATACCCAGAGTTTCATAGCTTGGGTTCCTCATCTCGGGCCGGATGCGGTGCCGGTGCCACGACATGTGGCGCCTCACCTTCCGGTGTACGCGGCGTCGGCCAGTCGGCGAACGGCCAAGGCTTCTGGTCGCTGTGAAAGCTGCCGAAACGACCGATCTGCGCCAGAAACTGGCTCAGGCTGTCGCCGAAGTTCATCAGGCTGGCGCTTGGGGCGCCATAGAACAAACGATAGATCAACTGCACCAGCACGACGGCGCCGAGGATGAACTGCGCCACTTGCCACACCAGCACGAAGACGATCATCCACAGCACCCGCAGCAGGATGGATTCGTACTTGGCTTCTACTTTTGGATCGTTCATGCGCAACTCCCTGCTTTTCTGGCAAGCGTGATTAATTGAAACCACTGGTGGAAATAAAATCGACGTCGGTTTTCGGCTCGCCACGCATTAACAGAGCGATGACCTGCTCCAGCGTGCGGCCCTCGAACAGGATCGCGTGCAGCCCGGCGACCAGCGGCATGTACACGCCAACCTCCTGGGCCTTGGCCTTGAGCACTTTAAGGGTGTTGACCCCTTCGGCGACTTCACCCAGGCGCGTGACCGCCTCGTCCAGGCTCAGGCCCTGGCCGAGGGCAAAGCCGACCTGATAGTTGCGGCTCTTGGGCGACGAACAGGTCACGATCAGATCGCCCACGCCCGCCAGCCCCAGGAAGGTCATCGGGTTCGCGCCCTGATTCACCGCAAAGCGGGTCATTTCCGCCAATGCCCGGGTGATCAGCATGCTCTTGGTATTTTCCCCCATGCCCAGCGCCACCGCCATGCCGGCGATGATCGCGTAGACGTTTTTCAACGCCCCGCCCAGTTCCACGCCGAAACGGTCGGCGCTGGCGTACACACGAAACGTGCGCCCGTGCAGCGCGGCCTGAACCTGCTGGCAGAGTTCTTCGTCTTCACTGGCCACCACAGTGGCCGTCAGTGCATGTTCGGCGATTTCACGGGCCAGGTTGGGCCCGGACAGGACGCCGATGCGCGCCTGCGGGGCTATCTCTTCGAGGATCTCGCTCATCAGCTTGAACGTGTTGGCTTCGATGCCTTTGGTCAGGCTCACCAGCATTTTGCCGGTCAAGCGTTCGGCGTGGGGCACCAGCACCGAACGCAGCGCGCTGGAGGGCAATGCAACGAAACACAGGTCGCAGGCGTCCAGGGTGGCTTGCAGGTCGGTGACCGGTGTGACGCCGGGCAGAATCTTGATGCCTTTGAGGTAACGCGGGTTCTCGCGATTGACCCGAATGGCCTCGGCCTGTTCGGGGTCACGCATCCACTGAAGGACCTGATGCCCGTTCTCGGCCAACAGATTAGCCACGGCGGTTCCAAAACTTCCGCCTCCCAGGACCGCAATCGGGCGCTGTTCAGTCATATGCAATCCGTTAATCCATACCAGTGGCGATGTCGGCATTATACGGGGCAGCCCATCGGCGGCCAGCCCCGACATCAAATACCTGCACCCGTAGGAAGAAGACCGATAAAACCGAGGAAAATGCAGACATCGTGAATGGAAAAGTCATTCGGCTCAGTTAACATGCGCGCCAACAATCACTGACTGGGATCTGTTGTGTCTCCGGGCGCTCCTTCACCGCATTCGCCTCTGGTACTGGCGCTGATTTTCAGCTCGCCGGTGCTGGCCGACGACTTGTTCCTGGACAGCGAACCGCTGCCGCAAGTGCTGACGGCCACGCGCCTGAAGCAGTCGCCGGCGGCAGTGCCGGGCAGCATGACGGTGATCGACAGCGCCCTGATCCACGCCAGCGGTGCCCGTGACATCAGCGAACTGCTGCGCCTGGTGCCGGGGATGATGGTCGGCAACATCAGCGGCAACCAGGCCGCGGTGAACTACCACGGCACCAACGCGACGCAAGCACGACGCATGCAAGTGCTGATAGACGGGCGCTCGGTGTATCGCGCCGGCCTGGCCACCGTGGACTGGAGCGACATTCCGGTGGCCATGGAAGACATCGAGCGCATCGAAGTCTTTCGCGGGCCCAATACCGTCAGCTACGGCGCCAACGCCCTGATGGCGGTGGTCAACATCATTACCCGGCGGCCGGCCGACAGCCACGGTACCCGCATGAAGATCACCCGGGGCCAGCGCGGCATCAACGATTTTTATGCCAGCCAGGGCCTGGGCTGGGAGGATGGTGACATGCGCCTGTCCCTGTCCGGCCAGCAAGACGACGGCTTCGACACCGACCGAACCGGCGCTGATTACCATGACAGTCGTCGCCTCGATCGCTTCAACCTCGCAGTCAGCCAGAGCCTCGACGAACGGCAAAGCCTCGATTGGCAAGTGAATGCCAAGGACGGCACCAACCAGCGGCCCTATACCTACCGGCCGGTGTTCCCGGGAATTACCCGAGCGGGCAACGACTCCGACGTCACCGCCAAGGATTACGCCGGGTCATTGCGCTGGAATCTGGACATCGATCCCGACCACAGCCTTTATATCCAGGGTTCGGCCCAACACTGGGATCGCCAGCAAACCTGGCGCGCCTGCGACGCTGAAATATCGTTCAGCCCGCAACTGACCGAACTCTGGCAAATGAACCCGAACTACACCGAGCGCCTGGCCCGCAATATCACGCGTTTCCTCGGCCCTGGTGCGCCGGCCGGCACACCCGCCGAGCAGGCGCTGGCCAACCAGGTACTCGATCAATGGCGCAACGGCGCGAGCCAGACCGTTTGCGGCGACATCGACCAGAGCACCCGGGAATCGCGTTACGACCTCGAATTGCAGGACACTCTGAGCCTTGCCGATAACCTGCGGCTGGTCAGCGGGATAAACTATCGTTACGACCGGGCGGATTCCGAAACCTATTTCAATGGCACTCTCGATGACACGATCTGGCGGGCGTTCGGCCAGTTCGAGTGGCGTGCCACCGAACACTGGCTGCTGCAAGGCGGTGCCATGTTCGAGGACACACGGCTGATCGGCAGTTCGCTGACACCTCGCATGGCGGTCAACTACCTCATCAATCCGCGCCACGGCTTGCGTGCGGTGTACTCCGAGGCCGTCCGTTCGCCGGACATGTTCGAGAACAACGTCAACTGGAGTTATCAGGTCACCAATCTCAAGCCCGGTGCCTTCGGCCAGTCCAGCGCCCGTTATTTCGTCAAGACCCGTGGCCCAGGCGACCTCGACCAAGAGCACATGCGCTCTCGGGAACTGGGCTACAACGGCTATTTTCCCGAACAGGGGCTGGCGCTCGACTTGAAGCTGTTCCACGACGAAATCACCGGCATGATCAGTGAACCGCTGCGCAACAATCAGTACATCGCCAGCAACGCCAACAAAGCACGTTTTTCGGGAGCCGAAACCCAGCTTGACTGGCGCGTCGGCAGCCTCGATCGCCTGCGACTGACCTACGCCTACGTCGATGCCGACGCCAGCAACCCGCTGGATGCCAGGCAGACTGCAAGCAACAGTGGCTCGGCCGGATGGTTGCGCGATTGGGGTCGGGGCTGGAACAGTGCGCTTTTCTATTATGGCGATGACGCCCTCAACGGCTACCGCTTCGAACGGGTCGATGCGCGCATCGCCAAACGTATCGCCCTGGGCAAGGCCAGCCTGGAACTGGCCGGGGTGCTCCAGCAACGGCTGGACAATCAGCCGACCACCTTCATCGACAATAATCATGACCAGCGCCACGTGATGTATTTCAGCGCGGAGCTGGAGCTTTAAGATGCCGAATCGTCCGGCCTGCAGAATGCCGCCCCTGGGTCGGCTGCTGGCCATACTCTGCCTGCTGACAAGCGGCCTGCTGGGCAGCCTGGCGAGTAACGCGGCCGACATTTTGCTCACGGGGGCCGAAGACAGCCCCGCTGTGCGGGCGTTTACCCAGGCCCTGAGCGAGCTGCGGCCAAGCGACAACGTACGCTTCCAGACGCTGGCCAAAATGCCAATACCGGACAAGCTGCCGGAAAACATCCGCTTGATACTGCTCGACCTGCCCAGCCTCGACTGGCGCCTGCAAAACACCCAGGGCCCGGCGACACTCGTATTGCGCATCAGCCGCCTGCAAGCCCGGCAACGCTTGAACAACTCGCTGCCTGCGCGCCTTTGCCTGCTTTGGAGCGATCCACCACTGGACCGCCAGTTGCGCTTGACCCGCACCTTGTTGCCCCAGGCCAGACGCATCGGTGTGCTCTACGACACCCACAGTGAGTTCCTCTTGAATGAGCTGCGTCAGGCCGCCCTCCCCCTGGGTCTTGAGGTGGTCACCCAGCGCTGGGACAACATCCACGACAGTCGTCCATTACAGGCCCTCCTTAATAACAGTGACGTGTTGCTGGGCCTGGACGATGCCGACCTGTACAACCCGCAAACCGCAAAAAACCTGCTGCTGAGCAGCTACTCGCGGCAAGTGGCGCTGATCGGCCCCAACGCCGGATTCGTCAAGGCCGGGAGCCTGGCCAGCACCTATAGCGATCAGAGCGACTGGCTGGCGGTCCTCGACGAATTGCTCGACCGACCACCGGCCACCTGGCCGCGCACGCACTACCCCCATCGATTCAAGGTCGCGAGCAACCGGCAGGTGGCGCGTTCATTGGGCATCGAACAGATAAACGAAGCGTCTGTCGCCACACTGCTGGCCGAAGGAGAACGCCGTCCATGAGCTTGCGCCGTCGCTGGGACATCAACACCCGTACCCAACTCATCAGCCTCGGCCCTGCACTGCTGCTGACCTTGTTGCTGATCAGCTTCTTCACGTTCGTGCGCATCCAGGATCTACGTCAGGAAATCACCCACACCGGCCAGTTGATCGCCAATCAACTGGCCCCGGCCACCGAGTACGGAGTGATTTCGGGCAACATCGAAGTGCTCGAAACCTTGCTCAAGGCGACGCTGGCCACGCCCAACGTGAGCTTTCTGGAAATCCAGGACAGCGCCAACCGGGTTCTGGTGTACGTCGAACAACCGAACGAACACCACAATCGCGCGCAGCAGCTCGAGGTGTTCCAGGCTCCGATACGGCTCCAGCGCATCGCGTTGCACAATGATTTTTTCCAGAGCAGCAAAACCGCCACCGCGGCCCCGGTCGAGGACTATCTGGGCCGGGTGATCGTCGGGCTGTCCAACGACGCCTTCAGCCGACGCCAACAGGAAATCGTGCTCAAGGCCGCCATCCTGGCGCTGTTTGCCCTGCTGTTTACCTTCCTCGTGGCCCGACGCCTGGCGGGCAGCCTGTCGCAACCGATCCGCGATATCGGCAATGCGGTCAAGGCAATCCAGGACGGCGACTACAGGACACCGCTGCCGATTGTCGACGACACCGAACTGGGGGCGCTGTCGCAACACATCAACAACCTCGCCAGTGGTCTCGACCAGGCCAGCCGCGAACAGCATCAGGCCATGGCACAGCTGATCCAGACCCGCGAAGAAGCGGAAAAGGCCAACAACGCCAAATCCGATTTCCTCGCCATGATGAGCCATGAACTGCGCACGCCGATGAATGGCGTACTGGGCATGCTGCAGTTGCTCGAAACCACCGACATGACCGAGGAGCAGGTGGAGTACGCGGCGCTGGCCTCGGAATCCACCGAGCACTTGCTCAAGGTCATCAACGACATCCTGGATTTCTCGCGGATCGAACGTTCGGAGCTGGAACTCGAGCACATCCCGTTCAACCTCGCCGACCTGATCGTCAGTTGCGCCCAGTCGTTCCAGCACAGCGCCGCGCAACGCGGTCTGGACCTGCAACTGATGATCCCCGACGACATGCGCGGCTTGCAGGTAAAGGGCGACCCGACGCGTATCCGGCAGATACTGGTCAACCTGGTCGGCAACGCGCTGAAGTTCACCGAAAAGGGCCGCGTCACCATCGAGGCGCAGTGGCAGTCGCTGGACCACGAGCTGCTGTGGTTCACCTGCACCGTGCGCGACAGCGGCATCGGCATCCCGGCGCAAAGCCTGGAATTGATGTTCAACGCCTTCCAGCAGGCCGACAGTTCCATTTCAAGGCGCTACGGCGGCACGGGGCTGGGCCTGCCGATTGCCCGCACCCTGGCCGAACGCATGGGGGGCACCTTGCGCGCGCAGAGCGAGGAAGGCCGCGGTTCGGTGTTCACCCTGGAAATCCCCCTGGCTCTGCACCAGCAGACACAACCGTTGTTACCCCCTCGCGCGCAATCGCGCAACAGCAACGGCGAAGGGCGCAATGTGCTGTTGGTCGAAGACAACCCGGTCAACCAGACCGTCATCGAAGCCATGTTGCGCAGCCTGGGCTTCAAGGTCAGTGTCGCCGCCGACGGCGCGCAGGCGGTTCGCAGTGCCGAGAGCCTGATTTTCGAAGCGATCCTGATGGATTGCCGCTTGCCGATCATCGATGGCTATGAAGCCACCCGACAAATCCGCAACCTGCCCGGTTGCACCGACCTGCCGATCATCGCCCTGACCGCCAACGCCTTGCAGGGAGACCGCGAAGCCTGTCTGTCGGCGGGGATGAACGATTACCTGGCCAAGCCGTTCAAACGGACTGATCTGCAGCAAATTCTGCACCGTTGGGTGCAGTAGTACAGGCCTTTCGACCATCTGCGACTGGCGTGAAAGGCGAAAGTGCGGCAGTCTTAGTCACCCGAACAGGCCCGAAAAGGGGCTTGAATAATAATTTCAGTGCACAAGTGTACATTCATGTCCTTGGTGCTGTGACTTTCACCACAACGCAATAGTCTATGAGTAGGCTGCCGGTTCGAGGCATGAACGCTTCGATCGGCCGGGAAGATTTGCCCCACCTGCCGCATGGGACTATTGAGGAGCTCGCATGACCAAACAAAACGCCTTTACCCGGGAAGACCTGCTGCGCTGCAGTCGCGGTGAGCTGTTCGGCCCAGGTAACGCGCAACTGCCCGCCCCGAACATGCTGATGGTTGATCGCATCACCCTGATCAGCGAAGAAGGTGGCAAGTACGGCAAAGGTGAATTGGTCGCCGAGCTGGATATCAATCCGGACCTGTGGTTCTTCGCCTGCCACTTCGAAGGCGATCCGGTGATGCCGGGCTGCCTGGGCCTCGACGCCATGTGGCAACTGGTCGGCTTCTTCCTGGGCTGGCAAGGCCTGCCGGGCCGTGGCCGTGCGCTGGGTTCGGGCGAAGTGAAATTCTTCGGCCAGGTCCTGCCGACCGCCAAGAAAGTCACCTATAACATTCATATCAAGCGCGTCCTCAAGGGCAAGCTGAACCTGGCCATCGCCGACGGTTCGGTCACTGTCGACGGTCGCGAAATCTACACCGCCGAAGGCCTCCGGGTCGGCGTGTTCACCTCCACTGACAACTTCTAAGGGTTATCCGCATGCGCCGCGTCGTTATCACTGGTCTGGGCATCGTTTCTTGCCTGGGCAATGACAAAGAGACCGTCTCCGCTAACCTGCGTGCAAGCCGCCCTGGCATCCGGTTCAATCCGGAATATGCCGAAATGGGTCTGCGTAGCCAGGTTTCCGGCTCCATTGACCTCAACCTTGAAGAACTGATCGATCGCAAGATCTATCGCTTCGTCGGCCACGCGGCAGCTTATGCCTACCTGGCCATGAAAGACGCCATCACCGACTCCGGCCTGACCGAAGAGCAGGTGTCCAACCCGCGTACCGGCCTGATCGCCGGTTCCGGTGGCGCATCGACCCTGAACCAGATGGAAGCGCTGGACATCCTGCGCGAGAAAGGCGTCAAGCGCGTCGGCCCATACCGCGTAACGCGGACCATGAGCAGCACCGTTTCGGCATGCCTGGCCACTCCGTTCAAGATCAAGGGCCTGAACTACTCCATCGCTTCTGCCTGCGCTACCAGTGCTCACTGCATCGGTACCGCCATGGAACAGATCCAGATGGGCAAGCAGGACATCGTCTTCGCCGGTGGCGGTGAAGAAGAGCACTGGAGCCAGTCGTTCCTGTTCGACGCCATGGGCGCCCTGTCCAGCAAGCGCAACGACACTCCGGAAAAAGCTTCCCGTGCCTACGACGCTGACCGTGACGGTTTCGTCATCGCCGGCGGTGGCGGCATGGTCGTGGTTGAAGAGCTGGAACACGCTCTGGCCCGTGGCGCCAAGATCTACGCGGAAATCGTCGGCTACGGCGCGACCTCCGACGGCTACGACATGGTTGCCCCAAGTGGCGAAGGCGCGATCCGCTGCATGCAGCAGGCGCTCTCCACCGTCGATACTCCGATCGACTACCTGAACACTCACGGCACCTCGACCCCGGTCGGCGACGTCGCGGAAATGAAAGGTGTGCGTGAAGTGTTCGGCGACAAGGCTCCGGCCATCAGCTCCACCAAGAGCCTGTCGGGTCACTCCCTGGGCGCCGCCGGCGTTCACGAAGCGATCTACTGCATGCTGATGATGGAAGGCAACTTCATTGCCGGCTCCGCCAACATCGACGAGCTGGACCCTGAAGTGGCCGACCTGCCGGTGCTGACCAAGACCCGCGAAAACGCCACCATCAACACCGTGATGAGCAACAGCTTCGGTTTCGGTGGCACCAACGCCACGCTGGTACTGAAGCGCTGGGAAGGCAAGTAATTCCCCGCTGCTGAGCCGCACATGAAAACGCCCCGACTGGTTCGGGGCGTTTTTTTTGCCTTGAGAAAAGCCCGGGACAGAGGCAATACCTGTGCTCTAAACAGGATTTTCGGTGCTCTCAACATGAAACGTTTGTCATGAAACTAAACGCCCGAAGACTGAATGTCGCGGATTCCGCGGGCTGCAGGACTGTTTCCGTTTTTGCAAAAAACCCGTACCAAATTCAGTCGTTTACTTAGCAAGCTACCAACCCCTATAACAGAGGCCTGCACACGCCTTGCTGCAGATAACAGAGATTGGAGCTAGCAGATGACAGTAAAAGTAACTGAACGCGACGATTCACATAAATCCCACGAGGGTGTAGCCGCCGGTATCCGGATCTGGGACGTGCATCAACAAGACCTGCTGGTCGGGATGTTCCACTCCGAGACCGAAGCGCAGCACTACAGGGCCGAACTGGAAATGCTCGAGCGTGATCGCGAGCTCGCAAGCCGTTGAAGACAGACTCCACCACCGTGCAGCCTGCCCCTCCCCCCACGGGCAGGCTGCGATCGGAGCACGCGGCTCAGGCAATCTGAATGACCGCTAAATGAAGGGAGTCGTCGATCACCACCGAAGGAACAACACCGACGATCCGGCCCGCCTCAAGTTTCACCACCTCGCACTCACCGTCGCCCATGCCGTCATTGAACTTCATTCCATTAGTTCTCTCCCCTGAGAATATTCCGGGCAAAAGAAAACCCGAGAGATCGTATCGGCGCGATCTTTCGGGTTCAATTGATTAATCCAGCAACGTACTAACAAACATGTAATGCCAGAGACGCGACTACCACATCAGATCATCAGGGATCTTGTAGGCCGCGTACGGATCATCCTCGACGCTGACTTCTTCGGTCTGCACATTCAACTGCACGATGCGTTGCGGGTCGCGCTCCTGAATCTTCAGTGCCGCCTCGCGCGGAATCACTTCGTAGCCGCCAGCGTGATGCACGATGGCCAGCGAACCGCTGCTGAGCTTGTTGCGCATCAGGGTGTTGACGCAGATGCGCTTGACCTTCTTGTCGTCGACGAAGTTGTAGTAATCCTCGGTCGTCAATTTCGGCAGGCGCGAGACTTCGATCAATTGCTTGACCTGCGCGGCACGGGCCTTGGCCTCGGCCTTTTCCTGCTGCTGGCGGTTGAGCTCCTGGTCGCGCTTGACCTTCTCGGCCATGGCTTCCTGTGCCGCGCGTTGCTGGGAGTCATCCAGCTCGATCTGGCCTTTGTGGGCCAGGCGTTGCTGTTTCTGCTTGTCTTTGCTGACCTGCTTGGCCTGCTTCTGGTTGACCAGCCCTGCTTTGAGCAACTGGTCGCGAAGGGAAATGCTCATGGTGCTTATTACTCACTTAGGCCACTGCTCAACCGCAGCTGGGCAAATTCTTTTCCTGACGTTTGGCTTCGCCCCACAAGGCGTCCAACTCTTCGAGGGTGCAATCTTCCATGGGACGGCGGGTGTCGCGCAATGCCTGTTCGATAAAACGAAAGCGTCTTTCAAACTTGCCGTTGGCGCCACGCAGTGCGGTTTCCGGATCAACCTTGAGATGCCGCGCCAGATTGACCACGGAAAACAGCAGGTCACCGATCTCGTCGGCCACGGCCTCGGGATCATTTTCCGACATGGCTTCGAGGACTTCATCGAGCTCTTCACGCACTTTATCGAGCACCGGCAAGGCGTCCGGCCAGTCGAAGCCGACCTGCCCTGCGCGCTTTTGCAATTTCGCCGCACGTGACAACGCCGGCAATGCAGCGGGGACGTCATCGAGCAATGACAGCTGCTCTGGAGCTGAGGATTTCTCCGCACGCTCCTCGGCCTTGATCTCTTCCCAGCGCTGCTTGACCTGCGCTTCACTCAGGCGCGGGACATCCAGCGGTGCATAGAGATCGCCCGTGGGGAACACATGGGGATGACGACGGATCAACTTGCGGGTGATGTTATCGACCACGCCGGCGAACTCGAAGCGCCCTTCTTCACGGGCCAGTTGGCTGTAATAAACCACCTGGAACAACAAGTCGCCGAGCTCACCCTGCACGTGATCGAAGTCACCGCGCTCAATGGCATCGGCAACTTCATAGGCTTCTTCAAGGGTGTGCGGGACGATGGTGGCCCAGGTTTGCTTGAGATCCCACGGGCAACCGTACTGCGGGTCGCGCAGACGGTTCATCAGGTGCAATAAATCTTCAAGTGAATACATTTATCAAACTCTACTGGACCCTGTGGGAGCGGGCTTGCTCGCGAAGAGGGAGTATCAGGCAACACAGTTGTCGACTGACACACCGCTTTCGCGAGCAAGCCCGCTCCCACATTGGATCGGCACCGGTCTTCACGGCGTACGGTTACGCCGGGTTTCGATGATGTTCGGCAACTGGGAAATCCGCCCCAGCAACCGTCCCAACGCATCCAGCCCCGGAATCTCGATGGTCAGGGACATCAACGCGGTGTTGTCCTCCTTGTTCGAGCGGGTGTTGACCGCCAGCACGTTGATCCGCTCATTGAGCAGCACCTGCGAGACGTCACGCAGCAAACCGGAACGGTCGTAGGCGCGAATGACGATATCCACCGGATAGGTGAGCACCGGCACCGGGCCCCAGCTGACCTGGATGATCCGCTCTGGCTCCCGCCCGCTCAGTTGCAGCACCGAGGCGCAGTCCTGGCGGTGAATGCTCACGCCACGGCCCTGGGTGATGTAACCGACGATGGCATCCCCCGGCAGCGGCTGGCAGCAACCGGCCATCTGGGTCATCAGGTTGCCGACGCCCTGGATCTGGATATCGCCGCGCTTGCCCGGTTTGTAGCCGGTGGCCTTGCGCGGTATTAGTTCAAGCTGTTCGTTGCCACGCTCCGGCTCGACCAGTTGTTGCGCCAGGTTGACCAGTTGCGCCAGGCGCAGATCCCCGGCGCCGAGGGCGGCGAACATATCTTCGGCGGTTTTCATGTTGGCCTTGTCGGCCAGCTTGTCGAAATCCACCGCCGGCAGACCGAGTCGATTGAGTTCGCGCTCGAGCAGGGTTTTACCAGCCGCGACGTTCTGGTCGCGAGCCTGCAACTTGAACCAGTGAACGATCTTCGCCCGTGCCCGCGACGTGGTGACATAGCCCAGGTTCGGGTTCAACCAGTCGCGGCTCGGGGTGCCGTGCTTGCTGGTGATGATCTCGACCTGTTCACCAGTTTGCAGGCTGTAGTTGAGCGGCACGATGCGCCCGTTGATCTTGGCGCCACGGCAGTTGTGACCGATTTCGGTGTGGACGCGGTAGGCGAAGTCCAGCGGGGTCGCGCCCTTCGGCAAGTCGATGGCGTGACCGTCCGGGGTGAAGATGTAGACCCGGTCCGGCTCGATATCGACCCGCAACTGTTCCGCCAGGCCACCGATGTCACCCAGCTCTTCGTGCCATTCGAGCACCTGGCGCAGCCAGGAGATTTTCTCTTCGTAGTGATTGGAGCCGGACTTGACGTCGGTGCCTTTGTAGCGCCAGTGCGCGCATACACCGAGTTCGGCTTCTTCGTGCATCGCGTGGGTGCGGATCTGCACTTCCAGCACCTTGCCCTCGGGCCCGATCACCGCGGTGTGCAACGAGCGATAGCCGTTTTCCTTGGGGTTGGCGATGTAGTCGTCGAACTCTTTCGGGATGTGTCGCCACAGGGTGTGGACGATGCCGAGCGCGGTGTAACAGTCGCGCATTTCCGGCACCAGCACGCGAACGGCACGCACGTCGTAGATCTGGCTGAACTCCAGACCCTTGCGCTGCATTTTGCGCCAGATCGAATAGATGTGTTTGGCCCGGCCGCTGATGTCGGCATCGACACCGGTGGCCTGCAATTCGTTTTTCAGCTGGCTCATCACGTCGCTGATAAAGCGTTCGCGATCCAGTCGCCGCTCATGGAGCAACTTGGCGATCTGCTTGTACTGGTCAGGCTCCAGGTAACGGAAGGACAAGTCTTCCAGTTCCCACTTGATGTGACCGATACCCAGGCGATGGGCCAGCGGCGCGTAGATGTCGAAGACTTCACGGGCCACGCGATTGCGCTTTTCGTCGTCGGCGGTCTTCACCGCACGGATCGCGCAGGTGCGTTCGGCCAGCTTGATCAGGGCGACGCGAACGTCGTCGACCATGGCCACCAGCATCTTGCGCAGGTTTTCCACCTGGCCCTGGGTGCCCAGCACCAGGGATTTGCGCGGGCTCAGACTGTCGCTGATCGCGGCCATGCGCTGCACGCCGTCGATGAGCTTGGACACCACCGGACCGAAGCGCTGGCTGACCGCCGGCAACTTGATCTGGCCTTCACGTACGCCTCGATACAGGATCGCGGCGACCAGTGAGTCCTGGTCGAGTTTGAGGTCGGCGAGAATCTCGGCGATCTCAAGCCCGGTACGGAAAGTCGAGTTACCTTCCGACCACAGATTCTGTGCCGCATTGGCTTGCTGCTCAGCCTCGCGAGCGTACTCGCAGGCCTCTTTCAAGGCTTCGCGATCCAGTGCCAGATCGACACTGACCGCATGATCGAGCCAAGCCTCGAGATTGATACTGCCGTCGGTGTTGATCGGCTGGTGTGCTCTCACCTGTACCATCTTGCTTACCTTCCCTACGACGCAGATTCAATGCGTCAAATCGCTGACCTTCGTTGCCCGTGCGCCCACGTCGGGCTGAGTGCGCGGCTGCACGGGCGGGCCAGTCGGACCAGACGAGCATCCTAGCTCGCTTCAAATAACGCCATGGCCTCGACATGTGCCGTTTGAGGAAACATATCGAGAATCCCGGCACGTTTTAACCGGTAGCCCTGCTTGATCAATTCGACCGTGTCGCGCGCCAGCGTTGCCGGGTTGCACGACACATACACCAATCGTTCGGCGCCCAGGGTCCTGAGCTTGCGCACGACCTCGAAAGCACCGTCACGCGGTGGGTCCAAGAGTACCGCACAAAAGCCTTCGGCGGCCCATTCAGCGTCCGTCAAAGGCTGGGATAAATCGGCCTGAAAAAACCTCGCGTTATGCAGATTATTGCTAGCCGCATTCGCCGCCGCCCGGTCGACCATCACCTGCACACCTTCCACTGCCACCACTTCGCGAGCAGCCTTGGCCAATGGCAAGGCAAAGTTGCCCAAGCCGCAGAACAGATCGAGTACGCGCTCATCCGCCGTCGGCTTCAACCAGTCCAGCGCCTGGGCGACCATCGCTTCGTTGACGCCAGCGTTGACCTGGATGAAATCCCCAGGTCGGTAAGCCAGTTCCAGATCCCACTGTTCAAGACGATAGCCCAGCGACTGGTCAGCCTCGACCGGTTGCGGTTCGCCGTCGCCATGCAGCCACAACTGGGCTTCATGGAACGCGCAGAAATCCTTGAGGATGGTCATGTCACTTTCAGACAACGGCGCCATGTGTCGCAGCAAAACCGCCAGCGTCGAGCCGCTGAACAACTCCACGTGCCCCAGTGCCTGAGGTTTGCTCAAGCGCCGCAGCATCTCCGGCAAGCTGGCCATGATCGGCTGCAAGGGCTGTACCAGCACCGGGCAATCATCGATGCCAACGATGTCCTGGCTGCCGGCGGCACGGAAACCGACTTCGAGTTTTTTCGCCTTCATGTCCCAGCGCACCGCCACGCGGGCGCGACGCCGGTAAGCGAACTCAGCACCGCTCAATGGCGCCGCCCACTCTTCGGGTTCGACACCCGCGACCCTCGACAACTGCTCGGCGAGCATGCGCTGTTTCAGGGCGAGTTGTTCATTGTGGGGCAGATGCTGCACGCTGCATCCGCCGCAACGGCCGGCATGGGCGCACGGTGCCGCGCGGCGTAATTCGCTGGCCTTGAACACCCGTTCGGTACGCGCCTCGACCACTTTGCCGTGGGCACCGAGGACGCGCGCCTCGATCTCTTCACCGGCCAATGCGCCGATGACGAACCAGGTGCGGCCTTCGAAAAACGCGATACCGCGACCGTCATTGGCCAGACGCTCGATGGTCAGGCGCTGCTTTTTGCCGGTCGGGACTTGCGGGGCCTTGCTGCCGCCGGTGGGCTGGAAGCGCAGGCCTCTTTCATGTTTGGCCATCAGTTGGGCGCGTCGAAAATGCCGGTCGACAGGTAACGGTCGCCACGGTCGCAGATGATCGCGACGATCACCGCGTTTTCAACTTCTGTGGACAGACGCAGCATTGCCGCTACGGCACCGCCCGAGGACACGCCACAGAAAATGCCTTCTTCGCGGGCCAGACGACGGGTCACGTCTTCGGCTTCGCTTTGGGCCATGTCGACGATCCGGTCCACGCGGTCGGCCTGGTAGATCTTCGGCAGGTATTCCTGAGGCCAGCGGCGGATACCCGGGATCGCCGAGCCTTCCATCGGTTGCAGGCCGATGATCTGCACGTTGTCGTTCTGCTCTTTCAAGTAGCGCGACACGCCCATGATGGTGCCGGTGGTGCCCATGGAGCTGACGAAATGGGTGATGGTGCCCTGGGTCTGGCGCCAGATTTCCGGGCCGGTGGTGGTGTAGTGCGCCTCGGGGTTGTCACCGTTGGCGAACTGATCCAGTACCTTGCCGCGACCTTCGGCTTCCATCTTCTGCGCCAGGTCACGGGCGCCTTCCATGCCTTGCTCCTGGCTGACCAGAATCAGCTCGGCGCCATAGGCCGTCATGGCTGCCTTGCGCTCGGCGCTGGAGTTGTCGGGCATGATCAGGATCATCTTGTAACCCTTGATCGCGGCGGCCATGGCCAGGGCGATCCCGGTGTTGCCCGAGGTCGCTTCGATCAGCGTATCGCCGGTGTGGATCTGCCCGCGCAGTTCGGCGCGGGTGATCATCGACAGCGCCGGACGGTCCTTGACCGAACCCGCCGGGTTGTTCCCTTCGAGCTTGAGCAATAGGGTATTGCTGGTGGCGCCGGGCAGGCGCTGCAAACGGACCAGCGGAGTGTTGCCGACGCAATCGGCGATGGTTGGGTACTGCAAGGTCATGGCGTATTCGCAATCCAGACTGCGGGGGCACCTATCATACCGGCAAACGTTCCCAGGCCATATCACGCAAAGTGTGGTGCTTATGGCTTATGGGAATAAGGGTGGCATTTTTTGGGAAGCCCCCCTTCCATTTTCCTTACGCGATCCTAAAGAGGCGCCGAAAGGCAATCACAAAGTAGAACCTGAAGTCGCTTCTCCGCCCTCCCCTTGCGCCGTATTCAGTAGTGCATAAAACTCATGCAGTTTGGCCTGCAACAACTGTTTATCCGGTAGCCGCACCTGATACTCAGCGATCAGTGCTGGAGACAAGCTGCGGTTGAGGGCGTACTCGACAACTTCGTCATCTTTACTGGCGCAGAGCAATACCCCAATTGCGGGGTTTTCATGAGGTTTGCGTTCTTCGCGATCCAGAGCTTCCAGATAGAAGCCCAACTTGCCCAAATACTCCGGTTCGAAACGGCCGACCTTGAGCTCGATGGCCACCAGGCAGTTGAGACCGCGGTGAAAGAACAACAGGTCCAGTGCAAAATCACGCCCGCCGACTTGTAAAGGGTATTCGGAGCCGACAAAACAGAAATCGCGGCCAAGCTCACTCAAGAACTGCTTGAGGCGCCCCAGTAAGCCCCGATGCAGATCCGTTTCGGCATGGGCGCCGGGCAAGTCGAGAAACTCGACCATGTAGGCATCACGGAATATCTCTAACGCAGAGGGGTGGGCTTGTTTCAAAACTGCGGAGACTTTGGCCGGATGGGTCACGCTGCGTTCAAACAGCGCTGCCTTGAACTGTCGCTCCAGTTCGCGCTTCGACCATTTCTCCTGGATCGCCATACGTAAGTAAAACTCCCGCTCTTCCGGGAGTTTGCTTTGGCTGAAGATGACCAGATTTTGGGTCCAGGGTAATTGTCTCACCAGCGGTGAGACTTTCACGTCGCCCCGGTAAGTCTCGTAGAACTGACGCATACGAAACAGATTGGGACGGGTAAAACCACGCAAACCCGGTTGAGTCTGAGCCAGGTGCACGGCGAGTTGACCGACCACGGAATCGCCCCATTCAGCTTTCTCCAGCTTGCGGCTGATATAGGCACCAACCTGCCAGTACAACTCGATCAGGTGGGTATTGACCGTCTGCATGGCCTGGCGCCTGGCACGTTGAATGAGCGCAAGCACTTCATTGAAACGGTCCTCGGCTGGGTTGCCGGGAACGTGGGGTGCAATCATGCCGGGGTCCTTGAACATGAGTAAAAGCGTGAGCTTAAACTGCCAGGGATGCTTGAAATAACCGGTGATACCCCTTGGGAAATGTCGTACAGAAACTCGGGAACGCTCTGGCAAAATCAGAGCACTGGAGGATAGGAGAGCCTCTACGCGAGCGGGCTTGCACAGACGTCATCACTGACAGTTCCATCATCCGCCACCAACTGCATATTCATCCGCAACCCGCTCCCGGTGTTCTGCGCCCAAAGCTGTCCGCCCTGACGCTGCACCGCATTCCTGGCGATGCTCAGGCCCAGGCCGAACCCACCATCCCCCGGCCGCGAACCGTCGAGTCGGGTGAACGGCAGGAAGATCCGCTCCAGATCAGCTTGCGCCACGCCGCCGCCCTGATCTTCCAGCCACAGGTGCCAGAAATCGCCATCACGCTGACCGCTCAGTTGGACAATGCCGCCAGCCGGTGAATGCCGAATCGCATTACGCAGAATGTTTTCCAATGCCTGGGCCAGAGTGTTGAGATGACCGCGTACCCAGCAGGATGCATCCACCGTGCATTGCAGCCGAGTATCAGGCCAGCCACTTTCATAGCAGGCATTTTCCGTGAGCATCTCCCACAGCGCCTGGATCTGGATCGCTTCGTCGGGCAAGCGGGTGCGCTCGGTGTCCAGCCAGGCCAGCTGCAGCGTGTCTTCCACCAGGCGTTGCATGCCATCGACCTCGCGACCGATGCGTTCGCGCAAGGCTTCCAGCCCCTGCTCACTTTCACTGGCCACCCGCAGGCGGCTCAGGGGCGTACGCAATTCGTGGGACAAGTCGCGCAGCAGTTGCTGCTGCAAGGCCACGGTGCTTTGCAGACGTTCAGACATGTGATCGAACGCCCGACCCAACTCACCCAGTTCATCCGATCGATTGGTGGTCCGGGTCGACAGTCGTACGTTCAGTTGATCGGCACGCCAGGCATTGGCCTGTTCACGCAGGCTGTTGAGCGGCACCACCAACTCGCGATACAGCCCGACGCACAGCAGCAAGGTGAACAATCCGGGAATCACGCCGTTGGTGATCACCCGCCAGAACACCCGGTAACGCCCGGGTACGAAGCGCTTGGGCAGCTCGATCACCAGGCTGCCGGCGGACGGGTCACCGGGAAACGGTATGCGCATCCACGGTTGGCCTTTCTTGTGGATCGGCCAATCGAGACCGCGTAAAAAAGTCAGGCGTTCGACTTCCTTGTCCGTCAGCGATTGGTTGCTCAAGGACTGCAAATCACCGCCGATGACACCGACCCAGCCTTTTTCCCGCCGATGCATGCCTTGCAGCCAGTCATCGACACCGGCGCTCTGGCGCTGCCGCCATGCCTGCTCGGCCTCGGCGGCATAGCGTGTCAGGGTGCCGCGGGCCTCATCGGAGAGGAACTGGTTACGCTGCTCCATGTACCGGCCCCAGGACCAACTCAGCCAGATCATCAGCAGACAGAAAGCGACCAATAGACAGGCCAGTTTCCAGAACAGCGAATGCCTGCCCGGCAAGTTACATTTCATCAGTGGCACTCAGGATGTAACCCTTGCCCCATACCGTACGCACTTCGCGCTCGGTGTAGCCAATGGCCTTGAGCTTGCGACGAATCTGGCTGATGTGCATGTCCAGGCTGCGGTCATGGGTCGCGTAACCGCGTTGCAGCACCTGTTGATAAAGGAAGGCTTTACTCAACACTTCATCGGTACTGCGGTGCAACGTCTCCAGCAACCGATACTCGCTGCGGGTCAGGCCGGCAGCCTGTTCGCCATAAAAGACCTCGAAGCTTTCATCGTCGAAGCGCAGGCTGTCCATCGAAGGAGCAGGCACTGTCGGCACCGGCCGGCGGTCGAGTGCCACCCGCCGTAGTATGGCTTCGATGCGCACCCGCAACTCCACCATGCTGAAGGGCTTTGGCAGGTAATCATCGGCCCCCAGACGAAAGCCGCTGATGCGATCGGCCTCGGCGCCGAGGGCCGACATCAGCAACACCGGGGTGGAATGGCTCTGGCGCAATTGGGTCAGTACCGCCAGACCGTCCAGGCCCGGCAGCAGAATATCCATCAACACCACGTCGAAAGGTTGCCGACGGGCGATGTCCAGGCCTTCCTGACCGTTCTGGCACCAGGTCACCTGGAAGCCGCTGCGGTCCAGATGCTCATGAACGTAGGCGCCGAGCACAAGGTCGTCTTCGATGGACAGGATTCGCGGGGGGCCGGCAGTGATGGGAGTCATGACTATCTGCAAATAATTCTCAGTTAAGTGATTATTCAAGATTGCCTCGCCAGGGGCAACCCACGGTTTGTCCGCATTGCCAAAGAGTTGCCCGGGCCGACGAATGACCGCACCATTTTTACGAAGATTGCCCGCGAGCAAATAGCTACACTGCGCAAGGTGGTGCATGGCGGATGCATGTGCAGGTCAATAAATTGCGGGATGCAGGAGAGATGCGTGCTCAAGAAACTGGGAATCAAAGGCCGCGTGCTGTTGCTGACCCTGCTGCCAACCAGCCTGATGGCGTTGGTGCTGGGGGGTTATTTTACCTGGATGCAACAGGCTGACCTGCAATCCCAACTCATGCAGCGCGGCGAAATGATCGCCGAGCAACTGGCGCCACTGACAGCGCCAGCCATGGGCCATCAGGACAACGAACTGCTCGAGCGCATCGCCACCCAGGCCCTGGAACAAACCGACGTGCGGGCCGTGACCTTCCTGGCTCCTGACCGCACGCTGCTGGCCCACGCCGGCCCGACCATGCTCAACCAGACACCCTCAGGCAGTGGCACGCAGATGCTGCGCCGCAGTGGCAGCGATGCGACCCGCTATCTGCTGCCGGTATTCGGCAAACACCGCAACCTGGCCGGGGACGTGATACCCGAAGAGGCCGACCGCCTGCTGGGCTGGGTCGAACTTGAACTGTCCCATAACAGCATGCTGTTGCGCGGTTACCGCAGCCTGTTCGCCAGCCTGATGCTGATCATTGCGGGACTGACGGGTGCGGCACTGCTGGCCCTGCGTATGGGCCGAACGATCAATCGGCCGTTGAGTCAGATCAAGCAGGCAGTGGCCCAACTCAAGGACGGTCACCTGGAAACCCGCTTGCCGCCCCTCGGCAGCCAGGAACTGGACGAACTGGCCTCCGGCATCAACCGCATGGCCGGCACCCTGCAAAATGCGCAGGAAGAATTGCAGCACAGCATCGACCAGGCCACCGAAGACGTGCGCCAGAACCTGGAAACCATCGAGATCCAGAACATCGAGCTGGACCTGGCGCGCAAGGAGGCTCTGGAGGCGAGCCGGATCAAGTCCGAATTCCTGGCCAACATGAGCCATGAAATCCGCACGCCGCTCAACGGCATTCTCGGCTTCACCCACCTGCTGCAAAAAAGCGAGCTCACCCCGCGCCAGCTTGACTACCTGGGCACCATCGAAAAATCCGCCGACAGCCTGCTGGGCATCATCAACGAGATTCTCGACTTTTCGAAAATCGAGGCCGGCAAGCTGGTGCTCGACCATATTCCGTTCAACCTGCGCGACCTGCTCCAGGACACCCTGACCATCCTCGCCCCCGCCGCCCACGCCAAGCAGCTGGAACTGGTGAGCCTGGTGTACCGGGACACACCGCTGTCACTGGTGGGCGACCCGCTGCGGCTCAAGCAGATCCTGACGAACCTGGTGAGCAACGCGATCAAGTTCACCCGCGAAGGCACCATCGTCGCCCGCGCCATGCTCGAAGAAGAACACGAAGACACCGTGCAGTTGCGCATCAGCATTCAGGACACCGGCATCGGTCTGTCGAACCAGGACGTACGCGCCCTGTTCCAGGCCTTCAGCCAGGCCGACAACTCGCTGTCGCGACAACCCGGCGGCACTGGCCTGGGCCTGGTGATTTCCAAGCGTCTGATCGAACAGATGGGCGGCGAGATCGGCGTCGACAGCACGCCGGGGGAAGGCTCGGAGTTCTGGATCAGCCTGAGCCTGCCCAAAGCCCGCGACGATGTCGAAGACCTTCCTTGCGCGCCCTTGCTCGGACGACGGGTGGCAGTACTGGAAAACCACGAGCTGGCGCGGCAGGCATTGCAGCATCAACTGGAAGACTGCGGCCTCAGCACCACACCGTTCAATACCCTGGAAAGCCTGACCAATGGCGTCACCGCCGCCCATCAGACCGACCAGGCGATCGACCTTGCCGTGCTCGGCATCACCAGCAACGACATGCCGCCGGAACGCCTGAACCAGCACATCTGGGACCTCGAGCATCTTGGCTGCAAAGTGTTGGTGCTGTGCCCTACCACGGAACAGACACTGTTCCATCTTTCCGTGCCCAACCCCCACAGCCAGCTTCAGGCGAAACCGGCCTGCACCCGCAAGCTGCGACGCTCCCTGTCTGATCTGGTCAGCCCGCGCCCGATGCGCAGCGAGCCGGGCGAACCGGTGTCCAGCCGTGCCCCGAAGGTGCTGTGCGTCGACGACAATCCGGCCAACCTGATGCTGGTACAGACCCTGCTCGAAGACATGGGCGCCAGGGTGCTCGCGGTGGAAAGCGGTTATGCCGCCGTCAAGGCTGTGCAGAACGAGACATTCGATCTGGTGTTGATGGACGTGCAGATGCCCGGCATGGACGGTCGCCAGAGCACCGAGGCGATCCGCCAGTGGGAAAGCGAACGCCATTGCACGCCTTTGCCGATCGTGGCCCTCACCGCCCACGCCATGGCCAACGAAAAACGCGCGCTGCTGCAAAGCGGCATGGACGACTACCTGACCAAACCGATCAGCGAACGGCAATTGGCGCAGGTGGTGCTGAAGTGGACCGGTCTGGCACTGCGTAATCACAGCCCGGAGCGCTCCGGCGATGGGCATGCTGGCGCCCATGACCTGTTGGTGCTCGACCACGAGGAAGGATTGCGCCTGGCCGCCGGCAAGGCTGATCTGGCGGCGGACATGCTGGCGATGTTGCTCGCATCCCTGGAAGCCGACCGCGAAGCCATCCGCCTCGCTCAGCAAAGCAACGACCACAGCGCCCTGATCGAACGGGTTCATCGCCTGCATGGCGCGACGCGTTACTGCGGCGTACCGCAATTGCGTGCGGCCTGCCAACGCAGCGAAACCCTGCTCAAGCAACAGGACCCGAAAGCCGGCGTAGCACTGGATGAGCTCGACCGGGCAATCAATCGCCTGGCGGCCCAGGCGCGTATCAATGCTTGATTCAGCGCAACCCTGCCAGGTTGCATGAAAGCTAATGTAGCAGCTGCCGAAGGCTGCGTTCGGCGGCGAAGCCGTCGTAAAAACCGTATCCGCGGCTAACCTACAGAACTGCGGCGGCTTGTTTTGCGACGGCTTCGCCGCCGAACGCAGGCTCCGCCAGCTGCTACAGAAAGCTTCAACTCTCAGGGGGACAGCATGCGCACGATTCTTTTCAGCAGCCAGATCTACGACCGCGACAGTTTTCTCGCCGCCGAGCTGCCCGCCGGCATCGAGCTGCACTTTCAAGCGGCGCGACTGAGCCTGGATACGGCGGCACTGGCGGAACATCACGAGGTGGTCTGCGCCTTTATCAACGATGATCTCGGCGCCCCGGTGCTTGAACGCCTGGCTGCCGGCGGCACTCGCCTGATCGCCCTGCGCTCGGCCGGTTACAACCATGTCGACCTGGCAGCGGCGAAACGCCTGGGACTGGCGATTGTGCGGGTCCCGGCCTACTCGCCCCATGCCGTGGCCGAGTACGCGGTGGGGTTGATCCTGGCGCTCAACCGACGCTTGCACCGTGCCTACAACAGGACCCGTGAAGGCGATTTCAGCCTGCATGGACTGACCGGTTTCGATCTGGTGGGCAAGACCGTCGGCGTGGTCGGCACCGGTCAGATTGGCGCCACCTTCGCTAAAATCATGAGCGGATTTGGCTGCCAGTTGCTGGCCTATGACCCCTGCCCCAACCCGCAGGTCGAAGCCCTCGGTGCGCGCTACCTGAGCCTGCCGCAACTGCTGGCCGAATCGCAGATCATCAGCCTGCACTGTCCGCTCAACGAGCAGAGCAGGCACTTGATCAACCGCGAGTCCCTGGCGCACATGCAACCGGGCGCGATGCTGATCAATACCGGGCGTGGCGGTCTGGTGGACACCCCGGCACTGATCGATGCCCTGAAAGACGGTCGCCTGGGTTACCTGGGGCTGGATGTATATGAGGAAGAAGCGCAGTTGTTCTTCGAGGACCGCTCCGACCTGCCGCTGCAAGACGATGTGCTGGCACGGCTGCTGACCTTTCCTAACGTGATCGTCACCGCGCACCAGGCCTTCCTGACCCACGAAGCGCTGGACGCGATTGCCGCCACCACATTGCGCAACATTGCAGCCTGGACGGCGGGCACCCCGGAAAACCAGGTGACGGGAGACTGAAACAGATCGAAGGTCATCTGCCTGCGCGGTGCGGTGTGCAAGCCCGTGATAGCATATCGCGCATATTTGGAGGACCCATGGTCGAACACGATTTCCGCTACAGCCTGATGAACCCGCAACACACCCTCACCGAATGCCGCGCCCTGGTGCCGGGGCGCTATCAAGTCACCGGCAACGGTGGTTCGATTCGCAACAATGACGTGCTGGTCGTGACCCTCAAGGGTGCCAAGGACTTGTCCATGCGCCTGACCGTCGAAACGGTTCGCCACCTGATCAACCCGCCCGGCCAATGGGTCGCGGTGGCCAGTGGCCCGGTGTTCGGCGAACTGGCCATCCACACCTGGCAAGTGAACTGTGACAGCTGCGCCAAAGAGCTGAGCTTCGAGTTCGCCGTCGATGCCAAGCTGGGCAACAAGGCCGAAAAGCCTGCCGCCACCGCGCGGATTGCCGAGCTGGGCTGGACCGCCGTCGGCGAGAAACACCTGTGCCCGAAATGCCAGGAGCCTGCGTGATGAAACGCCTCGCTCTGACCGCCATGGTCGGCGCCAGCCTGCTGGGCTGCGCCGCCGAGCCGGTGCAGCTTGAACACAATCGCAGCTACATTCTGGAGTGGATCGGCGAGCGGCCGTTGATGGACTACAGCCACCTGACCATCACCCTCGGCGAAGACGGCCGGGCCTACGGCAATGGCGGCTGCAACCACTGGTTTGCGCCGTACACCCTCGATGGCGACAAGCTGACCTTCGGCAAAATCGGCAGCACCCGCAAATTGTGCGCGCCGGCGCTGATGGAACAGGAAAAACGCTTCCTTCAGGCCCTGGAAAACGTCCAGCGCTGGGACGTCTCCCCGATCGAGCAGATACGCTTCTGGCCAGCCGAAGGCAAGCCGTTGCGTTGGTGGCTTGAGGAGGGTTGATCCGCAAAAAAGATCGCAGCCTTCGGCAGCTCCTACAGGATTAGACGTAAACCTGTAGGAGCTGCCGAAGGCTGCGATCTTTTGCCTTAATTTTTTGCCTGCAACGCCTCAAGCTTCGCCATCACCCCCGCCGCCGTCTGTTCACCCATCAACTGCTCACGCACCTTGCCCTTGTTATCGATGATGTAGGTCACCGGCAACGCCTCGCTGCGCGGAAGCTCGAACAGTTCGGAAGGGTCCTGGGCCAGCACGGTGAACCTGATCCCCAGTTTCTCGCTCGCGCCCTTCAGCTCTTGCCCCTGGACGTTGTCGAAATTGACCCCGAACACACCGATTTTCCTGTCTTTGAGCTGCTCGGCCAAGGCATTCAACTCCGGGATTTCGGTACGGCAAGGCCCGCACCATTCTGCCCAGTAGTTAAGCACCAGCCATTTGCCGTCCAGTCGGTCGGCGGCGATCTTGTGGCCGTCCTGGTCGATGCCATAGTCATTACCGCAGCCCCCCAGCATCAACGCTCCGATGATCGCCAATGCTGCCGCCAGTCGCCTTGTCATGTCGTGTTCCTTGTCAAAAATAGAATGCGCCTGCGACCCATCGCCTCTCACGGTTCTGGATTGCGCGCCGCACAGTTAGAATAGCCGCCACCTTACGCAAGATGCGACCCGCTCATGACCGATCTGACGCTTTATCACAACCCGCGCTGCTCGAAATCCCGCGGTGCGCTCGAACTGCTTGAAGTCCGTGGCCTGACCCCGACCGTGGTCCGTTACCTGGAAACCCCGCTGGACGCAGCGCAGATTCAGAGCCTGCTGGGCAAACTCGGGATCAGCGCCCGGCAATTGCTGCGCACCGGCGAGGACGAGTACAAGACCCTCGACCTGGCTGACAGCAGCCTGAGCGAGGCGCAATTGATCGCCGCCATCGCCGCCCACCCGAAACTGATGGAGCGACCGATTCTTGAAGTCGGCGACAAGGCCATCATCGGCCGCCCACCGGAACAGATCCTGGAACTGTTGCCATGAGTGCACCGTACATTCTGGTTCTGTACTACAGCCGCAGCGGCTCGACCAACGAAATGGCCCGGCAGATCGCCCGTGGTGTCGAACAGGCCGGGCTTGAGGCCCGTCTGCGCACGGTGCCGGCGATTTCCACCGAGTGCGAAGCCGTTTCGCCGGAGATTCCCGACGAAGGTGCGCTGTATGCCAGCCTCGACGACCTGAAGAACTGCGCCGGCCTGGCGCTCGGCAGCCCGACCCGCTTCGGCAACATGGCCGCGCCGCTCAAGTACTTTCTCGACGGTACCAGCAACCTGTGGCTGACCGGCGCTTTGGTCGGTAAACCGGCCGGTGTGTTTACCTCTACGGCCAGCCTGCACGGCGGCCAGGAAACCACGCTGCTGTCGATGATGTTGCCGTTGTTGCACCACGGCATGCTGATCACCGGCCTGCCGTACAGCGAATCGGCACTGCTGGAAACCCAGGGCGGCGGCACGCCATACGGCGCCAGCCACCACGCCGGTGCCGACGGCAAAAGCGGCCTGGATACCCATGAAGTGGCGCTGTGCCGCGCGCTGGGCATGCGTCTGGCCAAGACTGCGCAGAAACTGGAGAGCTGAGGTGGCCAAGAAACCGAAGATCCTGCCCGCCCTCGAATGGCTCGAACCACGGGTCAAGGCGATGCGCGTCATCAGCCTGCTGTGTTTTTTCGGCCTGGTGGGGCTGCTTTGCGTTTACTACCTGGTGGTCGCCGACCTGCACGGTGCACGCCCTTGGGTGATTCTGTTGATCGAGCTGGTGCCGCTGCTGATTCTGGCGCCGGGGATGATCGTCGGCAGCCCACGCGGGCATTCGTGGATGTGCTTTGTGGTGAATCTGTATTTCATCAAGGGCGCATTGGCTGCCTATGACCCGAACCGGCAAATCTTTGGCTTACTGGAGATGGGCGCGAGCCTGGCGGTGTTCTGCTCAGCGCTGTTGTATGTGCGCTGGCGGTACCAGTTGAACCGTAAGCTGGCTGGCGAGGGCGAGATTTCCGTCGCCTGACCAGACGCCTTCGTCGGAACGCCGCCCGGAGCAAGCTCGCTCCCACAGGGTTCACGCGGTCCTTGTGGGAGCGGGCTTGCTCCGGGCGGCGTTCCGACGAAGGGGGCGACGCGGTCTCAATGATTGACGGTGTAAGCCAGCATCATCGAAATCTGGCTCATCGGCCGCCCGCCACTTTCCTCATGCCACTGGTTGAACACGTCCTGCACCAACGCCAGGTCGCGCAGACTGCTCGGCACTTTGTCGATGATATTCTGCGCATTGAGCGCCGCCACCACGTCATAGCTCGGCACAAAGGTGTCCTTGCCGATCATCCGCAAGAAGCGCGGGGCTGACAGCCCGCCCAACTGATGTCCGCGTTTTTTCAGGAAGGTCCAGAGCCCAACGATATCGGTCACCGGCCAGTCGGCGATCAGCGCACCGAAGCTGCCCTTTTCATGGGCGACGTCCAGTATGAACTGCGCATTGCGCGGCACGCTCTTGAGCTTGCCCAGGTGACGGATGATCCGCGTGTCCTGCATCAGGCGCTCAAGGTGCTCGGCGCTCATCAGCACGACTTTTTCCGGGTCGAACTTGAAGAACACTTCTTCGAAGGCCGGCCACTTGGCATCCACCAGGCTGTGCTTGAGCCCGGCGCGGAATACCCGCAACGCCATCATCGAGAGGTAGCGATCGTCGCTGATCTTGCGCAGTTGCGCCGGGGTCTTGGGAACGGGCAGATGGGCTTCCAGTTCAGCCGCCGAACCGAAGCGGTTCAGACAGTATTCATTGAGCCACTTGTAATCGCGCATGCCCTCTCCTGAGGATTGAAACGAAAAACCAAAGTGGGAGCGGGCTTGCTCGCGAAGGCGGTGCGTCATTCAACATTGATGTCGACTGACACTACGCATTCGCGAGCAAACCCGCTCCCACAGTTTTAATCAGAGGTTGACCACGTTGACGAATCGCGAAGCCGCGCTTTCGTCGATCTTCAGGCTGGTGAAGTCGAACAGGTTGCGGTCCGCCAGTTGCGACGGGATCACGTTCTGCAGGCTGCGGAAAATGCTCTCGGTACGGCCAGGGGTCTTGCGCTCCCAGTCCAGCAGCATTTCCTTGACCACCTGACGCTGCAGGTTCTCCTGGGAACCGCAGAGGTTGCACGGAATAATCGGGAATTGCTTGAAGTCCGAGTAGGCCTGGATGTCTTTTTCGTTGCAGTAGGCCAGCGGGCGGATCACCACGTTGCGACCATCATCGGCGCGCAGCTTCGGTGGCATGGCCTTGAGCGAACCGTTGAAGAACATGTTCAGGAAGAACGTTTCGACGATGTCGTCGCGATGGTGACCGAGTGCCATCTTGGTCGCGCCGATTTCATCGGCAAAGGTGTATAGCGTGCCACGACGCAGGCGCGAGCACAGCGAGCAGGTGGTCTTGCCTTCCGGAATCAGCTCCTTGACCACCGAATAGGTGTCTTTCTCGACGATGTGGTACTCGATCCCCAGCTCCTTGAGGTAGGCCGGCAGCACGTGCTCCGGGAAACCCGGCTGTTTCTGGTCCATGTTCACGGCCACGATCTCGAATTTGATCGGCGCGACCTTCTGCAAGTGCATCAGCACATCGAGCATGGTGTAGCTGTCCTTGCCACCGGACAGGCAGACCATGACCTTGTCGCCGTCTTCAATCATGTTGAAATCGGCAACTGCCTCACCGGCCAGTCGGCGAAGGCGCTTTTGCAGTTTGTTCTGGTTGACCGTGAGAGTGCCCATGACGCGAAATCCGTGAGGTGTGACGAAAGGCCGGCATTTTACGCAAAAACACCTCAGGGGCGAAGTGCCTCGCCAAATGGGCTGTTCGCCACAGACCCCGCGGCGATTAACAACTGTGTTTACAGCGCGATTTGCTCTAAAGCCCCTACTCCCACTGGGGAAACTCCTCCCTATACTGCGACATAAGGTCGCGTACAAATTCAGACCTATGACTTGCTTGGCCGCATTGGCCCGTAGGCGCTCCGCTGGGGGGCGATGGTAAAAACAAGAGGAGTGACTGGCATGATCCATCACGTAGTGGGGCTCTTCACCCACCCTGACCAAGAATGGAAAGAAATCCGTGGCGACCAGGAGGAAAGCATCAGCCACATGTACCTGACCCATACGCTGATCCTGGCGGCGATCCCCGCCGTGTCTGCCTTTATTGGCACCACACAGGTCGGCTGGGTCATCGGCAATCGACCGCCCGTCATGCTGACCGTAGAAAGCGCGATATGGATGACGATCATGTCGTACCTGGCGATGCTCGGCGGTGTCGCGGTAATGGGCGCATTCATCCACTGGATGGCCCGCACCTATGACGCCAACCCAAGCCTGGCCCGCTGCATTGCGTTTGCAACCTACACCGCTACACCGCTGTTCATCGGCGGCCTCGCGGCCTTGTACCCACACTTGTGGCTGGGGATGATCGTCGGCACCGCCGCCATCTGCTACACGGTGTACTTGCTGTATGTGGGCTTACCGACATTCATGAACATTCCATCTGACGAGGGTTTCCTGTTTTCAAGTTCAGTGCTCGCCGTAGGCCTGGTGGTGCTGGTCGCCATCATGGCATTCACAGTAATTGTCTGGGGACTCGGCGTGGGCCCGGTCTACACCAGTTAGCCGCTCATCACTGAAAATCGGAACTGCCGACAAGGGCCGCCGCAAGGCGGCCTTTTCTTTCTTCAGCAACGAGGCGGCACACGACCATTCATCAACCTGGCGATTCGCAAGGTCCGAGTGTTGCGGCATACTCGAGCGCTCTGGAGATCCATCAAGCATGCCCGAGCAACTCAATACCCGCGTCGAAGACTGTTTCCAACTAGCCGAATCCTTTTTCAAACGACCTTTCAAGCGCCCCGTGGTGAGCCTCAAGCTGCGCGGGCAAAAAGCCGGTGTCGCGCATTTGCACGAGAACCTGCTGCGCTTCAACCCGCAGCTGTACCGGGAAAACGCCGAAGACTTCCTCAAGCAGACCGTGGCCCATGAAGTCGCGCACCTGATCGCCCACCAGCTGTTCGGCGACCGCATCCAGCCCCATGGCGAAGAGTGGCAATTGATCATGCGCGGCGTGTACGAACTGCCGCCCAACCGCTGCCACACCTATGACGTCAAACGCCGCAGCGTGACCCGCTACATCTACAAGTGCCCGTGCGCCGACAGCGACTTCCCGTTCTCGGCCCAGCGCCACAGCCTGGTTCGGCAAGGGCGGCGGTATCTGTGCCGGCGGTGTCGCAACACCTTGGTGTTCAGTGGGGAGATGCGGGTCGAGTAGCGAGATTTGCGGTGGCTGTACTGGCCTCTTCGTCGGAACGCCGCCCGGAGCAAGCCCGCTCCCACACTGGCCGGGGTTGTCCACAGAACCTGTCATCGACGCGAATCCCTGTGGGAGCGGGCTTGCCCGCGAAGAGGCCGGAGCAGACGCTAGAGAATTACCTTGGCGAACCGCAATTCAGCAATCCGCTCAACGCTAAACCCCAACTCCCCCAACACCTGATCCGTATGCTGCCCCAGCGCCACGCCGATATGCTTCGGCTCAGGCAAGCCCTCTGAAAACTTCAGCGGGCATGCCATCTGCGCCTGGGTTGAACCATCGTCCCGCGGCACATCGGTCACCAACTCCCGCGCTTGCAACTGCGGATGACACAGCGCTTCTCCCAGGCTCAACACCGGTTCGACGCACGCATCCAGTTCCGCGAACAGCGCACGCAACTCGGCAAAATCATGCTTTTCGAATTCGACCCTCAGCGCGTCTTTTAGCTGTTTCTGATGCGCCGGTTGCGGTGACAGGCCGAGGCCAGCCAGTTCCTCCAGCCCCAGCGCCGCGCACAACTGCTTCATGAACACCGGCTCCAGGCTGCCCACCGACAGCCAGCGCCCATCCCGGGAGCGGTAGTAATCGTAGAAGCTGCCGCCATTGAGCACCTGGTTTTCCGGACCCGGCTCGACGCCGCAGGCCAGATACCCGGCACCCGCCAGCGCATTCAGGCTGAACGCGCAGTCGGTCATGCTGACATCCAGGTGCTGGCCCTGACCGCTTTGCTGCCGGGCAATGACTGCCGCCAGCAGGCCAATCACCCCGTGCAACGAACCACCGGCGACATCCGCCACCTGCATGCCCAACGGCAGCGGCCCTGTGTCGGCGCGGCCGGTGTAACTCGCCAACCCGGACAGGGCCAGGTAGTTGATGTCATGGCCGGCGCGGTCCTTGTAGGGGCCGGTCTGGCCGTAGCCGGTGATCGACACATAAATCAGTTTTGGATTGATCGCCTTCAGGGCGTCATATCCCAGGCCCAGTCGTTCCATGACACCGGGACGGAATTGCTCCAGCACGATGTCGTAGTCCTGCAACAGCTGCTTGATGACATCCAGCGCCTCAGGCTGTTTGAGGTCCAGGGCGAGGCTGCGCTTGTTGCGGTTGAGGTAGGCATGACTGGCTGACACGCCTTGATCGTGGGGCGGCAACACCCGCAACAGGTCCATGCGGGTCGGTGATTCGATGCGCAGCACTTCGGCGCCCATGTCCGCCAGCAGCAACGAGGCGAACGGCCCCGGCAGCAGTGTCGAGAAATCCAGAACCTTGAGTGATGCCAGTGGACCGAGCATGAGCGTTCTCCCTTGACGATGCCCACAGCCTAGGCAGCCGATCGCTTTGCAGCAATCACCTTATACGCCACGAGCAGTGACCGTTACGCTCAAACGCCGGGCATGAAAAAACCCGCCGAAGCGGGTTTTTCATCAGGACAAGGCTTACTTGGCGTTAGCCGGGGCTACCTCTACGACGTGGCCCAGAACATCGTCTTTAGGCTCGTCGGCAATGCCGCGACCGCCCGAAGCCAGCTCGGCTTGCAGCACGTCGGTGTCCAGTTCCTTGACCCACTTGGCCACAACGATGGTCGCCACGGCGTTACCGATCAGGTTGGTCAGGGCACGGGCTTCGGACATGAAACGGTCGATACCGAGGATCAGCGCCAGGCCGGCAACCGGAAGGTGGCCGACGGCGGACAGCGTTGCAGCCAGTACGATGAAACCGCTACCGGTCACACCCGCAGCGCCTTTGGAGGACAGCAGCAACACCACCAGCAGGGTGATCTGGTGCGTGATGTCCATGGGCGTATCGGTTGCCTGGGCAATGAACACCGCGGCCATGGTCAGGTAGATCGCAGTACCGTCGAGGTTGAACGAGTAGCCGGTCGGGATCACCAGGCCTACGACGGATTTCTGCGCGCCCAGACGCTCCATCTTGATCAGCATGCGTGGCAGCACCGATTCCGAAGAAGAAGTACCCAGCACGATCAGCAGTTCCTCACGGATGTAGCGGATCATTCTCAGCACGCTGAAGCCGTGCAGGCGGGCGATGGAGCCCAGCACGATCAGGATGAACAGCAGGCAGGTGATGTAGAAGCACGCCATCAACTGACCCAACTGCACCAGCGAGCCGACACCGTAGGCACCGATGGTGAATGCCATGGCACCGAAGGCACCGATTGGCGCGAGCTTCATGATCATGTTGATGATGTTGAACATCACGTGGGCGAAGCGATCGATGAAGTCGAGGATCGGCTTGCCGTAGGCACCCAGGCGATGCAGGGCGAAACCGAAGATCACCGAGAACATCAGCACTTGCAGGATGTCACCGGTGGCGAAGGCGCCGACGATGGTGGCCGGGATCACGTTCAGCAGGAAGCCGACGACGCTTTGGTCCGCACCAGCTGCAACATAAGTGGCAATCTTGGAGGCATCGAGGGTGGCGACGTCGATGTGCATGCCATTGCCCGGCTGCACGATGTTGACCACGACCAGACCGACCAGCAAGGCAATGGTCGACACGATCTCGAAGTACAGCAGCGCGTAGCCACCGGTCTTGCCGACCGACTTCATGTCCTGCATACCGGCGATACCGCTGACAACGGTACAGAAGATGATCGGGGCGATGATCATTTTGATCAGCTTGATGAACCCGTCACCCAGTGGCTTAACGGCCACACCGAGCTGTGGGTAGAAGTGACCGAGTGCGATACCGATGACAATTGCAACGATCACCTGGAAATACAGGGATTTGTACAGTGGCTGACGAGTCGTCATTGCAAAGTTCCTCAAGGGTGCCCGGTGTCAACATCCATCTGTTGCCCGCTACACCGCAATTGCGAACCCTCCTGCACTGGAGGGATTTGTTTTTTCGAGCTGCGCAACGGCAGGCCTCTGCACGCTGTATCGCAAGGCCCGTGCCACCTTCCGTAAAATCCCTGCAAGCCTTTTGATATCCGGGGTTGCAGCCAATTCCCTGTCACCGGACGGTAACAAGCATGTGGCGGATTTCCGCCCTTCCATTAAAAGTCGTCCTGCTATTTGGCGGATATCCGCCCTGTTCACGCCCGCGGTGCGCAGCTACCATCCGTCGTTCAACGGTCGGATCTGCCTCCTATGCGTGAACGCACCATCGCCAGTCATTTTGCCCGCGCCGCCCTGGGTGGCGCGCGTCGGCACGGCTACGACTATTCGGGCCTGCTACAGCAACTGGGAATCAGCCCCGAATTGCTGGACGAGCCCCGGGCACGCATCGCTCCGGAGCAGTTCACCCAACTGATCCAGGCGCTATGGCTGGCGCTGGACGACGAGTACCTGGGGTTCGGGCAAGCCCCAAGCAGGCCGGGCAGCTTCGCGATGATGTGCCATGCCGTGATTCATTGCCGCAATCTGGAAAAGGCACTGCATCGCGGCTTATTGTTTTATAGCCTATTCCCCGGGGCTCCGCGTTTGACCCTGAGCCGAGAAGATGAATGGGTGCGCCTGAGCCTGGACGACTCGCGACTCTGGGACCCGGACCATTTCCTCAGCGAAAGCCTGCTGGTGATCTGGCACCGTTTCGGCAGTTGGCTGATCGGCCAGCGCATTCGCCTGGAGCAGGCCACGTTCAGCTACCCAAGGCCCGAACACGGCGCCGAGTACGACCTGCTGTTTTCCTGTCCGCTTGAGTTTTCCAGGCCCCAGAGCAGCCTGTTGTTCCACAGCCGTTACCTGGCCATGCCGCTGTTGCAGGACGAACGCACCCTCAAGCATTTCCTCGAACGCTCCCCCGCCGACCTGCTCTCGCGCCCGGACGACGGCGACAGTTTGAGCAGCCGCTTGCGGCGCTTGCTCAGTCGTGACAGTTCACACTGGCCCGACCTGGAAGCCGTGGCCGCCCACCTGCACATTAGCCCGCAGACCTTGCGCCGGCATTTGCGGGAAGAGGGTTCGAGCTTTCAGGAGTTGAAGGACCAGCTGCGCCGGGACATCGCGATTTATCACCTGAGCCGCGCTGACCTTTCGTTGCAACAGATCGCCGAGCAGCTGGGGTTTTCCGAGCCGTCGGCGTTTCACCGGGCGTTCAAGAAGTGGACCGGGCTGACACCGGGGGCCTATCGGGCGCAGGAAAACTGAGTTTCAGAGCCGATTTTTTGCTGTCTTCACTGGCCTCTTCGCGGGCAAGCCCGCTCCCACAATGGCCGAAGTTGTTCACAAATCATCTGACTCACACAAGACCCTGTGGGAGCGGGCTTGCTCCGGGCGGCGTTCCGACGAAGAGGCCCGAAAGAACACTATCAAACGCCAGGTCAAACCACCGGAAAGTAAATCCTGAACGCCGCCCCGCCCATCGGTGAGTCCCCAAGGGTCAGCTTGGCGCTGTAGCTTTCGATGATGTCCTTGACCACCGCCAGGCCGATGCCCTGCCCCGGGTGCTGGCGGTCCAGGCGCTCTCCGCGCTCGAGAATCCGTGCGCGCTGATCCTGTGGTACGCCAGGGCCGTCATCCTCGACACACAACTCGGTGCCGCTGAGGGTTTCACGCACGCTGATGCGTATTTCGCCCAGGCAAAGGCGATAGGCGTTTTCCAGCAGATTGCCCATCATCTCCAGCAGAGCGCCCTGCTCGATCGGTACGTAGCACGGGTCGGGCAGGTCGAACGCGACGTGCACGCGCTTGTCGCGATAGACCTTGTCCAGCGTGTCGCACAGGCTTTTCAGTACCGGCCGCAAGTGCACCTGATGACGTACCAGGCCGCTTTTGCGCAGGCTGGCGCGCTGCAACTGGTAGCTGATCTGCTGGCTCATGCGTTCGATCTGGGTTTGCAGCACCCAGGCCTGATCGCGATCCTCGGGACGCTGGGCCATGTCTTCACTGACGCCTTGCAACACCGCCAGCGGCGTTTTCAGGCTATGGGCCAGGTCGTCGAGGGAATCACGGTAGCGACTGCGCTGCTCCCGCTCGCTGTGCAGCAAACGGTTGAGGGAACCGGTCAGGCGCAGCAATTCCCGGGGGTGTTCCTCACTGAGGCTTTCGCGGGTGCCACCCTCGATCTGGTCCAGTTCCTGGCTCAAGCGCCGCAATGCCTGCAAGCCCCAGGTCAGGCCGATCCACAGCAACGCCAGCAGCACCAGCAGTGCCGCGCCAAAACCCAGATAGAGATTTTCCCGCAGGCCTTCGAGGGTCAGCTCGTACTCGCGAACCGGCTGCAACGCCACGATGCTGAAGGCTGCACTTTTGCCGCCGAGCAACTTGACCTCGACGTCGTAGACGAAGAACTCCTGGCCGTTGGCTTCGCGGATCCGCGCAAATTCGCTGCCACGTCCGTCGTAGCGCGGCTTGTAGTTGATGCGTTCTTCCTGGGTCGCCTTCGAACGCCAGACCAGATGCCCTTCACGGTCATAGATGTAGCCGAGCAATCGGCTGTCGGTGAGGTTGAAGCGCTCGTCGGGCAATTGCGCCGGCATCTGCAGGCTGTTGTTCTCCACCCGGGCGGCGGAGATCAGCGTGGTCACGTCGGATGCCAGGCGCTGCTCGATGGAGTCCTGCAGCGCCAGGCTGAAGGCACCCTGCATGGCCGGCAGCAACGCCAGCATGAACAACACCGCCAACAGCGTGGCGGCGAGCATCAAGCGTATGCGCAGCGAACGGATCAAGTGCAACGCTCGTTGAACAGGTAACCCAGGCCGCGCACGGTGTCGATCGGCTTGAACCCGCCCGGCCCCTCCAGTTTGCGGCGCAGACGACCGACCAACACCTCGATCACGTTCGGATCGCGCTCGTCGTCATCCGGGTAGAGCTGTTCCATCAAGCGATCCTTGGGCACCACTTGCTGATGATGGCGCATCAGGTATTCGAGAATGCGGTACTCATACGCGGTCAGTGCCAGCGGCTGTTCATCGAGGGACGCCTGCTTGCGGTTCAGATCCAGCAGTAGCGGGCCAGCGACGATGGTCGACTGGGTGAAACCGCTGGAGCGACGCAGCAAGGCATTCAGGCGGGCCTCCAGCTCTTCGAACTGAAACGGCTTGACCAGGTAATCATCGGCGCCGGCGGCCAGGCCTTCGACCTTGTCCTGCCAGTTGCCGCGCGCGGTGAGGATCAGGATCGGGAAGCTCTTGCCGCTTGAGCGCAACTGACGGATCAGATCGAGCCCGCTCATGCCCGGCAAACCTAGGTCGATCACCGCCAGGTCAAAGTTGAACTGTGCCGTCTGGTACAGCGCTTCCTCGGCGTTGGCCACGGACTCGACCACGTGGCCGCTCTCCGTCAGGCGGGTTTGCAGGTGATGACGCAGTAGCGCTTCATCTTCGACGACCAGCAATTTCATATTGCTCTCCCGGGCAAATCAACATCTCCAGAGGCGCAACGTCGCACCTCAATAGCTAACATGGCAACGCCGGATCAGTCACTCGGACTGATCCGGCGCGGGCCGTTCACGAAACGCTTGTCAGAAAGCGTAGTTGGCGGACAGGTAGGTCTGGGCGCTGCTGGTCAGGTCCAGCGAACCCTGCTTGCTGCCGCCGCGCTCACTCATCTCGGTGCTGGCGTTGCTGCGCAGGTAACGGTACCCCAGTTCAACCGAAGTGTTCTGCGAAACCTGTTGCAGTACACCCATCTGGCCACCGATGGCGTAGCCGATATCGCTGTCGCGGCTGAAGCCTGGCGACTCCTGAGTCATTTTGGTCAGGCCGGCCGTGGCACCACCGAACAGCCTGGTGCTGCCGCCCACCGGGTAGAACAGATCGTAGCTGCCCAGGAGATTTTCCTGACGCAGTTTAATGCCGTTGTGGGAGCCCGACACATTGTCGTAAGTGGCGTAGTAGCGACCCTTGGTGTTTTGCTGGCCGAGACGAACTCCCCAGGTGGTGTCCTTTCCGATCACTCCATCGGCATTCGGATGATTGAGATTGTCGTTCAGTGCGTGGGATTTTTTGACCTTGTCGCTGGTCTGTCCAAGAGTAAGGCTGGCAAAGTTGTCGTCGGACGCCAAAGCCGCAGTGCTTGCGCCCAGAACCGTGAATGCCAGAAGCAGTTTTTTGAATCCAGTCATTGGGGAGTTTCCTCATGTGCCGTTTGTTTTTTGGGTACGGAGCAAGGTTACGCACCGCGCCCTGAACTCCCCCTGAACGCACTCTGAACCTGGGCTGAACAGCCCCCTTCCGAATGTTTCGACACGTTTCAACAGGAGTTCCGACCATGCGCCTGTTCCTCGCTGTCCTCCTGCTGGCCCTGAGCGGGCTCAGCCAGGCCGCCATCCAGACCCGGGAAATCCCCTACCAAAGTGCCGACGGCACGAAAATGATCGGCTATTACGCTTATGACGATGCCATCAAAGGCCCGCGCCCCGGGGTCGTGGTGGTGCATGAGTTCTGGGGCCTGAACGACTACGCCAAGCGTCGCGCCCGTGATCTCGCCGGCCTGGGCTACAGCGCCCTGGCCATCGACATGTACGGCGACGGCAAAAATACCGAGCACCCCAAGGACGCCATGGCCTTCATGCAGGCGGTGGCGAAAGACAGTGCCGTATCGAGCGCGAGGTTTCAGGCCGGGCTCGACCTGCTGAAGAAACAGCCGCAAACCGACCCGAATAAAATTGCCGCCATCGGCTACTGCTTCGGTGGTGGCGTGGTGCTCAATACCGCCAGACAGGGCGTGCCATTGGCAGGCGTGGTGAGTTTCCATGGCGCGCTGGCAACCAATACGCCGGCAACGCCGGGCAGTGTCAAAGCGAAAATACTGGTGGAACACGGGGCGTTGGACAGCATCGTCACCCCGGAGAACATCACGGCGTTCAAGAGCGAGATGGACAAGGCCGGCGCCGACTATCAATTCGTCAGCCTCGACGGTGCCAGGCACGGCTTCACCAACCCGGATGCCGATCGACTGGGCCATGGCGATCATGGCGGGCCGGACATTGGCTACAACAAGGCCGCGGATGAAAAGTCGTGGGCGGACATGCAGGCGTTTTTCAAAAAGATCTTCAACTGAGCCGGTAGACCGCTTCGCGAGCAGGCTCGCTCACACAGATCCACTGTGTGAGCGAGCCTGCTCGCGAAGGCCGCACCACCGATCAGAAGCTTTGCACTACCCAGCCTCAAGCCAACCCGGCAAAATGCCTTATATGAATCCAGCCCCCGCCCTGCCCTTCTGCTGCACGCCCCTCGATGACCATTGGCCGCTGCCGTTCCTGCTGCCCGATACGGTCCTGCTGAGCACTCATTTCGATAGCGCCCGACTGGCCAGCGATGACTTTCAGCGCAGTGCTGTCGAGGCACCGGCGAACATCCAGCGCTCGGTGGCCAAACGGCAGGCGGAGTATCTCGCCGGGCGAGTGTGCGCCCGGGCCGCGTTGCAGCGACTGGAAGGCTTGAGTTTCATTCCCGCCATCGGTGAGGACCGGGCACCGGTCTGGCCTGCTCATATCACAGGCTCGATCACCCACAGCACTGGCCGGGCCGCGGCGATCGTGGCGAACAAAGACCATTGGCGCGGCTTGGGCATGGACCTGGAAAACCTGCTCAATGCCGAACGGGCCGAACGCCTGGCCGGGGAAATCCTCAATCCGCCGGAGCTACAGCGCATGGCGGCCGCTGATCACGATCGACGGGCGTTGCTGGTCACCCTGACTTTCTCGGTCAAGGAAAGCCTGTTCAAGGCGCTCTATCCGATCGTTCAGCAACGCTTTTACTTCGAACATGCCGAAGTGCTGGAGTGGCGTGAGTCGGGCGAGGTTCGGCTGCGATTGCTCACTGATCTGTCCAGCGAATGGCGCAATGGCACCGAGCTGGATGCACAGTTCGGGGTCAAGGACGGGCAGTTGTTGAGTCTGGTCAGTATCAGGGCCTGAGGTTTTTTGGCGCCCATTCTGGCCCCATCGCGAGCAAGCTCGCTCCCACAGGGATTTGTGGCGTGACATAGATCCAGTGTGGGAGCGAGCTTGCTCGCGATGGGGCCGCAACAGACAGCACAAGGTTCAACGCTTCTCCTGATTGCGCGGCCAGCTCAGGCTGAAACACGCCCCGCCCAGGCTCTTGCTCTTGCCGATCAACGCGCGCCCGTCATGCCAATGGATGATGCGTCGCACAATGGACAGGCCTAACCCATGGCCTCCAGATGCACGGGTGCGGCTATCGTCCAGACGCAGGAACGGCGTAAAGATCTTTTCCCACGCTGACTCCGGCACACCCGGCCCGTCATCCTCGATATCCACCCGGCATCGCTGCTGCCCTACCTGATAGCTGATGGTCACCCGTGATTGCGCATGGCGCATGGCATTGGTCACCAGGTTCTGGATCGCCCGATGCAGATAGCGCGGTTCAGCCTCGACCCAGGCGTCGTCGTTGTCGGCGGCCGACAGGCACAACCCGCGTTGCACCGTAACGTCGGCGCGCAACGGCGCCAGCTCTTCGATCACCTGATCGACCAAGGCATCCAGATCGATGCGCTGAAAGTTCAGCGCCGGCGAGCCCTGCTCCAACCGCGCGTAGGTCAGCATCTCGTCCACCAGCCGGTCGAGATCCTCGATGTCGTGGTCCATGCCCTGGCAGTATTTTTCCAGGGCTTGCGGCGTGGTGGCCGAACCGATCATCTCCAGGCCAAAGCGCAGGCGCGCCACCGGTGTGCGCAATTCGTGGGACACCGCGCGCACCAGTTCGCGCTGGATCGCCAGCAACTGCTGCAAGTGTTCGGCCATGCCATTGAACGCCGAGGCCAGCCGTCCCACCGAGTCCGCACCGCGCGCCGGCACACGGGTTTCCAGGCTGCCCTTGGCGATACGCGTGGCGGCGGCTTCCAGGCCACGCAAACGTCGCTCGAGCTGGCGCACCAACAGATAGACGATCAAACCGATCAGCGTCAGGCCCAGGGCGGCGATCAGCACCAGCCACTCCGGCGGATAGGGATTCATCTGGTACAAAGGGCCGATTTCCAGGACCCACGGCGTGCCCACCATGCCGGCAAACACCCTGATCGAATCCCCCCCCTTGCCCAGCGCCATCACGGTGTCACCTTCGGATACCCGGCGGCTCTGGTCTTCATCCATGTCCGCCTCGTCGACCGTGACCAGACGCAGGTCGAAGCCGAAACCCTTGCTTTCCTTCAATTGCGCCAGGCGCAAGGGCTGGTCGGCAACCGGGGTGCGCACCAGCTCATCGGTCAACAGGTAGATGGTCGCCCGGGCCAGTTGCTCACTGATCTGCTGCACTTCCCCGGTGAGCATCAACTGCTCCTTGTCGCTGAGCAGCTTGTAGACCTTCGCCGCGTGCGGTCCGGTCTGCTCCACCAAAGCCTGGCCGCGCAACACACGGGTGCGCTGGGTCAGGTCGAGGTCGGTCTCGGCAAAGGTTTTCAGCGCCAGCGGAATCCCCAGCAGCCGCTCCCACACCAGCAAGGCCCGGTGGCGCTCGGTCTGGTTCATCGGTTGCAGGTTATCGGCCATCAGCGAGAACGTGCCGTGGGCCAGGCGTTCGCGGTATTGCTCGCTGCGCACCTCATTGAGCAGGTGCAACGCCAGCACACCGAGCACCGCCACCAGAATCAGCGCGGCGCACATGCCGCCATAGATACGCAGGAAGATCGAGTTCACAGGGACGGGTCTACGCAAGCCTCGGGAACGAACAGATAGCCCTTGCTGCGCACGGTCTTGATCAGCCGTGGATGCTCCGGATCATCGCCGATCTTCGGGCGGATGCGCGAGATGCGCACATCGATGGAGCGGTCCTGGCCGTCATAGCCGATGCCCCGCAGCGCGGTGAAGATCTCTTCCCGGGAGAGGATGCGCCCGGCATTGGCCACCAATAGCCAGAGCAGGTCGAATTCGGCGCTGGTCAACTCGATGCCGTTGCCCTGCAACCAGGCTTCGCGCAAGGCGTTGTCAACGATCAACGGACCGAACTGTAGACGCCGCTGTTTTTCCGGGGCGACTTCGGGCGTCTCACTGCGACGCAGCAAGGCCTGGATACGCGCCAGCAGCAAACGCGGGCGTACCGGTTTGCAGACGTAATCGTCAGCCCCCAGGTCCAGGCCGAGGATCTGGTCAGTGTCATCGGTGCGGGCAGTAAGCATCAGGATCGGGCCGTCATAGCGGGCGCGGACCTTGCGACAAATACTCAGGCCATCTTCACCGGGGAGCATCAGGTCGAGGATCACCAGGTCCGGTTGTTCCTTGATGATGCGATTGGCAGCAAGCGCACCATTGCCTTCGATCGATACACGCAGGCCATTGGCTTCCAGGTAATCGCGGGTCAGTTCGGCCAGTCGCTGGTCGTCCTCCACAATCAATACCTGCCAGGCTTCTTGCTCCACGGGTGACCTCTGCTTGCCAAAAACACTAATAAGGAAGGATCCGCCCGTCTTTTTGTAATGATTCGGGGGGATAAATATGTATACACGCTGGGCCGATTGTATAAACGCCGCCCGTCGAGAACACAAGCGGGTAAATGCGTTCGGACAACACGCTTTTTTGTGATAGGGTTCGCGCCCTTAAAAATCCGCCCGGGCGTTTTCGATGGTTGAAAATCGCTGAAAAAAGGTCCGGTCCAGCAGCGTCGCGGCCTACACGCCGATTACCTCTTTCACACACAATTTACGCACAGGTTTATCCACAGGTAGTACGTTGCAATCCCCCCCTAAAACGCATTATCTTGTACCCCGGCGCTAAAAAACCCCTAGATGTAGGGTTTTGCGCAAAAAACCAAACACAAACCAGACACCAATTTCAAGCGCTTTTACTGCCTCTGTCCGGTTGAACCCTACGTATTTTTGAAAGACCAAACCGCGCGTGCGGATGGCTACTGTATTTCGGCCCCACGTGGTGAAAACGGTACGGGTGTTGCAGTCCAGAACTGTCACCTCAAAGGACCCCGGTCTCAGGCCCAAGGCGTGAGACCAAAGACTTCGGCATGGAAGCGGCGCCCTATAGCCCCCTTCCTGATCTGTCCCGAAGTTGTTATGCCCGGCCCTCGCCGGTTGTAGTGCTTCAGGACGGAACGGTGGGCACCGTGAAGGTGCCCAAACAAACATAGAGAATGTGGAGACACCCCCCCATGCAAACCGACACAACTCGCGAGAACCCGCAGGGCACCTTGCCGCAGGCCGCTGATTCGAATTCGGATCTGTCCGCCACCGCGCCAGGTCAGTTGCGTGTGATCAAGCGTAACGGCACTGTCGTTCCCTACACCGATGACAAAATCACCGTCGCCATCACCAAAGCGTTCCTCGCAGTTGAAGGCGGCACCGCTGCTGCCTCGTCGCGAATCCACGACACCGTTGCCCGCCTGACCGAACAGGTCACCGCGACCTTCAAGCGTCGCATGCCATCGGGCGGCACCATCCACATCGAAGAAATCCAGGACCAGGTCGAACTGGCCCTGATGCGTGCCGGCGAGCAGAAAGTGGCCCGCGACTATGTGATCTACCGTGACGGTCGTTCGAAAGAACGCGCTGCCCACGCTCCGGCAGAAGAAGCGGTCAACGCTCACCCGTCGATCCGCATCACCCGTGCCGACGGCAGCCTGGCGCCGCTGGACATGGGCCGCCTGAACACCATCGTCACCGAAGCGTGCGAAGGCCTGGAAGAAGTCGACGGCGACCTGATCCAGCGCGAAACCCTGAAGAACCTGTACGACGGCGTGGCCCTGAACGACGTCAACACCGCCCTGGTGATGACTGCCCGTACCCTGGTTGAACGCGAGCCGAACTACTCGTTCGTGACCGCGCGCCTGCTGATGGACACCTTGCGCGGCGAAGGCCTGGGCTTCCTCGGCGTGGCCGAGAGCGCCACTCACCACGAGATGGCCGACCTGTACGCCAAGGCGCTGCCGGCCTACATCGCCAAGGGTATCGAATTTGAGCTGCTGAACCCTGAGCTGGCCTCCTTCGACCTGGAAAAACTGGGCAAGGCGATCAACCACGAGCGCGACCAGCAATTCACCTACCTGGGCCTGCAGACCCTGTACGACCGTTACTTCATCCACAAGGATGGCGTGCGTTTCGAACTGCCGCAGATCTTCTTCATGCGCGTGGCCATGGGCCTGGCGATCGAAGAGAAAGACCGCGAAGCCCGTGCCATCGAGTTCTACAACCTGTTGTCGTCCTTCGACTACATGGCTTCGACCCCGACCCTGTTCAACGCCGGTACCCTGCGTCCACAGCTGTCGAGCTGCTACCTGACCACCGTGCCGGATGACCTGTCGGGCATCTACCACGCGATCCACGACAACGCCATGCTGTCGAAATTCGCTGGCGGCCTGGGCAACGACTGGACCCCGGTTCGTGCGCTGGGTTCGTACATCAAGGGCACCAACGGCAAGTCCCAGGGCGTCGTACCGTTCCTGAAAGTCGTCAACGACACCGCCGTTGCCGTTAACCAGGGTGGCAAGCGCAAAGGCGCTGTGTGTGCCTACCTGGAAACCTGGCACATGGACATCGAAGAGTTCATCGAGCTGCGCAAGAACACCGGTGATGACCGTCGTCGTACCCACGACATGAACACCGCCAACTGGATCCCTGACCTGTTCATGAAGCGCGTCTTCGATGACGGCAAGTGGACCCTGTTCTCGCCGTCCGAAGTACCGGACCTGCACGACCTGACCGGCAAGGCCTTCGAAGAGCGCTACGAGTACTACGAAGCCCTGACCGAGTACCCGGGCAAGGTCAAGCTGTTCAAGACCATCCAGGCCAAAGACCTGTGGCGCAAGATGCTGTCCATGCTGTTTGAAACCGGCCACCCGTGGCTGACCTTCAAGGACCCGTGCAACCTGCGCAGCCCGCAGCAGCACGTAGGCGTGGTCCACAGCTCGAACCTGTGCACCGAGATCACCTTGAACACCAACAAGGACGAGATCGCCGTTTGCAACCTGGGCTCGATCAACCTGCCGAACCACATCGCCGACGGCAAGCTGGACACCGCCAAGCTGCAACGCACCGTGAACACCGCCGTGCGCATGCTCGATAACGTGATCGATATCAACTACTACTCGGTGCCGCAAGCGAAGAACTCCAACTTCAAGCACCGTCCGGTTGGCCTGGGCATCATGGGCTTCCAGGACGCTTTGTACCTGCAGCACATCCCTTACGGTTCCAATGCAGCCGTCGAGTTCGCCGACAAGTCGATGGAAGCGGTCAGCTACTACGCGATCCAGGCTTCCTGCGACCTGGCCGACGAGCGCGGCGCCTACGACACCTTCCAGGGTTCGCTGTGGTCCAAGGGCATCCTGCCGCTGGATTCGCAACAGATCCTGATCGAGGCCCGCGGCCAGAAGTACATCGATGTCGACCTGAACGAATCCCTGGACTGGGCACCGGTTCGCGCCCGTGTACAGAAAGGCATCCGTAACTCGAACATCATGGCCATCGCACCGACCGCGACCATCGCCAACATCACCGGCGTATCGCAGTCGATCGAACCGACCTACCAGAACCTGTATGTGAAATCGAACCTGTCGGGCGAATTCACCGTGATCAACCCGTATCTGGTTCGCGACCTGAAGGCTCGCGGCCTGTGGGACTCGGTCATGATCAACGACCTGAAGTACTACGACGGTTCGGTGCAGCAGATCGAGCGCATCCCGCAAGAACTCAAAGAGCTCTACGCGACTGCGTTCGAAGTGGACACCAAGTGGATCGTCGACGCCGCCAGCCGTCGTCAGAAGTGGATCGACCAGGCTCAGTCGCTGAACCTGTACATCGCCGGCGCTTCGGGCAAGAAGCTGGACGTGACCTACCGCATGGCCTGGTACCGTGGCCTGAAAACCACTTACTACCTCCGTGCCCTGGCTGCGACCAGCACCGAAAAGTCGACCATCAACACCGGCAAGCTGAATGCTGTTTCCAGCGGCGGCAACCACGGTGACGACTCGGTCCTGGCAGCTCCTGCCGGCCCTGCTCCAGTGCCAAAGGCTTGCGCCATCGACGAGCCGGATTGCGAAGCTTGCCAGTAAGCTGAGCCAGCAAGCACCGAAAGGTGCTTGCTCGAAACCCCCGATCTGCCTCTGGCGGGTCGGGGGTTTTCTTTTGCCTCAAGGAAAGCAGTGACTGATATGACGCTTTCGCGGGCAAGCCCGCTCCCACAGGGGACCGAGTCTTTCCAGATAAACACGATCAACTGTGGGAGCGGGCTTGCTCCGGGCGGCGTTCCGACGAAGAGGCCATCACCTCCAGCACAAAACCTCAGGCCACAAAAAAGCCCCTCTCTCGAGGGGCTTTTTATGCAGCACTTTCCAGCATCAGGTCATCTGAATGATGGTCTGCATGATGGTGCTCTGGGTGGAAATGGTCTTGGCGTTCGCCTGGTAGTTGCTCTGCGCCTTGATCAGGTCGACCAGTTCGTTGGTCAGGTTGACGTTGGACTCTTCCAGGGAGTTGGAAACGATCGAACCCAGGGTGCCTGTCTCCGGCGCATCGTAGCCCGGAATACCCGAGGTGTAGGTTTCCTTCCAGCTGGACCCACCCACCGGCTGCAGACCTTGTTCGTTGGTGAAACTGGCCAACGAAATCTGGCCGATTGGCTTGGTCTGGTTGTTGCTGAAGTTGGCCAGCAGTACGCCGCTGCCATCGATGGTCAGGTTGGTGATCTGGCCAGTGGCATAACCGTTCTGCGATGGAATCGAACGCGCGGTGTCGGCGTTGAACTGGGTGGTGTTGCCCATGGCAATGGTCAGGCCCGCCGGATCGGCTGCCGCGCCGTTGGCTGCCCAGACACCATTGGTGACGGTACCCGGCGTCCAGTTGCTGATTTTCAGGTCATTGCTGAAGGTCGATGTTGGCGGGGTCGTCGGCGGCGTCACTGGCGTGCTGACCGAAACCAGTTTGCCGGATGTATCAAACGTCATGGTCGAAGCAATTGGATCGACCGCCCCCGTGCCGGTAGGCGAGGAGCCGTCCGGGTTGCGGCCATCGATCAGAGTGTAGGTATCCCAAGTGTTCGGCCCGGTCTTGACCATGTATTGATCCATGGTGTGCTGGTTACCCTGAGTGTCGAAAATCGGGGTACTGAACTGCTTGGTGAAAGTTGCCTGTTTGGTCGGATCGAATTTGTTGGTGGCGACCGACTGGTCAATCACCACGGCCGTAGAGTTCAGGTTGATCGTCGACGAAACGGTGCTGGTGGATTTCGGCGCCAGATTGGAGGTGTCGATCCGCAGGTCGGTCAACACTCCGTTGAGGATCTTGCCATTGGAGTCCACACCATAACCCTGCAGACGGGCCGTACCGTCGCTGTTCGTCACGTAGCCATCCTTGTCGGTCTTGAACGTACCGGCACGGGTGTAGGTCAGCGAACCGTTGTTGCTCAGGACGAAGAAGCCATTGCCCTGGATACCCATGTCGAGCACGTTGCCGGTGTTATTCACGTCACCCTGGCCGAACTGCTGGGAAATGTTGGCCAGGCGCACGCCGTTGCCGACGGTCTTGCTGCCGGTGCCCAGGCGAGTTGCCGAGTACACATCTTCGAATTCTGCACGGGACGATTTGAAACCGGTGGTCGCGACGTTGGCGATGTTGTTGCCGGTCACGTCCAGTTGTTTGTTGGATGCAAAGAGACCGCTAAGGCCGATATTAAAAGACATAATCCACTCCTTTGTGCCGGGTTAGTCGGCCTTACATGCCAATGGTTTGTACTTTGGACAGAGCGACGGTGCCCAGCCCGGCCAGATTGAGCATCAACTCACCGCCAGTCTGGCTGATGGTCACGCTGTTGACGGTCGCTGGCAGATTGGTGATCAGCGCCACGGACTGCCCATCGATCGTGCTGGTAGCGCCGAAGGTGTAAGTGCCAGCCGCTACCGTTTCACCCGCGTCATTCTTGCCGTCCCAGATGAAACTGGCGTTGCCTGCCTTCTGAGCGCCCAGGTCGATGGTACGTACGGTCTTGCCGTTCGCATCAGTGATCTTCAGGGTGGCGGCGGCCACCGACGATGGCACCACTACCGTACCGCTGAGGCTCTTCGACGTGTCGACCACAGCCTTGTCACCGGGTGCAATGACTGAACGCCCCACCAGCGACGAAGCCTGCAAGGCCTGGGACGAGTTGTAGTTGCTGGCCAGCCCGCTCACGGTGTCGTTGAGCGTGGTGATGCCTTCCAGGCTGCTGAACTGCGCCAACTGGGCCACGAAAGCACCGTTGTCCTGCGGCTCCAGCGGGTTCTGATTTTTCAGCTGGGTCACCAGCAACTGAAGGAATGCATCCTTGCCCAGGGCTTTGTTGCCCGTGGCGCTGTTGGTGGCCGATGCAAGACCATCAGTCGTAGTGGTGGTCTTGATCGAGGAGTTGGCCAGGATGTCCTTGAGGCTCAAACCACTGGTGGAATCGGTAACACTCATCTGAGTCGCCCCTTATCACTGACCGAGGGTCAGGACCTTCTGCATCATGGTTTTGGCGGTGTTCATCATTTCGGCGTTGGTCTGGAACGAGCGGCTCGCGGAAATCATGTCGGCCATTTCCTCCACCACGTTGACGTTCGGGTAGTAGACGTAACCCTTGGCATCGGCTGCCGGATGGTTCGGCTCGTAGCGCGCTTCAAGATTGCTCTGGTCTTCGACCACACCCAGCACCTGCACGCCCTGACCGGCGGCGTCCTGGCTCTGGAATAGCGAATCGCTGCCGCTGCTCTGCCCGCCCTGGAACATGGTGGCGAACACCGGGTGGCGCGCACGGTAGGTCTGGTCGATGCTCGATGAGACGGTCTCGGCGTTGGCGATGTTCGAAGCGACGGTGTTCAAGCGCGTGGTCTGCGCACTCATGCCGCTACCGGCAATGTTGAAAACACTGGATAGAGACATGGCTTACTCTCCACGCAGGGCTGACACCAGCCCTTTGAATTTGCTGTTGAGCAGGGTGAAGCTGGCCTGGAAGCCGATCGCGTTTTCCGCGTAGTTCGACTGTTCCAGCTGGGCATCCACGGTGTTCTGGTCGATCGACGGTTGCATCGGCGTGCGATACAGCAACGACTCATCGCCATTGCCCAGGCCTTCAGCCTCGATATGACGGCTGTTGGTCATGTTCAAGGCGAAAGTGCCGCTTTTGGTTTTCTCGTTCTGCTCGGCGAGCACTTTCGAGAAGTCCAGGTCCCGAGCCTTGTAGTTCGGGGTATCGGCGTTGGCAATGTTGTTGGCCAGGACTTCGGCACGCTGGGCGCGGAAGCCCAGGGCTTGTTCGTGGATACCGAGCGCTTTATCGAAGCTGATGCTCATGTCGGGAAACCTTTGGGTGACCTGATTTTTCGTAGGATCAACTTAGCAAGCCCCATGCCAATTCAAAAAAGCCCGGAAACCGGGGCTTTGCCGGCCATGGCAACGCGGCAATGCCAGAAAAGCGGCAACGGTTTTCCGCCGGATGCCGCTTTTCTGCCGCCTGGCACCGTTCGCACTGACGACACTGGAACTTGTGGGAGCGGGCTTGCTCCGGGCGGCGATCCGACGAAAGCGGTGTGTCAGCAAATCAGATGTCGGCTGACACGACGTCTTCGCGGGCAAGCCCGCTCCCACAGGGAGTAGGTGGTGCCCGTGAGAAATCAACAGACATAAAAAAAAGGGAGCCCCTGAGGACTCCCGTTTTTTGACAACACCAGCAAAATCACTTCGCCTGATAAATGATCCCCGGGCTGCACTGGACCATCTGGTAATGATCCGGCAAGCCGTTCAGCGCTTCGGAGGCACCGAGGAACAGGTAACCGCCCGGCTTCAACGTGCTGTGGATACGCAGCAGGATGTCCTTCTTCACCTCGGCGGAGAAGTAGATCAACACGTTGCGGCAGAACACGATGTCGAATTTGCCGAGGCTCGCGTAGCTGTCCAGCAGGTTGAATGAGCGGAACTCCACACGGCTCTTGATCGGTGCCTTGATCGCCCAGCGCCCCGGTCCTTTCGGGTCGAAATAACGCTGCAGGCGCTCGGGCGACAGACCGCGGCCGATGGCCAGGCTGTCGTACTCGCCGGTCTTGCAGTTGTTCAGCATGGTGCCGGACAGGTCGGTGGCAACAATCTGCACCCCCATCCGCAACTGCCCCATGTTGACCCGCTCGAACTCGTCGATGGACATCGACAGCGAATACGGTTCCTGGCCCGACGAACACGCCGCCGACCAGATGCGCAGGCGCTGGCCGGGACTGGCCTTGATGGCTTCGGGCAGTACCTTGTTCTTCAAGACTTCAAACGGGTAGGTGTCACGAAACCACAGGGTTTCGTTGGTGGTCATGGCATCCACCACCTGCTCGCGCAAACCGCTGCGCGGCTGGGTCTGCATGCGCTGAACCAGTTCCCCCAAAGACTTGATGCCTTGCTGTTCCATCAGTTTGTTGAGACGGCTGGAGACCAGGTACTGCTTGTTTTCACCGAGCAAAATGCCACAGGCTTTTTCCAGGAATACCCGGAACTGTTCGAAATCCAAATTACCCGTAGACAATGATGCCGCCTCTTAAATCGTGTTGACTGCCAGGGGCGCGGGCCCCTAGCTGATATCTGCTGCTTTGATCCGGTCGACTACCCGGGATGCCAGGTCATCAGGACGGAACTTGGCCAGGAAGTCATCGGCACCGACCTTCTTGACCATCGCCTGATTGAATACCCCCGACAACGAAGTATGCAGGATGATATGAAGCTTTTGCATGCGCGGGTCATTGCGGATTTCCGCCGTCAGGGTGTACCCGTCCATCTCCGGCATCTCGATGTCGGAGATCATCATCAGGAACTCTTCTTCCGGTTTCTTGCCCTCGTCGACCAGTTTGCGCAGGTAGTCCAGCGCTTGCCGACCGTCGTTCAACGCCACCACTTCGACGCCGACCGTCTGCAGGCAACGCGTGACCTGCTTGCGCGCCACCGACGAATCGTCGACCGTCAGCACGCGCAACGAAAGCGCCTTGTGCTGGGTTTCGACATCCACCACGCCCACGGAAATCGCTTCCGGCGTCGGTGCCACTTCCGCCAGCACCTTCTCGACGTCGATGATTTCGACCAACTGATTGTCGACCCGCGTCACCGCCGTCAGGTAGTGATCGCGCCCGGTGCCCTTGGGCGGCGGGTGGATCTCCTCCCAGTTCATGTTGACGATGCGTTCCACCGAGCGGACCAGGAAACCCTGGGTCTTGGTGTTGTACTCCGTGATGATCACGAAGGGGTTGTGCTTGTCCTTCAACGCGCCGGAGCCGGTCGCCATCGCCAGATCAAGGATCGGAATGGTCGCCCCCCGGATGTTCGCCACGCCGCACACGACAGGACTGGACTTGGGCATCAGCGTCAGTTTGGGACATTGCAGCACCTCCCGAACCTTGAATACGTTGATCCCGTAAAGCTGCTGGCCGTCGAGACGGAACAACAACAGCTCAAGGCGATTCTGCCCCACCAGTTGCGTGCGCTGGTTTACCGAATCCATTACACCAGCCATGCCCAGACTCCTAAACCAACGCCAAGTGTTGTTGCGACGCGCCTTCATCACTAAACGGCACGGCGCTTGCTTTTTTAATCGTTATGAACACAGAACCGACATTTTTTCGACGCCTGACCACACCCTACCGCAAATGGCTCGGTGTGCTGGCGACCGTTTGCCTGTTCAACACTGGCAGCCCTGCCCTTGCTGACGCGGTTACCTTGCCTGACATGCTTATCGGCGTCACTCAGGGCTTTCTTGAATTCACCGTAGAAGACTATCTGGCTACCAGTCAAACGGAAGGTCGCTACGAGATCCAGGTCAACCCGCTCGATCCGCGCATGCACATGCCCATGTGCGACAAGGAATTGACAGCAACGCTCGAGAGTCCCAAGCCGCTGGGACGGGTCACGGTCAAGGTTCGCTGCGAGGGCGCGTCTCCCTGGACCGTCTTCGTACCCGCTCAAGTCCGCCTGTTTCGCGATGTCGTGACCAGCGCCCGGCCACTGCGTCGCGCCGCCATTGTCGAGCCTTTGGATGTGGTCCTGCGCGAGCGCGATATCAGTCTCATCAGCCAGGGCTACCTGACCTCCCTGGATCAGGCGATCGGGCAGCGACTGACCCGACCAATGGTCGCCGACCAGGTGATTACCCTAGTGAACATCGAACAGGCCGAAGTCATCCGCAAGGGCGATCAGGTGGTGATCACCGCCCGCAGCGGTACCCTCAGCGTGCGCATGCCGGGCGAAGCGCTGTCAAACGGCAGCCTGAGCGAACAGATCCGGGTGAAAAACCTCAACTCCCAGCGGGTCATCAAGGCGCAGGTCATGGCGCCGGGGCAGGTGGAAGTGTCCATGTAAGGTTCTCTGCTCATCAGGATGTGGCGCTTGCCGCGGCGGTTCCCTAGACTGTGCTCCATGCAGGGCAAGCGCTGACGCGCGCGAGGTTCATTGATAAATGAGCCTAAAGTTTTCCAGGGAATGGCCGAAACCATGGCAAGCGTCCAAATTCCCAGAGGTTTTTTATCATGGTCATCGATTTCAGCCGTTTGAACAGCTCCTCGTCCCTGACGGGCAGTACACGTACCAGCGCCAGCAAGGAAAGCGCCGAGGCCGGCAAATCCGCGCCGCTGGAATCCGCGGCCGAACAGGCCGGTACCGTCAAAAGCGGGGAATCGGTACATCTCAGCGATGAGGCTCAACAGTTGCAGAAGGTCACTGACAAGCTGCGTGATCAGCCTGCCGTCGACAACGCCCGCGTGGCCGAGTTGAAAGCAGCGATTGCCGATGGCAGCTATAAAGTCGACAGCAACCGTGTAGCCAGCAAACTGCTCAACTTCGAAGCCCAGCGCTAGGCCACCGCCGGCGCCAGGCTTTTGGACGCTTAAAACCCAAGGCCAGCCATGCACGACACAAATTTACTGCAACTGATCACCGACGACTTTGCTCCAGCGCAACAACTGCTGGAATTACTGCAGACCGAATCCCTCGCCTTGCATGGCCGTGACATGCCATTGCTCGAGAACATCCTGGCGCAGAAACAGGCGTTGGTCGTTTTGCTCGAACAGCATGGCCGCAAGCGCAGTGAAATCCTCGCCAGCCTCAACCTGCCGACCAACCGTGGCGGCCTGGAACAACTGGCCGGCCAGTCGAGCATTGGCGAGCAGTTGCTGGCGCAAAGTGACGTGCTGACCGATCTCCTGGCCCAGTGCCAGGCCATCAACGCCAACAACGGCCAGTCGATCCTCACTCAGCAGGCCGCGACGGCCACCCAGCTGAAAATCCTCACCGGCGGTGAAACCCCGGCGCTTTACGATGCCAGCGGAACATTCTCCAAGCTTGCCAAGCCGCGCCCGCTCAGTCAGGCATGAGCCAGTCAATGCCCCCGCTCTATCAAGAGGCGCAACATACTGGCAAACTGCTAGCCTGCCGTAGTCAAATTTTGTCTGGAGATTGATTAACCGTGTCCAATGCCTTATCCGTGGATGATGCTCCGCAGCCACCCAAGGTGCTCTCCACGCCCTTGGAAATCTCCAGCAACCTGCGCCAGCTGCTCGAAAGCCATGACCCGCTGATTATCACGTTCCACGAGCGCAGCCAGCGCTTCCAGAGCTACCTGGTGGACCTGGACCGTGACAGCAACATGATTGCCCTGGACGAAATGATTCCCCGTGATGGCGAGCGTTACCTGCTGGCGGGGGAGCCGTTCAGGGTCGAAGGCTTCCACGAAGGCGTACGCATTGCCTGGGAAAGCAACGGCCGGTTGAACATCGACGAATCCGGTGGCAGCCGCTGCTACCGCGGCTCCCTGCCCGATGAAGTGGTGTACCACCAGCGCCGCAATGCATTCCGCGCCGCGCTGAAGCTGGCACAACTGGTCAACGTCAACCTCGACGGCGAAAAGCTCAAGGCGTTGATCAGCGGCAAGTTGCTGGACATTTCCGCTACCGGCTGCAAACTGCGCTTCGACGGCGACATCACCGGCAGCCTGCAACTGGGTCAGGTCTACGACCGCTTCAGCGCCGACCTGCCCTTCGGCAAGATGACCGCGCCGGTCGAGTTGCGTTACCTGCACTTCGAAGAAAGGATCTCCACCACCTTCGCCGGCGTTCGCTTCCACAACATGAGCGGGCTGGTGCAGCGTCAGGTCGAACGCTTCGTCTACCAGTTGCAACGCGAAGCACGCCGGTTCGACAAAGACGATCTCTGATAGAGCGCCTCAACAAAAAACGGGCAGTCCCTTGCGGTGACTGCCCGTTTTTTTATGCCCTGGATTTAAGGCCTGGCCTCGCTGAAGTTAGGGTCCCGCCCTGTATCAGGGTCTTGCGGTGGCTGATCGGTTTCAGCCTCGGTGACAGTTTCAGATTCTGACTCAGGCTCTGGCCCGGTACTCACCGGGTTTTGCATCTGATCCTGCACCACCTGCTCATCAACGCGCGGGTCGAGGCAGGCCACCAGCGGTGAACTCGTCATGTTGTCCGGCATGGCCACGTGATGCAGCGGCGCATCTTCCACCTGATGCAGGTTGGTCACCGCTTTCGGGCGAATCCGCCATACCAGCACCAACGCAAAGAAACTGAAAAACGCATAAAGCATCTGGCTGCCGAACAGTTTCATCAGCACGCCGGCCACCAGCGGCCCGATACTCGCGCCAACGCCGTAGGTCACCAGCAACATTGCCGTCAGGGACACCCGGCGATCGCCTTCGACGTGGTCATTGGAGAACGCCACCGCCAACGGATAAAGGCAGAACTGCACCAGCGAACAGATAAAACCGGCGATAAACAGAACCTCCAGCGGCACCTGCGGCATGATCGCCAGCGGCAGTGCAGCCAAGGCCAGGCTGAAAGCGAAACTGCGAATCAACACAGCCCGATCGTAGCGGTCGGACAACCAGCCCAACGGCCACTGCACCAGCAACCCGGCAAAAATGCAGCTACCCATGAACAGACCGACCTGCTCCGTGGATAACCCTTGCTGCGAGGCATACAGCGGCGCCAGACCATAGAACGAACCGACGATCAGGCCGGCCCCAAGCACCGTACTCAATGACTGCGGCACGCGCTTGATAAAGAACCGTGGCTCCATCGGAGCCGGATGCAGTGGCGCCGGGTGGATCCGTCGGGTCAGGGCCACCGGCACCAGACACAAGGCGAAGCACAGGGCGACCAACATCAGCAGCTCCAGCCCCAACGCCGGATGCATGACCAGAATCAGTTGCCCCAATACCAGCCCCAGGTAGGAGGCGATCATGTAACCGCTGAACACCAACCCGCGCTGCCTGGCTTCGGCCTGCTCGTTCAGCCAGCTCTCGATCACCATGTACTGGCACATCATGCCGAGGCCGACGATCACCCGCAGGAACAGCCAGGCCGGCAGCCAATCGACCAGGCCATGGCCCAACACCGCCGCGCCGACGATCCCGGCACAAGCCGAATAGGCCCGGATATGCCCGACCCGGGCAATCAACCGGTGACCGATCTTGCCCCCCAGCACCAGGCCGAAGTAGTTGGCGGCCATCAACGCACCGACCCACAGGCTGTCGACATGGTCGGCCGCCAGGCGCAAGCCCAGGTAAGTACTCAACAGGCCCGAGCCGATCAACATCATCAGCGAGGCGAAATACAGCGCTCGAAAGGATTTCCAGATTTGGCGCATCGGCGTTCCGAGCGGCTCCTTGCAGTGAGAATCGGCTATCGCTAAACGATAGCCGGATGTCGACGGATCGTCAGGCCTGGGCGGCTAAAACACGCCGTTCCCAGGGAGTAATTTCATCATGGAAGCTGGTCAGTTCCAGGGTCTTCGAAGCCATGTAGCCTTCGATGAATTCCGCGCCGAACAGTTCCTTGGCCAACTGGCTACGTTTCAGACGCTCAAGTGCCGCATGCAAGGTACACGGCAACGAAAGATTGTCCGGCACTTCGAACTCACCCTGGATCGGCGCGCTCGGCTCCAATGCCTTCTCGATGCCATGCAACCCCGCCGCCAGGCTTGCGGCAATCGCCAGATACGGGTTGGCATCGGCTCCCGGCAGGCGGTTCTCGACCCGACGGGCCACCGGCAAACTGGCCGGAATGCGCAGGCCCGCCGCCCGGTTATCGTAGGACCAGCAGGCATTATTCGGTGAGGCGTAAGGGTGGCACAAGCGCTGGTAGGAGTTCACGTTCGGCGCAAACAACGCGGTGAAATCGGCCATGCACGTTTGCTGACCGGCAATGAAGTGGCGGAAGGTGGCCGTCTCCTGCCCCGTCTCGTCGCTGAACACGTTACGCCCCGAATCGATCTCGACCACACTCTGGTGGATATGCATCGAACTGCCCGGCGTATGCGCCAACGGCTTGGCCATGCACACCACGCTCAGGCCGTGCTTGAGGGCCACTTCCTTGAGCAAGTGCTTGAACAGGAACGTCTGGTCGGCCAGCAACAGCGGATCACCGTGCAGCAGATTGATCTCGAACTGGCTGACGCCCATTTCGTGCATGAAGGTATCGCGAGGCAGCCCCAGGGCCGCCATGCATTCGTAGACTTCATTGAAGAACGGCCGCAAGCCATTGTTGGAACTGACGCTGAACGCCGATTGACCGTCTTCACGACGACCGTCCAGCCCCAGGGGCGGTTGAAAAGCCAGGGTCGGATCGGTGTTGGGGGCGAAGACAAAAAACTCGAGCTCGGTCGCCACCACGGGTGCCAGGCCGCGGGCCGCGTAACGGGCAATCACGGTCTTGAGCAGACCACGGGTCGACAGGCCGCAACTGGTGGTGGTGCCCAGTTCCTCCGCATCGCAAATAGCGAAGGCCCGCGGTGGATTGCTCCAGGGCAAGCGGTGGATTTGTGCAGGGTCCGGGATCAGCGCCAGGTCGCCATCGTCGCTGCCGTAAAACCGCGCCGGCGGGTATCCGCCCATGATGCATTGCAGCAACACGCCCCGCGCCATCTGCAAACGTCGACCGTCGAGAAAGCCCTCGGCGGTCATCACTTTGCCCCGTGGAACGCCATTCAAATCCGGCGTGACACATTCAACTTGATCAATGCCCGTCAATCGCTGCGCGAGTGAACTCAGGCCAACGCTCGTCATGACGCTATCCTTGTTATTGTGCGGGCCGTGAACGGCGACCGTACAAAATAGGCTCCACGTGTTCGGAATTTCAAGCAGTGTCGATAAATATGCTGCCGGTCAGGGCAGGTAAAGGCGGAACACCCCACCGCCCAACGGACCGCCATTGCTGATTTCGGTACGTCCACTCACGCCGTTGCGCTGATGCAGCGCGGCAATTCGCCCGGCAAAGTACAGGCCCAGCCCGGTGCTGCCAGTGCTTTGATTGATGCCCTGCACGTAATCGGCCTGGCGCTCGATCATCTGCGCCGGATACCCCTCGCCATCGTCATTGATGGTCAACACCAGTTGCCCGGCTTTGTCGCTGACGCTGATCAGAACGGCATGCCGCGCAAAGCGAATGGCGTTGTTGATGCAGTTGGCCAATACCGACGCGATCAACTCACGGTCGAAAAAACCCAGCGGGCTCAGCGGGTCCACTTCAATGGTGGCCATGATGCCGCGACTGGCGAACACCTCCTGATGGCAAGCCAGTTGCGCTTCGATGAAGTCGTCCAGCTCATGGTAGGCCGGTTGCAGCGGCATCTGGTTGACCCCGAGCTTGTACAGCCCTAGCAACTGCACCAGCATGCCGTTGAGGTGGGCGAATTCGAAGTCGATCACGCCCTGCTCCGGAGCCTGCCGCGTCGACTCCGGCAACCGCCCCAGCCACTGGCTGTGGGCCTGCATCAGCATGGCCAGCGAGTTCTTCATGTCGTGCACGGTAGAGGCGATCACCGTGGAGAAATCCAGTGCCTGCTCGTTTTCGTTCATTGGCCAAGCGCCTTGCTTTTCAGCTTCTGGTAACGCGGATAGCGCGCGTCGGTGTCGGGCATCAGGCCGACCATTTTCAGGCAGGTCCGACACTCTTCCAGCTCCGCCGAAGGAACGCTGGTATCGGTACCGTGCAACAACGACTGCGCCATGTTCAGGGCGATACTGATGTTCTTCGGTTGCATCGCCAGGGCTTTGCGGAATACCTGCCGGGCTTCCACCAGGTTGCCGGTCTTGTAGACACGCACGCCCTGACGGTTGAGTTCCGCGGCGGCGTTGCCGGAGTTGAGGATACTCGGGTCGTCGGTCTGCTTGGCGATGTCCTTCATGACCACCGGATCGTCGCCGTAGATTTCCACGCAGTTTTTCAGCATCGCGGTACCGGCCTCGGTCTGCCCGAGCATTTTCAGCTGCTTGGCCACCAGCAAGGCCGCTTCGGCGCTCATGAATTGCTCCATGCCGTCCAGACGCAGCAAGGCTTGCTCGGTGAGCTTGTCCGCCGTCTCGGCGTCGTTGAGCAACAGGCTGGTGGCCTTCATCAGGCGCGCGCGGATTTGCAGGCCCGGATCGGAGGGGTTTTCCTTGGCCACGGCGCTCAATGTGGTGTTGATTTCCAGGCGGGTGCGCGTGTCCAGGCCCCGCTCGCTGCCCTTGCTGATCAAGGCGTGGGCCAGGCCGAGGTTGCTCTCGGCATCCTTGAACCGTGACTGCGCGCCCTGGCTCACTGCCTGGCGATAGGCCTTGGCCGCCGTGTCGAAATCCTCGTTGGTCATCGCCAGCTTACCGAGCAATGCCTGGCGACGCACCGCCAGCGGCGACAGGCGAATCGCCTCTTCCAGGACGCGCTGCGCTCCCTTGGTATCCCCTTCGGCGACCAGTACATCCGCCATGCCGTCATACAGCGACGGCATCATCGGGAAGACTTTCAGGGCTTTTTCATAAATGCCCTTGGCCTGCCCGACCTGACCGCGCTTGAACAGCAACTTGCCCAACCCGGCAAACGCCCATGGCAACGGGCGGTCGGCGATGATGCCGTCATAGAGGCGCTCCAGCGCTTCGTTCTGATTCAGGTCGCGCAAGGCATCGGCGCGATAACGCAAGCACAGCGGCGAATAGCGGATGTCTTGCTTGCACAGGGCGATGCAGGCGTTGAGCACCTCCATCGGCTTGCCGCGATCCAGGGCCTGCAGGATCGGCTTGAGCAAGGTCTTGCGCTGCTCCAGGCGCTCCAGGCGCTGGGCCAGGCTGGAACGGTTGAACGGCTTGGTCAGGTAGGCATCGGGCTCATGCTCCAGCGCACTGAGCACCATAGCCTGGCTGGTTTCGGCGGTGACCATGACGAACACCGCTTCATGGCTGATCAGCTTTTCTTCCATCAGGTCTTCGAGCACCTGCTGGCCATTCTTCTTGCCGTCACCCAGGTGAAAGTCCTGCAGGATGAAGTCGTATTGCTTCTGCGAGCACATTTTCAGCGCCTGCTCGCCGGTATCGGCAGTGTCCACTTCCTTGACGCCCAGTTCACGCAGCATCGACCTGACCGAACTGCGGAAGTCCGAGAAATCATCGACGATCAGAAAACGCTTTTGGTGATACGACAGCATCGAAGATTTCCAGGCAATTTAAGAAGAAGAACCCAAAGGCAAATACACGGACGGACTCAGCTTCGCAGCCCTTGATTTGGCGCGCAGATGATAGCTGGTAGCCCTTAGCCATCAAACACCTTCTCAATGCCAATCAACACATGCATCGACCGCGAGAAGAGGCTCGTAACTGCCCGTGTTATCGGCCAGCCATGGCATTCCCTTGAGAACCATCCCCAACGCCCACTCTGAATAAGTGAAGGCGTTACTGAAAACGAGACCTCGTGCACAAAAAAGTGCTGATACATGAACACCAGCAACTGCCGGTGGCTGGCCATGCAGGTTTCGCCGATAAATTGACTAAATCGAAATCAGCACACCTAAGTGAACGCCATTCGTCGATTAATTGACTACTATAATCTGGATCCGATATTGGCCACTGGCCATCCTTATTGGGCCTAATACCTTGATTTTTTAGGGTTACTCCTCCCCCTTGAGAACATCGGTCAGGCCTGTCCGCACCGGGCCTGGATCGAGGACTGACGGACGGGTGAGCAGGTAGCGCTCCGGGTTGACCTAGAATCAGTTGAGAGGCGGGAGGGAGCACATCATCATGCGTAAACCACTGAAAATTACTCGTATTTATCTGCTCTCTCGGGCTTTGTCTGACCTTTGTAAACCTTCGCCCCGCGTGCCAGTGCTGTCGATGAAAATTGCCTCGGGGGTGGTGGTTGCCAATACCCGGGCGGGCATCATCACGGCCTCCCGGCATTCAAATCCGTCCTTCAATCGTGCCGCCCCAGTGTGCAAGTTGCTGACCCGGGAAGGCCGGCGGGTGGAGGCCATCATTGGTTTATCAAGGGGGTCAGGAAGATCATGACTGACCAGAACGAGTCAATTGGCGTGATGTTGATCGATTGTCGCCCCCTCGTACTCAAGGGCCTTCACGACTTGATCAATGCCAGAAAGCCCCGGATGGAAGTGACAGGACAGGCCAGCACCTATACCCAGGCGCTGGACCTTGCCGATCAGTTGCGGCCCGATGTGATTTTTTTCAGTTTCTTTCCCGATGCGCTGAATCCTCTGGATGTCGTCGCGGGACTCACCCGTAGCGCTGCAATGAAAGTGCTGCTGCTCAAGGGCCTGTACGAAGTCGTCCCCGCTGCCCAGGCGATAGAGGCTGGCGCTCGCGGCATCGTGCTGGCGGAAGACCCGACGGAATCGATTATCCAGGCCATCCTCAAGGTTCACCATAGCGACTTCGCAATGGATAGAGCCTGGGCTGGCGGCCTTTCCGGCTATGCCGTGAGCGGGCACATACCCATCAAATGCAATCTGGAGCGGGCGAAACAGGCGCGGTTGACGCTACGCGAGAGAGAACTGATTCGCGCCATCGTGGGCGAACCGTCCGCCAAGTATGTGAGCATCGCCGGGCGCCTGGGGATCAGCGAGCACACCGTGCACAACCACCTCAGCAACATCTATCAAAAGCTTAATCTCATCAACCGCATCGACTTGCTGATGTATGCACTGAAACACGGGCTCACCAACGAAACACCGACCGAGTCCGCCTGGGTGGAACTGGATTGAGTTTCAAGTCGATACAAAACGGTCTGCTCCTCACTTTTAGAGGGTAGACCGCCACCTTTTCGCCATCCTTGTCGGTAGGCCGGGACAGAGTGTTCCGCAATACTGATGCCGCTCCCGGTAAATCCTGCTACGCCCACCTGCACCTACCCGCCGCGCTCTTCAAGCCTTGTGCTGCTCGCCGGTTCACAGCGCATGCGATCATGGAGATCTCGTGCATCTGAACGGCAAAAAGAATGCGAGGGTGGTTTCCTAGGCCACCCTCGCATCCGTTCACGCGCGCAAAACTTCAGGCACTGCCAAAAAAGATGTCGGTACTCTGTAGATCGACCCCGACCAGGGTGATGGTCGTTGTTTGTCCGCCAGTCTCGGCAACCGTCACGACGCTGTCCGCGCCGGTGTTGTTGATCGATTGGACAACAGCGTTCGGGTCGCCGTTGAGCACCAGCTTGTCTTGCACGCCAGGGCCCGTATCGAAGCCGGTGACCTGGTACAGGTTCTCATTGACTGACAGATCGATGTTGAAGGCATCTCGCTCACCGATCGTGCCCACCAGCGTGAAGTCGAAGGCTGCGTTGGCCGGGTCGTTGGCGAACAGGTTGGCATCAAAACTACTCGTCGCCGAGTCCCCGTCCTTGTCCGTCAGCGTCGCGTTGAATGCCAGCCGGACATCGCTGGCCAGGCTCTCGCTCTGCTGAATGAACTGGATCACCGGAATCT
>NZ_AKJG01000096.1 GCF_000282455.1 Pseudomonas sp. GM74
GTCCCCGCCGGCAGCGCCCGGCTGCGGGTCACGCTGACGGCTGCCCACAGCGAGGCCCAGGTACAGCTATTGTTAAACGGACTGGCCGATTGTTTTCAGCAACTGAAGCCGGAGCCAAGCCATGCGTGATCGTCTGATTCTGCTGCCCGGCTGGGGCCTTGGCGTTTCACCGCTGGAGCCTTTGGCGGCGGCCTTGCGTGGTCTGGATGAGCACCTGCACGTCGAGATTGAGCAGTTGCCGGAGCTGGAGTCGAGCGATCTTGAAGAGTGGCTCGATGAGCTTGATTCGACCTTGCCGCAAGACGTCTGGCTTGGCGGTTGGTCATTGGGCGGCATGCTTGCCTGCGAGTTGGCGGCCCGGCGTGGCGATCGCTGTTGTGGCGTGTTCACCCTGGCGAGCAACGCTTCTTTTGTCGCCCATGATCAATGGTCAAGCGCCATGCCCGGGGAAACCTTCGATGCGTTTCTGGCGGGATGCGAAGCCGATCCGCGCGCGACGTTGAAACGCTTTTCACTGCTCTGCGCCCAGGGCGCCGAAGACCCGCGCGGATTGTCGCGGTTGTTGCTCGGTGGCGCACCAAACACCGCCGCGCCGGTGCTGCTCAGTGGTCTGCAAGTGCTCGCGCAACTGGATACCCGACAGGCACTGCAATCGTTCCGTGGTCCGCAACTGCATCTGTTCGCCGGCCTCGACGGTCTGGTGCCGGCGCAAGCGGCGGGCGAGTTGCTGGCATTGCTGCCGGATGTCGAAATCGGTCTGATTGAACAGGCCAGCCACGGGTTTCTCCTGGAGGATCCCCACGGTGTGGCGGGGGCGATCCAGGCCTTTTTGCATGAGTCCGGCGATGACTGATCTATCCTTTCCCAACCTGCCCGGCGCCTTGCCTGACAAGCGCCAGGTTGCAGCATCATTCTCCCGCGCGGCGGCCAGCTATGACAGCGTGGCCGAGTTGCAGCGCGATGTTGGCAGCCAATTGCTCGGGCGCTTGCCGCAGGACTTCGTACCGCAGCGCTGGCTGGACCTGGGCTGTGGCACCGGGCATTTCAGTCGTGCCCTGGACGAGCAATTTCCGGGCAGTCACGGTGTGGCGCTGGACATCGCCGAGGGCATGCTCAACCACGCCCGGCCATTGGGCGGTGCCACGCACTTCGTGGCCGGCGATGCCGAGCGGTTGCCACTGCGGGATTCGACCTGCGACCTGATCTTCTCCAGCCTGGCGGTGCAGTGGTGCGCGGACTTCGACTCGGTGCTCAGTGAAGCCTTTCGGGTGCTGAAACCGGGCGGCATTTTCGCGTTTGCTAGTCTGTGTGTAGGGACGTTGTTCGAATTGCGTGACAGCTGGCGCGAAGTCGACGGCATGGTGCACGTCAACCGCTTCCGGGAGTTTGGTGTTTATCAGCGGTTGTGTACGGCCAGCGGCTTGAGGACAGTCAGTCTGCATAACCTTGCGCACGTGCTGCATTACCCGGATGTGCGTAGCCTGACCCATGAACTCAAGGCGTTGGGTGCGCACAATCTCAATCCCGGGCGGCCAGGTGGCTTGACCGGCCGGGCGCGGATTTTGGGCCTGATCGAGGCTTACGAACAGTTTCGTCAGGCCCAGGGCCTGCCGGCGACTTATCAAGTGGTGTACGCCGTTTTGGAGAAACCCTTATGAGCGCAGCCTATTTCATCGCCGGCACAGATACCGATGTCGGTAAAACCACGGTCGCTGCCGGGTTGCTGCATGCGGCGCGCTCGGCGGGATTGAGCACGGCGGCGGGCAAGCCGGTCGCGTCCGGTTGCGATGTGACGCCCAAAGGCTTGCGCAACGCCGATGCGCTGACCTTGCTGGCGGAGTGTTCGCTGCCGCTGACCTATGCACAGGTCAATCCGATGGCCTTCGAACCGGCCATTGCCCCGCATCTGGCGGCGCGAGAAGCGGGCGTGGCGCTGACGGTGCAGTCGTTGCTGACGCCGATGCGGCAGATTCTGAGCATGCAGGCGGACTTCACCCTGATCGAAGGCGCTGGCGGCTGGCGCGTACCCTTGGCGGATCAGGACAATCTGTCGGACCTGGCCATCGCATTGAAGCTGCCGGTGATCCTGGTGGTCGGTGTACGCCTGGGCTGTATCAGCCATGCCTTGTTGACCGCCGAAGCGATTGCCAGGGACGGTTTGCAACTGGCGGGATGGGTGGCCAACATCATCGACCCGAAGACCTCGCGGCTGGAAGAAAACCTGGCTACCCTTGCCGAGCGCCTCCCGGCACCGTGCCTGGGGCGTGTGCCTAAACTCAAGGTCGTCACGGCCGAGGCAGTGGCCGAGCACTTGCAACTGGACCTGTTGGACTGAAGTTTTCGCAATGCGGGCTTTGCCTATGATAAGGCACTGTGCCATTAGTGTTTTTGTCGGGTGTTTTGCTGGCCACTCTGCTTCAATGGCCACTGTTGATCCATTGAAAGGACGAGTTCTCCCTTGGAAATCTCAGGAAGCACCGCTTTTTATGCCGGTCTGAGCACCCTTCAGGCAGGGCAGAACCGCGTCGATCAAGCCGCCGGGCAGATCGCCAACACCACCCTCGAGCGTTCGGTCACCAGCCAGTCCTCCGAGGCACAGGTCGATCGTCTGCGATCGGTTGATCGCAGCCGGCAATCGGACCTCGCCAGCAACGTGATCGACATGGCCCAAGGCAAGATTCAGGCGGAGCTGGGCGTGAAAGTCGCCAAGGCAGCCGACGAAGTGCTTGGAACGTTGATCGATACCTACGCTTGATTCTCTAAAGAATTTGCACCCTCCAGCGCCACGCCTGTTCGCGGCGTTTTTCTGCGTAAGCCTTTCTTGTTCAACTAATCTTTTCGGTGTGGCGGGCTGCTTCGCAAGCGCGGCTGCGTTGTCGCGTGCCTGTGTGTCCAATCCTGCGATGACGAACGGCAAATGATCGACGCTTGACAAGATTTGGGCGTAAACGTATGTTTCAAACAACTGTTTGATCGCAACAACAAATCAATGCGGTCGTTCATTCCCGGTTACATCAGCAGAGGTTTATCGCTATGCCTGACTACAAGGCCCCCTTGCGTGATATTCGCTTCGTTCGTGACGAGCTGCTCGGCTACGAAGCGCACTATCAGAGCCTTCCGGCTTGTGCCGACGCAACTCCGGACATGGTTGACGCCATTCTCGAGGAAGGCGCCAAGTTTTGTGAGCAGGTACTGGCTCCGCTGAACCGCGTGGGTGACATCGAGGGTTGCACCTGGAGCGAGTCCGGTGTCAAGACTCCGACTGGCTTCAAAGAAGCCTACAAGCAATTCGTCGAAGGTGGCTGGCCGAGCCTGGCTCACGACGTAGAGCACGGTGGCCAAGGCCTGCCGGAGTCTCTGGGCCTGGCCATCAGCGAAATGGTTGGTGAGTCCAACTGGTCGTGGGGCATGTACCCAGGCCTGTCGCACGGTGCGATGAACACCATCTCCGAGCACGGCACCCCTGAGCAGCAAGAGGCTTACCTGACCAAGCTGGTTTCCGGCGAGTGGACCGGCACCATGTGCCTGACCGAACCGCACTGCGGCACCGACCTTGGCATGCTGCGCACCAAGGCCGAGCCTCAGGCCGACGGTTCCTACAAGGTTTCCGGCACCAAGATCTTCATCTCGGCCGGTGAACACGACATGGCCGACAACATCGTCCACATCGTACTGGCCCGCCTGCCGGATGCACCGGCTGGCACCAAAGGCATCTCCCTGTTCATCGTGCCGAAGTTCATGCCGAACGCCGATGGTTCGGTTGGCGCGCGCAATGCCGTGTCCTGCGGTTCCCTGGAACACAAGATGGGCATCCACGGCAACGCCACCTGCGTGATGAACTTCGACGGTGCCACCGGTTTCCTGATCGGCCCGGCGAACAAAGGCCTGAACTGCATGTTCACCTTCATGAACACCGCACGCCTGGGTACAGCGCTGCAAGGCCTGGCCCACGCTGAAGTCGGTTTCCAGGGCGGCCTGAAATACGCTCGCGACCGTCTGCAGATGCGCTCGCTGACTGGCCCGAAAGCGCCGGACAAAGCCGCTGACCCGATCATCGTGCACCCTGACGTACGCCGCATGCTGTTGACCATGAAGGCATTCGCCGAAGGCAACCGTGCGATGGTTTACTTCACCGCCAAGCAGGTCGACATCGTCAAGTACGGCGTGGATGAAGAAGAGAAGAAAAAAGCCGACGCACTGTTGGCGTTCATGACTCCAATCGCCAAAGCCTTCATGACCGAAGTCGGTTTCGAGTCGGCCAACCACGGCGTGCAGATCTACGGCGGCCACGGCTTCATCGCCGAGTGGGGCATGGAGCAGAACGTCCGCGACAGCCGCATCTCGATGCTGTACGAAGGCACCACCGGTATCCAGGCTCTCGACCTGCTGGGCCGTAAAGTGCTGATGACCCAAGGCGAGGCTCTGAAGGGCTTCACCAAGATCGTCCACAAGTTCTGCCAGACCAACGAAGGCAACGAAGCGGTTCAAGAGTTCGTCGCTCCGCTGGCTGCACTGAATAAGGAATGGGGCGAGCTGACCATGAAGGTCGGTATGGCTGCCATGAAAGATCGCGAAGAAGTCGGCGCGGCCTCCGTGGACTACCTGATGTACTCCGGTTACGCCTGCCTGGCCTACTTCTGGGCTGACATGGCGCGTCTGGCTGCCGAGAAACTGGCTGCCGGCACATCCGAAGAGGCGTTCTACACCGCCAAGCTGCAGACTGCGCGTTTCTACTTCCAGCGCATCCTGCCGCGTACCCGCACTCACGTTGCAACCATGCTGTCGGGCGCCAACAACCTGATGGACATGAAAGAAGAGAACTTCGACCTGGGCTACTAAGCCTTAACGAAGTACTTGAAAAAGCCGCTGCTCCTTCGGGAACAGCGGCTTTTTTGCTTTAAGGGCTGCCTGTGGAATAAGTGTTTGTAACGCCCTTTAAAAATACCTCACTAATTCACTCAGTAACTCGGGCTACCTGCCGTTACAGTAGTGGGCACATTGCCATCTATTGAATTGACGGGTCGGAGCTTTACCCTTGCCGCGCTCATCTGCCGTACGTTTCAGTCATTTCCTGCCGTCATTAGTGCTGTTACTGGCGGGGCTTGCGGCTGCTTACATCAAGGATCTGAACGTCTTCTTCACGTCGCTGTTCAACGTGCTGCCCACCCTGGTGCTGTTGCTCGGTGGCGCCTATTGCGCGGTGTACCGACGCCAGCGTGAACTGTTTCTGATGGTCACGGTGTACATCGCCTACGCCCTGCTCGACACCCAGACCGATTATTACCGCGACAACGGCAAGGTACGTGACGATGCCGCCGTGGTCTTTCATTTGTGTTGCCTGCTGCTGCCGCTGCTGTTTGGCGTGTTCGCGGCGTGGCAGGAGCGCACCCATCTGTTCCAGGACATGGTGGCGCGCTTCGCGGTCTTGCTCGCGGTGGGCAGCGTGGCGCTGGGGCTTGAGCAAAGTTATCCACATGCGCTGCTGATCTGGCTGTCGGAGATTCGCTGGCCTGCCTTGCATGGCGCCTGGATGAGCCTGATCCAGTTGTCCTACCCGGTGTTCATCGCTGCGTTCCTGCTGCTGGCCTGGCAGTACTGGCGCAACCCGCGACCGCTGCATGCCGCGCAACTGGTGGGATTGCTCGGGTTGTTCTGGATGTTGCCGAAAACCTTCATCCTGCCGTTCACGCTGAACATCATGTGCAGCCAGGTGATGCTGATGATCGCCGCCGCCGTTGCCCACGAAGCCTATCAAATGGCCTTCCGCGACGAACTGACCGGGCTGCCGGGCCGTCGTGCGCTGAATGAACGCCTGCAACGGTTGGGGCGCAACTACGTGTTGGCCATGAGCGACGTCGACCACTTCAAGAAATTCAACGATACCCATGGCCACGATGTCGGCGACCAGGTACTGCGGCTGGTGGCCAGCAAGCTGTCGAAAATCGGCGGTGGCGGTAAGGCGTATCGCTATGGCGGCGAGGAATTTGCCTTGGTGTTTGCAGGCAAGACCCTCGAAGAGTGCATGCCGCACCTGGAAGTCATCCGCGAGTCCATCGCCACTTACAACATTCAGTTGCGCAATCAGGAAAACCGCCCGCAGGACGATCATCAGGGGCGCCAGCGGCGTGCCGGTTCCGCTGCATCGAGTGTGTCGGTGACGGTCAGTATCGGCGTTGCCGAACGCATCGATCAACGCACCCCGGAGGAGGTGCTCAAGTCCGCCGACCAGGCGCTCTACAGCGCCAAGGGCGCCGGACGCAACTGCGTGATGGCGTTCGGGCAGAACCGTCGTGGCGCCGTGCGCATGGACGCCGCTACGGTTGAGTGATGATGGCGCATTCAGCGAGCGCAAAGTGATTGTGAGGCATGGTCGGCAGCAGTAGGTTGGAGAAATCTGCCGACGGAGAATGACCATGCCCGAGTACAAAGCTCCCTTGCGCGACATGCGCTTTCTGATCGACCACGTCTTCGACTTTCACCGCCACTACGCCGCGTTGGGGGCAACCGATGCCAGCCCGGACATGGTCAATGCGATCCTCGAGGAAGGGGCGAAGTTCTGCGAAAACGTGCTGTCGCCGCTCAACCGCAGTGGCGATGAAGAAGGCTGCCATTTCGACAATGGCGTGGTCACCACACCCGCGGGTTTCAAACAGGCATTCGCTCAATATGTCGAGGGCGGCTGGCATGGCCTGGCGGCGGATCCGGTTTACGGCGGTCAAGGGTTGCCGATCTCTCTGGGTCTGGTCATCAGCGAGATGGTGGCCTCCAGCAACACCTCTTGGGGCATGTACCCCGGCCTGACCCACGGTGCGATGTCGGCGATCCACGCCCATGGCACCGAGGCGCAAAAGCAGACCTATTTGAGGAAGCTCACCGCCGGCCAATGGACCGGCACCATGTGCCTGACAGAAGCCCATTGCGGCACCGACCTGGGCATCATCAAGACCCGCGCCGTGCCTGCGGCCGATGGCAGCTACGCGATCTCCGGCAGCAAGATCTTCATCTCCGCCGGCGAGCACGATATGAGCGCCAACATCATTCACCTGGTGCTGGCCAAATTGCCGGACGCACCGGCCGGGACCAAGGGCATTTCGCTGTTCATCGTGCCCAAGTTCCTGCCCGATGCGGCGGGCGAAGCGGGCGCGCGCAATGGCGTGTCCTGCGGCTCGATCGAACACAAAATGGGCATCAAGGCCTCGGCCACTTGCGTGCTGAACTTCGATGAGGCCAAGGGCTTTTTGATCGGCGAGCCGAACAAGGGCCTCAACTGCATGTTCACCATGATGAACCACGCGCGGCTGGGCACCGGCATGCAAGGGCTGTGTCTGGGGGAGGCGAGCTTTCAGGGCGCGATCAAATACGCCAACGACCGTTTGCAGATGCGCTCGCTGACCGGCCCGAAAGCGCCGGAAAAGGCCGCTGACCCGATCATCGTGCACCCTGATGTGCGGCGGATGTTGCTGACCATGAAAGCCTTCAACGAAGGCAACCGCGCGCTGACCTACTTCACCGCGCAGTTGCTCGACGTTGCACACCTGAGCCCGGATGAAACGGCGCGTCAGGATGCCGAAGACTTGTTGGCGTTCCTCACGCCGATCTGCAAAGCCTTCATGACCGACACCGGGCTGGAGGTGACCAACCACGGCATGCAGGTGTTTGGCGGCCACGGGTTCATTCGCGAATGGGGCATGGAGCAACTGGTACGCGACTGCCGGATCGCGCCAATCTATGAGGGCACCAACGGCATTCAGGCGCTGGACCTGCTCGGGCGCAAGGTGCTCGGCAGCCAGGGCAAGTTGCTGCGCGGTTTCACCAAAATCGTCCACAAGTTCTGCGCGGCGAACGCCGAGCATCCACAACTGGCCGGGTATGTGGCGCAGCTCAATCAACTGAACCAGCAGTGGGGTGAGTTGACCACCAGGGTCGGCATGGCGGCGATGAAAAACCCGGACGAAGTCGGTGCCGCGTCGGTGGATTACCTGATGTACAGCGGTTACATCATCCTCGGCTACCTGTGGTTGCGCATGGCGTTGGTGGCTCAGGCGCAGCTCGATGCGGGCAGCGGTGATGGCGACTTCTGCCGGGGTAAACTGGCGACCAGCGAGTTTTACTTCAAGCGTCTGTTGCCACGCACTGCCGCTCATCGTGCGGCCATAGAGGCGGGTAGCGATTGCCTGATGCAGCTGCCGGCGGAGTTGTTTGCGCTTTAGTCATATAAATCCGTTACAAAGAAGCTCGCCTTGCGCGGGCTTTTTTGTTGATGACTAAAAATAACAAAATGGTCATGAGTTGACCCTATGTGTCGCAAAAGTTGTTGAGGTACACTCCGAACCAACGAAAACACTCTTCCTGTGAATCACCTGTATAGATCTTGCGAGGTTTGCCATGGCTGACTACAAAGCGCCCCTGCGCGATATGCGCTTCGTCCTCAATGAAGTTTTCGAGGTCGCCAAACTCTGGGCCGAACTGCCTGCACTGGCCGAGACTGTGGATGCAGAAACGGTCGAAGCCATCCTGGAAGAAGCCGGCAAAGTCACCAGCAAAAGCATCGCACCGCTGAGCCGTGCCGCTGACGAAGAAGGTTGCCATTGGGCGGACGGTGCCGTCACCACGCCGGCAGGTTTCCCACAGGCCTATCAGACCTACGCTGAAGGCGGCTGGGTCGGTGTCGGTGGCGATCCGTCCTACGGCGGCATGGGCATGCCCAAAGCCGTTTCGGCCCAGGTCGAAGAAATGGTCAACTCCGCCAGCCTGTCGTTCGGCCTGTACCCGATGCTGACCGCCGGCGCTTGCCTGTCGATCAACGCCCACGCCAGCGAAGAACTGAAGGCCGCGTACCTGCCGAACATGTACGCCGGCATCTGGGCCGGTTCCATGTGCCTGACCGAGCCGCACGCCGGTACAGACCTGGGGATCATTCGCACCAAGGCCGAGCCTCAGGCCGACGGTTCCTACAAGGTCAGCGGCACCAAGATCTTCATCACTGGTGGCGAACACGACCTGACCGAAAACATCATCCACCTGGTACTGGCCAAGCTGCCGGATGCACCGGCGGGACCGAAAGGCATTTCGCTGTTCCTGGTGCCGAAGTTCATGGTCAATGCCGATGGCAGCCTCGGCGCGCGCAACCCGGCGAACTGCGGTTCGATCGAACACAAGATGGGCATCCAGGCGTCCGCGACCTGCGTGATGAACTTCGATGAAGCCGTGGGTTATCTGGTCGGCGAGCCGAACAAAGGCCTGGCGGCGATGTTCACCATGATGAACTACGAGCGACTGGGCGTCGGTATCCAGGGCCTGGCCACGGGCGAGCGCTCGTACCAGAACGCCGTGGAATACGCCCGCGACCGTCTGCAAAGCCGTTCGCCAACGGGTGCGCAGAACAAGGACAAAGTGGCTGACCCGATCATCGTCCACCCGGACGTGCGTCGCATGCTGCTGACCATGAAAGCCTCGAACGAAGGGGGCCGTGCGTTCTCCACCTACGTGGCGATGCAACTGGACACCGCCAAGTTCAGCGAAGATGCAACCACCCGCAAGCGCGCGGAAGACCTGGTGGCGTTGCTGACCCCGGTGGCCAAGGCGTTCCTGACCGACCTCGGCCTGGAAACCACCGTACACGGCCAGCAAGTCTTTGGCGGCCACGGTTACATCCGTGAATGGGGCCAGGAGCAACTGGTGCGTGATGTGCGCATCACGCAGATCTACGAAGGCACCAACGGCATTCAGGCGCTGGACCTGGTCGGGCGCAAGATCGTGGGTAGCGGCGGGGCGTTCTACAACCTGTTCGCCGACGAGATTCGTCACTTCACGGCGACCGCCAGCGCGGACCTCGCCGAGTTCACCAAGCCACTGAACGACGCCGTGACCACCCTCGATGAGCTGACCGCGTGGCTGCTTGACCGTGCGAAAACCAATCCGAACGAAATCGGCGCGGCGTCGGTCGAGTATCTGCAAGTGTTTGGTTACACCGCCTACGCCTACATGTGGGCCCTGATGGCCAAAGCGGCTTTTGGCAAGGAAGCGCAAGACGATTTCTACGCCAGCAAACTGGGCACGGCGCGGTTCTATTTCGCCCGTCTGTTGCCGCGCATTCACTCGTTGAGCGCGTCGGTGAAGGCCGGTAGTGAATCGTTGTTCCTGCTGGATGCAGGACAATTCTGAGGAAGTAGTATTTTGTAAGCATTCTCTTACATAACGTGCTGCTGTTCTCCCATAGATGCAAATTGGATCCAGAGCTAATCTACTTCACATGGACGTAGCGCAGGAAGCGCAAAGCAACAACAGGGACACGTAGGATTCTGCCAGGACGGCGGAGTGAAATGGATGTCAGGGAAACAGTCTGCAAAGCCCCGCTTCGGCGGGGTTTTCTTTTGCCCGAAGAAAAGTTTCTAGCTCAGCCCGTCCAGGGCCTGCGGGCTGTTCAAACGTTCAGCCGGGCCATTTATCACTTCTTCCAGCAATGTCCGCAGCAAGGCCAGCGAGGTCTGCTGCCGTTGCACATCCCGACACACCAAGCCGACTTTCAGCGGCACTCGGGGTTCGCTCAGGGGTTTCCACAGCAGTTCGTGGTTGCCATGGGTCTTTTGCGAGCGTCCGGGCAGCACCGTCGCCAGGCGCGTGTGGGGCAGGCTGTCGAGGATGCCGGCCATGTTGTTCAATTCGGCTTGCACCTGTGGACGACGTCCCAGGCTTGTCAGCTGTGCCTGCCAGATCTGTCTGATCTGAAATTCCTCGCCCAGCAGCAACATCGGCAGTTCGGCGGCCTGACTCATGGATACTTTCTTGAATTCACGCAGTGGGTGCTCTGCCGGGATGACCAGGGTCAGTTCATCTTCGTACAGCATCACGCCATGCAAACCGGGCTGGCGGGGCGGCAGGTAGCTGATGCCGATATCGAGAGAACCGTTGAGCAGTCGCCGCTCGATTTCCAGGCCGGTCAGTTCATAGATCTGCACCACCAGATGCGGCTGCGCCTTGCGCACGCGTTCGAGCATCTGTGGAACGAGGCTGGTATGCACGGTCTGCAACACACCAATGGCCAAGGTGCGCAGCGCCTGACCCTTGAAGTTGCCGAGCGCTTCCCGTGCCCGTTGCAGACCATCGAGCAAAGGCAGGGCGTGGTTGTACAGCGTATGGGCCGCGAGGGTCGGCAACAGGCGTTTGCTGCTGCGCTCGAACAGGCTCACATCAAGGTTTTGTTCAAGCTGGCGGATCTGCTGGGACAGCGCTGGCTGGGAGATGGACAGGCGCTCGGCGGCCCGGCCCACGTGACCTTCTTCATAGACCGCGACGAAATAACGCAGTTGCTTGAAATCCATAAGTATTGCTTATCGAAAATGCTGGGAAATCGAAATGGCTGAACGCCTCGCCTGAGCCTAGTCTAACCGCATTCACAGGGCTTACAGGGCCACAGAGCGCGATGAATACCCTTTGCTTCGATGGTGTTTACATAGGTAAGGCAAAAAACCTCAAAAGAGGTTGTTTCAGATGAATCTGTTCAGTCTGCGCCGCAGTCCTCCCAGTCTTGATGATCTGGTCATGGACGCCTCCCTGTCATCCCAAGGCGTAAACCTTTCCAGCGAGTACTTGATGCCCAGTGTCGAGCGGCCGAAACAATTGTTTGTGCGTGGCCAGGGTTCATGGTTGTGGGACAGCGATGACCGTGCGTACCTGGATTTTTCCCAGGGCGGTGGGGCCAACAGCCTCGGTCATAGCCCTTCGGTACTGGTCAACGCAATTACTGCCCAGGCTCAGTCACTGATCAATCCGGGCTTCGGCCTGCATAACCGCGGTATGCTCAGCCTCGCCGAACACCTATGTGCCAGCACCGGCAGTGATCAGGCCTGTCTGCTCAATACCGGCAGCGAAGCCTGCGAGGCAGCGATAAAGCTGGCACGCAAATGGGGTCAACGGCATCGCGGCGGTGCGTCGCGAATCATTGTGGCCAACAACGGATGCCATGGCCGGAGCCTGGGGACGATTTCGGCGTCGGACAGTTCGACATTGATCAACCGATTCGAGCCGCAACTGCCAGGCTTCAGTCGTGTTCCGTTCAATGACCTGCCAGCGTTGCATGCGGCCGTGGATGAACGGACCGTAGCGATCATGCTCGAGCCGATCCAGAGTGAAGCCGGCGTGATCCCGGCCACCGCGCACTACCTCAAGGGCGTCGAACGCTTGTGCCGTGAACTTGGCATTTTGCTGATCCTTGATGAAGTGCAAACCGGCATCGGCCGTTGTGGCACCTTGCTCGCGGAACAGTCCTGCGGCGTCACGGCGGATATCGTCGTGCTCGGCAAAGGCTTGGGCGGCGGCGTGCCATTGGCCGCGCTGCTGGCGCGGGGCAAGGCTTGCTGTTTCGACATTGGCGAGGTGACAGGCAGTCATCACGGTAATGCGTTGATGACCGCAGCGGGACTTACGGTGCTCGATACCGTGCAGGACAAGGCTTTCCTCAAACACATCTCAGAGGCCGGTCAGCATCTGCGTGAAGGATTGGCGCGTCTGGCCCATCGTTACGGCCACGGCGAGTTGCGCGGACAAGGGCTGCTTTGGGGGCTGACGCTGTCGGACGATTCCGCCGACGCTGTGGTCAAGGCCGCGCTGTACGAAGGCCTGCTACTCAACGCCCCGCAACCCGACTGCCTGCGCTTTACCCCTGCGCTCAATGTCAGCATCGCCAACATCGACGAAATGCTCCTGCGCTTGGCGCGCGCCTTCTCCCGAGTACGCACCGCGCAATTGCAGTGCCGCAAAGGGATTGCCGTCTGATCCGACGCGCCCTGCACGCATTCCCGAACCGTCTCGCGGTAATACGCACGCCTCACGCCCGATATTTTTGGCGTGGGGCGTTTTTTTGTCTACGAAATTCAACGAAGGGGCGGAGCTTGGGAGTAGAGTGACTGAACCCTGACAAGCGGCACAGGTCGATTAGCTGTAGGGCTCGAACGAGTCCACCCCAATCAGGAGCTGCCCCATGGACTTTATTCGCATCATCATCGCCATCCTGTTGCCGCCACTGGGTGTGTTTCTGCAAGTAGGATTCGGCGGGGCGTTCTGGCTGAACATTCTGCTGACGTTGTGCGGTTACATTCCTGGGATCGTGCATGCGGTTTACATCATCGCCAAGCGCTGAGTTTTTGCGGCGCTGGATAGATCGCTTTCGCGAGCAAGCCCGCTCCCACAGTTTCTGTGGCGTGCACAAATCCTGTGGGAGCGGCGGTGCGGCGATCCGACTTGCCCGCGAAGGGGACGCCACCGTTTCGGCAATGAGCGCGGGCTTCAGTCCACTGAATCCATGACCCGCCGATAAAACAACCACTCCTGCTCCAGCGCATGGGCCTGGTTACCGGCCTTGCGAAAGCCATGGCGTTCGTCCGCGTAGTAATGCGCTTCGACCAGGATGCCGTTGTTCTGCAGGGCCTCGACCATGTCGCGGGTCTGCTGCGGGACGACCACGGCATCCAGTTCTCCTTGAAAGAAGATCATCGGCACGCGGATGTTGCCGGCATGCAGCAGTGGTGTGCGGGCGGCGTAACGTTCGGCATCCAGTTGCGGATCGCCGATCAGCCAGTCCAGATAATCGCCCTCGAACTTGTGGGTCGCCCGGCCCAATGCGACGGGATCGCTAACGCCATAAAGGCTCGCCCCGGCCCGGAAAACGTTGTGGAAGGCCAGCGCGCACAATGTGGTGTAGCCGCCGGCACTGCCGCCGCGGATGAACGCTTTGTCGCCATCGATCAAGCCACGCTCGGCGAGATGGCTGACCACCGCGCAAGCGTCTTCGACATCTACATCTCCCCAACTCAGATGCAGAGCCTGGCGATAGGCCCGGCCATAACCGCTGCTGCCGCGATAGTTGAGGTCGGCCACGGCGAAACCCCGCTGTGCCCAGTACTGGATACGCGGATCGAGCATCGGGTAGCACGCCGATGTCGGGCCACCATGGACGAACACCACCAATGGCGGTTTCGTCTCGCCGGTCATCGCCGGGTAGAAAAAGCCGTGTGCTTCGCCTGAGCCACTTGGGTAGCGCAAGGTTTGCGGGCGGCTGATTTGTTCGGCGGGCAAAGGGGCAACGCCGCCGGCCAGCACCTTTACTTGTCGAGAAAGGCGATCGACAGCAATGACGGCGGTTGAACTGACGGGCGACGCCGCGATGCAATAGATGAACTGTTCATCCACGGCGAGATGGCGAAAGCGGCTGTAGTCGCCGGCGAAGTCGGCGCTGGAATCACCGACTATGCCCAATCGGCCAAATCCGCCCTCGGTCCAACTGGCCAGATAACTGTCGTCGCTCAGCGGCAACCAGGTGCTGCCGCCGAGTTGCCACGGCGCGGGGCCATGGTCGGCGCTGGCACTTGGCATTGGGCTCAAGCCTTTTCCAGATTCTTTCCATGGCTGCCAGTAACCTGCGCGATCCGTCAGGCAATACAAGCGACCGCTGACATCAAACCGCGGTTGTTGCACAGACTCTTGAACGCCGTCGCCCGCCACACAACGAGCCTCGGCAAACCCGCCGTTGGCGAGGCGTTCGGCAACCATCAAGCGGGTTGCTGTCCATGGCTGATCCGGGCGACTCCATTCGATCCAGGCCAGGCGTCGGGCATCAGGGCTCAGCGTCGGTGCCGTGTAGAAATCGGCACCTTCGGTCAGCAGGTGGCGTGCGCCATTCACAAGATCGATCGCCACCAGTCGGTGTTGGTCGCGATGCTCCTCGACCGCCAGCACTTGCCCGTTGGCGAACTGCAGATCGCCATAACGGCACGCACCGGACGTCAGCCTTTCGGGTGCTTCGTCTTGCAGTGACTGCCGATACAACTGCTGGTCTGCCTCGTTGACGAAAACAATGCCGTCGTCCGTCAGACAAAACGCGCCGCCGCCATATTCGTACACCCGACTGCGCACGCTGAACCCCGGTGGTGTCAGGCATTTCACTGCACCATCTCGCCAATGCCAGATCCGGCACGCCGCGTCTTCGGGGCGGTACTCGTTCCAGAACAGGCCCTGCCGCCCGACCTGCAATTCGGCAAAGTCGATACCGGCGGCCACGGCTTTGGCAGCGCTGAAAGGTTCAGCTTTTGGCGATGAGGCGTGAGTTTCGTTCATTGCGAAAGGCCAGTTGGTCGATGGTCTGGGTCGCGTGTTCGGCTTCTTCGCGAGCCTTGAGGATCACGCCGTGTTGTGGCGACTTGCTGCACACCGGGTCGGCGTTGCTGGCATCACCGGTGAGCATGAACGCCTGGCAGCGGCAGCCGCCGAAGTCCTTTTCTTTCTCGTCACAGGAGCGGCACGGCTCGGGCATCCAGTCATAACCGCGAAAGCGATTGAAGCCGAACGAGTCGTACCAGATGTGCTGCATGCTGTGGTCGCGCACGTTGGGAAACTGCACCGGCAGCTGTCGGGCACCGTGACAGGGCAGGGCGGTTCCGTCTGGCGTGACTGTCAGAAAAATACTGCCCCAGCCATTCATGCAGGCTTTCGGGCGTTCTTCGTAATAGTCCGGGGTGACGAAAATCAGCTTGCACGGATGCCCTTCGGCTTCCAGTCTGGCGCGGTATTCATTGGTGATGCGTTCGGCGCGCACCAGTTGCTCCTGGGTCGGCAATAGCCCGACGCGATTGAGCTGCGCCCAACCGTAGAACTGGCACGTGGCGAGCTCGACGAAGTCCGCTTCCAGTGCGATGCACAGCTCGATGATGCGGTCGATCTGGTCGATGTTGTGCCGATGGGTGACGAAGTTCAGCACCATCGGATAACCATGGGCCTTCACCGCCCGGGCCATTTCCAGTTTCTGCGCAAAGGCCTTTTTCGAGCCGGCCAGCAGGTTGTTCACCTGCTCGTCGCTGGCCTGGAAACTGATCTGGATGTGATCGAGACCGGCCTTCTTGAAGTCGCTGATTTTCTGCTCGGTCAGGCCGATGCCGGAGGTGATCAGGTTGGTGTAGAAACCCAGTTTGCGGGCTTCGGTAATCAGCTCGGCGAGGTCCTGGCGCACCAGCGGTTCACCACCGGAAAAGCCCAGTTGCGCCGCGCCCATTTCCCGCGCTTCGCGAAATACCTTGATCCACTGTTCGGTGCTCAGCTCTTTGCCCTGTTCGGCGAAATCCAGCGGATTGGAGCAGTACGGGCATTGCAGCGGGCAGCGATAGGTCAGCTCGGCGAGCAGCCACAGCGGCAGGCCGACTTCCGGTTTGGGCGGCACTTGCACTGATGAATCAGGCAAGTTCGATCCAGTGCTGCGCACGGGCTACCTCCATGAATTGCTCGATGTCGTCACCAAGCTCGGGTACGCCGGGGAACTGTTGGTCGAGTTCGGCGATGATCGCCGCGACATCCCGTTCACCGTCAATCAAGCCACCGATCAGTGCGGCACTTTCGTTGAGCTTGATCATGCCTTCCGGGTACAGCAGCACATGGCCTTTCTGCGCCGGTTCGTACTGAAAGCGGTAGCCGGGACGCCAGGTCGGGGTCTTGCTGCGATCGAAACTCATAAGGTGATTCCTTTGTGCCAGACCCGTTCCCCGGTCACGCTGTGATACGGCGGGCGTTTCAGTTCGTAGGCCATGCTCATGGCATCGAGCATGCTCCAAAGAATGTCCAGTTTGAACTGGAGAATTTCCAGCATGCGCTCCTGGCCTTCACGGGTGGTGTAGTGCTGCAGCGTGATCGCCAGACCATGCTCGACATCACGCCGTGCCTGGCCCAGGCGCGTGCGGAAATACTCGTATCCGGCCGGGTCGATCCATGGGTAATGCTGCGGCCAACTGTCCAGGCGCGATTGGTGGATCTGCGGGGCGAACAGTTCGGTCAGCGAACTGCTGGCGGCTTCCTGCCAGCTGGCGCGGCGGGCGAAGTTGACGTAGGCGTCCACGGCGAAGCGCACGCCGGGCAGCACCAGTTCCTGAGAGCGCAACTGGTCCGGGTCGAGGCCGACGGCCTGGCCCAGTCGCAGCCAGGCTTCGATGCCGCCGTCTTCACCGGGCGCACCGTCGTGGTCAAGCAGGCGCTGAATCCACTCGCGGCGGATCTCGCGGTCAGGGCAGTTGGCGAGGATCGCCGCGTCCTTCAGGGGAATGTTCACCTGATAGTAGAAACGGTTGGCGACCCAGCCCTGGATCTGCTCGCGGCTTGCCCGGCCTTCATACATCGCCACGTGATAGGGGTGATGGATGTGGTAATAGGCGCCCTTGGCGCGCAGGGCCGCTTCGAATTCGGCGGGGGACATCGGGGTGTCGGTCATTGCGGTTCTCCGGTGTACAACCGTTGAAATCTTTGGTGTCTGGTCGGACATCATCGCTGGCAAGCCAGCTCCCACAGGTTTTATGTGCGCCACAGAACATTGTGGGAGCGGGCTTGCCCGCGAAGGGGCCCTCAGCTACAACACAATACTCATGCCGTCATACGCCACTTCCACCTGGCGCCGATCCAGCTCCGCACGCTGCGGCGAATCCTCATCGAGAATCGGGTTGGTGTTGTTGATGTGGATAAGTACTTTGCGCTGCTCGGGCAGTTGCTCCAGCACTTCGAGCATGCCACCGGGGCCGTTCTGCGCCAGATGGCCCATCTCGCGACCGGTACGGGTGCCGACGCCGCGCCGCTGCATTTCATCGTCATCCCACAAGGTTCCATCCACCAGCAGGCAATCGCTGCCGGCCATGATTTCCAGAAGCGCATCATCCACCTTGCCCAGGCCCGGTGCGTAGAACAGTTTGCCGCCGGTGTTGAGGTCTTCGATGATCAGGCCGATGTTGTCGCCCGGATGCGGGTCGAAGCGATGCGGTGAGTAGGGTGGCGCGGCACTGCGCAAAGGCAGCGGGGTAAAGCGCAGGTTCGGGCAGGCCGGTACGCTGAAGCTCTGGTCGAGCTCGATGCGATTCCAGGTCAGCCCGCCATTCCAGTGGTTGAGCATGGTGAACAGCGGAAAACCGCTGCTCAGGTCTTCGTGGACCATGTCGGTGCACCAGACCTGATGCGGGCATCCTTCACGCAGCATGAGCAGGCCGGTGGTGTGGTCGATCTGGCTGTCCATCAGGATGATCGCGCCGATTCCGGTATCGCGCAGGGCTCGGCCCGGTTGCATCGGGGCGAAGCTCTGGAGTTGCGCGCGGATGTCCGGGGAGGTGTTGCACAGCACCCAGTTCACGCCGTCGTCGGAAATCGCGATGGACGATTGCGTCCGCGCCTTGGCCCGCAGGCTGCCGTTGCGAAAGCCCGCGCAGTTCACGCAGTTGCAGTTCCACTGGGGGAAGCCGCCGCCGGCAGCGGAACCTAGAATCTGGACAAACATGGACGCTCCATCATTTCAACGCTGAAAATAAAACGCCTCGGATAACCGAGGCGTTGTGCTGCATCTCTGCCAAAGCTGAGATTAGCGGCTTGCGAAGTACATGGTGACTTCAAAGCCAATACGCAGGTCGGTGTAGGCAGGTTTGGTCCAGGCCATAAATTGAACTCCTTCAGGTAAGGTGGGACAGCGCTATCTATAGGTATAGTCCACCTCAAGACAGAGATGTTCCAGATAGTTAGGTTGCTATGTTACTCAAAATTTCAAAGAAATTGCCCGTGAAACTTTGAGAAAGCTCCTTGCAGCCCCGGTAATGATCATTTTGCCGCTTGCCATGGCTCGCCTTGTGCAGCGCTGTTGGCAAGGCACAGCCAGCCGCCTTCGGCCTGATTCAGGCGTTGGGCCGCAGCCAGTAAAGCGGCTCGGTCGGTTTGCAAAATGGCCTCGGGCAATTGCGTCAGATATTCCGACGAACGGCCGGCCAGCTTGCCCTGCCAGAGTAATTCGGCCGCTTGCCCCGTGGTGAGCGCAGCACTGGAAAACTGATCCGCCAGGGCCTGGCGTTGAGCGGTGAAGGTGGTGTCGTCGAGCGTGTGGATCAGTTCTGGTAATCGATTCAGGAATTGCTCGATGTGTTGCAGCAACTCCACCGGCGCAACGCTTGGCGATTGCACGCCGAACAGCAGCCCGGTTTGCCCGTGAATCTGCCGCAAGGCGCTGAACACCGCATAGCCGAGTTGCAACTCCACTCGCAGGCGTTGGTAGAAGGGTGTCTGGCAGACATGCGCGAGCAAACGCCACGCGGCTTCGTCGGCCATTTCCTGGGTGGCTGTCGGACAGAGCAGCAGCAACGCGTGTTCGCTGGAGGCAGTATCGACAGTGCTCCACAGGTGCTGTGAAAGGATCGAAGAGGTCGGCGTCAGTTGATTATCCGGCGTGCCGGGTATGCGGCTCAAGGCCAGTCCCATGGCCGCTTGAGTCTGAGCCGATAACCCGATGGCCAGCCCATCCCATCGCGCACTCGACCAGAGTGGCTGCAGGTCGTTCGAGTTCGCGGTGTTCCCGAGGCAGTGTTCGGGCAGTGCCTTGAGCAGTTGTCGAATCGGTATTGGCGCAACGCTGGTCGATTCGGCTTGTAAGACAGCGGCATCAGGTTTTGTCAGTTCTTTCAGCACATGCTCCAGGACGCTGGGCATCGGCTCCTGTAGCCCGTTCAGTTTGAGCAGCCATTCGTTGCCCGACGCGCTGAAGGAAAACTCCACGCCGGCCTGGTGCGCGTCTTCGCGTAACGGTTGCAGGTGGCTTTCCAGTCGTGATTGAAGATTGCTGCCTGGAGCCGAGTCCAGACGCCAGCGCAGATAAATCGCACCTTCGGCACCGTTGTCCGGGAATGCCTGGCTGAAGTGCATCGGCGAACGTTCACGACGGCTGCGCGAGCGATCCTGGGCAAAAGTGCGCAGGCCGCGATGGGCGCTGGTCTGGCCGCGAATCAATCCGGCGTTGGGTGCCGGTGTTTCGCCGCGCAGGAAAGGATTGGGGGCGGGCAATTGCCATGGACCACTGAAGTTATCCACAGCTCCCACTTGTTGGAGGATCTGCTTGAGGGCTGTAACGCCCTGCTCGGGCAACCCGGCTTCGCGCTGTTCACTGTCCAGTCGGGCCAGTTGCAAGGCACTGCTGACTTGCTGCTGGCGCTGGAGCAGGGTTGCGTATTCTTCGCGCAATCGGTTCCAGTCTTGCTCGGCAAAGAAACCGAGCCAGTCCAGAAGGCGTTCGCGGATGCCTGTTGCCGAGTCGGCGGCGGGCAGGGTGAATTCGATATGCAGCAAGGCTTGCCCGGCGAACTGGTACAGCGGCTGGGCTTTCAGGTGATCGGCCAGCCCGCGCTCGCGCAGGTCCGCCAGCAAGCCGCCGGGTTTTGCCAGGTTCAGCCAGTGGCACAGGAATGCCAAGGCTTCTGCAGAAAGGTCGGGCAGCGCTTCAAGGGCAAACAGCAGATTCAAGCGCCGCTCGCCAGCCTGTTGATAACTTTTATCCGGCGCATCCATCAGCGGTATCGGCGCTTGTTGCGTGACGGTTTTGCCTTTGGCAATGACGCTGCCAAAGGCTTCGGCCATCGCTTTCAATTCATCGAGGCTCTGCGGCCCGGACAGGCTCAGGGTCATTTGCCCGGTCTGGTAAAACTGCTGATAAAAATCCTGCAACGCCTGCTGAAACTCGGGTTGTTGCAGCGGTAGACTGCCGCGATTGCCGGCATGAAAACCCCGTAGCGGGTGAGCCTCGGCCAGGCCATTGAACAGCGCAAACTGCTGCTGCGCCTCGGCATCCTGCGACCAGGCGACAAATTCCGCCTGCAACACTTCCCGTTCCCGCTGCTGGTCGTCCGGATTCATACGCGGATGGGCGAGCATGTCTGACAGACGCTCCAGCCCACCGGCAAACGCCTGGGGCGGCAGTTCGAAAAAGTAGTCCGTGGTGCGTTCGCTGGTCCGCGCGTTTACCTGGCCGCCATGGCTCCGGACGTAGGCCATCAACCCTTGCCCGGCAGGAAAACGCTCGGTACCGAGAAACAGCAGATGCTCAAGAAAATGCGCAAGGCCAGGCCACGCCAGAGGCACATCATGGCTACCCGCGGCGACCCGCAACGCTGCTGCACAACGCTTCAAATTCGGGGCATGACGCAGCGTCACCCGCAGGCCGTTGGCCAGGGTTTCAGTGTGGGGGCGAAGGGGATTCAACGCGGGCATGGGCACTTCCAGAACAGTGAAGTGCCAATGCTAGCGGATTAGGACTTGTTCAGCTCGCCGTAAAGCTCGGGACGACGATCGATCAGGTAGCGATTGGCGGCGCGGGAGTCGACCATCAACTGACGATCCAGCTCTCCAACAATCAATGCTTCATCAAGGCCTGCCTGAGCGATGCGGCTGCCATCCGGTGCGGCGATGCTGCTTTGACCGCAATAGTGGATATCGCCTTCATGGCCGCAGTAGTTGGCGTAAGCCACATAGCATTGGTTTTCGAAGGCGCGGGAACGCACGGTGACATCGGCGACGAAATCGAACGGAATCATGTTCGCGGTCGGCACCAGGATCAGCTCGGCACCGGCCAAGGCCAGGCGTCGGGCGTTTTCCGGAAATTCCAGGTCGTAGCAGATCAGGAAACCGAGCTTCCAGCCGTTGAGTTCAACGATGGGAAAATCGTCGGAACCTGCGCTGAACATCGAGTGATCCAGATCGCCGAACAGATGGGTCTTGCGGTAGTTGCAGATGCGCTCGCCGTTAGCGTCGATCAATTGCACGGCGTTGTAGATCTGCCCGTCCTCGGTGCGCTCGGGATAGCCATACAAGATGGCGATCCCGGTCGCCTTGGCAATGCGCGCAATCTGCTGCGCCGATTCACCGTTGTACACCTCCGCCAACACACTGACGGCATCGACGCCGATGTTGTAGCCAGTCAGGAACATCTCCGGCAGCACCAGCAAGTCAGCGCCTTTGGCCTCCAGCGCGAGCTGCTGCAAGCGCTGCAGGTTGCCGGGGACATCCAGGGGCAGCGGCGGACATTGGTAAAGGGCTACGCGCATTTCGGATTCCTCTTACTCGGGAAGGGCGATCGGTCCGATCTCGTTGAACACATCTCCTGGACCCGGATTCTCGGCGTGAGTTGCACCGCCGAAGTGTTTCATGATGCCCCACACCGCGTTGAGCGAGGTCTGTACCGCGCCCTCAACCCAGGCCGGCGTCCACGAAACGTCGTCGCCGGCGATGAAGATCCCGCGCTGCTCGACTGGCATGTCGTCCTGCATGAAGTGCGCGTACATACGCTGGTTGTAGCGGTAGTGGCCGGGCAGGGCACCTTTGAACGCGCCGAGGAAATGCGGGTCGGCTTCCCACGAAACGGTGATCGGATCGCCGATGATCCGCGCGGCGATGTCGACTTTCGGATAGATCTTCTTCAACGCATCCAATGCCAGCTTCACGCGTTTTTCCACCGGCTGCGGCAGCATTTTCAGCGCGTCGCTCATCCACGAGTACGACAGACAGATCACCCCCGGCTTGTCGTCGCCGTTGTCGAACAGATAGGTGCCACGGGTCAGGCGATCGGTGAGGGTCATGCTCATCAGGTCGCGACCGGTTTCCGGGTCCTTGTCCTTCCAGAACGGGCGGTCGACCATCACGAAAGTCTTCGACGACTGCATGTAGCGGGTGCGGTCCAGGGCCATCCACATCTTTTGCGAGAACAGGGTTTCGTCGCATTCGATCTGGGTGGTCAGCAGCCAGCTCTGGCAGGTGGTCAACACGGCCGCATATTCGCGGGTGTCGCCCCAGTTGTCGGTGACGGCGAAACGGCCTCCCGGCGCGTGGGCAATTTTCTTCACGCCGGTGCGCGGTGCGCCGTTGTGCAGCGAGCTGAGGCTGGTGCCGGCCGGCCAGTGCGCGCAACGCTCCGGCACATGGCGCCAGATGCCCTGCGGCACCTGTTCCACGCCGCCGACCACCAGATGCTGGTGATCGTCGCAGTTGGTCATCACCACGCGGAAAATTTCCAGCATCGAGTTAGGGAAGTCCGAGTCCCAGCCGCCGGTACCGAATCCGACCTGGCCAAACACTTCGCGATGGTGGAACGAGAGCTTGGCGAACGCCTTGGAGGTGGCGACGAAGTCGTAGAAGGTGCGGTCGTCCCACAGCGGCACCAGGGTGTTCCACAGTTCCTTGAGGCGCGGCACGTCGCGGTCGCGAATGGCTTGCTGGATATCCGAGAACTGCGAGCCGGCTTCCAGGGCATCGGCCCACGCGTCAGCCACTTCCTGGAACAGTGCGGGAAGATCCGACAACTTCTGTGCGTAATGAGTCTGGCCTTCGAGGTCGATCACCGTGCTGCCCGATGCGGGGGTCAGCGGGTTAGGGAAAGGTTTGGTTTCCAGACCGAGCTTGTCGACGTAGTGATAGAACGCGGTAGAGGACACCGGAAAACGCATGCCACCGAGCTCAGCCACAATACCTTCGGCGCCATTGAACGCCTGGGAGCGCAGACGGCCACCCATTTTCGAGGCTTCGTAGACGACCGGTTTCAGCCCCAGCTTCATCAGCTCATACGCGGCCACCAGGCCGGCAATCCCGCCACCGACAATCGCCACCTCGGCACCATGATTGTGCTCGGGAATGCTGCCCAGGCCAGCCGGGTGCTCGATCCAGTCGTCGAAGGCGAAGGGAAAGTCCGGACCGAAAATGGTGATTGGTTTCTTGCCGTCTGCGGGATGGCGATTGTTCTTGTTCATGGCTGACCTTGCTGGCGACCCGACGCGGAATGCGCATCTGAGTATAGGAAAAGATGCCAGCCATTCTAGAGAGCACAGAACACGTTAATAAGACGCAAAGTGTCGTCATTTTGCCATTTGTTTGATCAGTATGACGATCTATCAATACACACTGACCACTGTGGGAGCGAGCTTGCTCGCGATAGCGCCAGTTCAGTCACCGATGAACCCAGGCCTGAAAAGTCAAACCGGCTGCCCCCGATCAATCTTGCTGCTCAAGATGATCGACGTGGTGGTCTTCTCCACCCCATCCACGCTGCCAATCTGATCCAGCAACTGATCCAGTTGCTCCGGCGAATCGGTGCGCAACCACGCCACATAATCAAATTCGCCACTCACCGCACACAACTGCTGCACCTGCGCCATCGCACTCAGGCGCCGCAACACTTCCTTGCCGGAGCGCGGTTGCACGGTGATCCCCACGTACGCCTGCAACCCGCCATCCACCACCCGCTGCCCGAGGCGCACGCCGTAACCGGTGATCACCTTGGCCTTTTCCAGCCGCGCCAGGCGCGAGGTGACAGTGGTGCGGGCGATGCCCAGTTGCCGGGCGAGCATCGCCACGCTCTCGCGGGCGTTGATCTGCAGGGCGGCAATCAACTGGCGGTCAATTTCATCGAGGACGGGGGGGCGAGTGTCAGGCAAAGGGTTATCTCCAGCGGTATGGATCAGTGCGCAAGCATGTTACAGGCAGATTCTGTACGACGCTCGCGACGGATCCCTGATCTGGTCTCAGTACCGTTCATGACATTTCTGTCTGCGACAAATTGCCATAAGTAACTAGTTAGTACATTATTCCGCCCTTGTCACAAATGGGGAAAATGTCCGACATGAACAATTCTGGGGCTGCCGCCGGCAGCAAATGGTTGCTGGCGGGGTTGGGTGTGCTGATTGCACTGATCGGACTCGGCCTGGCGGGTGGCGGCGGCTATCTGCTTGCGCTGGGTGGCAGCTGGTATTTCCTGCTGATGGGCCTGGCGATGCTGGTGTCCGGCCTGTTGATTGCCCGCCGTAAGCCGCTCGGCGCCTGGCTGTATGGTGTGGCGCTGGTCCTCACCGCGATCTGGGCGGTATGGGATGCCGGTCTTGAATACTGGCCGCTGGTCTCGCGGGTACTGACGTTCGCCGTGATCGGGCTGGTCGTCGCGCTGATCTATCCGACCCTGGTCCGCGCTTCGGGCGCGACCGGCGGACGTGGCGCCTACGGTCTGGCTGGCATTCTGGGTGTGGGCGTCGTTGCGACGATGGCCTACATGTTCGTGCCGACCCACGTGGTCAAAAACACCACTGTACCTGCGGTAACGCCGGTCACTCCGGGCACCGAACAGAAAGACTGGGCCCACTGGGGCAACACCACCGCCGGCAACCGCTTTGCCGCGCTGGACCAGATCACCAAGGGCAACATCGACAAGCTGCAGGTCGCCTGGACCTTCCGCACCGGCGACATTCCGCAAAGCACCGGTGCCGGCGCCGAAGATCAGAACACCCCGCTACAGATTGGTGACACGGTCTACACCTGCACCGCCTACGGCAAAGTCTTCGCCCTGGATGCCGACACCGGCGCTCAGCGCTGGAAGTTTGACCCGCAAGGCACCGCGCCCAACTGGCAGCGCTGCCGTGGCCTGGGCTATTCCGAAACCCCGGCTTCTTCGGACAATCAGCCAACCGCCTGTACGAAACGTCTGTTTCTGCCGACCGGCGATGCCCGTCTGATTGCCCTCAATGCCGACACCGGCAAGCCCTGCGAAGAATTCGGTAACGAGGGCACCGTTGACCTGACCACCGACATGGGCGAAGTGAAGCCCGGTTACTACCAGCAAACCTCGACCCCATTGGTCGCAGGGGACGTGGTGATCGTCGGCGGCCGCGTGGCCGATAACTACTCCACCGGCGAACCGCCGGGCGTGGTGCGTGCCTACGACGTGCGCAGCGGTGAACTGGTGTGGGCGTGGGATCCGGGCAACCCGAACACGACCAAACGCCCACCGGCCGGTGAGACCTATACCCGTGGTACGCCGAACGTGTGGTCGGCCATGTCCTACGATGCCAAGCTCGGTCTGGTTTACTTGCCAACCGGCAACGCCACCCCGGACTTCTTCGGCGGGCAACGCACCGAGTTCGACGACAAGTGGAGCTCGTCCATCGTCGCCATCGATGTGAAGACCGGCCAGGTGCGCTGGCATTTCCAGACCACCCACCACGACCTGTGGGACTTCGACCTGCCGGCACAACCGCTGCTGTACGACGTGCCGGACGACAAGGGCGGCACCCAGCCAGCCCTGGCGCAAGTCACCAAGCAGGGTGAGATCTTCCTGCTCAACCGCGAAACCGGCGTGCCGATTGCCCGGGTCGAAGAGCGCCCGGTGCCGCAAGGCAAGGTTCCTGGCGAACGCTACTCGCCAACCCAGCCGTTCTCGGTGGACATGCCGTCAATCGGCAACAAGACCCTTACCGAGTCCGACATGTGGGGCGCCACGCCGTTTGATCAGTTGATGTGCCGCATCCAGTTCAAAGGCATGCGCCACGAAGGCGTCTACACCCCGCCGGGCATGGATCGCGCCCTGCAGTTCCCCGGCTCGTTGGGTGGTATGAACTGGGGCAGTGTCTCGGCCGATCCGAACACCAACTACATGTTCGTCAACGACATGCGCCTGGGCCTGGCCAACTACATGATCCCGCGCGACAAGATCAAAGCCGGGGCCAGCGGCATCGAAATGGGCGTGGTACCGCAGGAGGGCACGCCATTCGGCGCCATGCGCGAACGCTTCCTCTCGGCGGTTGGCATCCCGTGCCAGAAACCACCGTTCGGCACCATGTCCGCCATCGACCTCAAGACCCACAAACTGATGTGGCAAGTTCCGGTCGGCACCGTACAAGACACCGGCCCGCTGGGCATCCGCATGCACCTGCCGATCCCGATCGGCATGCCGACCCTAGGGGCATCGCTGGCCACCCAGTCGGGCCTGCTGTTCTTCGCCGGCACCCAGGACTTCTACCTGCGCGCCTTCGATACCGGCAACGGCAACGAAATCTGGAAGTCGCGCTTGCCGGTAGGCAGCCAGTCCGGGCCGATGACCTACGTTTCACCGAAAACCGGCAGGCAGTACATCCTGCTGACGGTGGGCGGCGCGCGTCAGTCGACGGATCGCGGGGATTATGTGATTGCCTACGCTTTGCCCAAGTAAGGGCTGAAGCTTGAGTCAGAAAAGCCGCGCCATTGCGCGGCTTTTTCTTGCCTGAGAATTATTACTTCCGCAAAGCGTTGTCGATGAGTTCGATCTGAAAGCGATACCGTGCATTCACATGTTTGAGAAGCATGGCACCGATTGAGATTCCGAGGACAAGTGCTATCACCATTAGCAAAATGGAGTCGCCTAGGTTTTCAGTCACAGGCCCAGCCATCAAGGTCTGACTTAACCATGGAAAGCCACCAAATTCCTTGGCGCAAACGTAGGCGCTACCTAGCAGGGCCAGCCCTGCGGCTTTTTCTCCAAAAAAATAGGCGACGCGGGCTTCTGCTCGATTAACTCTCAGTTCGAGCCAGTATTTTGCATTTGCCAAGGCATTTTCATGGTGGTTTTTTAGTACTTCGACGAAGGTGTTTTCATGCGTGATGTCGGCCAGCATGTTTCTCAAACTGATGGTTTTCCATCGGACTAGAGTCCATGCCGACGCAAAGATTGGAGCCAACAGGGAGGCGAATGTAGATAGAGTGGAAAACATTATTAGAGCGAGCGCGATGTTTTTCATCATATCGGGTAACGGTGATTGGGACGTGTGCCAGTAGGCCAGCAACGCTGCAATCCCCATCCCGACTGCACCAGCTAATAGAGCCCGATTGGCGAAGCGTGCCGCTTGGATCTCTAATCCTGTGCGCCGAGAAGCTGCCTTTCGAGGTTCGCATTGACTTAAGTATTCAAGAACCTTGAAGGTTTCTTCGAGAGAGTTCTTCAGAAAATCCTTTTCCATGCTGTTCATTTGATGCTCCTTTTTTGAAATTGATGAGTTTTCGCAAGAAAAATACAGCACAAGCGACGCGAGGTGATGCAGATGACGAACAAAATGCCGCCTGCTGTACGGGATCACGCATGGCAGATCGCACATCACGAAATGGGGCACTACGTAGTGGCCCGCGCCTTGGGCTTTGCCACGGGTGGGGTAACCCTGACAGTGACCATGGACTTGAGGCATCAAGGAGGGGCATCCATCAATCTGGCGCGGTCAATTTCCTCAATGGAAACCATGAAGGAATATCTGGAAGCCAGGATGATGGTGCTCCTGGCTGGCGCCATGGCGCAGACACTGCCTTCAAAACCTTCCGCCACCAAACGCGTCGATAAGCTCAAAGCCACCACCATCCTCAAAGGCGAGCAAGGGGCGGAACAGGATTACGCAAAAATCAGGGAGCTTCAGCATCTGCTGCGCAACATCGTTTACCCCGATACCGATCCAGCGTTGAGTGAGCTAATAACGGCGGAGCTTAAGGCGATGACGGATCGGGTGTGGGGTCGGACGCAAAAAATCATCGAGGATCAGGCCGAGACGATTGCCGAATTGGCTGCGGCGCTGGTGGACGGAATGGTCATCGTGGAGCAATGGGGGCGGGCGGCGGATACGTATGAGGTGGTGTTCACCGGGCCGATGCTGGAACGGCTGCGGGCCGTGCAGGCCATACCTTCGTGATGTGATTGGACTGAAGAGCCTGGCCCTATCAGTCCCAAAGAAGGAACGCTCGGTCCCTTTTTGGGAATTCTCAGGCTCTGTTTATTCTATTGATCTGCTTGCGCTCTCGTTTGAGCAGGTCTGCGCGTCAGCACCTTCACCACATCATCAATCAGCGCTTTGCTCATCGTCGTCAGGTAATGCGCGGCCCAGGCGTGGCGGTCGGAGTCTTGGGCGTAGGCGGCATCGACGGTCAGGGACTTGGCGAGGTAGAGCAGGTCGGAGGCTTGGGCCAGGGCGTCGGCGATGGGGACGTTGCGACAGACGTGGAACAGTGGTTGGTCCGAGAGAAACAGGAAGGGCGTGAAGCCAACGGTTTTCAGTTCTGAGGGTGCGGATGTGCTCATGTTCAAACCCCTAATTTTTTAAGGAGCTGTCACATTCGTTTCCAAGCGAATGGGTGGCAGCTGTGCGCAGGTTGGAAAACCGGGAAACTAGGAAACCGGCACGCCCAGGGACGTCCCACGCACAGCCGCCATAACTCTAAATTGAGGTGGGCAATCTGTTGCGTCTAATTTCGTCGGGTTTCCAAGCCCGATCGCTGAATGCTCAGCGACGTCCGGAGACTATCCCGTCAAAGAAAAGCGCAACAAGGCGGCAATGTGCCCAAAAGCAAGATTCGGAGTTTGCCTACAAGGTCCTAAGGCGTCATCCGATATTTCGACACCCTCAGTAAACGAAGACTGGCGCGACGAGCGATTTTCCAGGCCAGTGCATCCTTTGAGTCGTCGAGCCAAACGCCTGGTTCCCGCGTTGTCATGAGGGCACTGAAGCAATAGGTGAAACGGCAACCCCCCGCCAGTAACCGTCGTTAACAATTGACAGGGGAATCAGGGTGGTTGGGCACCTCTGAAGCTCATACATTTATTCCTTTGAGGTTATATTCCTTTGGTGGCATATTTGTATGAAATGGGACGTCGAATACACGGATGAATTTGAGGCCTGGTGGGATCACCTGAACGAGGCCGAACAGGACTCGGTTCAGGCCACGGTGATGTTGCTGGGCGAGGATGGCCCACACTTGGGTTTTCCACATACCAGTGATATCAAGGGTTCACGACATGGCAACCTGCGTGAGTTAAGGGTGCAGCATGCTGGCAGGCCGTACCCTGTGCTGTACGCATTTGATCCACGGCGCAGCGCGATTCTGCTGATTGGCGGTGATAAAACCGGCCAGGAGCGTTGGTATGCGGAACACGTGCCACTGGCCGAGCGTCTCTACGACGAGCACTTGGAAACATTGATGAAAGAGGGCTATGACAATGGCTAAAAAATTTGCTGATTTGGTGGCTCGTCGCTCTCCAGAGTCTCAAGCGCGTGTCGAGGCCTTGCATCAGAAGCTACGAGCTCAAATGCCGTTGCACGAGTTGCGCCAGGCGCAAGCGTTGAGTCAGGACACACTGGCCAGGACGCTGCATGTCAACCAGGCGGCGATCTCCAAGATGGAGCGGCGAACGGACATGTACATCAGTACTTTGCGCAACTATATCCGCGCCATGGGTGGCGAACTGGAAATCATCGCCACTTTCCCCGAGGGCCAGGTAAAGATCGAGAATTTTGCCAACTGAACGATTAAAAAATGGCTCTACTGTTTCGGTCTATCCAGACACGCAAAAGCCGCGCATTGCGCGGCTTTCTTGTTTGGTGGGCCCACACGGACTTGAACCGTGGACCAAAGGATTATGAGTCCTCTGCTCTAACCAACTGAGCTATAGGCCCTCAGTAGGCCGCGGATTATAACGACGGTTTCGCTGCTGTGCCATCCGAAAAAGCCATTACGGTTGTACGAAGAAACGTCGCGGCGAATTCGTCGGAGGGCAGGGGCAGGCTGACGATGTAGCCCTGGATTTGTTCGCAACCCTCGGCAGCGAGGAATTGCTGTTGCGCCAGGGTCTCGACCCCTTCGGCAATCACGGTGAATTGCATGCTGCGCCCGAGCGCGATGATGGCGCGTACGATCGCCGCATCGTGGGGATCATCCGGCAGGCCGCGGACGAAGGACTGGTCGATCTTGAGGATGTCCAGCGGCAGGCGCTTGAGGTAACTCAGGGACGAGTAGCCGGTGCCGAAGTCGTCGATGGCCAGTTGCACGCCCAGTTGTTTGAGTTGATGCAGCACCGCCAGCGCTTCTTCTGCCTGGCTCATGATGAAGTTTTCGGTGATTTCCAGTTGCAGGAAACCGGGGTTGAGGCCGTTGTCCTTGAGTAACTGTTCGATGCGGCCCACCAGGTTGGGTTGGCGCAGTTGGGCGCCGGCCAGGTTGACCGACAGCGGGCCGGGACTGTCGTACAGCCGGTGCCATTCGGCCATCTGCCGGCAGGCGGTTTCCAGAACCCAGTCGCCGATTTGCAGGATCATGCCGTTTTCTTCAGCCAGCGGGATGAAGTGTTCCCGCGGCACGTCGCCAAAGGTCGGATGACGCCAGCGGATCAGGGCTTCGGCACCGACCAGGCTGTAGTCTTCGAGGCTGATTTTCGGTTGGTAGCACAGGTGCAACTCGTTGCGCTCGATGGCGCGGCGCAGTTCGTGTTCCAGCGCCACGCGTTCGCTGGCCTGGGCTGTGAGGTCGCGGGTGTAGCTTTCGACACGGTTGCGGCCCTTGGCCTTGGAGCGGTACATCGCGGCGTCGGCGTTCTTGATCAGTGTGGCAACGTCACAGCCATCCTTCGGATAGAGGCTGGTGCCGATGCTGGCACTGATGAAGAACTCGTGTTCGCCGGCCTGGAACGGCGCGGCGAAACAATTGAGCAGTTTGGTGGCGATGTGGTCGGCATCGCTGGATTGTTGCAGGCCCGGCAGCAGGATAATGAACTCGTCACCCCCCAGGCGCGCCACGGTGTCGATGTCACGCAGCTGCTCCTTGAGGCGCACGGCAATGCCCTTGAGCAACAGGTCGCCGACCGGGTGGCCGAGGCTGTCGTTGATGTGCTTGAAGCGGTCGAGGTCGAGGAACAGCACCGCGCCCTGGCCGCCGTTTTCCTGCTGGCTGTTAAGCGCCGTCAGCAGGCGGCTTTCGAACAGTGTGCGGTTCGGCAGGCCGGTCAGCGGGTCGTGGTGCGCCTGGTAGTCGAGTTTGGCCTGGGCGTGCTTGAGGCTGGAAATGTCGGCGAACACCGCGACAAAGTGGGTGATGAACTTCTCGCGGTTGCGCACGGCACTGATGGTCAGCCAGCTGGGGTACAGCTCGCCATTCTTGCGCCGGTTGGAAATTTCACCTTGCCAGTGGCCTTCGGCGGTCAATTGGTGCCACATGGCGGCGTAGAACGCGCTGTCATGCAGGCCCGAGGCGAGCAGGCGTGGCGTGTGGCCCAGGGCTTCGCTTTCACTGTAACCAGTGATTTCGCTGAATGCACGGTTGACCGCGCTGATGTGCTGTTGGGTATCGGTGATCAGCACGCCTTCGGCGGTGCTTTCGAACACGGTGGCGGCCTGTTGCAGTTTTTCCTGCATCAGATGCCGCTCGGTGATGTCCCGGGCGATGGTCAACATGCAGTCCTCATCGCCAATCGGCAGCGGACGGCTGGATACTTCACAGAGGCGGATCTGCCCGTCGCTGCGGCGGATATGGCAGCTGAAGTCACGGACAAAGCCGTCGCGGTGCAGCAGGTCGAGCATTTGCTTGCGTTCATTGAGGTTGACCCAGATCCCCAGGTCCAGCGCCGAACGATCCACCGACATGGCGCTGTTGAACCCGGTGATGCGGCTGAAACCCTCGTTGACCTCCAGCAGCAAGCCATCGCTTTGGCGCGACAGCAGCAAACCGTCGGGGGAGGCGTGGAAGGCCTTGGCGAATTTCTCTTCGGACGTTTGCAGCTGTTGCTGGGTTTCTTTGAGTGGAGTGATGTCCCGCACCACGACCACCAGCGCCGGTGTCATGTCGAGGTCGAACGGTTCGGCGGAGATCAGGCCGGTAAACACCTGGCCGTTGCTGCGACGAAAGGGCATTTCCAGGTTGCGGATGCTGCCGGCCTGCAAACGTTGCAGCAGGCCCGGCCCGACACCTGGAATCCCCCAGATGTTCAGGTTGGTGGCGGTCTGGCCAATGACGTCCTCGGCCTTGAGGCCGATCTGTTCTTCGAACGCTTCGTTGACTTCAAGCAGGCAACCGTCGCTCAGGCGGGCGATTACCAGAATGTCCGGGCATTGCTGGAACACGGAAGCGAATTTCTGTTCCGACAGGCGCAACGCTTCTTCGGTGCGCTTGGCGTCGGTGATGTCGATCATCAAACCGCGCAACACCGGTTCATGCCCGTGTTCGATCAGGCTGACGATGTCGCGCACCCAAAGGCAACGGCCGTCGGCGGTGATTACTCGGTAATCAAGGCGGTGGTCGCGCCCTGCCAGCACTTCGTGGTCGCAGAAGGTCTGGGCGCGGGTCAGGTCGGCGGGGTGAATGATGTTGCGCCAGAAGCCCGGAATCAGCCAGTGGGACAGGGGATAACCGAGAAGGTCTTCGGCGTGGGGCGATACATAGCTGTAGGTGAAGTCCGTGACTTTTGCTTCCCAGGCGATGGCCGACAGGCTCTCCACCAGGCCACGGTAGTGGTATTCGCTGCTGCGCAGTTCCTGTTCAAGGTCGACCCGGCGGGCGATTTCCGAGCTCAAGCGGCGGTTGATGCGGATAACCACCGCCAGCACGACAGTCAGCAGCAGCAATCCGGGCAGGCCATACACCAGCAGGTCATTCCAGATAGTTCGATGATCGAGGACGTTGCCGACCCAATGCCCCTGGATGGCACTGATTTCAGCGGGGCTCATGTCCGCCAGGACTTTGTCGAGAATGCCGACCAGCACTTTGTTGTTGCGGGGCACACCCATGGCCAGTTGATAGCGATAGGGCGTTTCACCGCTGACATACAACCCATCGAGCTTGAGTTGGCGCAGGCTCCAGACGCTTGAAGCCAAATCGCCTACCACGGCGTCCACTTCGTCGGTGGCCAGCGCCTGCAGCGCCGAACTGACGTTGGGCATCGCCACCAGATTCAAGTCGGGATGGTGGCTGCGCAGCAGTTCGTGGGGGGCGTAGTTTTCCACCACGGCGATTTTCAGGCCGTACAGGTCTTTCAGGTTATGTGGCTGGGGGCCCCCGACATGGGCCAGGATGACAATCGGAAAATCCAGATAGGGACGGGTGAACGACAGGTATTTCTGGCGTTCCGGGGTCGACATGATGCCCGGCAGCAGGTCCAGCTTGCCCTTTTTGGCCTGCTCCAGGACGGCGGTCCAGCTCACCGGCTCGATGGGCGTGAGTCGGGTTGCCAGCCTTTTGCGGATGACCTCGATGTAATCCGCGGCAAGGCCCTGGTAGCGGCCCTCATCGTCACGAAACTCGAAGGGCGGCCACGACGCATCGACACCCAGGCGCAATTCCGGGTGAGCCGCCAGCCAGCTACGTTCTTCGTCGGTTAGAGTCAGCGCGCCAGCCGTTGCGGTCCAGGTCATCAGCGACAGCAAAAAAAGCACGGTCGGCAGTCTGGGCATAACGGTCTCGTTATGGCTCTGGGGATTGTTTCGAGTGTAGACGGGCTACGGGGCGGAGGGGGAGGTGCGTAGATATTAATCTGCCATAAAACAAAACCCCCGGCCTGGGCCGGGGGTTTTGGTATCACTCGTCGAGGAAGGAGCGCAGATGCTCGCTTCTCGTCGGGTGGCGCAGCTTGCGCAGCGCCTTGGCTTCGATCTGACGAATCCGCTCACGGGTCACGTCGAACTGCTTACCAACCTCTTCGAGGGTGTGGTCGGTATTCATGTCGATACCGAAGCGCATGCGCAGTACCTTGGCTTCACGGGCAGTTAGGCCGGACAGCACTTCGCGAGTCGCTTCTTTAAGGCTCTCAACGGTTGCAACATCGATTGGCGACTGCATGGTCGAGTCTTCGATGAAGTCACCCAGATGGGAGTCTTCGTCATCACCGATCGGGGTTTCCATGGAGATCGGCTCTTTAGCGATCTTCAATACCTTGCGGATCTTGTCCTCAGGCATTTCCATGCGTTCGCCCAGCTCTTCCGGGGTCGGTTCGCGACCCATTTCCTGCAGCATCTGGCGGGAAATGCGGTTGAGCTTGTTGATCGTCTCGATCATGTGCACCGGAATACGGATGGTGCGGGCCTGGTCGGCGATCGAGCGAGTGATCGCCTGACGGATCCACCAGGTGGCATAAGTCGAGAACTTGTAGCCGCGACGGTATTCGAACTTGTCTACCGCTTTCATCAAGCCGATGTTGCCTTCCTGGATCAGATCGAGGAATTGCAGGCCACGGTTGGTGTACTTCTTGGCGATCGAGATCACCAGACGCAAGTTGGCTTCAACCATCTCTTTCTTCGCGCGGCGGGCCTTGGCCTCACCGATCGACATGCGACGGTTGATGTCCTTGATTTCAGCGATGGTCAAACCGGTTTCGGTTTCCAGCGCGGTCAGCTTCTGCTGGCAACGGATGATGTCCGGCTGCAGGCGACCAATGGCTTCAGCATATTTGCCTTTGCCTTTGGCCAGGGCGTCACTCCAGCTTTCGTCGACTTCGTTGCCCGGGAACTGGCGCAGGAAGTCGGCACGCGGCATGCGTGCATCACGAACACAGAGCTGCATGATTGCGCGCTCTTGCTGACGCAGGCGATCCAGGGCACTGCGAACACGCTCGACCAGGCCTTCGAATTGCTTCGGCACCAGTTTGATCGGCATGAACAGCTCGGCCAGGGCCAACAGCTCGGCAATCGCTGCCTTGTTGTTGCGACCGTGCTTTTTCAGAGCCTTGCGGGTGATTTCCATCTGATCGGCCACAGCGCCAAAGCGCTGCGCGGCGATGATCGGATCCGGACCGCTTTCGGCTTCTTCTTCGTCATCCGAAGCTTCGGCGTCATCGTCGTCGGTATCGTCATCCGCTTTCACGGCTTTCGGATCGATCGGCGGTGGCACTTCGGCGGCAGGCGGCGCAATGCCGTCGTCCGGGTCGATGTAACCGCTCAGGACGTCGGACAGGCGACCACCTTCGGAGGTGACGCGGGTGTACTCGGAGAGGATATGGTCAACCGTGCCAGGGAAGTGCGCGATTGCGCTCATCACTTCACGGATGCCCTCTTCAATACGCTTGGCGATTTCGATTTCGCCTTCACGTGTGAGGAGCTCTACCGTACCCATTTCGCGCATGTACATGCGCACCGGGTCGGTAGTGCGACCAATGTCGGTCTCGACCGCAGCCAACGCTGCAGCGGCCTCTTCGGCTGCGGCTTCGTCGGTATCGGCGTCGGCCAGCATAAGGGAATCCTTATCTGGCGCAACCTCGAATACGTTGATCCCCATGTCATTGATCATGCGGATGATGTCTTCCACCTGTTCCGGATCTGAAATATCCTCCGGCAGGTGGTCGTTGACCTCCGCGTAAGTCAGGTAGCCCTGCTCACGACCAAGTGTGATCAACTCTTTGATACGAGACTGCTGTTGCGCTTTTCCGGACATAACACCCTATCCACTGAAGGTCTTGGCGGGCAAAAAACAAGCCGAGGATTATACCTGAGCTATGACCTCACGCGCCAGTTGAGGTCGGGTTTGATGCGGAAACATTGCGACTCAAGAGGTCGCGCAGTTGATTTTTCTCTTCGCTGGTCAATTCGCTTTGACGCGCTTTTCGCAGAAGTTGTTCCAGATTTCGCTCGCGTTGGCGGGCTGACAAGCTAGTAATGGTGTCGAAAAACTGTTGTTCAAGGTTATCTCCATCAATCAGCCATTCCTTTTCCGCCAGGGCCTTGAGCAAACGGCCTTGTTCTGTGCCGTGCCAACGCGCAATCAGTTGAATTGAGTTTAGCTTGGGATTCTTCTGCACAGCTTCGAGCAGCGCCACCAGCAATTGCGTGTTGGTGTGATCCTCGGCGGCGAAGTGGCCGGCATCCTCGACTTTTTCGGCCAGTTGCGGGTGGTGCAGCAACGTGCGCAAGGCGGCGAGGGTCGGTGGTTCTACGGCGGCGGGCACCCGTGGCGCGCGGGGTTGATCGCGATCACCGCCCCGTTTGCCATTCTTGTCCCACGGTTTCTTGTCCCATTTCTTGCCTCCTGCACCGGGTTTCTTCGGCGTCCATTCCTGTTGCGGCACATACATTTCCTGTGCCTGCGGCTGATGATAGTCGCTGTAATCGGGCATCGCGTCGTAATCGATGCCCGGGTCGTAGGCCGGTGGCGCTTCTTGCGGGGCGCTTTGTGCCAGCTGGCTCACCGCTTCGCCGCTCAGGCCGGTGATTTCGCTCAGGCGTTGACGCATCAGGGTGCGCAGGTTGGCGCCCGGGACTTTGTCGATCAGTGGCGCGGCGAGGGTGGCCATGTGGGCCTTGCCCTCAAGCGACCGCGGGTCGGCTTCTTCCGTCAGTTGCTGGAAGAAGTAATCGGCCAGTGGCTGCGCGTGCTGGTTGATCCGTGCGCGGAAGGCATCGGTGCCCTCGGAGCGGACCAGGGTGTCCGGGTCCTCGCCTTCGGGCAGGAACAGAAAGCGTGCGCGACGACCGTCCTGCAGGCTCGAAAGTGTCGCCTCCAGTGCTCGCCATGCCGCATTGCGGCCGGCCTGGTCGCCGTCGAAGCAGAACAGCACGCTGGGCACGACGCGAAACAGCCGTTTGAGGTGTTCTTCGCTGGTGGCGGTGCCCAGGGTCGCGACGGCATTGCGCAGGCCTTGCTGGGCCAGGGCAATGACGTCCATGTAACCCTCGACGACGATGATCTCGTCGAGGTTGCGGTTGGTCTTGCGCGCTTCGTACAGGCCGTAGAGTTCCTGGCCTTTATGGAAAACCGGGGTTTCCGGGGAGTTCAGGTATTTCGGCTTGTCGTCGCCCAATACCCGGCCGCCGAAGGCGATGACGCGACCGCGACTGTCGCGGATCGGAAACATCACGCGGTCGCGGAAGCGGTCGTAGCGTTTACCGCTTTCGGCGTTTTCGATCAGCAGGCCGGCATCGATCATGGCTTTTTGTTGCAGGGTATCGCTGCTCAAGTGCTTGAACAGGTTGTCCCAGCCAGGCGGGGCAAAGCCCAGGCCGAAGTCCCGGGCGATTTCGCCGGTCAGCCCGCGACCTTTGAGGTATTCCACGGCGGCCTTGCGCGATGGATGGCTTTTGAGGGCCTGGCGATAGAAGTCGGCAGCGGCGCTTAGTAGCGGATATAGCGGCGAATCGGTCGGTTGTCGCGGTTTATGCGGCCGGCCGCTTTCTTCCCGGGGGATTTCCATGCCGGCGGCTTTGGCCAGTTCTTCGACAGCCTGGACGAAATCCAGGTTGTCGTGGTCCATGATGAAGCCGAGGGCGTTGCCACCAGCGCCGCAGCCGAAGCAGTAATAGAACTGCTTGTCGGGGCTGACGCTGAACGACGGAGTCTTTTCCTTGTGGAACGGGCAGCAGGCGGTGTGGTTCTTGCCGGCCTTTTTCAATTGCAGGCGCGAGCTGACCACATCGACGATGTCGGTGCGGTTCAGAAGGTCGTCAATGAAGCTCTGGGGAATTAGCCCGGCCATGGCGTTCTCGTCATCTGCGCTGAAAGGGTCCGGTAACGTACGGCGACCGAACGGCGGTCATTGTTTGAGGCGCGCAAAGTGTGCGGCTCGACCAGTGTCGTCTGCGTAATCGTTCTCGGGAAGTGTATCTGCCGAAAATCCACTGACGTTAATGCCAATCAGCATTCGACTGTTTGAATGTGTTGCGCTGAATCCGCTGCGGCCAATCACAGGCCCCGGATAGCTCATCATTTGGCACGCAAGCAGGTGCCTTGGGCTGATCGTCGTGAGAGGAATCAGTGGGTGTGCTCGTCAGTAGCCTTGAAAGGCTCGTCAGAAAAGACGTGCACCGCTGGCAAAAGAGCCAGGTCTGACGCGGTGAAGCAGATTTGTCTCGGTCGCGTCTGCGGCTTTGACAGTGAAGCATCAAGCGTTTTACGCAAATGCCATAAGCCCGGCTGAGGGCCGGGCTTGGCAGAAGCTTGCTACGATCGTCTGTGTATTAGTACAGACGAACGGCGCGGCGCTGTTCGCGCTGAACTTTCTTGGCGTGACGCTTAACAGCGGCTGCTGCTTTGCGCTTACGCTCAGAAGTTGGCTTCTCGTAAAATTCGCGGCTACGAACTTCAGCCAGTACACCGGCTTTTTCGCAGGAGCGCTTGAAACGACGCAGAGCTACGTCGAAGGGTTCGTTCTCTTTTACTTTGACGGCTGGCATCCAGAGCTACCTTCATTCATTACCGGGGTCAACATCCTCGCGGCAAAAGAGCACTTGAAGACGTCGGTTTTTAAGGGTTGCGGATGTTAACCCCTCATCGCTCGGAATGCAAAGCCTCTGATCGAAAACCGCTGGTCGGGGCATCACGCGACGACTATTATGCGCGCCTTCGAATTCAGCCTACACAAGGCGCAAACCCATGCTAGTACTGGGATTAGAAACCTCCTGCGACGAAACCGGTGTCGCATTGTATGACAGTGAACGCGGCCTGCTGGCCGACGCACTGTTCAGTCAGATCGACCTGCACCGAGCCTATGGTGGCGTAGTGCCGGAGCTGGCTTCGCGCGATCACGTCAAACGCATGCTGCCCTTGATTCGTCAGGTGTTGGCCGAGGCCGACTGCGTGCCGACCGAGATCGATGCGATCGCTTACACCGCGGGTCCTGGCCTGGTCGGTGCCTTGCTGGTAGGGGCTTCCTGTGCTCAGGCGCTGGCCTTTGCCTGGGGTATTCCGGCCCTCGGCGTGCATCACATGGAAGGCCATTTGCTGGCGCCAATGCTGGAGTCGCAACCGCCGGAATTTCCGTTCGTCGCTTTGTTGGTGTCGGGTGGTCATACGCAACTGGTTCAGGTCGACGGAATCGGTCAGTACACGCTCCTGGGCGAGACCCTGGATGACGCTGCCGGCGAAGCCTTCGACAAGACGGCCAAGATGATGGGCCTCAATTATCCGGGTGGGCCTGAGATTGCTCGCCTTGCAGAACAGGGCGTTGCAGGACGTTTCGTCTTCCCGCGTCCGATGTGCGACCGCCCGGGCCTGGATTTCAGCTTCAGTGGCCTGAAAACCTTTGCGTTGAACACCTGGCAACAGTGCGTCAGCACCGGGGACGACGGCGAGCAAGCCCGTTGCGACATCTCGCTGGCGTTCCAGCAGGCCGTGGTGGAGACTTTGACCATCAAGTGCAAGCGTGCCCTGAAGGCCGCGGGCATGAAGCGCCTGGTGATCGCTGGAGGCGTCAGTGCCAACAAGGCGTTGCGCACTTCCCTGGAAAAAATGCTCGGTGACATGAAGGGCGATGTATTTTATGCCCGTGCGCAGTTCTGCACCGATAACGGCGCGATGATCGCCTTTGCCGGCTGCCAGCGTTTGCAGGCCGGACAGCAGGAAAGCCTGGCGATCAGCGTGCAGGCACGTTGGCCGATGGAGCAGTTGACCGCATTGTGATGAGCGATGCTCATGTCCGGCCTTTAAAAATGCCGTTCGCGCCCGGCAAACAGGTCGCGTAGATTGCCACGATGACGCCAGACGATCAGCCCTGTGAGCGCGCTCATGGGCAGCAGGGCGGCCGGTTCTTGCCAGGCCAGCAACGGCAAGGTCAACGGTGTGGCGATGAGGGCAGCCAGGGAGCTGGTGCGGGTCAGGTAGAACGTCAAGAGCCAAGCGCAGACCGCCAGAAGGGCTGCAGGCGGGTATAGCCCCAGCAACATGCCGGCAGCGGTGGCGACACCCTTGCCGCCGCGAAAGCGAAAGTACAATGGAAACAGATGGCCGATGACGGCATAGACGCCGATCCAGGCCTGTTCCTGCTGCGAAAGGCCCGCAAGACGCGCAATCAGTACCGGCAGCAGGCCTTTGCAAAGGTCGCCGAGCAGGGTCAGGATGGCGAGTTTCTTGCCGGCCAGGCGCAACATGTTGGTGGCACCGGCATTGCCCGAGCCACTCATTCGCGGATCGGGGTTACCGGTCAGGCGGCTGAGCAAAATGGCAAAGGACAGAGAGCCGAGCAGGTAGGCGAGGATCGCCAATAACCAAAACATGCTAACTATTCCGGGCGAGGAAGCCCTGATTCTAACGGCGCATTGCGCCCTTGTCGTGTAGCGGAGAGAAGTGCTTGGACAGAGTGTTTATCGAGGGCCTGGAAGTCGACACGGTGATAGGTGCCTACGACTGGGAACGGGGCATCCGACAGTGCTTGCGTCTTGATCTGAGCTTTGCCTGGGATAATCGCCCGGCCGCAGCCGGTGATGACCTGACCCTGGCGCTCGACTACGCCAGTGTTTCCTCGCGCATCCAGGCGTTTGCCGAGCAGGCGCAATTCCAGCTGGTGGAAACCTTTGCCGAGCGCCTGGTTGAAGTGCTGATGAGCGAATTCAAGATCACCTGGATGCGCCTGAAGCTGACCAAGCCCGGCGCCGTCCCGGCTGCCACCGGCGGTGTGGGCGTGGAGATCGAGCGCGGATGTCGCTGACTCAGGTGTACCTCGGGCTCGGTAGCAATATCGAGCGTGAAACCCATTTGCGGGCGGGGCTCGATGCTTTGGCGGCGTTCCTGGTCGATATCCGCTGTTCGGCGGTGTTCGAAAGCCAGCCGGTGGGCATCAAGAGCGGGCCGTTCTTCAATTTCGTGGTGTCGGCGTATACCGATCTGCCGCTGATTGAGCTTGATCGTCGTCTGAAGTTCATCGAGGCGGATAACGGTCGTTACGCACCGGATCGCCGAGGTTTGCCACTGGATATCGACGTGTTGTTGTTCGGTGACCTGGTGGGCAATTTCGATGGCCTGATCTTGCCACGGGCAGAAATTCTGAAAAATGCGTTTGTTCTGTGGCCGTTGTCGTTGATAGCGCCTGATCGCGTGCACCCGGGCGTAGGTAAAAGTTTCGCCACATTGTGGGCCGAATCGCAGATCGATCAGGTGCTGGCGCCGGTGGCGTTTGAGTGGCGTGGCGAGCAATTGACGCCTTCAGATTTGCTGTGATCTGACCGACGCCTTCGCGAGCAAGCCCGCTCCCACGGAACCGTGGGAGCGGGCTTGCTCGCGAAGCTTTTCAGGTAGACGCCGCTTCCTTGTAAGCCTTCAGCGCCTTTAGCCGCTCGCGCTTGATCGCCTCCCCCAGCTCCGGTCCCTTGAACCCCTTTTCCAGCAACGGCTGAACCGCCACGCTGCGAGCCGCGGTTGCCGCACCGCGCAAATAATCCGCCTGTGGATAACTTCTTTCCTCCAGCCCTTTGCGTCCGCGCGCATCCATCTCGCATGCGGCAATGAACTCCTCGAACCGCTGTGGCCGACGGTAAATGTCGAAGCTTTGCAGCAATTCCAGCAATGTCGATGGCTTTAGCTCAAGGGCACGATGCCCGTGGGTGTGATACTCGCCCACCAGCAGCGCCAGTTCCTGGCAGTCCCTCGGTACCTTGAAGCGTTCGTTGACCGCTTTGATCAGCTTCAGTCCCTTGAACTCGTGGGCAATGTGTCGCGGCCATTCTTCCTCTGGCGTCAGGCCCTTGCCCAGGTCGTGCAACAGGCACGCCCAGCGCACGGTCAGCGGCTGTTTGTGCAACGCCGCTTGCTGCAGCACGCTCAGGGTATGTGTGCCTGTATCGATTTCCGGGTGGTGGGCGGGTGGTTGCGGTACGCCAAACAGCGCGTCGACCTCGGGCATCAGCACCTTGAGTGCGCCGCATGCGCGTAGAACCTCGACAAACACCTGTGGCTGATCTTCCATCAGGGCGCGGGAAATTTCCTTCCAGCTGCGCTCGGGAGTCAGCGCCTCAAGCTCACCTGACTCGCTGAGTTGGCGCATCAGTTCCAGGGTTTCCGGGGCGACGGTAAAACCCAGCGCGGCATATCGCGCGGCAAAGCGGGCAACGCGCAGGACCCTGAGTGGATCCTCGGCAAACGCCGGGGAAACATGGCGCAACAGGCGCGCTTCTAGATCGCGCTGGCCGTGATACGGGTCGGTCAGGTTCTGTTGATCGTCTTCGGCCATGGCATTGATGGTCAGGTCGCGACGGATCAGGTCTTCTTCGAGGGTGACTTCAGGGCTGGCGTGAAAAGTGAATCCGCCGTAACCGCGTCCGCTTTTGCGCTCGGTGCGGGCGAGGGCGTATTCCTCGCCGCTTTTTGGATGAAGGAACACCGGGAAATCCGCGCCCACCGGGCGAAAGCCCTTGGCGAGCATTTCTTCGGTGGTGGCGCCGACCACGACCCAGTCGATATCGGTAACCGGTTTGCCCAGCAGGCGATCACGTACCGCGCCGCCGACTTTATAAATACGCATAAAAAACCTCCGTTAGCTCGACAGGATAACCGTTGCATCGAGCTTTCGGAGGCACAAACCGGATCAAAGATGGATGACGGCCAGGTCCAGGCGGCCGTAATCACCTTCGCCGTGCTCGCTTTTTGGCGGCACATGGTGGGTTTTCATGACTTGATCGCCTTGCAGGGTTTCCAGGTGAATGTCGAAGCCCCAGAGGCGGTGCAGGTGTTTGAGCACTTCTTCAGTCGAGTCCCCCAGCGGTTTGCGGTCGTGCTGCTGGTGGCGCAGGGTCAGGGAGCGGTCGCCGCGGCGGTCGATGCTGTAGATCTGCACGTTGGGCTCGCGATTGCCCAGGTTGTACTGTGCCGCGAGGGTTTCACGGATGATGCGGTAACCTCCTTCGTCGTGAATGGCGGGTACCAGCAGGTCGTCCTTCTGGTCGTCGTCGAGAATGCTGAACAGCTTCAGGTCGCGGATCACCTTGGGCGACAGGTACTGCAGGATGAAGCTCTCATCCTTGAAGCTGCTCATGGCGAACTTGATGGCTGCCAGCCAGTCGGTACCGGCAATGTCCGGGAACCAGCGGCGATCTTCTTCCGTAGGCTCTTCGCACATGCGACGGATGTCGCGGTACATGGCAAACCCCAGGGCGTAGGGGTTGATGCCACTGTAGTAAGGGCTATCGAAACCAGGCTGGAACACCACGCTGGTGTGGGACGTCAGGAACTCCATCATGAAGCCGTCGGTGACCAGGCCCTCGTCGTACAGGTCGTTCATCAGGGTGTAGTGCCAGAACGTGGCCCAACCCTCGTTCATCACCTGGGTCTGACGCTGTGGATAAAAGTACTGGGCGATCTTGCGCACGATACGCACGATTTCCCGCTGCCATGGTTCCAGCAGCGGCGCGTGTTTTTCGATGAAGTACAGGATGTTTTCCTGGGGTTCGGCGGGGAAGCGTGCGTTGTCCTTGTCGCTGTACTTGTCCGCGCCCTTGGGAATGGTGCGCCACAGATCGTTGATCTGTTTCTGTAAATGCTCTTCCCGATCCTTTTGCCGGCGACGTTCTTCTTCCGCAGAGATCGGATAAGGGCGTTTGTAGCGGTCGACCCCATAGTTCATCAGCGCATGGCAGGAGTCGAGCAGGTCCTCGACCGCGTCGATACCGTGGCGTTCTTCACACTGCATGATGTACTGCTTGGCAAACACCAGATAATCGATGATCGAACTGGCATCAGTCCAGGTGCGGAACAGGTAGTTGCCTTTGAAAAAGCTGTTGTGCCCGTAGCATGCATGGGCCACCACTAGCGCCTGCATGCAGATGGTGTTTTCTTCCATCAGGTAGGCGATGCATGGGTCGGAGTTGATCACTATCTCGTAGGCCAGCCCCATCTGGCCACGGGTGTAGGACTTTTCGGTGCTGAGGAAGTGCTTGCCGTAGGACCAGTGGTGATAACCCAGCGGCATACCGACCGAGGCGTAGGCGTCCATCATCTGTTCGGCGGTGATCACTTCGATCTGGTTGGGATACGTATCGAGTGCGTAACCGGCCGCAATACGACTGATTTCGCGGTCGTAGGCCTGGATCAGCTCGAACGTCCATTCGGAGCCGGTGGAAATGGGCTGGCGTTTCTGCTCTTTGGCGGTCATGTCACTAACCTGCGCTGGAAGAGTTCACGGAAGACCGGATAGATATCCCCGGCCGAGACCAGTTGTTGCTGGGCAAATGTGTCGGAAAAGGCTTCGGCGATGCGCTCGTACTCGAACCACAGGGCCTGGTGTTCGCGCGGGGTGATCTCAACGTAAGTGTAGTACTGCACGAATGGCATGATCTGGTTGATCAGGATGTCGCGGCAGATAGGGGAGTCGTCGTTCCAGTTGTCACCGTCGGAGGCCTGGGCGGCGTAGATGTTCCACTCGTTGCTCGGATAACGCTCGGCCATGATCTCCTGCATCAGTTTCAAGGCGCTGGAGACGATGGTGCCGCCGGTTTCCCGGGAGTAGAAAAACTCCTCTTCATCCACTTCGCGGGCGCTGGTGTGATGGCGGATGAACACGACGTCGATCTTTTCGTAGTTACGCTTGAGAAACAGGTACAGCAGGATAAAGAAGCGCTTGGCGATGTCCTTGGTCGCCTGGGTCATCGAGCCGGACACGTCCATCAGGCAGAACATCACGGCCTTGGAGCTGGGGTTGGGTTGTTTGATGAGCAGGTTGTACTTGAGGTCGAACGTGTCGAGAAACGGCACGCGGTGAATGCGCGCGCTGAGTTTTTCGATTTCCGCTTCGATTTCCTGAATATCGCCGAAGTTGTCCGGCTCTTCCTGCTTGAGTCGCAGAAGTTCTTCCTTGGCTTCGCGCAGCTTTGCCCGGCTGCTGCCGGACAGGGCGATACGTCGGGCGTGAGCCGAACGCAGGGTGCGGATGATGTTGATCCGCGACGGGTTACCCTCGTTGCTGATCCCGGCGCGCACGGTCTTGAAGGTGTCGGTGCCGGTCAGGTTGCGCTTGACCAGGTTGGGCAGTTCGAGATCCTCGAACATGAACTCGAGGAACTCTTCCTGGGTGATCTGGAAGACGAATTCGTCCATCCCTTCGCCGGAATTGCCGGCCTTGCCGGGACCCCGGCCGCCACCGCCTCCCGGTGGACGTGCGATATGTTCGCCGCTGGTGAATTCCTTGTTGCCCGGGTGCACGACCGTCTGCTTGCCACCGCGACCGTGATGAAGCACCGGCTCGTCGATGTCGCGGCCGGGAATGCTGATTTGTTCGCCGTGTTCCATATCGGTAATGGAGCGCCGGCTGACCGCCTCTTCGACAGCCTTTTTGATGTGATCACGGTACCGCCGCAGAAACCGCTGGCGGTTCACCGTGCTCTTGTTCTTGCCATTGAGACGTCGGTCGATCACATAGCTCATAGGGAGCCCTCCGGGCAGCTACAAGATACAAGCTTCAAGCTACAAGCTCGAAGCTTTCAAAGCAAACAGGAGCCACCAACAGCCTCAAGCGCCCCTACGGTGTGCTTGAGGCTTGTAGCTTGCCGCTTGCAGCTGCCTTACTGCGATTTTCTGACCCGCAGGTACCACTCGGACAGCAGTCGTACCTGTTTGTCGGTGTAGCCCCGCTCGACCATCCGTGTGACGAAGTCGTTGTGTTTCTGCTGGTCCTCTTTGCTGGCCTTGGCATTGAAGCTGATGACTGGCAGCAGGTCCTCGGTGTTGGAGAACATTTTCTTCTCGATGACCACCCGCAGCTTTTCGTAGCTGAGCCAGGTCGGGTTCTTGCCGTTGTTGTTGGCCCGGGCGCGCAGTACGAAGTTGACGATTTCGTTGCGGAAATCCTTCGGATTGCTGATGCCGGCCGGTTTTTCGATTTTCTCCAGTTCTTCGTTCAATGCTACGCGGTTGAGGATCTCGCCGGTTTCCGGGTCGCGGTATTCCTGGTCCTGGATCCAGAAGTCGGCGTACAGCACATAACGATCGAAGATGTTCTGGCCGTACTCGCTGTAGGACTCGAGGTAGGCGGTCTGGATCTCCTTGCCGATGAATTCGATGTAACGCGGTGCCAGGTACTCCTTGAGGAAGCGCAGATAGCGTTCGCGGGTCTCGGCCTGGAACTGTTCCTGCTCGATCTGTTGTTCCAGCACGTAGAGCAGGTGCACCGGGTTGGCGGCGATTTCGTGCGGATCGAAGTTGAACACCTTCGACAGGATCTTGAACGCGAAACGGGTCGACAGACCGTTCATGCCTTCGTCGACACCGGCATTGTCCCGGTATTCCTGGATCGACTTGGCTTTCGGATCGGTGTCCTTGAGGTTCTCGCCGTCATACACGCGCATCTTCGAGTAGATATTGGAGTTTTCCGGCTCCTTGAGGCGCGAGAGCACGGTGAACTGGGCCAGCATCTTCAGGGTATCCGGCGCGCAATGGGCCTTGGCCAGCGAACTGTTGAACAGCAGCTTGTCGTAGATCTTCACTTCGTCACTGACCCGCAGGCAGTACGGCACTTTGACGATATAGATCCGGTCGATGAAGGCTTCGTTGTTCTTGTTGTTGCGGAAGGTGTGCCACTCCGATTCGTTTGAGTGGGCCAGCAGGATCCCGGTGAACGGAATCGCGCCGAGGCCTTCGGTACTGTTGTAGTTGCCTTCCTGGGTGGCGGTCAGCAGTGGGTGCAGCACCTTGATCGGTGCCTTGAACATTTCGACGAATTCCATCAGGCCCTGGTTGGACCGGCACAGTGCGCCCGAGTAGCTGTATGCATCAGCGTCGTTCTGCGGGAACTCCTCCAGTTTGCGGATATCGACCTTGCCCACCAGCGCCGAGATGTCCTGGTTGTTTTCGTCGCCAGGTTCGGTCTTGGCCACGGCGATCTGGTTGAGGATCGACGGGTAGAGTTTCACCACGCGGAACTGACTGATGTCGCCGCCGAATTCGGCCAGGCGCTTGGTGGCCCATGGCGACATGATGGTGTTGAGGTAGCGCCGTGGAATGCCGAAGTCTTCCTCCAGGATCGCTCCATCTTCAGTGGAGTTGAACAGACCCAGGGGAGACTCGAAAACCGGCGAGCCCTTGATGGCATAGAAGGGCACTTTTTCCATCAATTGCTTGAGCTTCTCGGCCAGGGACGATTTACCGCCACCGACTGGGCCGAGCAGGTAAAGGATCTGTTTCTTCTCTTCCAGGCCCTGCGCGGCATGGCGGAAATACGACACGATCTGGTCGATGCATTCTTCCATCCCGTGGAAGTCTTCAAAGGCCGGATAGCGGCGGATGACCTTGTTGGAGAAGATGCGCGACAGTCTCGAGTTGGTCGAGGTGTCGAGCAGTTCCGGTTCACCGATGGCCAGCAGCAGACGCTCGGCGGCGGAAACGTAGGCGCTACGGTCTTTTTTGCACAGTTCAAGATACTCCTGCAGCGAGAGTTCTTCCTGGCGTGTGGACTCGAAGCGTTGTTGGAAGTGGCTAAAGATACTCATGACGTCACCTCGCTCGATACGTGGAGCCGACGCCGGATCACTCAGTCGATGCTGGCAGCAACCGAACAGGCGATTGCTGTTTACCCCCCAGAACTCTCCCGGAGCTGACTACTCCGAAAGCTACTCCCGATGACCCGTGCGCCGGTGTACCGGCTCTCCCCTGTTTTGGATGGCCTGGGCTTAAGGATAGTTGGGAATTCGGGAGGTAAAGGCGAGATACGTAATTAGTTGTGGCAGACCGTTCGTCTGCCACCGCGCCAGCCCGCGGGAGCCGGGGCCTGCAACGTTACAAAAAAATTATTCAGTGGTGCCTTGCGCCGTTTCCGCAGGATACGTCGTACGCCACAACTCGAATCCGCCATCCATGCTGTAGACGTCTGAGAAGCCCTGGCTGATCAGGTAGGCGGCCGCGCCCTGGCTGGAATTGCCGTGATAGCAGACCACCACGGTCGGTGCGTCGAGGTCTGCACCCTGGATAAACGCGTGCAGGGAATGGTTGTCCAGATGCTTCGAGCCTGCGATGTGCAGGGCGGCAAAAGTGGCCGGGTCGCGGACGTCGACCACCACTGCGCCTTGTTCGCGCAGGGCCTGGGCCTGTTCCGGGGGGATACGTTTGAATTCGCTCATGGCGGGCTCCTGTGGCTCGGCTGAATGGGCAGTCTAGCGCGGGGCGCTGGCTGGCGATGTTTGGGGAATGGATGAGGCGACTGGCGGCACGGCATGACCGTGTTCGTCGCATTTGCAGGACAGGCGTTCAAGGCTGTCGACGTTCATCAGGGTCAGGGCGCCGCCCCAGACACAACCTGTATCGAGGGCCGAAATACCCGGCTCTTCGACGTTGCCCTCAAGTGCTGCCCAGTGACCGAAGATGATCTTCAGGTCCTTGGTCTTGCGGTGCTGGTGCTGGAACCAGGGCTTGTAGCCTGCTGGTGCGGTACCGAGACCTTCCTTGCTCTTGAGGTCGAGTTTGCCTTCGGCGGTGCAAAAACGCATGCGGGTGAAATAGTTGGTGATCACCCGCAGGCGCGTCACGCCCTTGAGGTCATTGTCCCATTTCGCCGGATCGTTGCCGTACATGCCATCGAGGTAGGGCGGCAGCAGGTTGTCGTCACGCAAGGCGGTCTCGACTTCGGCAGCACACTTCAAGGCTTTGCGCAGCGACCACTGGGGTGGAATGCCGGCATGGACCAGTGCCATGTTGCGCTGTTCGTCGTAGTGCATGAGCTTTTGCTGGCGCAGCCATTCGAGCAGTTCGGCGCTATCGGGCGCGTCAATGATCTCGTGCAGGGTATCGGCCTTCTTCAGGCGTTCGATGTTGCGTCCGGCCGCCAGCAGGTGCAGGTCGTGGTTGCCGAGCACGCACACCAGCGATTCGCGGATGCTATAGAGGAAGCGCAGGGTTTCCAGCGACTGCGGGCCGCGGTTGACCAGGTCGCCCACCAGCCACAGACGATCCCGTTGAGGGTCGAACGCCACTTGTTTGAGCAGGCATTGCAGGGCTTGAAGACAGCCTTGCAAGTCACCGACAGCGTACGTTGCCATCAGTGCAGGGCTCCGGGCACCGCCAGGCGGAAGGGCGCGATGATGGCATCGAAGTGTTTGCCGTCGTCGGACAGCATCTGATAGGTGCCTTGCATGGTGCCGACCTTGGTGGTCATGACCGTGCCGCTGCTGTAGGTGTGGCTCTTGCCGGGTTCGATCAACGGCTGCTGGCCCACCACGCCTGGGCCGCGCACTTCTTCGACATGCCCGTCACCATCGGTGATGACCCAGTGCCGTGAAAGCAGTTTGGCGGGCATTTCGCCATTGTTTTGCACGGTGATGGTGTAGGCGAAGGCAAAGCGGTCGTGCTCGGGTTGCGATTGTTCTGCCAGATAGCGGGTGACGACGCTGACGTCGACCTGATAACGAGGATCGGACATGCAAGGGGCCTTAAAAACGAAGCGGGACGCGGGGCGTAGCTGTTGGGGTTCAGTCTAGGCCAAGTATCGGGTAGTAGACCAGAGTGGCGTCCTACCCGATAGCGCTCATCGCCTGTCAGTCGGCGACAGGCTTTTGTTCGCTAAGCTTGTCAGCCAGGCGTACGAACGCGGCCAGGTCGAGTTGCTCGGGACGCAGGCTGCCATCGACGCCGGCGGCTTCGATTTCGGCATTGCTCAGCAGCAGCTTGAGGGTGTTGCGCAGGGTTTTGCGGCGCTGGTTGAACGCTTCGCGCACGACGCGTTCCAGTAGGCGGTGATCCTTGGCCGGGTGTGGCAGTACCGCGTGGGGCACCAGGCGCACGATGGCCGAGTCGACTTTCGGCGGCGGGTTGAACGCGCCCGGGCCGACGTTGAACAGGTGTTCGACCCGGCAGTGATACTGAACCATGATCGACAACCGACCCCAGTCACCACCACCAGGACCGGCAGCAAGGCGCTCGACCACTTCCTTTTGCAGCATGAAGTGCATGTCGCGGATCAGGTGCGAGTTGTGCAGCAGGTGAAAAATCAGCGGCGTGGAGATGTTGTACGGCAGGTTGCCGACCACTCGCAGGCTGCCAGGCACGGCATTGAGGCTGTTGAAATCGAACTTCAGCGCATCGCCCTGATGCAGGTTGAAGTTGCTCTTGCCGGAAAACTGCTGGTTGAGGATCGGGATCAGGTCCTTGTCCAGTTCCACCACATCGAGTTGCGCGCCGCTGCTGAGCAGGCCTTGGGTCAGTGCGCCCTGGCCCGGGCCGATTTCCAGCAGGCGGTCTTCTGCCTTGGCATGAATGGAACGCAGGATTCGGTCGATAACGCCCGCATCGTGCAGGAAGTTCTGGCCAAAGCGTTTGCGCGCCTTGTGTTGGTAATGCTCGGTCATAAACGGGTCTCGGCCATCTGGTAGGCGGTTTCCAGGGCGACTTGCAGGCTGCCGGTATCGATTTTGCCGCTGCCGGCCAGGTCCAGGGCGGTGCCGTGGTCGACCGAGGTGCGGATGATCGGCAAGCCGAGGGTCACGTTGACTGCCGCGCCGAAGCCTTTGTACTTCAGCACCGGCAAGCCCTGGTCGTGGTACATCGCCAGCACCGCATCGCAGTGCTCCAGATATTTGGGGGTAAACAGAGTGTCGGCGGGCAGGGGGCCGCGAAGGTCCATGCCCTCGCCGCGCAGGCGCTCTAATGTGGGTTCGATGATATCGATTTCTTCATGGCCCAGGTGCCCGCCTTCGCCGGCATGGGGGTTGAGCCCGCAGACCAGGATGCGTGGCCGGGCGATGCCGAACTTGTTTTGCAGGTCGGCGTGCAGGATTCGCGTGACGCGTTCCAGACGCTCCGGCGTGATTGCGTCGGCAATCTCGCGAAGGGGCAGGTGAGTGGTCACCAGGGCCACGCGCAAACCGTGCGTGGCCAGCATCATCACCACTTGCGCGGTGTGGGTCAGGTCGGCGAGGAATTCCGTGTGCCCGGAGAAGGCGATGCCGGATTCGTTGATGACGCCTTTGTGCACCGGCGCGGTAATCATGCCGGTGAAATCTCCGCTCAGACAGCCCTGGCCGGCGCGGGTCAGGGTTTCCAGTACAAAGGCGGCGTTGGCCTTGTCCAGTTGCCCGGCGACGACCTTGGCATTGAGCGGTGTATCCCAGACATACAGGCTGTTGGCTGGCGCGGGTGCGTCCGGCCAGTTGTCCGGTGTGACCGGCAGCAGATCGACAGCCACGCCCAGTTGCACGGCCCGCTCAATGAGCAGGTCGCGACTGGTAATGGCAATCAGGGGGTGAGGCTGGGCTTGCGAGGCGAGCAGCAGGCACAGGTCGGGACCTATGCCGGCCGGTTCGCCGGGTGTCAGCGCGAAACGTTGGGGTTTCACTGTGCTGCCTGGTCGGCGCCAGGGAGTTTGATTTCCACATACGCTTCGTCACGGATCTGACGCAGCCAGGTCTGCAGCTCTTCGTCGTATTTGCGGTTACGCAAAACGGTCATCGCTTGCTGCTCGCGAGCCTGTGAGGTGCTGTCGGTGGCGCGACGGCCAAGGACTTCCAGGACATGCCAGCCGTATTGAGTCTGGAACGGCCTGGACAGCTGACCTTGCGGGGTCTTGGCCATCACTTCGCGGAATTCGGGCACCAGTGCGTTCGGGTCGATCCAGTTCAGGTCGCCGCCGTTGAGGGCGGATCCCGGGTCTTCCGAGTAGCTTTTCGCCAGCTCGCCAAAGTCTTCGCCAGCCTCGATTCGGCTGTAGAGCGACTCTGCCAGGGCCTTGGTTTTTGCTTCGTCGCGGATCGGGCTCGGCTTGACCAGGATGTGGCGCACATGCACTTCGTCGCGCATCTGGGTCTGGCCACCACGCTTTTCGAGGACCTTCAGGATGATGAAGCCGCCCGGGGTGCGCATTGGCTGGGTGACATCACCCACCGGCATGGTGCTCAGCAGGCGATCGAACGGCGGAGGCAATTGAGCGGCTTTACGCCAGCCCATGTCGCCACCTTCCAGTGCGGTTTCGCTGGCGGACTTGGCGATTGCCAATTGACCGAAGTCAGCGCCTTGCTTGAGCTGCTGGTAAATCGCATCGGCCTGTTTGGCTGCATTCTGAATCGCGTCGGAGTTGGCGCTTTCCGGCGTGGGAATCAGGATGTTGGCCAGATGGAACTCTTCGGACAGCTGCATTTTGCCCAGGTCGGATGCCAGGAAGTTCTTCACTTCCTGCTCGGAGACCTGAATGCGTTCGGCGACCCGACGCTGGCGTACACGGCTGATGACCATTTCGCGGCGTATCTGCTCACGTGCGTCGTCGTAGGACAAACCGTCGCGAGTCAGGGCGGCGCGGAACTGCTCGACAGACATGTTGTTGCGCTGGGCAATGGTGCCGACAGCCTGGTTCAACTCTTCGTCAGTAATGCGGATGCCGGAGCGCTCGCCGATCTGCAATTGCAGGTTTTCGACGATCAGACGCTCAAGTACCTGCTGCTCCAGCACGCTGGCCGGCGGTACGGCAGAACCACGCTTGGCGATGGTTTGCTGAACTTCATGAACCCGTTGGTCCAGTTGGCTCTGCATGACCACGTCGTTGTCGACGATGGCCACCACTTTATCGATGGACTGTACGGCGGCGCTCGCCGCCGTACTCAGGAACAGCGCGCCCAGCATCAGCGGGCGCAGACAATCAGAAAGCTTGGTCTTCACGTTCACGATAACCTTGAATGCCTTTGTCGAGGAAGCTCTCTACCTTGGCGCCAGTCAGGCCGCCGAGCCCCTTCAGAACAATTTGGAGGAAGACGCCATGGTCGCCTTTTTCGTTTTGCGGTGCTTCCTGACTGAACTCGTCATAGGAAACCCAGTAACGGTTGATCAGGCGCAGTTTCCAGCAGCAGTTGTCGTACTCGAAACCACCGAAGGCTTCCAGGGTGCGGTTGCGGTTGTAGTCATACTGCCAACGGGTGATGGCGTTCCATTGCGGCACGACCGGCCAGATCACCGAGAAGTCGTGCTGTTCGATCTTGTAGTAATCCTTCACGTAGCCAGGAGTGCCAGGGGTGCCGTAGTCACCGCCAAACTGCCATTCGCCAGTGTTCTGGTTGTAGATCACCTGGTCGTTACGATAGCGATACCCGGCGTTGATAACCTTGTTCGGGTTGTCTTCAGGCTGGTAGTGGAACATCGCGCTGCCCGAGCGAGGGCTGCGGCTGTCCGGGTCCCAGTTGTAGTCGGCCGTGGTGCGCCAGTCGCGGTTCCAGCGGTATTCGTATTCCAGTGCGTACGGCGAAACGCTGGCTTGGGCATCGGCGCGGGTTTTTGGATTGACACCAGGCAACTGAACCTCGCGGTCCTTGAAGTACAAGGCCTGGCCTACGCTGATGCGTTGACGTTCGAATCCGTTGTCTTCGATCCAGCGGCTGGTCACGCCCAGGGACAGTTTGTTTTCGTCGCCGACACGGTCGGAGCCGGAGAAACGGTTGTCACGAAACAGAGACGCATAGTTGAAGGTGTATTCGCTGGTATCGAATACCGGAATGTCTTCCTGGTCGACCTCAGGCACGTACAGGTAGAACAGGCGTGGCTCGAGGGTCTGGCGGTAGTTCTTGCCGAAATACTGGGTATTGCGATCGAAGTACAAGCCGCTGTCGATGCTGGCGATCGGTACGCTGCGGTTCTGGTTGGTGTCGAAGGTACCGCTTAGCTTGTCCTGCTGTGCAGTTTGCTGAGCAATTTGAGCCTTGCCGATGCTGTCCAGATCCAGTTGATACTGGGTGTACTGGTACTTGAGTTTTGGTTTCAGGAAACCGTACGTCGTGTTCATCGGCAGACTGATGGCAGGCGCAAGATTCAGGCGGTCGCCGTTGGCGCGAGCCAAGCCTCGGATGTTGTTATCAATGCGCGGCGTTACATTACCGTCTTCGTCGGAGTAGTTGCCGGTCTCCAGGTCTCGATCAAACCGGACAAGTTCGGTTTCGTAGGAGAAGTTCAAGCCTTCGGGATGATACGGCAGCGCGCCATTGAAGGTGATCTGCGGCAAACGGTCGTACGGTGTAATGTTCGAAACGGTCGCCAGTTGATAGGCCTGGGCATTTACGCGAGCGGTATAGCTGTCGCCGCGATAGGTGACAGAGCCCTGCTGGTTCACGTAGTCCTGGCTTTTCACGCCAATCTGGTCGGTCTGCAGATCCTGGAAGTAATACGGATCGCTGATCTTGGTGTAGTCGACTTGCGTGAGCGTCCGCGAGTCCAGACCGCCCTTGTGCTGCCAGTTGTACATGTAGCGGGTTTTTTCGGCGTCGGTCTGCTTATCGCGTTCGTTGCTTTCGTCGTTGAGGTACGCCGCGCCGAACTGGCCTTCGCTGGACTTGGTCAGGTAGCGGAACTCGCCTTCCATCAACAAGCCGTGCTTTTCCATGTAGCGTGGATACAACGTGGCATCGTAGTTCGGCGCCAGGTTGAAGTAGTACGGGGTGACCAGCATGAAGCCGGTATCGCTGCCGGTGCCGATGGTCGGCGGCAGGAAGCCGGACTGACGACGGTCGTCGATCGGGAAATAGATGTACGGCGTGTACAGGACCGGAATGTCCTTGACCCGCAGCGTCACGTTGGTCGCCGTACCGAAACCGGTGGCCGGGTTCAGGGTGATGTTGTTGCCCTTGAGCTGCCAGGCGTTGCTGTTCGGTTCGCACGTGGTGTACGTACCATCCTTGAGGCGGATGATCGCGTTCTCGGCACGTTTGGCGTACAGCGCATTACCGCGGATGCGGGATTTGTGCATCACGTATTCGGCGTTGTCGACTTTGGCTTCACCCGTGTCGAGCTGCACGTCGGCGTGATCGCCCACGATCAGCGCGCCGTTGTCGCGAATGCGCACGTTGCCGTTCAGCTCGCCACGACTTTCGGCCTGGTACAGGTTGGCTTCGTCGGCTTCGACCTGCATGCTGCCCTGGCGCATGACCACGTCACCGGCCAGGGTCGCAATTTGCTCATCCTGCTTATAGCGGGAGGCTTTTGCGCCGATAAAGGTTGGAGCGTCACTTTTATTCGTCTTGTCATCCATGCCAGGACGAATCGGTTCGATATAGGAACCGGAGCAATAAGGACCGGTTTCGGCCAATTGTGCGGCGGTGAGCTGCTCGCGGGGAACCCAGTCGAGGTGGCTGTAGTCTGCGCTACGCGATGTCAGGCCACGGCCTTTGGATTCGGTGACCAGCACCGGCCTGGTGCCGGCCTCTTCACTGGAACCGTTCTCGGCCGGGGCTTCGCCGGTAGCGGAAACTGCGCTGCCGTCATGGACGGGACGCGGTGGCAATGCAGCCGCCGGCGTTTTTGGCGCACAGTCCCAGGAACCCGAAGCAGAGACTGAGCAGTCAAACTGTTCCGCGGCGACCACGTAGGAAGTGGCAAGGGGTTGCAGCGCCAGCAAACTGCCGGTAACCAACAACGGAAATTTTTTACGAAACGCGGGGGATTTCAATGCCATCTTATTAGTCCGGGCTTCCTGCGTGCCATCTGCCCGCGGTGTGGGCCGCACGCCTCTCGATGGTCTGAAAAAGATGCTGGATAATAAAGCATGACCCGCTTGACGGCTAGCGCCGTCGGAGACCCTTGTAATGCCTGATCAAGATGTACGCTTGCAACACCTGAAAGTTTGGCTCGATCAACAATTGACGACCCTTTTTGCCGAGCAGGGCTGGGGCGTCGTACCCCCGGCCACGTTGACTGCGGCCAGCAGCGACGCGAGTTTCCGGCGGTATTTCCGCTGGGAAGGCGGTGACAAAAGTTTCATCGTGATGGACGCGCCGCCGCCCCAGGAAAACTGCAAACCCTTCGTGGATATCGCCTTTTTGCTGGCGAAATCCGGAATAAATGTGCCGAAAATTTATGCCGAAGACCTCGAGCGCGGTTTTCTTTTGCTCAATGACCTGGGCAACAAGACCTATCTGGACGTCATCGACAGCGAAAACGCCGACGATTTGTTCAAGGATGCACTGCAAGCGTTGCTGGCTTTCCAGCAGTTGCCGATGGTTGCGCCTCTGCCGAGCTATGACGTGGCCTTGCTGCGTCGTGAGCTGGAACTGTTCCCCGAGTGGTACGTGAAACGCGAACTGGGCGTCGAATTCGACGCGGCGCAACAAGTGCTCTGGCAGCAGGTCAGCGAACTGTTGATCGACAGCGCCCTGGCACAGCCCAAAGTCCTGGTACATCGCGACTATATGCCGCGCAACCTGATGCTCAGCGAGCCCAATCCCGGGGTGCTGGATTTCCAGGATGCGGTGTATGGCCCGGTGACCTACGACGTGACCTGCCTGTTCAAGGACGCATTCCTCAGCTGGCCCGCGGAGCGTGTGCACGGCTGGCTCGAAAGCTACTGGCATCAAGCGGGGTCCCTCGGGATTCCGGTCCAGCCCGACTTCGAGGACTTCCTGCGTGCCAGCGACTTGATGGGTGTGCAACGTCACCTGAAAGTCATCGGCATTTTTGCGCGCATCTGCCATCGCGACGGCAAACCGCGTTATCTGGGTGATGTGCCGCGTTTCTTTGCGTACATAGAAGCGGTGATCGCTCGCCGCCCTGAACTGGTCGAACTGGATGTGCTGCTGGCCAGTCTGCGCGCCGGAGTGAAAGCATGAAGGCAATGATTCTGGCCGCGGGTAAAGGCGAGCGCATGCGCCCGCTGACCCTGACCACGCCAAAGCCGCTGGTTCGTGCAGGCGGCGTGCCGCTGATCGAGTATCACCTGCGAGCGCTGGCCGCTGCCGGGTTCACCGACATCGTGATCAATCACGCCTGGCTCGGTCAGCAGATCGAAGACTATCTGGGCGATGGATCGCGTTATGGCGTGAGCATTCAGTACTCGGCCGAAGGTGAGCCCCTGGAAACCGGCGGCGGGATTTTTCGCGCGTTGCCGTTGCTGGGGGATGAAGCGTTTGTCGTGGTCAACGGCGACATCTGGACCGATTACGACTTCAGCGTGCTACATCAGCCCATCAACGGCCTGGCGCACCTGGTGCTGGTCAGCAACCCGTCCCATCATCCGGCCGGGGACTTCAGCCTGGTCGAAACGCTGGTGCACGACGGTCAGTCAGAGGTTGGTACCCTGACCTACAGTGGCATCGCCGTGTTGCATCCGCAGTTGTTCGACGGTTGCACCGCGGGGGCCTTCAAGCTCGCGCCGCTGTTGCGCAGGGCCATGGCTGACGGGCAGGTGACCGGCGAGCAGTTGAGGGGACACTGGGTCGATGTCGGCACTCACGAGCGGCTGGCCGAAGTTGAAACATTAATAGAAGCGAGCCGCTGACATGCTGTGGCCAGGGACTCTGATCGGAGCCGGAGCAGGCTTTGCCATAGCCAGCATTCCGGGGGCCATTCTCGGCGCGTTGTTGGGGCAGGCGCTGGATCGGCGCTTGCACCTGCAAAGCTGGGGACACTTGCGGGAAAAACTGGGCGGTCGCCCGGTGCTACGTAACGATGAATTGCTGTTTGTTCTGTTGGGGCGACTGGCCAAGTGTGACGGCCAGGTGATGTCCGGGCACATCGAACAGGCCCGGGCGGAAATGCGCTCGCTGGACATGTCCGAGTCGGCCCGGCGTCGTGCGATTGCCGCGTTCAATCGCGGCAAGTCGGGCCGTGTCCGGCTGCGCGGTTATCTGCGTCGCCTGAGTGCCCAGCCCCATGCGGCGGAAGGTGTTTTGCGCGCCTGCTGGCGAATGGTCTGGGCCGATGGCCGTGCCGGCAGCGGTGAACGTCAATTGATTGGCCAATGGGGCAAGTGGCTGGGCTGGACGCCCCATCAGGTGCAGGCTTTGGCCCACGACTATGAGCCGCAGAAACGGCCACTGGGCAACAGTGCACCAAGTTATCAGGACGCGTTGAGGCTTTTGGGGGTGTCGGCTACCACTGAACCGGCGCAGATCAAGCGTGCTTATCGGCGCCTGCTCAGTCGCCATCATCCGGACAAGATTGCCGGCAGTGGCGCGACGGCGATGCAGGTGCGTGAGGCCACCGAGCGAACGCGTGAACTGCATAATGCCTACACGCTGATTCGGGAGCGGCGGGATTTTCGCTAGCCCGGATAACTTGCGTCGCCAGTGATACCGCTATCGCGAGCAAGCTCGCTCCCACAGGTTTGATGTCGTCCGCAATTTCGTGATCGACATAAAACCTGTGGGAGCGTGGCTTGCCCGCGATGAAGGCGACACAGTCTGTCAGTCAGTCGCAGGCTGCGGATTCAACCAGCCCCGCACCCGACGGAACAGTTGCTCCTGTTCGGTCTTGGTATCGGGCAACGCCTTGAGTGCGACCTGGCTGAATGCCGATGACTTCTGGCGTTTGCTGGCCTGCAGGCGCTCCAGTGCTGCGTCGCGATCCAGAGCTTTGTCCTTGTAGAAAATATCAGCGGTCGGCAGTTTCAGGGTAGGGCTCAGCTCGGCCAGTCCGGGCGTGGTCGCCACAGGTGTCCGGGCGGCAACCATCACCAGCTTCTCGACCTGCGATGGCTGCTTTTCGCTCAGGTAGCGCGCGGCCCAATAGGCGCCGGAACCATGCCCCAATACCACGATACTGCGGGCGCTTTGCTGTTCGGCGAACGCAATCGCGGCGTCGATCCGGGCAAAGATGCGCTCGGCATCTGCCTTGGACTGCTCCTCAGCGGTTTCGGCAATGGGCTTGTCGGCCACATCGGCCTCGCCACCGGCCACCTGTTCGATAGGGGCGGCGGTGGTTGAGTCTTTGCTGGCGTTTTCGGCGGCCTTGGGAGCCGGCGCCGCTTCCACGATTCGTGGCGCAATGGCATCGCTTTGCAGGTCCGGCAAGGTGATACTCAGGCTGCTCCACTCGGCATCCGGCAATTTGCGCCGCAAAGGGCCGACGGCTTGCGGCCAGTCAACGGTTTCACCGGCGCCCGGGATGATAATCACCGCGCCTTTGGGTTCGGCGGTATTGGCCGGTTTCCACAAGGCCAGAAAGGTGTCGGTGCCTGCTTGCAGTGGTTGCTGTTCCTGAGCCGGGATTTTTCGCTCAAGTGCAGTCGCTTCTTCCTGACTACGCTCAGGCAGCGGCTGACGTTCGAGTGGTTTTTCTTCGGCGGTTTTTTCTTCCACGGCAGGCGCCGGGTCGGCCGCCTTGGCGGAAAAAGCGCAAGGCAGGATCAGCGACAGGCACAATGCTGGCAGTGCCAGGCGGTAGACAGGGGGCATCGGATATTCCAGGCCAGAAGATGTTCCGGCAGCCTAATGGGTTGGTCAGTATTTGTCAGTGTGTGAGAGTTCAATGATGCGTTTTCGCTGCCTGTGGGTTATCGGCTGTTTGTGGCTTCCCTTGATGGGCTGGGCGGCGGCCGCGCCTGCGGCGCCTGTTGCCCAGCTTTCCCCGAAACAGCAGTACTGGCTGGCGCAGCAGGGCGAGTTGCGGGTCGGCCTGGTGTTGCAGGCGCCCTATGCGCAATACGATCGCCGCTTGCAGCGCCTGTCCGGGGTGAACGTCGAGTTGATGAAGTGGCTGGCAAAAAACCTCAATGTCGAACTGAGCTGGCGCAATTTCCCCGACCTTGAACAATTGGAAGCCGCGGCCCGCGAAGGCGAAATCGACATCGCTCCGGGGTTGACCCAGACCCCAGGCGGGCTGCGCCTCTGGCAGTTTTCCGACCCTTACATGCGGGTGCCGCAATTGGTGGTCAGCGACCAGAAAAGCGCCGGCGCGGTCGAGCTGGAAAAGCTCGACAGCCAGACCCGCGTCGCCGTGCGCATGCCCAGTGCCATCGCCGATTACCTGCGCGGCAACTACCCGCACCTGAATCTGCAAGGCGTACCGATGGAGCGCCAGGCATTGCAATTATTGGTCGGCCAACAGGCGACTTATGCGGTGATCGATGAGGCGCAACTGGGACGCTTGTCGGTCGAGTCGGAGTTCGCCGGGCTGGTGGTGGTGGGGGACGTCGGCCTGCCGCAGCTGCTGCGGGTGGCCACGCTCCGCGACAAGCCGGAACTGGCGGGCATCGTCGAAAGTGCATTGCGGGCGATCCCGGCCAAGGATCTGGAGCAACTGCACAATCAATGGCTGCAACCCAAATATCCGCGGCTCACCGAGTCTCCGGGGTTTTGGCAAAACCTCTGCCTGCTGCTGGCCGTGCTGGCGTTGAGCTGCATGGCCATCGTGGTCTGGCAGCGTCGCCAGCAGCACAACCTGGAGCAGCGCCTGTTGGCCGCGCAGGAAGACATCGCCTTGCGCGCCGCCAGCGAAGAGGCCTTGCGCCTCACTCAGTTCTCCATCGACCAGAGCACCGTCGGTATCCTCTGGGTCAACTGGGACAGCCATGTGCGCTACGCCAACCGTGCGGCGGAAAGCATGCTGGGCTATCCGCCTGGCGGGATCATTGATCGGCCCCTGATCGATTTCGAGCCTGGCCTGCACATGGACCGTTGGCTGAACCTGTGGAAGCGCGCCAGGGCCAGTGAAGACGGCCCGCAAAGCTTCGAATCCAATTGCGTGAGGGCCGATGGCAGCATCCTGCCGGCCGATGTCTCGTTGAGTTTCCTGCGCTTTCGTGATGGCGAATACCTGGTGGTTTACCTCAACGATGTCACCGAGCGGCGCCGTGCTCTGGCGGCCTTGCAGGAAAGCGAAGCGCGGCTGCAAGGCATCGCCGCCAACGTTCCGGGACTGGTTTTCCGGTTGGAGCGGGCGCCGGTGACCGGTCAAATCGACTTTGCCTACATCAGCGAAGGCAGCGAAAGCCTGGTGGGTTACTCGCCGGCCACGCTGGCGCATCGCGATAAAGGCCTGCGCAGTCTCGTGCATCCGGATGACAAGGCCAGCTATCACCAGACCCAGGATCATGCGCTGGATACCGACAGCGACTGGTCGTGGCAGGGGCGAATTCTTACGCGTCAGGGCGAGCAGCGCTGGGCGGAAATCAAGGCCATCACCCGTCGGCTGGAAGACGGCGCCTATGTCTGGGACGGGATCGTCTGGGACATCAGCGAAAGCAAGCGCATCGAACTTGAACTGGCCAGCTCTCGGGAGCAGCTGCGTGAGTTGTCCGCGCATCTGGAAAGCGTGCGCGAAGAAGAAAAAGCGCGCATTGCCCGGGAAGTTCACGACGAGTTGGGTCAGATGCTGACCGTGTTGAAGCTGGAAACGTCGATGTGCGAACTGGCCTACGCGCAACTTGATCCGGGCCTGAACGAGCGCCTTGGCAGCATGAAGCGCCTGATCGCTCAACTGTTCCAATTGGTTCGCGACGTGGCGACCGCATTGCGCCCGCCGATTCTCGATGCCGGCATTGCCTCGGCCATCGAATGGCAGGCCCGACGATTCGAGGCGCGTACGCAGATCCCGTGTCTGGTGCAGGTGCCGGACAATTTGCCTGTGCTCAGCGATGCGAAGGCAATCGGCCTGTTTCGAATCCTTCAGGAGGCGCTGACCAATGTCATGCGGCACGCCCAGGCGCATACTGTTGAACTGACACTGACCCTTGAAGGCGATGAGTTGTGTCTGACGGTCAGCGATGATGGAGTAGGATTTGTCGCCGCGCCTGGCAGGCCAACATCCTTTGGGATCGTCGGAATGCGTGAGCGGGTGTTGATTATGGGCGGTGAGTTATCCCTTGAGAGTGAGCCGGGTGAAGGCACCTCCCTAAGCGTGCGAGTACCGCTCGATAGATCTTGAATCTGGAGAAGAACGTGATCCGTGTACTGGTAGCCGAGGACCACACCATTGTCCGCGAAGGCATCAAGCAGTTGATTGGCCTGGCCAAGGACTTGCTGGTGGTGGGGGAGGCGAGCAATGGCGAGCAGTTGCTCGACACCTTGCGTCATGTGCCCTGCGAAGTGGTGTTGCTGGACATCTCCATGCCGGGCGTCAACGGCCTGGAAGCGATTCCGCGGATTCGCGCCTTGAACAATCCACCGGCGATCCTGGTGCTGTCGATGCACGATGAAGCGCAAATGGCCGCCCGGGCGTTGAAGGTGGGCGCTGCGGGTTATGCGACCAAGGACAGCGACCCGGCGCTGTTGCTGACGGCCATTCGCAAAGTGGCGTCAGGCGGGCGTTATATCGACCCGGAACTGGCCGACCGCATGGTTTTCGAGGTCGGTCTTACCGACTCACGGCCATTGCACTCGCTGCTCTCCGAGCGCGAATTTTCAGTGTTCGAACGCCTGGCCCAGGGCGCCAACGTCAATGACATCGCCCAGCAACTGGCGCTGAGCAGCAAGACCATCAGCACCCACAAGGCGCGACTGATGCAAAAGCTCAACATCACTTCGCTGGCGGAACTGGTGAAGTACGCGATGGAACACAAGCTCCTCTAAAGCACACCGCTGTACCTGTGGGAGCGAGCTTGCTCGCGATGAGGCCCTATCAGTCAATACTGATGTCGACTGACAGTCCGCTATCGCGAGCAAGCTCGCTCCCACAGGGTTCTCCATCAGTCGTTGAACCGTGCGCATATCCAATAGCGACGTGCCTGACGAGCCGCTTATACCGTTACTTGTGGCTTGTAGCTGACCCCTTGCCACTGCGTTTGCCAAAACGCGCCATCCTTGTAGGGCAATCCCTACCCCCAGCCTTCCATCCGGCTGAGGCCAATCTCTCTTGCACCCCGATTTGCGCGGTCCCCGGCGTCCACTAGGCTTAGTCCCACAGCAGTCATCAATAACAAAGGTGTGGGTATGAGCCAGGTCGATTCAAGCGCAGGGGCCAATGATGTTCTGGTCAGCTTTCGTGGAGTGCAGAAGAGCTACGACGGCGAGAACCTGATCGTCAAGGACCTCAACCTGGACATTCGCAAAGGCGAATTCCTCACGTTGCTCGGGCCGTCCGGCTCCGGCAAGACCACCAGCCTGATGATGCTCGCCGGTTTCGAAACGCCGACCGCGGGCGAAATCCTGTTGGCCGGGCGTGCCATCAACAACGTGCCGCCGCACAAGCGCGACATCGGCATGGTGTTCCAGAACTACGCACTGTTCCCGCACATGACGGTGGCCGAGAACCTGGCATTCCCGCTGACCGTGCGTGGAATGAACAAGAGCGACGTCAGTGCCCGGGTCAAGCGCGTGCTGAGCATGGTCCAGCTCGATGCCTTCGCCCAGCGTTACCCGGCGCAGCTCTCCGGCGGCCAGCAACAGCGTGTGGCATTGGCCCGGGCGCTGGTGTTCGAGCCGCAACTGGTGCTGATGGACGAACCTCTTGGCGCACTCGACAAACAACTGCGTGAACACATGCAGATGGAGATCAAGCATCTGCACCAGCGCCTGGGCGTCACCGTGGTCTACGTGACCCACGATCAGGGCGAAGCCTTGACCATGTCCGACCGTGTGGCGGTTTTCCACCAGGGCGAAATCCAGCAGATCGCGCCACCGCGCACCCTCTACGAAGAGCCGAAGAACACCTTCGTCGCCAACTTCATCGGCGAGAACAACCGACTTAATGGCCGCCTGCACAGCCAAACCGGCGACCGTTGCATTGTCGAGCTCGGACGCGGCGAAAAGGTGGAGGCCCTGGCGGTCAACGTCGGCCAGACCGGTGAGCCGGTGACCCTGTCCATTCGTCCAGAGCGAGTGAGCCTCAATGGCTCCAGCGACCAATGCGTAAACCGCTTCTCCGGGCGAGTCGAGGAATTCATCTATCTGGGCGACCACGTCCGGGTTCGCATGGAAGTCTGCGGCAAGACTGACTTCTTCGTGAAACAGCCGATTGCCGAGCTTGATCCCTCGCTCGCCGTCGGCGACGTGGTACCGCTTGGCTGGCAGGTCGAGCACGTTCGTGCACTCGATCCCCTTCTAGAGGCGAACTGATCGCCCCGGCAATACCAACACCAACCCTGCACGTGGAGAGAACAATAAATGTTGAGATCCCTGAAATTCACCGCTTTGGCACTGGGCATGATGGGCGCGGCACACGCAATGGCGGCCGGCCCGGACCTGACCGTGGTGTCCTTTGGTGGCGCGAACAAGGCGGCTCAGGTCAAAGCCTTCTACGCACCGTGGGAAGCGGCAGGCAATGGCAAGATCGTGGCCGGCGAGTACAACGGCGAAATGGCCAAGGTCAAGGCCATGGTCGATACCAAGAGCGTGTCCTGGGATCTGGTAGAGGTTGAATCGCCGGAGCTGTCCCGTGGTTGCGACGAGGACATGTTCGAGCAGCTTGATCCGAAGTTGTTCGGCAAGACCGAAGACTACGTCAAGGGCGCTATTCAGCCTTGCGGCGTGGGTTTCTTCGTGTGGTCGACCGTGCTGGCCTACAACGCCGACAAACTGAAAAGCGCACCGACCAGTTGGGTGGATTTCTGGGACACCAAGCAGTTCCCGGGCAAGCGTGGCCTTCGTAAGGGCGCCAAGTACACCCTGGAATTCGCACTGATGGCCGACGGCGTTGCACCGAAAGACGTCTACAAGGTGCTGGCCGGCAAGGACGGTCAGGACCGCGCGTTCAAGAAGCTCGATGAACTCAAGCCGAACATCCAGTGGTGGGAAGCCGGCGCACAACCGCCGCAATACCTCGCTTCCGGTGACGTGGTCATGAGCTCGGCCTACAACGGCCGGATCGCTGCCGTGCAGAAAGAAAGCAACCTGAAAGTGGTGTGGAACGGCGGCATCTACGACTTCGACGCATGGGCCATTCCAAAAGGTCTGGATGCCAAACGCGCCGAAGCTGCGAAGAAATTCATCGCCTACTCGGTACAGCCACAGCAACAGAAGACCTACTCGGAAAACATCGCCTACGGCCCGGCCAACACCCAGGCCGTACCCTTGCTGTCCAAGGATGTCCTGAAAGACATGCCGACCACCCCGGAAAACATCGCCAACCAGGTGCAGATCGACGTCAGCTTCTGGGCTGACAACGGCGAGCAACTGGAACAGCGCTTCAACGCCTGGGCTGCCAAGTAAGACCGCACCGCGGGCTTACGCTGTAGGAGCGAGCTTGCTCGCGAAAGCAGTGGGTCAATCAACATAGATGTTGAATGTGATGGCCTCATCGCGAGCAAGCTCGCTCCCACAGGTTGCGGTGTTTCAACACAACAGAGGTGGTTCTCTGCCTCTGTAACGATCAAAGATTCCCGGAGTACGTCATGGCTATCGCCGTTCCCCTGAACGAGGGCACCAGCCCCACCTTGAAGCAGCGGCTCAAGCACGCCGAGCGGGTCAACCGCTGGAAAGCCCAGGCGTTGATCGCGCCGCTGGTGCTGTTTCTGTTGCTGGTGTTCCTGGTGCCGATCGTGGCGCTGCTCTACAAAAGCGTTGGCAATCCGGAAGTGGTCGGCGGCATGCCGCGCACCGTGACCGCCATCGCCAGTTGGGACGGCCGCGGCCTGCCCGCTGAACCGGTTTATAAAGCAGCGGCCGAAGACCTCGCCGAGGCTCGCAAGAATCAGACCCTGGGCGATCTGTCCAAGCGCCTGAACATGGAACTGGCCGGCTACCGCAGCCTGCTGACCAAAACCGCCCGCGCCTTGCCGCTCGCCACTGAGCCGGCTTCTTATAAAGAAGCGCTGGAAGGCCTCGATGAGCGTTGGGGCGACCCGGCCTACTGGCAAGCGGTGCGTCGCAACACCAGCAGCATCACCCCGTATTACCTGTTGGCGGCTGTCGATCATCGCATCGACGACCTCGGCGAAATCGCTCCGGCCACTCCGGATCAGGCGATCTACCTCGACATCTTCGCCCGCACCTTCTGGATGGGTCTGATCATCACCGTGATCTGCCTGGTGCTGGCGTATCCCCTGGCTTACCTGCTGGCGAACCTGCCGTCGCGTCAGAGCAACCTGCTGATGATTCTGGTGCTGTTGCCGTTCTGGACCTCGATCCTGGTACGCGTCGCGGCGTGGATCGTGTTGCTGCAATCGGGTGGCCTGATCAACAGCGGTCTGATGGCCATGGGGATCATCGATAAGCCGATCGAGCTGGTGTTCAACCGCGTCGGTGTCTACATCTCCATGGTGCACATCCTGCTGCCGTTCATGATCCTGCCGATCTACAGCGTTATGAAAGGCATCTCGCCGACCTACATGCGCGCCGCGATTTCCCTCGGCTGCCATCCGTTCGCCAGCTTCTGGCGGGTGTACTTCCCGCAGACCTATGCCGGCGTCGGCGCCGGTTGCCTGTTGGTGTTCATCCTCGCCATCGGCTACTACATCACCCCGGCGTTGCTGGGCAGCCCGAACGATCAGATGGTCAGCTACTTTGTCGCCTTCTACACCAACACCAGCATCAACTGGGGCATGGCGACCGCACTCGGTGGGCTGCTGTTGCTCGCGACGGTCGTGCTTTATCTGATTTACAGCTGGCTGGTAGGCGCAAGCCGCCTGCGCCTGAGCTAAGGGGAGAACGAAATGCTGAGTCCTTACATGTCGCCCATCGAACGGGTGTGGTTCTACAGCTTGCGGATTCTCTGCGGCTTGATTCTGTTGTTCCTGATCCTGCCGGTGCTGGTGATCATTCCGCTGTCGTTCAACTCCGGCAGCTTCCTGGTGTACCCGCTGCAGGGCTTCTCGCTGCAGTGGTATCACGACTTCTTCGCCTCGGCGGAGTGGATGCGCGCCCTGAAGAACAGCATCATCGTCGCCCCGGCGGCCACGGTGCTGGCGATGGTCTTCGGTACATTGGCGGCGATCGGCCTGACCCGGGGCGACTTCCCCGGCAAGGCGCTGGTGATGGCGCTGGTGATTTCACCGATGGTGGTGCCGGTGGTGATCATTGGTGTGGCCAGTTACCTGTTCTTTGCTCCACTGGGATTGGGTAACAGCTTCTTCTCGCTGATCGTGGTGCATGCGGTATTGGGTGTGCCGTTCGTGATCATTACCGTGTCGGCGACCTTGCAGGGGTTCAATCACAACCTGGTGCGGGCTGCTGCGAGCCTGGGTGCTTCGCCACTGACCACGTTCCGCCGTGTGACCTTGCCGCTGATTGCACCGGGCGTGATCTCCGGGGCGCTGTTTGCCTTCGCGACGTCGTTCGATGAGGTGGTGGTGACGCTGTTCCTCGCCGGCCCTGAACAAGCGACCCTGCCACGGCAGATGTTCAGCGGCATCCGCGAAAACCTCAGCCCGACCATCGCCGCCGCCGCGACGCTGCTGATTGCTTTCTCGGTGATCCTGCTGCTGACCCTGGAATGGCTACGTGGGCGTAGCGAGAAACTGCGTACTGCGCAGGTCTGAAGCCGAACCCGGTAAAAATGTGGGAGCGGGCTTGCTCGCGAAAGCGGAGTGTCAGCTGATGTATTAGTTGAATGACACACCGCCTTCGCGAGCAAGCCCGCTCCCACAGGGGCTTCCAGTGGACCATTAGTTCATTCACCGCCTGAATACCAGCCAACCCCAAATCCCCAGCTACTATTGTGCCCAGCTCCCCTACCTATAAGAGGCTGCGCACATGAGTCTTTCCTCTTTCAAAATCGCTCACAAACTGATCACCGGCGCAGGTGCCATCGAGCAACTGGCCGCCGAGCTGACACGTCTGGACATCGACAACCCGCTGATCGTCACCGACGCCGCTCTGGTCAAGTCCGGCACGGTAGAACTGGCACTGGCGCAGTTGGGCGAACGCAGTTACGAGATTTTCGACAGGGTGTTGCCGGACCCTGAAATCGCCATCGTCGAAGATTGCATGCAGGTCTATCGCGACGGCGGGCATGACGGCTTGATTGGCCTCGGCGGCGGCAGTGCAATCGACATTGCCAAGAGCGTGGCGGCCTACGCCGGGTACCACGGTGCGCTGGAGGATCTGTTCGGTATCGATCAGGTCCCGCGCAAAGGCCCGCCGCTGATCGCCATCCCGACCACCGCTGGCACCGGTTCGGAAGTGACCAACGTCGCTATCCTTTCCGACAAGGTCGCGCAACTGAAGAAGGGCATTGTCAGCGACTATCTGTTGCCCGATGTGGCGCTGGTCAGTCCGCAAATGACCCTGACCTGTCCGCGCGGCGTCACGGCGGCCAGCGGCGTCGATGCGCTGGTGCATGCCATCGAGTCCTATCTGTCGGTCAACGCCTCGCCGATTACCGATGCCCTGGCCATCGGCGCCATCAAGTTGATCGCCAAGGCTTTGCCCAAGGCCTACGCCAACCCGTCGAACCTGCAAGCCCGGGAAGACATGGCCACTGCCAGCCTGATGGCCGGCATGGCGTTCGGCAATGCCGGGGTCGGCGCGGTGCATGCGTTGGCGTATCCGCTGGGCGGGCGCTTCAACATTGCCCATGGCGTCAGTAATGCTTTGCTACTGCCCCATGTCATGACCTGGAACAAGATGGCCTGCATCGAACGCATGCAGGATATCGCCGAGGCCATGGGCGTGAAGACCGCTCATCTGAGTGTCAACGAAGCGGCCGACAAAGCCGTGCAAGCCATGACCGAGCTGTGTGCCGCCGTGGAAATTCCCCAGGGCCTGCGCAGTTTCGGTGTACCTGAGGACGCCATTGCGTCCATGGCCGTGGAAGCGGCGGGGATCGAGCGCCTGATGCGCAATAACCCGCGCAAGTTGAGTGCCGTCGATATCGAGAAGATCTATCGCGCGGCGTACTAGAGGCTCTGCCGTTGATGGATGATGGCAAGGTCCAATCATCGCGCTCACGGTGCGCGCGTCAAAGCATGAGGTATACAATGCGCGCCATCGTGATTCTGCTCAGAAAAGGTGCGTCATGCAGCCCTTCGTAATTGCTCCGTCGATTCTCTCCGCCGACTTCGCCCGCCTGGGTGAAGAAGTGGACAACGTCCTGGCCGCCGGCGCCGACTTCGTGCACTTCGATGTCATGGACAACCACTACGTACCAAACCTGACCATCGGCCCGATGGTCTGCGCGGCGCTGCGCAAGTATGGCGTGACCGCGCCGATCGACGCGCACCTGATGGTCAGCCCGGTGGACCGCATCGTTGGCGACTTCATTGAAGCCGGCGCGACCTACATTACCTTCCACCCGGAAGCCACGCAGCATGTCGATCGTTCCCTGCAACTGATCCGCGAAGGCGGCTGCAAGTCGGGCCTGGTGTTCAACCCGGCGACCCCGCTGGACGTGCTCAAGCACGTGATGGACAAGGTCGACATGATCCTGCTGATGAGCGTCAATCCAGGGTTCGGCGGGCAGAAGTTCATCCCCAGCACCCTCGACAAGCTGCGCGAAGCGCGGGCGTTGATCGATGCGTCGGGCCGTGACATTCGCCTGGAAATCGACGGCGGCGTGAACGTGAACAACATTCGCGAAATCGCGGCGGCAGGCGCTGACACCTTCGTCGCCGGCTCGGCCATCTTCAATGCGCCGAACTATCAGGAAGTCATCGAGCAGATGCGTTCCGAACTGGCGCTGGCTCGCCCATGAGCGGCTTTGAGCAGTTGTTCCCGGGGCAACTGCCGCGGCTGGTGATGTTCGACCTGGACGGTACCTTGATCGACTCTGTCCCGGACCTGGCAGTGGCTGTGGACAAGATGCTGCTCAAACTCGGTCGCAAGCCCGCCGGTCTGGACGCGGTACGCGAATGGGTCGGCAACGGCGCGCCGGTGCTGGTGCGTCGTGCGCTGGCTGGCGCTATCGATCATTCGGCGGTCGATAACCACGAGGCCGAACAGGCGCTGGAGTATTTCATGCAGGCTTATGGCGAGAGCCATGAGTTGACCGTGGTTTATCCCGGCGTGCGCGACACCCTCAAATGGCTGAAAAAGCAGGGCGTCGAGATGGCGCTGATCACCAACAAGCCGGAGCGTTTCGTCGCGCCGCTGCTGGACCAGATGAAAATCGGCCGTTATTTCCGCTGGATCATCGGCGGCGACACCCTGCCACAGAAAAAACCCGACCCGGCCGCGCTGTTTTTCGTGATGAAAATGGCCAACATTCCGGCTTCGCAGTCGTTGTTTGTCGGCGATTCGCGCAGCGATGTGCTGGCGGCGAAAGCGGCGGGGGTCAAGTGCGTGGCCCTGAGCTACGGCTATAACCACGGTCGGCCGATCGCGGAAGAATCGCCGGCAATGGTGATCGACGACCTGCGCAAACTAATTCCCGGTTGCCTGGATCCAGCCGCTGAGATAACGTTGGCCGACGCTGTCAAACCCCCTTCTGGAAACGCCATCGTGGTGGTCACTCGCAAACTCTGGATGAAAGTCATCAAGGCCCTGGCCCGCTGGCGTTGGCGCGCCTGACTTGATTCTGGCCGGTTATCCGGCGCGTTTGCATACCTGACTGTTCGACCCTCAAGCCACGAGGCACCTCATGATCCGCGAAGAATTCCTGCGTTTGGCCGCTGCCGGCTACAACCGCATCCCGCTTGCCTGCGAAACCCTGGCCGACTTCGACACGCCGCTGTCGATCTATCTGAAGCTGGCCGACGAGCCCAACTCCTACTTGCTGGAGTCCGTACAGGGCGGCGAGAAATGGGGCCGTTACTCGATCATCGGCCTGCCGTGCCGCACCGTGCTGCGGGTTCACGATCATCACGTCAGCGTGACCGTCGATGGCGTAGAGACCGAGAGCCACGACGTGGAAGACCCGCTGGCCTTCGTCGAAGCCTTCAAGGCGCGCTACAACGTGCCGACCATTGCCGGCCTGCCGCGTTTCAACGGCGGCCTGGTGGGTTACTTCGGCTATGACTGCGTGCGTTATGTCGAGAAGCGCCTGGGCAAATGCCCGAATCCGGACCCGCTGGGCGTACCGGACATTCTGCTGATGGTGTCCGACGCCGTGGTGGTGTTCGATAACCTGGCTGGCAAGATGCACGCCATCGTCCTGGCCGACCCGGCGCAGGAAGACGCCTTCGAACAAGGTCGCGCGCGCCTGGAAGAGCTGCTGGAAAAACTCCGCCAGCCGATCACCCCACGCCGCGGCCTGGACTTCAGCAAGCAACAATCGGCTGACCCGGTGTTCCGCTCCAGCTTCACCCAGAGCGACTACGAAAAAGCCGTCGACACCATCAAGGAATACATCCTGGCCGGTGATTGCATGCAGGTCGTGCCGTCCCAGCGCATGTCGATCGACTTCAAGGCGGCACCCATCGATCTGTACCGCGCGCTGCGCTGCTTCAACCCGACGCCTTACATGTACTTCTTCAACTTCGGCGACTTCCACGTCGTCGGCAGTTCGCCGGAAGTACTGGTGCGGGTCGAAGACAACCTGATCACTGTGCGCCCGATTGCAGGTACCCGTCCACGGGGCGCCAACGAAGAGGCTGACCTGGCGCTGGAAAAAGACCTGCTGTCGGACGACAAGGAAATCGCCGAACACTTGATGCTGATCGACCTGGGTCGTAACGACACCGGTCGAGTTTCGGAAATCGGTTCGGTGAAGCTCACCGAGAAGATGGTCATCGAGCGTTACTCCAACGTGATGCACATTGTGTCCAACGTCACCGGGCAACTGAAAGCCGGGCTGACGGCCATGGACGCACTGCGGGCGATTCTGCCGGCGGGCACCTTGTCCGGTGCGCCGAAGATTCGCGCGATGGAAATCATCGACGAACTGGAACCGGTCAAGCGTGGCGTCTACGGCGGTGCGGTCGGTTACTTCGCCTGGAACGGCAACATGGACACCGCCATTGCGATCCGCACGGCGGTGATCAAGAACGGCGAACTGCATGTGCAGGCCGGTGGCGGCATCGTCGCCGACTCGGTGCCGGCGCTGGAATGGGAAGAAACCCTGAACAAGCGCCGCGCGATGTTCCGCGCCGTGGCCTTGGCCGAACAAACCCCGAACACCTGAGTTCACGCAAAGCCCAGTGGGAGCGAGCTTGCTCGCGATGGGGCCATCACTGCCACATTGATGTTGTCTGACCCACCGCAATCGCGAGCAAGCTCGCTCCCACAAGGGCTACACCACCATAAAAAACGCGGCGCCTGTGAGGGCGCCGCGTTTTTTATTGGCTGCACATCAGAAGTCCAGCGCAACGCCCAGGTTGATGCCCTGTTGGGTGAAGTCATCGTCCTTGCGGATATTGTAGCTGGCACGCAGTGCCAGGTCCTTGGTGAGGTTGTGGCTCACCCCCAGGTTCACACGTTGCAAGTGACTTTGCGGGGTGTAGCCTTCCAGCGTGAACTGGTTGTTTGGCAGGCTGTTGAGGTTGATGTCCACGTCCTGGGTATCGTCGTTGTACTCGCGCTCGATTGCCGCTTCGCCGAAAACCTGGGTTTGCGGGGTGATCTGGTATTTGCCCAGCAGGCCAGCGCCCAGGCGCCGGGAAATACGCTCCTGATCGGCGAAGGTCAGCGCCGTGGAGTTGTTGCCGTCCTCCGAGTAACCATCGACTTGCACCTTGGAGAAGTCGGCGCTGACAAACGGCGACAGGTGCCAGGGGCTGCTGGCTTGTTGCGCAATGTCGTAACCCACGCGTGCGCTGAAGGCTTCGACGTAGCCGCTGGTATCGCCTTTTTCGCCGCGTTCGTTGACGCCCAGCTGGAATTTACGCTTGAGGCTGTCGTAATCCAGATGCCCGGCCGTCAACGCCGCGTCGGCCCACACACGGTTTTGCTGGTACTGGGCGAATGCCGTGCCCAGGTAAGTGTTGAGCTTGTAGTCGGAGTCGTTGTTGCCGGCTTCGAGTTTCTGGTTGTAGAAACCGGCCACCAGGCCAACACGCCAGGCGTCATCGAGACGATAGCTGCCACCGATGTTCAGGTTGGCTCCGTTACCGTCGGCGCTTGCCACGCTGTCCTGGCCGTCAAAGTCCTGATGCTGTCCGCCGCCGGAAACAATGGCTCGCCATTGGCCGACGCCTTGCCAGTTTTCCCAATCGGCCAGCCACTGGTTGCGCAATTCATCCTGATGCGCGCGCACGGTGCCCTGGGCCATTTCCGGCAGCAAGGTCAGCTCCCATGGCGCCGCCAGCAGGGAGTAGGCGTAATCGGCAATCAGGCGCTGCCCGGCTTCGGTGGGGTGCACCGAGTCGTTGTAGATCAGCCTGGTCGGGTCCGGCGTCGCGCTGTTGATGCCGTAGCGGGCGTTCTCGGTGCAACCGTTGCCGCTGAAGCAGGTGGTGATGAGGTTCTGGTCGGTGGCCAGGCCAAACTGTGCCGGGTTGGCGAACGTCTCTTTGAGCAGTACCGGAATGTTCAGCGGGATGACTTCGGCATTGATGTTTTGCAGTCGGCTTACCAGTTCAGTGTTGAACTGGGCGCTGAGTTGGGACGTGAACGCTTGCAGCGGGGTGCCGTTGAACGCCGGGGTAAAGCCGATATCGGGCAGCAACCAGACCATGACGTATCTGGCGCCGGCGGTTTGCAGCGTCTGCACGCTGTCGGCCAGGCGATCGGCGGCGGCACTGGCCTGGGGCAGGCTGGTGACACGACCTTGCAGGAAGTCGTTACCACCACCGGACAGGTAATACAGTGCATTCGGGTCGGCACGGAAGTTATTGGACGGAAGATAACCGGCCCGGGTGCGTTCTCCGGTGGCGGAGATGCTGGTAATCGAATCAAGAATCTGGTCGGTACGATAGCCGCCTACAGCCCAGTTGTTACCATCAGGCAAGCCTTCGCTGGCGCGAACTGCTGAAGCAGAGGATGCCGTCTGGTCCGCCGAGAACCCCAGTTTTCCACCGAGGATCTGCGTAGAGTTGAGCGAGCGGACTTCGCCGCTGCCATCCAGGTACACCGGCCCCGTCCGGTTGGTGAAGCGCTGTGTCGCCCCGGCAGGCCCGCCCGTGTCGGCAAAGGTCCCTGCATCGTTGAGGCTGTCCCCGAAGACAATGAAACTTGTATAAGGATTAGGTGCGGCGTTCGCCTGGGCGCATGCCATCGCGAGCAAGCATCCTGCGAGCGGTACAAACAACGTCTGTTTGATCATGAGCAAGTCCGTTTATTTATTGTTTTAGTGAACGAAACGACAGTACCAAAAACTTCCGGCCTTTTGCCATCTGTCGCGAAGCCTTTGATAGTTTCGCGGGCAGCACCCCCGGCGATATTGCGCGCTCTGCCCAGCTAAGTTACTGTGCCGGGACGTACGAACGAGACCTTCCCCGTGTTGATCATCAGTAAACTCCTGGATCAAGTCATCAAGGCACACGCCCGCTGGCGTTGGCGCGCCTGAATTCTTTTGCCGGCCTCGCCGGACCTGTATCGCTTTGCCTTCTTTACCTGTTTGAAATGCCGCTTTGCTGGCGCTACACCGGCACCTGACAAAGCGCAGCGCTTTGCGGGTAAATCATTCGAAGGCCATCTTTAAAGTCAGTGAATTCAAGAGGTTCTTAACGCCATGTTGCTGATGATCGATAACTACGACTCCTTTACCTACAACGTTGTGCAGTACCTGGGCGAGCTCGGCTCCCAGGTCAAGGTCGTGCGCAACGATGAATTGACCATCGCTGAAATCGAAGCCCTCAACCCTGAGCGCATCGTTGTGTCCCCCGGTCCTTGCACCCCGACCGAAGCCGGCATTTCGATTGAAGCGATCAAGCATTTCGCCGGCAAACTGCCGATTCTTGGCGTCTGCCTCGGCCACCAGTCCATCGGCCAGGCCTTTGGCGGTGATGTGGTGCGCGCCCGTCAAGTGATGCACGGTAAGACTAGCCCGGTATTCCACGAGGACAAGGGTGTATTCGAAGGCTTGAATCGTCCGCTGACGGTGACCCGCTATCATTCATTGATCGTCAAGCGCGAAACCTTGCCCGATTGCCTGGAGCTGACCGCCTGGACCCAGCTTGAAGATGGCTCGGTCGACGAGATCATGGGCCTGCGTCACAAGACTCTGAACATCGAAGGCGTTCAGTTCCACCCTGAGTCGATCCTCACTGAACAGGGCCACGAACTGTTCGCCAACTTCCTCAAACAAACCGGCGGCACGCGCTAAGGACTTTTCATGAACATCAAGACAGCCCTGAGCCGTATCGTCGATCACCTCGACCTCAGCACCGATGAAATGCGCGATGTGATGCGCGAGATCATGACCGGGCAATGCTCGGATGCGCAGATTGGCGCGTTCATGATGGCCATGCGCATGAAGAGCGAAAGCATCGACGAAATCGTCGGTGCGGTGTCGGTGATGCGCGAACTGGCGGACAAGGTCGAGCTCAAGACCCTCGACGGTGTAGTCGATGTGGTGGGCACCGGCGGCGACGGCGCCAATATCTTCAACGTGTCGACCGCTGCTGCGTTCGTGGTTTCCGCTGCTGGCTGCACGGTGGCCAAGCATGGCAACCGTGCAGTCTCGGGCAAGAGCGGCAGTGCCGACCTGCTGGAGGCGGCCGGTATCTACCTGAACCTGACGCCGGTGCAAGTGGCGCGCTGCATTGACAACGTTGGTATTGGTTTCATGTTTGCCCAGACTCACCACAGTGCGATGAAATACGCAGCCGGCCCGCGTCGGGATCTGGGCCTGCGTACTTTGTTCAACATGCTCGGCCCGCTTACGAATCCGGCTGGCGTGAAGCATCAGGTGGTAGGCGTATTTACCCAGGCCTTGTGCCGGCCGCTGGCGGAAGTGTTGCAACGTCTGGGCAGCAAGCATGTGCTGGTGGTGCATTCGAAGGATGGCCTGGACGAGTTCAGCCTGGCCGCGCCGACCTTTGTCGCTGAACTGAAGGACGGCCAGGTCACCGAGTATTGGGTCGAGCCGGAAGACCTGGGCATGAAGAGCCAGAGCCTGCATGGCCTGGCCGTGGATAGCCCGGCGGCTTCCCTGGAACTGATTCGCGATGCCCTGGGCAAGCGCAAGACCGAAAACGGTCAGAAAGCGGCCGAGATGATCATGCTCAATGCCGGTGCCGCACTGTACGCGGCCGACCATGCCAGCAGCCTGAAAGAAGGCGTTGCCTTGGCGCACGATGCGCTGCATACCGGCCTCGCTCGAGAAAAGCTTGAGGAACTGGGTGCATTTACCGCGGTATTCAAAGTGGAGAATGAGGGATGAGTGTACCGACGGTTCTGGAAAAGATTCTGGCGCGCAAGGTCGAAGAAGTCGCCGAGCGTAGCGCTCGTGTCAGCCTCGCCGAGCTGGAAAATCTGGCCAAGACGGCCGATGCACCCCGTGGTTTTGCCAAGGCCTTGCTGGATCAGGCCAAGCTGAAGCAACCGGCAGTCATTGCCGAAATCAAGAAAGCTTCGCCGAGCAAAGGCGTGATCCGCGAGAACTTCGTTCCCGCCGACATCGCCAGAAGCTACGAGAAGGGCGGCGCGACCTGCCTGTCGGTACTCACCGATATCGATTATTTCCAGGGCGCTGACGCCTATCTGCAACAGGCCCGTGCGGCTTGCCAGCTGCCGGTGATCCGCAAGGACTTCATGATCGATCCATACCAGATCGTTGAAGCCCGGGCTCTGGGCGCCGACTGCGTGCTGCTGATCGTTTCCGCGCTGGATGACGTGAAAATGGCCGAACTGGCAGCCGTGGCCAAAAGCGTCAACCTCGATGTGCTGGTGGAAGTCCACGACGGCGACGAACTGGAGCGGGCGTTGAAAACCCTCGATACCCCGCTGGTCGGCATCAACAACCGCAACCTGCATACCTTCGATGTCAGCCTGGAAACCACCCTCGACCTGTTGCCGCGTATTCCGCGCGATCGACTGGTCATCACCGAGAGCGGCATTCTCAACCGCGCCGATGTCGAACTGATGGAAATCAGCGACGTCTACGCATTCCTGGTCGGCGAGGCGTTCATGCGCGCCGAAAGCCCGGGTACCGAGTTGCAGCGTCTGTTCTTCCCTGAGCGCGGTGTGCCTGTCAGCGGCTCGACCCTCGACTAAACACATCTTCACAGGCAAACCGCTTCCACTGTGGGAGCGGGCTTGCCCGCGAAGAGGCCCGCAAATCCCCTAGAGACCTCAGGTCTGTCGGAGCCTTCCATGTCGCTGCCAACCTCCCTGACCATCGAAGCCGGCCTGCAAGCCGAACAAGATCTGTTGGCCTCGGTCTGCGCCGGCGACGCGGAGTTCGGCCTGCTGTTCTGGCAGCCGGGTGATCAGGCATTGGTCATGCCGCGCCGCTTGAATCGCTTGCCGGGTTTCGAGGCTGCCTGTGCAGTCTCGGCGGCGGCAGGTTGGCCGGTGCTGCTGCGCGATACCGGCGGCGAACCGGTTCCACAATCCGCCACAACGATCAATATCGCCCTGGTTTACGCGCCACTGCGCAGCGAAGGTGATTTGAACCGCATCGAAACCGGTTACCGGCGCCTCTGCGACCCCATCTGCCAGTTGCTGGATGAATTGGGTGGTTCGTCGTCCCTTGGCGAAATCGACGGTGCGTTCTGCGATGGTCGCTTCAACGTCAATCTTGATGGTCGCAAGATGGTCGGCACCGCCCAGCGCTGGCGCCAGAGCCAGGGTGGACAGCGTCCGGTAGGACTGGTGCACGGAGCGATGCTGATCGATAACGACCGAGCGTCGATGGTCGCCGCGGTCAATCGCTTTAACGAGGCCTGTGGTCTGGAGCAACGAGTACGCGCCGAAAGCCACATCGCGCTGCATGAGAAGTTCGCCGCACCCGATGCACTGGCGCGCCTTGACGAACTCTACCGGCTGATGCTGGCGCAGATGTTCAGCGGCTAGGTTTTCGAGCTTAGCGCGTACCGAAGACCACCATGGTCTTGCCTTTGACGTCCACCAGGTTGCGTTCTTCCAGATCCTTGAGCACGCGACCGACCATCTCCCTGGAACAACCGACAATCCGCCCGATTTCCTGGCGGGTCACCTTGATTTGCATGCCATCGGGGTGAGTCATTGCGTCTGGCTGTTTGCACAACTCCAGCAGGCAGCGCGCGACTCGACCGGTTACATCAAAGAATGCCAGGTCACCGACCTTGCGCGTGGTGTTGCGCAGGCGCTGTGCGATTTGTCCGCTGAGCACGTAAAGAATGTCCGGATCCTGCAGGGACAACTCACGGAATTTTGCGTAGCTGATTTCCGCGACTTCGCATTCAACCTTGGCCCGCACCCAGGCGCTGCGCTCCTGCTCCAGGCCGGCTTGCTCAAACAGGCCTAACTCACCGAAAAAGTCCCCGGCGTTAAGGTAGGAAATGATCATTTCCCGGCCGTCGTCATCTTCAATCAGGATGGTGACTGAGCCTTTGATGATGAAAAACAGCGTTTCAGAGCGGTCGCCGGCACAAATGATGTTGCTCTTGGCCTGATAACGGCGGCGCTGGCAATGCATCAACAGCTTGTCGAGGTTCTTGATCTTGGAGTTGGGGGCAATAGCAACCATGGTTGTATCCCGAAAAAACTGCACGGTATGTTTGGTTTTTATAAATAGTGAACGCTGGAGTAAAGCTGGCTATGCGCCATAGAATTGGCGTCAGCTTAACAGACACTTCCAGCAATATTCGAGCATTTACCTACAAGGCGGTGGGATATGTCCCAGGACGCCGGGCGCTGTCAATCACGGGGCCTGTGTTAAGCTGGCGACCCTTTTTTATACAGTGGAGTCTTGGCGATGAAGGCACGCATCCAATGGGCTGGCGAAGCCATGTTCCTCGGCGAGTCCGGTAGCGGTCATGTCGTGGTCATGGACGGTCCGCCCGATGCCGGCGGACGTAACCTGGGTGTCCGGCCGATGGAAATGCTGCTGCTGGGTGTCGGCGGTTGCAGCAATTTCGATGTGGTCAGCATCCTCAAGAAGTCCCGCCAGGCGGTTGAAAGCTGTGAAGCCTTCCTCGAAGCCGAGCGTGCGACTGAAGATCCAAAGGTGTTCACCAAGATCCACATGCACTTTGTGGTCAAGGGCCGCGGCTTGAAAGAAGCCCAGGTTAAACGCGCCATCGAGCTGTCTGCCGAGAAGTATTGCTCGGCTTCGATCATGCTCGGCGCGGCTGGCGTGGCGATTACCCACGACTACGAGATCATCGAGCTCGGTTGAATCGACATTCAACTATCATAAAAGCAGTGCAGACTCTGGCGAACACAAGCTGACGTCTGCATAATGCGCCACTTTTTTCAGGGTAGTGGCCCGTCAGCCGACAGGCCTCGCACCCGAACAGACAACCAAAATCGCCATCGCGAAGAGGTGTTAACCGTCCTACGCAGGTGCGTTGTTCGCATCTGACGGGCATGCTTGATCACGCGGCCGGGCCGCAAGCACATAGAGAGTTTTTAACGGTGAAAAGCAAACTCAAGCTCCACGGGTTCAATAACCTGACAAAGACCTTGAGCTTCAACATCTATGACATCTGCTACGCGGAAACCCCGCAAGACCAGCAGGCTTACGTCGAGTACATCAATAAAGAGTACAACGCGAAGCGCCTGACGCAGATCCTCACGGAAGTTGTCGATATCATTGGTGCCAACATCCTGAACATTGCCAGTCAGGACTATGAGCCGCAGGGCGCCAGCGTTACGATCCTGATCTCGGAAGAACCGGTAACCCCGACCGACAGTCAGATCGAAGAGTCCCCCGGCCCGCTGCCCGAAATCATTCTGGCCCACCTCGACAAGAGCCACATCACGGTGCACACCTACCCGGAAATCCATCCGGTCAGTGGTATTGCAACCTTCCGTGTGGACATCGACGTGTCGACTTGCGGGGTCATTTCACCGCTTAAAGCGCTCAACTTCCTGATTCACCAGTTCGATTCGGACATCGTGACCGTGGACTACCGTGTGCGCGGCTTCACCCGTGATGTTGAAGGCAAAAAGCACTTCATCGACCACGAGATCAATTCGATCCAGAACTACCTGTCCGACGACACTTACGACGCGTACCAGATGACCGACGTGAACGTGTACCAGGAAAACCTGTTCCACACCAAGATGCTGCTCAAGAACTTCGAGCTGGATAATTACCTGTTCGGCGACGCCACCAGCAACCTGTCCTCTGAGCAACGCGCCCAGGTGACCGAGCGGGTGAAGCACGAAATGCTCGAAATCTTCTACGCGCGCAATATGGCGTAAGACTCTCGAACACAAAAAAGGCGACTCCCTTGCGGTAGTCGCCTTTTTTATTGCTGTCAGTCAGGGAGGTCGAGTGATGCTGTTCGCGAGCAAGCCCGCTCCCACATTGGGCTGCCGCACACCGAACCATTGTGGGAGCTGGCTTGCCCGCGAAGGGGGCCTGTCAGCCGAACTGGAAATCAGATCCGATAAGTACTCTTGGTCATCACCTTGGCCATCAGGCTCATCCCGAACTTCACCGGTGCCGGAAAGCGGAACCCGCCAGCATCCAGCGCACTTTCGGCATGCTGTTCTTCATCGATGCGCATCTGCTCAAGAATCGCCCGGGATTTTTCGTCCTCGGCCGGCAATTGCTCCAGATGCTCGTTCAGGTGTTTGCACACCTGGTCTTCCGTTGCCGCCACGAACCCCAGGCTGACTTTGTCGCTGATCAGGCCGGCCACTGCGCCAATCCCGAACGACATGCCATAGAACAGCGGATTGAGGATGCTGGTGTGGCTGCCCAGTTGATGGATGCGTTGTTCGCACCAGACCAGGTGATCGATTTCTTCTTCGGCGGCATGTTCCATCGCAGCGCGCACTTGCGGCAGCTTGGCGGTCAGCGCCTGTCCCTGGTAAAGCGCCTGGGCGCAGACTTCTCCCGTATGGTTGATGCGCATCAGGCCGGCAACGTGGCGCGTGTCTTCGTCGCTCATTTTCGCATCCGGCTGCACGATGGCAGGCGACGGACGGTACGGCTGGCCGCTGAAGGGCAGCAGGGTGCGCATCGCGGCATCGGCTTGCAGCAGAAGTCGGTCAATCGGCGAGTAGTGACGTTGGGTAGTCATGCTGACCTCCGGGGGAATTTCGGTGGCCAGTTTAACCCAATCGGCCGGGGAAGGTTTGCGCTGGGTCATTGTGATGCAGAGGCTGTGACAGTGTTGTGATGCCCTTGTGGGAGCGGCGGTGCGGCGATCCCACAAGGGGGGGCTGCAATCAGCCCGGCGGCCAGTGCATCTGGCGCTGACCCAGCACGTGCATATGAATGTGGTAGACGGTTTGTCCGCCTTCTTCATTGCAGTTCATGACGACGCGGAAGCCTTTTTCACAGCCCAACTCCAGTGCCAGGCGTTGGGCAGTGAACAGGATGTGCCCGGCCAGTGCCTTGTCGTCCTCGGTCAGGTCGTTCAAGGTGCGAACCGGTTTTTTCGGGACCACCAGGAAATGTACCGGTGCCTGTGGGGCAATGTCGTGGAAGGCCAGTACCTGGTCGTCCTCGTAAATGATCTTCGCCGGGATTTCCCGGTTGATGATCTTGGTGAACAGAGTATCCACAGCTGTTTTCTCCGTTGTTTGGGCTGGCCTGAGTGTACTCATGGCGTATGCCAGCGCCCAGTCTTTTACCTTGGGTTGGATCAGCGCGGGCAGTAGGCCTTGTTGACCATGCCGGCGATTGTGCGAGTCAGCCACCGCGAGCCGAGCCTCGGCAGGAAGGCGAACCAGCGGTTGCGGCGCCCGGGAATAATGATCGCTTTATTCTTTTCCAGTGCGCGCACGGTGTAGAGCGCCACTTCCTCAGGGCTCATCAGCAGTTTGCTGTTGGTCAGTTTTTCGCTGTCGAGTTGCGCGGTACGGAAAAACGCCGTGCGGGTCGGCCCGGGGCAGAGCACCGAAACCTTGATCGCACATTTTTTCAGCTCGACGCGCAATCCTTCGGAAAAGTGCAGCACATACGCCTTGCTGGCGTAATAGGTGCTCATCCACGGCCCCGGTTGAAACGCCGCCACCGAGGCCACATTCAGAATCTGCCCGCCGCCTTGCAGGGCCATGCTGTTGCCGATGGCATGGCACAGGCGGGTGAGGGCGAGGATGTTCACTTCGATCAGGTCTTGCTCGGTCATCCAGTCCTGAGCCAGAAACGGGCCGCATGTACCGATACCGGCGCAGTTGACCAGCAGATCGATCTGCCGGTCGCCTTCTTCCAGCTCCAGCAGGAACCCGGAGAGGCGCAGCGGTTCGCCCAGGTCACAGGCACGGAACAACACCTCAACGCCAAACCTCTGGGTCAGTTCAATCGCAATACTTTCCAGCTGATCACGTTGTCGGGCCACCAGAATCAGGCTGCGGCCGCGCCGGGCCAGCGCTTCGGCCATTGCCAGGCCGATGCCGCTGGAGGCGCCAGTGATCAGAGCGTAACGGGTCATGCAGTTCTCCATCGCAACAGCTCCGCGCCGAGACGCAGGTGTCACGGGCCAGGAGCGCTGTTCATTCTTTCGCAGAGTCTACAGGGGGCTGGGCCTCTTCGGCTGCATCGTCGGCGGTATTTGGCACCGGTTCGACTTCGACGTCGATTTCATCGGTGATGACCGAGCTGCTTTCGTAGCTGCTCTGGGCGGCGTTTTCGTATCCTTCCCGTATCGCCGTGAGGCCTCCGGCCAGCGAGCCGAACAGAACCAGCGCGATAACGATCAGCCACAGCGAAGACAATACCTTGACCGCGGTACTGTTCGGCGGAGGCGGCGGGCCGTAGCGGTTGGCGGTGTCGTTGCCCGGTACGACCATGATCACGAACGGAAAGAAACTGCCAACGAACGGCACCAGGTTCAGCAGCCACAACCAGCCGGACCAGCCGACATCGTGCAAACGTTGAACGGTGATCTGGATGCTGACGAAGATAAATCCGACGAAGAGGATCAAGGCCAGCATGCTGCCCAATATCAGGCCGGCGGTCGAATCCGCGCCGATGAGAGCCAGGGCGACCAAGGCAAACACCCCGCAAACGGCCAGGAGCACAGTGGACAGCACCAGCGTCCAGGCGAGGTAGCGCAAGCGGCCGATACGGCCATCGAAACTGAAGGGCTTGAGCGTGGCGAATTCCGCCACGGCTTCGCCGACGGGCGCGCGAGGTGGCGCATAAGGGGACTGCGGGTCTGCCAATGGCTCCTGGCTGCTGGCCGGAGCATGGTCATGCACGTCGGCGAGGTTCAATTCGATCGGCGTTTCGGCTTCAATGCGGGCCTCGATTCCGGTTTTGCTCAGCGCCTGGAGATAGGTCTGGGCATCGGCTTGCGACAGGTTGCGTTTGAGCGCTACTGGACGCCCGGCGAACAAGCGCTCGATGGCCGTGACATCGCTTTTGAACAAATCGGCGAGATTGAGCTTTGCCGTGGTGATGTCGACACCGGGCAGCAAGGCGCCTTCGAATACGATTTTGAAACGATTTTCGCCCATGTGCGAAGCATCCTTGTCGCGAGAGGTTGAAAGAAGAACGTTGTGCCCGGGTGAGTGTAAGGCCAGCCGGCAAGACTGGCCAAGATTTGCTGTCAGCGCGGCCAGCGTTTTGGCAACCGGGCGGCATGCTCCAGGGCTTGGCGGTACTCCGCGTCGAGACGTGCAATCAACTGCTCGACACTCGGCAAGTCTTCGATTTCTCCCACGCCCTGGCCTGCAGACCAAACGGTCTTCCAGGCTTTGGCCTCATCGCTCACGGGTTTGAGCTTGGAGCCGAAGTTGATCTCGCCCTTGCCTTGCAAGGCGGACATGTCGAAACCGGCGGCCTCCAGGCTCTGGCGCATGAAACTCGCCGGGACACCTGACACCGCTGGAGTATGGATGATGTCTGCCGCTTTGGATGTCAGCAGCATTTCTTTGTAGGCGTCGGGCGCGTGACTTTCGGTCGTGCCGATAAATCGTGTACCGAAGTAGGCCAAATCCGCGCCGAGCAATTGAGCGGCAAGAATTTCGTGGCCATGGTTCAAGCAGCCGGCCAGCAACAGGGTCTTGTCGAAGAACTGGCGGATTTCGGCAATCAGCGAGAACGGGCTCCAGGTCCCGGCGTGTCCACCGGCGCCGGCAGCCACGGCGATCAAGCCATCCACGCCAGCTTCGGCAGCTTTCTCGGCATGACGGCGAGTTGTCACATCATGGAACACCAGGCCGCCGTAGCTGTGCACCGCGTCGACCAGTTCTTTCACGGCACCGAGGCTGGTGATCACGATCGGCACTTTGTGTTCGACGCAGATCTCAAGATCCGCCTGTAAACGAGGATTGCTGTTATGGACGATCAGGTTAACGGCATAGGGCGCGGGGTTTTCCATTGTCGCCAGCCCGGCTTCGATTTCTTCCAGCCAGGCCTTGAAACCGCTGCTTTCGCGCTGGTTCAGCGCCGGGAAGCTGCCGACCACGCCCTGGCGACAGCAGGCGAGTACCAACTGCGGATTGGAAATCAGGAACATCGGCGCCGCCACCACGGGCAGATGCAAACGTTCTTCGAGCAGAGCGGGCAGCGACATTGGAAGTACCCCGGTGAGTTGTGTCTCTTGGATTTAGAACGGCCGAACGACGACCAGAATTACGATAGCCAGCAATATCAGAACCGGCACTTCATTGAACCAGCGATAAAAGACATGGCTGCGGGTGTTCTCGCCACGGGCAAAGCGTTTTACCTGGGCGCCACACATGTGGTGGTAGCCGATCAGAAGCACCACCAGCGTCAGCTTGGCATGCATCCAGCCGCCCTGAGTGAAGTAGGCGCCGGGGTTGAGGCTGATCAGCCAGCCGCCGAAGATCAGTGTCGCGATCATTGCCGGGCCCATGATGCCGCGGTACAGCTTGCGCTCCATGATGCTGAAGCGTTCCTTGCTGACGGTGTCCTCGCTTTGGGCGTGATAGACGAACAGTCTCGGCAGGTAGAACAGGCCGGCAAACCAGCAGACGACGCTGATGATGTGAAGCGCTTTGAGCCACAGATAAAGCATTTTTAGTTATTCCCCAATTCACGGTAGCCGGAATAGTAGAGGCTTGACGCTCCGCACGTCACCTTGACGGTTGTCGCAGGGGCGCGCGACCCCTATTATCGACGGCTTTCCAGTGGGTTCGTTGAGGGCAGGTTTATGGTCAAGGTCGGTATCGTCGGCGGCACGGGTTACACCGGTGTCGAACTGCTGCGTCTGTTGGCGCAACATCCGCAAGCTGAGGTGGTTGTCATCACTTCCCGATCCGAGGCTGGCCTTGCCGTGGCCGACATGTACCCGAACCTGCGAGGTCATTACGACGGCCTGGCGTTCAGCGTTCCGGACATCAAGACCCTGGGTGCCTGCGATGTGGTGTTCTTCGCCACACCGCACGGTGTTGCCCATGCCTTGGCGGGCGAACTGCTGGCGGCCGGAACCAAGGTCATCGACCTGTCGGCCGACTTCCGTCTGCAAGACGCGGATGAGTGGGCCAAGTGGTACGGCCAGCCGCACGGTGCACCGGAGTTGCTGGACGAGGCGGTTTACGGCTTGCCGGAAGTCAATCGCGAGCAGATCAAGAAAGCGCGCCTGATTGCTGTGCCGGGCTGCTACCCGACTGCAACGCAATTGGGCTTCCTGCCATTGCTCGAAGCCGGGCTGGCCGATACTGCGCATCTGATCGCTGACTGCAAGTCCGGCGTCAGCGGTGCCGGTCGTGGTGCTTCCGTAGGTTCGCTGTACTCCGAGACGTCGGAAAGCATGAAGGCCTATGCGGTCAAAGGTCACCGTCACCTGCCGGAGATTCGCCAGGGGCTGCGTCGTGCAGCAGGCAAGGACGTCGGCCTGACCTTCGTTCCGCACCTGACGCCGATGATTCGTGGCATTCACTCCACGCTCTACGCAACCGTTGTTGATCGCTCGGTAGACCTGCAGGCGTTGTTCGAAAAGCGTTACGCCAACGAACCGTTCGTCGATGTGATGCCGGCCGGCAGCCATCCGGAGACTCGTAGCGTACGGGGTGCCAACGTCTGCCGTATTGCCGTGCATCGCCCACAGGATGGCGATCTGGTGGTTGTGCTGTCGGTGATCGACAACCTGGTCAAAGGCGCGTCGGGTCAGGCCGTGCAGAACATGAACATTCTGTTCGGGCTGGATGAGCGTCTGGGCCTGTCCCACGCCGGCATGCTGCCTTGAGAGCAGCTACAAGCTTCAAGTTGTAAGCGGCAAGCTTGAAGCTCGCAGCTTGAAGCTCGCAGCTTGAAGCTTGTCGCTGCTCCTAGAATAGTTGACCGCTTTTCTAGGAGAAGCGGATAATGCGCGTCATCACGCAATATGACGGCGTAACGCCGGGAGATAGTCAGCATGAGCGTCGAATCCTTCACCCCCACGGCTTTGCAATTCACCCACGGTGCCGCGCACAAGGTGAAGAGCCTGGTCGATGAAGAGGGGAATGATCGCTTGAAGCTGCGCGTATTCGTTACGGGCGGCGGTTGTTCAGGTTTTCAGTACGGCTTCACCTTCGATGAAGAAGTGGCCGATGACGACACCATCGTCGAGCGCGAAGGTGTGAGTCTGGTTGTCGATCCGATGAGTTTCCAGTACCTGGCAGGTGCCGAGGTGGACTACCAGGAAGGTCTGGAAGGTTCGCGTTTCGTCATCAAGAACCCGAATGCGACCACCACCTGTGGCTGCGGTTCTTCGTTCTCGATCTGATCAGCGCACCTGTTTCACAGAACGCCGCACGACCTCAGGGTCTTGCGGCGTTTTGCTGTGTGGAGGATTTATGCGGGGTAGATGGCGCCGAGTACGCGCAAACCACGGGCACCGGTAACGCTCGGACGGTTGGCTGCGATACCTTCTAGGCAACAATGAGCCAGCCACGCGAAGGCCATGGCTTCGACCCAGTCGGGGTCTACACCGTAGGTGGCGGTGCTGCTGACACTTGCGTTTGGCAGCAGGCTGGCCAAGCGGTTCATCAAGACAGTGTTGTGGGCGCCGCCGCCGCAAACCAGCAACTCCTGCGTGCCTGCCTGGGCGCTTTGCAGTGATTCGATGATGGTCAGCGCGGTCAGCTCAAGCAGTGTCGCCTGAACATCTTCGGCGGCGAAGGCTGGCAGTTGTGCCAGATGCCGTGTCAGCCATGGCAGGTTGAACACTTCCCGGCCAGTACTCTTCGGGCCTTTGGTCACAAAGAACGGATCACTGAGTAGTGCATTCAACAGCACCGGTTCTACCTTGCCGCTGGCAGCCCATTGGCCGTCACGGTCAAAATGGTCGCCGCGTTGCTGGTGAATCCAGGCGTCCAGCAGCACATTGCCCGGGCCACAGTCGAAACCGGCGACCGGCTTGCCGGGCTCGATAAGGCTGAGGTTGCTGAAGCCGCCAACGTTCAGTACTGCGCGATTGCCGGCCTGCTCTTCAAACAAGGCTTCGTGAAAGGCGGGAACCAGTGGTGCTCCTTGTCCGCCAGCAGCGACGTCGCGGCTACGGAAGTCGCTGACCACAGTGATGCCGGTCAGCTCGGTCAGCAGGGCCGGGTTGCCGATCTGCACAGTGAAGCCGCGTGCCGGTTCGTGGCGGATGGTCTGGCCATGACTGCCAATCGCACGAATATCACCAGGCTTCAGTTGCTGCTGAGCGAGGAGGGCATGAATCCCTTGGGCTGCCAGCTTCACCCAGTTCTGCTGGGCAATGGCGGAGCGGGCGATTTCGTCCGGGCCGCTGGCGCACAAGCCGAGCAGCTCGGCGCGCAGAGTATCGGGCATCGGGATGTAGTGGGAGGCGATCAGTCTGATCGCCGGGGCTTGCTCGATCAGTGCGATGTCCAGGCCATCAAGGCTGGTTCCGGACATCACACCTATATAGAGCGCCATGGCTTAGCGCTTGCTCGAAGCCAGCAGAGTGGCTTTTTCCTGTTCCATGCGCGCCATCAGTGGCTGGCTTTGGGCGAGGAAGCGTGCGCGTTCGGCCTTGGCAATCGGATCGGCCATTGGCAGTTTCTGGCCCAGCGGGTCGACGTGCACACCATTGACCTGGAACTCATAGTGCAGGTGCGGCCCGGTGGAGAGGCCGGTGGTGCCGATATAGCCAATTACCTGGCCCTGTTTCACTGTGCCGCCAGTCTTCACGCCCTTGGCGAAGCCTTGCATGTGGCCGTAGAGCGTTGTGTAGGTGTTGCCGTGCTGGAGGACCACGGTATTGCCGTAGCCACCGCGGCGGCCGGCCAGCAGCACCTTGCCATCACCGGCAGCCTTGATCGGCGTACCGCGTGGTGCTGCGTAGTCGACGCCTTTGTGGGCGCGGATCTTGTTCAGGATCGGGTGTTTGCGGCCCATGGAAAATTTCGAGCTGATGCGGGCGAAGTCCACCGGTGTGCGGATGAACGCCTTGCGCATGCTGTTGCCGTCTGCGGTGTAGTAGCTGCTGTTGCCTTGTTTGTTGGTGTAGCGCACGGCGGTGTAGGTCTTGCCGCGGTTGGTGAAGCGCGCCGACAGGATCGGGCCAGTGCCGACGGCCTTGCCATTGACCACTTTTTGCTCGTAGATCACGTCGAATTCGTCGCCCTGGCGAATATCCTGGGCGAAGTCCACGTCGTAGCCAAACACACTGGCCATGTCCATGGTCAGGCTGTGAGACAGGCCGGCCCGTGCTGCGGACTGGGACAGCGAGCTGTTGATCACGCCATGTACATAGGCAGAGCGCACGGTCGGTTTCGCGGTAATGCGGTTGAAGGTGTAGCCCCTGTCGTTCTTGGTCAGGCTGATGCTTTCGAGGTCGTTGAGCTTGCTGTGCAGGTTGGTCAGCTGGCCGTCAGGGCTCAGTTCGAACTCGAGTTTTTGCCCGTGCTTGAGCTGGCTGAACTGCTTGGCCTGCTTGTCGCTGGCCAGCACGTCATGCACTGAGGTGGACGGGAGGCCGACCTTCTCGAACAGTGTCGAGAGGGTGTCACCCTTGGTGACGATCACTTCCCTGTGGCTTGCCGACTTCTTTTCTTCGACGACCGGCGCCGGCGCCAGCGCCGGTGCAGGTTCGGCTTGAGCGGTTTCCTGAGTGTCCTCGGCGCTGTTGTCGATCTGCGCGAAGGGGGAGGTTGCTGGTTCATTTGTGGCTTGAACGGCGTCAGCAGCGTCTTGATCTTGTGTCAGTTGTTCAGCAGGGCTTTCCAGTTCAAGACTCAGGGTTGTCTTTTTGGCTTCGACATCACTGGAAGGGAATACCAGGAGCGCCAGACTGAGAAGGGCGGCGATGCCACTTGCGGCAAGCAAGTGGGTCTTCGGGTAAAGCGGCGGCGCTTTAGACGATTCTGTGGTCATAGGTGGTTTTGACTTTGAAAAAGATGAATTGGAAAAGATGAATGACATGATGAAGATGAAATAACTGTATAAAATATAACCAAATCATCTCTGAAGCAAGTCCGCAGGCGCTCTGTCTGTGGATTGGCTTCCGTGCGCCGGGCAAACCTTGTATTTGACGCGCGATCTTGTATGGTTGGTTCCCTTTGAATCTGAGCCTTGCGGGTCTGTTATGAAGTCGGTTGAAGAGCAGCTAGCGCTGATCAAACGTGGTGCGGAAGAACTGTTGGTCGAGTCCGAGCTGATTGAAAAGCTCAAGCGTGGCCAGCCGCTGCGTATTAAGGCGGGCTTCGATCCAACGGCTCCGGACCTGCACTTGGGTCACACCGTGCTTATCAATAAGCTGCGCCAGTTCCAGGAGCTGGGGCATCAGGTGATCTTCCTTATCGGTGACTTCACCGGGATGATCGGTGATCCGAGCGGCAAGAGTGCCACGCGCCCGCCGCTCACTCGCGAACAAGTCCTCGAGAATGCCGAGACCTACAAGACTCAGGTGTTCAAGATTCTCGATCCGGCAAAAACCGAAGTGGCATTCAACTCCACCTGGATGGATCAGATGGGGCCGGCCGACTTCATTCGCCTGACTTCGCAATACACCGTGGCTCGCATGCTCGAGCGCGATGACTTCGACAAGCGCTACACCACCAATCAGCCAATCGCCATCCATGAGTTCCTTTATCCGCTGGTTCAGGGTTACGACTCGGTAGCTCTGCGTGCAGACGTCGAGCTCGGCGGCACCGATCAGAAGTTCAACTTGCTGATGGGGCGTGAGTTGCAGCGTGGTTATGGTCAGGAGGCCCAGTGCATCTTGACCATGCCGTTGCTTGAAGGTCTGGATGGTGTGAAGAAGATGTCCAAGTCCTTGGGCAACTACGTCGGTATCCAGGAAGCGCCGGGTGTGATGTACGGCAAGCTGGTCTCCATTCCGGATGCGCTGATGTGGCGTTACTTCGAGTTGCTCAGCTTCCGCTCCATGGATGAGATCAATGCGTTCCGCGCAGATGTAGAGGCGGGTGCCAATCCGCGCGACATCAAGATCAAGCTGGCTGAAGAGATCGTTGCGCGCTTCCATGGTGAGGAGGCTGCGGCCAATGCCCATCGTGCCGCCGGTAACCGCATGAAGGATGGCGAGCTGCCGGACGATCTGCCGGAAATCGAATTGACTGCTGCCGAGGATATGCCGATCGCTGCCGTCCTTAATAAAGCAGGGCTGGTCAAGAATTCGGCGGTGGCTCGAGATCTCCTGGGTTCCGGTGGTGTACGTATAGATGGTGAGGTTGTCGATCGCACCTTTATATATGCACTGGGCGCGACCCATGTTTGCCAGGCCGGCAAGAAGGCATTTGCGCGTATTACGCTCAAATCCGAATAAAGCTGAAATAGGGGGTTGACGGCGAATTCTAGAGGCCTATAATTCGCCCCACTTCCGGCGCAGTCGAAACGGAAAACTCCTTGGTAAACAACGAGTTACGCGGTTTTCGGCAGCAGGTTGCTTCAGTTCATCGAAGC
>NZ_AKJG01000097.1 GCF_000282455.1 Pseudomonas sp. GM74
GGCAGGCTTCGCGGCAGCGGGTTGCGCCGCCGGCGGTTTAGCCGCAGCAGGATGCGAGGCCGCGGGCTTGGCCGGCGTGGTGGCTGGCTTGGCCGGGGCAGTGGCCGCAGGCGCCGCCGTGGCAGGAATCGCCGGTGCGGCAGCCGGTGCAGTCGGTGCCGCGGGGCTGACCAGCTTCGGAACCGTCGCCGGAATGGTCGGCCCGCCGCCCTGTGCATCCAGGCTTTCCTGGGCCTGGGCGGCAGCGTTGACGCGCTCTTCGGCAGTCCGGTTGTCGCTGAACACCAGCAGCAGGTAACGGCTACGGTTCAAGGCGGCGGTCGGAACGGCGCGGACAATGGCAAACGGCTGGCCGGAATCGTGAATCACTTCCTTGACCGTCGCCACCGGATAACCGGCCGGGAAACGCTGACCAAGGCCGGAGCTGACCAGCAAGTCGCCTTCCTTGATGTCGGCGGTATCGGCCACATGCCGCAACTCCAGACGCTCCGGGTTGCCGGTGCCGCTGGCAATCGCCCGCAAACCGTTACGGTTCACCTGCACCGGAATGCTGTGGGTGGTATCGGTCAGCAGCAAGACACGGGACGTGTAGGGCATCAACTCGACCACCTGGCCCATCAGGCCACGGGCATCGAGTACCGGCTGACCAAGGACCACGCCGTCGCGCTCACCTTTATTGATGATGATGCGATGGGTGAAGGGATTGGGGTCCATGCCGATCAACTCGGCCACTTCGACCTTCTCGTTGACCAGGGCCGAAGAGTTGAGCAACTCGCGCAGCCGAACGTTCTGCTCGGTCAGGGCGGCCAGCTTCTGCATGCGCCCCTGCAACAGCAGGTTCTCGGTCTTGAGTTTTTCGTTTTCGGCGACGAGTTCGGTCCGGCTGCCAAACTGACTGGCAACGCCTTCCCACAGTCGTCCGGGCAGGTCGGTGATCCAGTAGGCGTCCATCAGCACCAGCGACATCTGGCTGCGTGCAGGCTTGAGCAGACTGAAACGGGCATCGACCACCATCAGCGTGACCGATAGCACGACCAGCACCAACAGGCGCACGCCCAGTGAAGGGCCCTTGGTGAAAAGCGGTTTAATAAGCCGCTCCTCCCAGGCAAATGTTCTGTTTATTCATACGGCAGCAATCCGGCCTGGATGCAGACTGACAGAAGATAAACGCGAACAGGCAGCACTGCAAAGTGCCGCCTGCGCGCTCAACAGCATAGAGGCAATCCGGCGACTTATTCGCTGGAAAGCAGGTCCATGGTGTGTTTATCCATCATTTCCAATGCACGGCCACCGCCGCGAGCAACGCAGGTCAGCGGGTCTTCGGCGACGATCACCGGCAGACCAGTCTCCTGGGCCAGCAATTTGTCCAGGTCACGCAACAAGGCGCCACCACCGGTCAGTACCAGGCCACGCTCGGCGATATCGGAAGCCAGTTCCGGAGGCGATTGCTCCAGGGCGCTTTTCACGGCCTGAACGATGGTAGCCAGGGACTCTTGCAGAGCTTCCAGCACTTCGTTGGAGTTCAGGGTGAATGCCCGTGGAACGCCTTCGGCCAGGTTACGGCCACGAACGTCGACTTCGCGAACTTCGCCGCCCGGGTAGGCCGTACCGATTTCCTGCTTGATGCGCTCGGCGGTGGATTCGCCGATCAGGCTGCCGTAGTTGCGACGCACGTAGGTGATGATCGCTTCGTCGAAGCGGTCGCCGCCCACACGTACGGATTCGGCGTAAACCACACCATTGAGGGAGATCAGCGCGATTTCAGTGGTACCGCCACCGATATCCACGACCATCGAGCCGCGAGCTTCTTCTACCGGCAGGCCGGCACCGATCGCAGCGGCCATTGGCTCTTCGATCAGGAACACTTCACGGGCACCGGCACCGAGGGCCGATTCACGGATTGCACGACGCTCAACCTGGGTGGATTTGCATGGAACGCAGATCAACACGCGAGGGCTAGGCTGCAGGAAGCTGTTTTCGTGAACCTTGTTGATGAAGTACTGCAGCATTTTTTCGCACACGCTGAAATCGGCGATCACGCCGTCCTTCATCGGACGAATGGCAGCAATGTTGCCCGGAGTACGGCCCAGCATGCGCTTGGCTTCGGTGCCGACAGCAACGACACTTTTCTGGTTACCGTGTGTCCGAATGGCCACAACCGATGGCTCATTCAGGACGATACCGCGCTCGCGCACGTAAATAAGGGTGTTGGCAGTGCCCAGGTCAATGGAAAGATCGCTGGAAAACATGCCACGCAGTTTCTTGAACATGGGAAAGGGACCCTAGGCAACGCGTGGGTAAAAAAGTGCGGCAAACTCTAACAACGACAGGGATTTTGGGCAAGGCGCCAATATGTTAAATTGGCCGCTTTTCTGTGCACCAAGCCCCACAATCGCGGCCTTATGACCGTAGAAGTGCGGTAGTGTTCCGACAATCTAACACACGGACGCCGTCCGTTTTGTTTTCCACTGGAGAATCCCAATGGCGCTTGAACGCTCCGACGTGGAAAAAATCGCTCATCTGGCCTGCCTTGGCCTCAATGATGCCGATCTTCCACACATCACTTCGGCCCTCAACAGCATTCTCGGGCTGGTCGACGAAATGCAGGCGGTCAATACCGACGGTATCGAACCGCTGGCCCACCCACTGGAAGCCAGCCAGCGCCTGCGCGCAGACGTCGTGACCGAGACCAATCACCGCGAGGCCTACCAGTCCATCGCACCAGCGGTCGAAAACGGCCTGTACCTGGTTCCGAAAGTCATCGACTAATAGGGAAAGAGCCTGCAATGCATCAATTGACTCTGGCCGAGATCGCCCGCGGACTCGCCGATAAAAAGTTTTCCTCCGAAGAGCTGACCAAGGTTCTGCTGGCGCGCATCGCCCAGCTCGATCCACAGCTCAACAGTTTCATCAGCCTCACCGAAGACCTGGCACTGAAGCAGGCGAAAGCCGCTGACGCCCGCCGGGCCAATGGTGAGAGCGGCGCCCTGCTCGGCGCGCCGATCGCCCACAAAGACCTGTTCTGCACCCAGGGCATTCGCACCAGCTGCGGCTCGAAGATGCTCGACAACTTTAAAGCACCGTACGATGCCACCGTCGTCGCCAAACTGGCCGCTGCCGGGGCCGTGACCCTGGGCAAGACCAACATGGACGAATTCGCCATGGGTTCGGCCAACGAGTCGAGCTACTACGGCGCGGTGAAAAACCCGTGGAACCTGGAACACGTTCCGGGCGGTTCGTCCGGCGGCTCCGCTGCGGCGGTCGCCGCTCGTCTGTTGCCGGCGGCCACCGGCACCGACACTGGCGGTTCGATCCGTCAGCCGGCGGCCCTGACCAACCTCACCGGCCTGAAACCGACGTACGGTCGCGTTTCGCGCTGGGGCATGATCGCCTACGCCTCCAGCCTCGATCAGGGCGGCCCGATGGCACGCACCGCCGAAGACTGCGCTATTTTGTTGCAAGGTATGGCCGGCTTCGATCCGAACGACTCCACCAGCATCGATGAGCCCGTGCCGGACTACAGCGCCAGCCTCAACGGCTCGCTGCAAGGCCTGCGCATCGGCGTGCCGAAGGAATACTTCAGCGCCGGTCTCGACCCGCGCATCGCCGAGCTGATCCACAACAGCATCAAGGAGCTGGAAAAGCTCGGCGCCGTGATCAAGGAAATCAGCCTGCCGAACATGCAGCACGCAATTCCTGCGTACTACGTGATCGCCCCGGCGGAAGCCTCGTCCAACCTGTCGCGTTTCGACGGCGTACGCTTCGGCTACCGCTGCGAAAACCCGGTCAACCTGATCGACCTGTACAAACGCTCCCGTGGCGAAGGCTTCGGCCCGGAAGTACAGCGCCGGATCATGGTCGGTGCCTACGCGCTGTCCGCCGGTTACTACGACGCCTATTACCTGAAGGCGCAGAAGATCCGTCGTTTGATCAAGAACGACTTCATGGTGGCCTTCAATGAGGTCGACATCATCCTCGGCCCGACCACGCCGAACCCGGCCTGGAAGCTCGGCGCCAAGAACAGCGACCCGGTCGCTGCGTACCTGGAAGACGTCTACACCATCACCGCCAACCTCGCCGGCCTGCCGGGCCTGTCGATGCCGGCCGGTTTTGTCGACGGTCTGCCGGTTGGCGTGCAACTGCTCGCTCCGTATTTCCAGGAAGGTCGCCTGTTGAACGTTGCCCACCAGTATCAGTTGAACACTGACTGGCACACCCGCACCCCAACCGGCTTCTGAGGAGACACACATGCAATGGGAAGTCGTGATCGGGCTGGAGATTCACACCCAGCTCACCACCCGGTCGAAAATCTTTTCCGGTAGTTCCACCACGTTCGGCTCCGAGCCGAACACCCAGGCCAGCCTGGTAGACCTGGGCATGCCCGGCGTGCTGCCGGTGCTGAACCAGGAAGCGGTGCGCATGGCGGTGATGTTCGGTCTGGCGATTGACGCCGAGATCGGCCAGCACAACGTGTTCGCCCGTAAAAACTACTTCTACCCGGACCTGCCCAAGGGCTACCAGATCAGCCAGATGGAATTGCCGATCGTCGGCAAGGGTCACCTGGACATCGCCCTGGAAGACGGCACGGTCAAACGGGTCGGCATCACCCGCGCGCACCTGGAAGAAGACGCCGGCAAAAGCCTGCACGAAGAATTCAGCGGCGCCACCGGCATCGACCTGAACCGTGCCGGCACACCGCTGCTGGAAATCGTTTCCGAACCGGACATGCGCAGCGCCAAGGAAGCCGTGGCCTACGTCAAGGCGATCCACGCGCTGGTGCGTTACTTAGGGATTTGCGACGGCAACATGGCCGAAGGCTCGCTGCGTTGCGACTGCAACGTATCGATCCGTCCGAAAGGCCAGGTCGAATTCGGCACCCGCTGCGAGATCAAGAACGTCAACTCGTTCCGTTTCATCGAGAAGGCGATCAACAGCGAAATCCAGCGTCAGATCGAACTGATCGAAGACGGCGGCAAGGTGATCCAGCAGACCCGCCTGTACGATCCGAACAAGGACGAGACCCGTCCGATGCGCAGCAAAGAGGAAGCCAACGACTACCGTTACTTCCCCGATCCGGACCTGCTGCCGGTGGTCATCGAGAACTCGTTCCTCGACGACGTGCGCGCCACCCTGCCGGAATTGCCACCGCAGAAGCGCGAGCGCTTCCAGGAGCAGTTCGGTCTGTCGGTCTACGACGCCAGCGTGCTGGCCACCAGCCGCGAACAAGCCGATTACTTCGAGAAAGTCGCGAGCATCGGCGGCGACGCCAAACTGGCGGCCAACTGGGTGATGGTCGAGTTGGGCAGCCTGCTCAACAAGCAAGGCCTGGACATCGAACAGTCGCCGGTTTCCGCAGAGCTTCTGGGCGGCATGCTGCTGCGCATCAAGGACAACACCATCTCCGGCAAGATCGCCAAGGTGGTGTTTGAAGCGATGGCCAACGGCGAAGGCAGCGCGGACGAGATCATCGACAAGCGCGGCCTCAAGCAAGTGACCGACACCGGCGCCATCTCGGCGGTGCTGGACGAAATGCTCGCGGCCAACGCCGAGCAGGTCGAACAATACCGCGCGGCAGACGAAGCCAAGCGCGGCAAGATGTTCGGCTTCTTTGTCGGCCAGGCCATGAAAGCTTCCAAAGGCAAGGCCAACCCGCAACAGGTCAACGAACTGCTCAAAAGCAAGCTCGAAGGCTGATGAGGATGGAGCCAGCTCTAAATACTGGCTCCATTCCCTGTGGGAGCGAGTTTGCTCGCGATAGCGATCCGGCACTCAACACAAAGTTGACTGTCAGAATGCCAATCGCGAGCGAGCTCGCTCCCACATTTTTTTCGGAAGCTTTCAAATGAAGCGTCTACTTGGACTTTGCGCCCTCCTCTCGCTCCTGGCCGGCTGCGCCAGCACCGACACCGTCGATCCGCATGGCTACGACAAAACCGGCGTGGCTTCGTACTACGGCGCCAAACACCAAGGCAAACGCACCGCCAACGGCGAGCGTTTCAATATGAATTCCATGACCGCCGCCCATCGCCAGCTACCCTTCGGTACACGGGTGAAGGTCACCAATCTGAATAACGACAAATCCTGCGTGGTGCGCATCAATGATCGCGGGCCGCACACCCGGGGCCGCCTGATCGACCTGTCCAAGGAAGCCGCCGAGCGCCTGGGCATGCTGCGCAGCGGCACCGCGCGGGTTCGCGTGCAAGCCCTCGACGACTGACCGATGGAGCCCCGACCATTTTCGGACTAGCCGATTTACCCCTGATCAGCGTGATCGAATTGCTCAGCGGATTGCTCCTGCTGATTGTCGGCGCCGAATTGATGGTGCGCGCCGCCGTACGCATTGCCGCTCGGCTGCACATACGCCCGCTGATCATCGGCCTGACCATCGTCGCCCTCGGCAGCAGCGCACCGCAGATGGCGGTCAGCCTGCAGGCGACCCTGGCGCACAACGCCGACATTGCCGTCGGCAGCGTGATTGGCAGCAGCATTTTCAACATTCTCGTCACCCTCGGGTTGTCCGCACTGATCATTCCTTTGCGGGTGTCCCGGCAACTGGTGCGCCTGGATATTCCGCTGATGATCGGCGCCAGCCTGTTGGTGTTCGTACTCGCCTGGAATGAAGAACTGAACCGTGCCGACGGCGTGATGTTGCTGACGGCACTGGCGATTTACCTGGGCTTGTTGCTGCGCCAGTCACGGCATTCGGCACGCCCGGTATCGAGCCATGACCATCATGCGCAAGCGCCATGGCTGAGCAGCCTGCTGATGATCGTCACCGGGCTGGCGATGCTGGTGTACGCCGGGCACTTGCTGCTGGGCGCGGCGGTTGCCGTGGCCACCGACCTTGGGTTGTCGGAGCGGATCATCGGCCTGACCATCGTCGCCGTCAGCACCTCACTGCCTGAGCTCGCCACTTCGTTGATCGCGGCAATGCGCGGCGAGCGCGATATTGCCGTGGGCAACGTGATTGGCAGCAACCTGTTCAACCTCTTGGGTGTGCTCGGTTTTACCGCACTGGTAGCGCCAACGCCGCTGTCGGTGTCGCCCAACGCCCTGGATTTCGACCTGCCGGTGATGCTCGGCGTCGCGGCGCTGTGCCTGCCGGTGTTCTATTCCGGCTATCGGGTGACCCGTGCCGAAGGCCTGCTGTTTCTGGGTTTGTACCTGGCGTATGGGCTGCACGTGGTGTCGTTCACCACCGGCATGCCTCTGGCCGGCAAGCTGGAACACCTGATGCTGTTTTTCGTCCTGCCGGCGCTGGTGGCGTTTTTGCTGTTCACGTCACTACGCGCCTGGCGTCGCCAACACCATAAGAAGGAAGTCCCATGACCGAGAATAAAAAAACCGGCGTTGAAGTCCGCCGCCAAGTGATGGGCGACGCCTTCGTCGACCGCGCACTGGGCAATGCCACCGAGTTCACCCAGCCGCTGCAGGATTTCGTCAATGAACACGCCTGGGGCGGTGTGTGGAATCGCGAAGGCCTGCCGCTGAAAACCCGCAGCCTGATCACCCTTGCCGCCCTGACTGCACTCAAGTGCCCGCAGGAGTTGAAAGGTCACGTGCGCGGTGCGCTGAACAACGGCTGCACTGTGGAGGAGATTCGCGAGGCGCTGCTGCATTGCGCGGTGTATGCCGGTGTACCGGCGGCGATTGATGCGTTTCGGGCGGCGCAGGAAGTAATCGACAGTTATCAGAAGCCTGAGTGAGTCATTGAAATTCAGGTTGCCTGATCTGGCGCCATCGCGAGCAAGCTCGCTCCCACAGGGGGCTTCGGTGTGAACAGAGTTTGATTAACAACAAAGAAACCTGTGGGAGCGAGCTTGCTCGCGATGAGGCCCTGAAAAACTCCAGGGTCAGATCCACCCACCCCACTGCAAAAAGAAGATCCCGACATTGGTGGTGACCGCCGCCATCAACGTGGTGATCACGATAATCGCCGCCGCCAGCTCGTGATTGCCATCCGCCGCCCGGGCCATGACGAAACTGGCGGCGGCGGTCGGGCTGCCGAAGTACAGAAACAGAATCCCCAGCTCCGCACCACGAAAGCCCCACAACCACGCCCCCAGCGTCGCCAGCACCGGCAAGCCGATCATCTTCACCAGGCTTGAGCTCAGTGCCATGTTGCCGCTTTTGCGCAGTGCCGCCAGGGACAGCGTACCGCCGATGCAGATCAGCGCCAGCGGCAAGGTGGTTTGCGCCAGGTACTGGCCGGAGGTTTCCAGCCAGCCGGGCAAGCCGATCTTGAAATAGGCAAACGGCGCAGCCGCAATCACGCTGATGATCAACGGATTGCTGAACACGCTTTTGCAGATGCTCCACGGATCGGACTTGATCACCGGGCTGTACACCGCCAGCACGATGGTCGAGAGGGTGTTGTAGAACAGGATCACCAGCGCCGCCAGGATCGCCCCGAGGGAAATCCCGTAGTCGCCATACATGCTTGCCGCCAGCGCCAGGCCGATGACCCCGTTGTTACCGCGAAAGGCGCCTTGGGTGTAGATCCCCCGATCCTCCCGCGGGCACTTCCAGATCGCCCAGCCCCAGGCGATGGCAAAACACACCAGGGTCGCGAGGGAGAAATAGATCAGCAGCGCCGGCTGCAATGCCGTGTGCAGGTCGGCATGCAAGATGCCCAGAAACAGCAACGCCGGCATGGTGACGTTGAACACCAGAGCCGATGCGGTGTGGATGAAGTTGTCGTTGATCCAGTCGATGCGCTTGAGCAGCACACCCAGAAACAGCATGGCAAACACCGGCGCGGTGATGTTCAGGGTTTCGAGGAAAATTGCCAGCATGCCGGAGAGGACCTTGGGGTGGGCGTCGTTAGGGGGCTAATGATAAACCACACCGAGCACATTAAGATCAAAAGATCGCAGCCTGCGGCAGCTCCTACAGGGGAACGCGTGTTCTGTAGGAGCTGCCGTAGGCTGCGATCTTTTACAGGCAACGCGGTCTCAGGTAATCGGCGCCGGGTTGAACAGGGTGATGTCGTTATGCAGCTTGTGCTGCTCGGCCCACGTCTGTTTCTTGCCGCTGGCCACGTCCAGGTAGTAGTGGAACAGCTCCCAACCCAGCTCCTCGATCGATGCGCGGCCGGTGGCAATGCGCCCGGCATCGATGTCGATCAGGTCCGGCCAGCGTTGCGCCAGCTCGGTCCGGGTCGAGACCTTCACCACCGGAGCCATGGCCAGCCCGTAAGGCGTGCCACGACCGGTGGTGAACACATGCAGGTTCATCCCCGCCGCCAACTGCAAGGTCCCGCAGACAAAGTCGCTGGCCGGAGTCGCACAGAAGATCAGGCCTTTGCGCTTGAAACGCTCGCCTGGGCCGAGCACGCCGTTGATCGCGCTGCTGCCGGACTTGACGATCGATCCCAGGGATTTCTCGACAATATTCGACAACCCGCCCTTCTTGTTGCCCGGCGTAGTGTTGGCACTGCGATCCGCCTCGCCCTTGGCCAGGTAGCGATCGTACCAGTCCATTTCCCGCACCAGTTCCTGGGCAACGTCCTGGTTCTGCGCGCGTGAGGTCAGCAGGTAAATGGCATCGCGCACTTCGGTGACTTCGGAAAACATCACCGTCGCACCGGCCCGCAGCAACAGGTCCGAGGCATAACCGAGCGCCGGGTTGGCGGTGATGCCGGAAAACGCATCACTGCCGCCGCATTGCATGCCCAGGATCAGCTCGGACGCCGGCACGGTTTCCCGGCGACGTTGATCGAGCCTCTTCAAGCGCGTCTCGGCCAGTTCCATGATCTGCTCGATCATTTCGGTAAAGCCGTGACTGGAGTCCTGCAAGCGGTACAACCAAGGCTCGCTGAGATCCACCGAGCTGTCGTTCTCGTGCATCACCTGCCCGGCCTGCAATTTCTCGCAGCCCAGGCTGATCACCAGGGCTTCGCCACCCAGGTTCGGGTTGCGGGCCAGGTTGCGCACGGTACGGATCGGAATGTACGCGTCAGTGGCGGTGATGGCCACGCCGCAGCCGTAGCTGTGGGTCAGCGCCACCACGTCATCGACGTGCGGGTACTTGGGCAACAACTCATCCTTGATGCGTTTGACCGTATGATCCAGCACCCCGGTAACGCACTGCACGGTGGTAGTGATGCCGAGAATGTTACGCGTGCCGACGGTGCCATCGGCATTGCGATAACCCTCGAAGGTGAAGCCTTCCAGCGGTGCCTGCGCGGCCGGCACATCGGTGGACAGCGGCAGGCTGTCCAGCGGTGGCGCGGTCGGCATGCGCAGTTGATCTTCCTTGACCCAACTGCCGCGGGGAATCGGCTGCAAGGCGTAGCCAATGACCTGACCGTAACGAATCACCTCGCCACCTTCGGGAATATCTTCCAGGGTGACTTTGTGGCTCTGTGGCACGAAGTCCACGGTAACCAGGCCATCGGCAAACTCGGTGCCGGCCGGGACGCCCTGATCGTTGACCACGATCACTACGTTGTCCCGCTCGTGCAGGCGGATGTAGCGCGGCGAGTCGGAATGTTCAATCAACTGCATGACGCCGCTCCTCAGGAATGCGCTTGAGACAATTTGCCAGGGGCTTCAGTACCGTTCGCGGGTGGCTCTTTGAGCACCACGCGCTTGATCGGGCCGACGATCACCAGATAGCTGAACACCGCGACCAGTGCGTTGCAACCAACGAACACCAACGCCCACTTGAACGAGCCGGTGGAGCTGATGATGTAGCCGATCACGATCGGGGTGGTGATCGAGGCCAGGTTACCAAAGGTGTTGAACAGGCCACCGCTCAGGCCGGCGATCTGCTTCGGCGAGGTGTCGGACACCACGGCCCAGCCCAATGCGCCCACACCTTTGCCGAAGAAGGCCAGGGCCATGAAGCCGACGACCATCCATTCAACATCGACATAGTTGCAGGCCACTATGCTGCTGGAAACCAGCAGGCCGGCAATGATCGGCGCCTTGCGGGCGAAGGTCAGGGAATGGCCTTTGCGCAACAGGTAATCGGAAATCACCCCGCCGAGCACACCACCGATGAAGCCGCAGATCGCCGGCAAGGACGCAATGAAACCAGCCTTGAGGATGGTCATGCCGCGTTCCTGTACCAGGTACACCGGGAACCAGGTCAAGAAGAAGTAAGTGATGCCATTGATGCAGTACTGGCCCAGGTACACGCCGAGCATCATACGGTTGGTCAGCAGTTGGCGGATGTAATCCCACTTCGGACCGTCGCCTTTTTTGCCTTTGCCCTTGTCCTGGTCCATGTCGACCATGCCGCCGTTGTCGGCGATGTGCTTGAACTCGGCGTCATTGATCATCGGGTGCTGGCGCGGGCTGTAGATCACCTTGAGCCAGATACCCGAGAAAATGATGCCGATCACGCCCATGACGATGAACACGTGCTGCCAGCCGAAGCTGTAGACGATCCAGCCCATCAACGGTGCGAACAACACAGTGGCAAAGTACTGCGCCGAGTTGAAGATCGCCGAGGCGGTGCCGCGCTCAGCGGTCGGGAACCAGGCGGCCACGATACGAGCGTTGCCGGGGAAGGATGGCGCTTCGGCCAGGCCCACCAAAAAGCGCAGCATGAACAGCGCGACCACAGCGGTGGACATGCCGAACTCGCCGACATAGCCCTGCAGGACGGTGAACAGCGACCAGGTAAAGATGCTCAGTGCGTAGATCTTTTTCGAGCCGAAACGGTCCAGCAGCCAGCCGCCGGGGATTTGCCCGGCCACGTAGGCCCAACCGAATGCGGAGAAGATGTAGCCGAGGGTAACGGCGTCGATACCCAGGTCTTTTTGCAGGCTGGAGCCGGCGATTGCGATGGTAGCCCGGTCGGCGTAGTTGATCGTGGTCACCAGGAACAGCATGAGCAGGATCAGATAGCGGACGTGAGTCGGCTTGGTCGATTGCATGTAGATGTACTCCCACTGATTATTTTTATGCGCGGGTGAATCTTGTGTATTCCCTGTAGGGCTGTAGGAGCTGTCGAGTGAAACGAGGCTGCGATCTTTTGATCTTTAGCGCCATCAAAGGCACCGAAAATCAAGATCAAAAGATCGCAGCCTGCGGCAGCTCCTACATGGGTTTGCGGTATCGGTGCCACCGAGGTGGCACCGGATACAGCGGTGTTGCGTGTTACGAACCGATGTAAGAGGTTTTTACAACCGTGTAGAACTCTTGCGCATAGCGACCTTGCTCACGTGATCCATAGGATGAACCTTTACGCCCACCAAACGGAACGTGGTAATCCACACCGGCGGTCGGCAGGTTGACCATCACCATCCCGGCCTGGGAGTGGCGCTTGAAGTGGTTGGCGTACTTCAGCGAGGTGGTGGCAATGCCCGCCGACAGCCCGAACTCGGTATCGTTGGCCATAGCCAGGGCTGCTTCGTAATCGGCGACACGGACGATGTTGGCCACCGGGCCGAAGATCTCTTCGCGACTGATGCGCATCGACGCTTCGCTGTCGGCAAACAGGGTCGGCGCGAGGAAGTAACCCTCGGTGTCGCAGGTCACCAGACCACCGCCGCTGACCAGACGTGCACCTTCGGACTGGCCGATGTCGATGTACTTCATGTCCTGTTCAAGCTGCGCTTGGGAAACCACCGGACCGATGTCGGTACCAGCCGTCAACGCGTGACCGACCTTGATCGACTTCATGCGCTCGGCCATGGCATCGACGAACCGGTCGTGGATGCCAGCGGTGACGATGAAGCGGCTGGAAGCGGTGCAACGCTGGCCGGTGGAGTAGAACGCGCTCTGTACCGACAGCTCGACCGCTTGCTTGAGGTCGGCGTCGTCGAGAATGATCTGCGGGTTCTTGCCGCCCATTTCCAGCTGGACCTTGGCCTGACGCGACACGCAACTGACAGCGATCTGGCGACCCACGCCCACGGAACCGGTGAAGCTGATGCCATCGACTTTCGGGCTGTGGACCAGTGCATCGCCAACCACGCGACCGCTGCCCATCACCAGGTTGAACACACCAGCCGGGAAGCCTGCGCGGGAGATGATTTCAGCCAGGGCCCAGGCGCAGCCCGGAACCAGGTCCGCGGGCTTCAGCACCACGCAGTTGCCGTAGGCCAGGGCCGGGGCGATTTTCCACGCAGGGATGGCAATCGGGAAGTTCCACGGGGTGATCAGACCAACCACGCCCAGGGCTTCGCGAGTGACTTCAACGTTGACGCCCGGACGCACCGACGGCAGGTAGTCACCGGACAGGCGCAGGCATTCACCGGCGAAGAACTTGAAGATGTTACCGGCGCGAGTCACTTCGCCAATGGCTTCGGGCAGGGTCTTGCCCTCTTCCCGGGCCAGCAGGGTGCCGAGTTCTTCGCGGCGGGCGAGGATCTCAGTGCCGACTTTATCCAATGAATCGTGGCGAGCCTGGATGCCGGAAGTGGACCAGGCCGGGAACGCGGCGCGAGCGGCGTCGATGGCGGCGTGGACCTGAGCCAGATCAGCCTTGGCGTATTCGCCGATGGTATCGCTCAACTCGGACGGGTTGATGTTGGCGCAGTAATCACTGCCCTTCACCCATTCGCCGTTGATGTAGTTATCGAAACGCTTTGCATCAGCCACTTGAAGATCTCCTCACGCAAGAAGCCGCTGATTGCTCAGCGGCCTTGGTTTTATCGAGTGTTATTGCGCACCTTGCTTGTCGATCAGCGCGGCGAGCATTTCATACTCTTCACCCGTCAGATCGGTCAGCGGCGCACGCACAGGACCTGCGTCATAGCCTGCAATTTTTGCCCCGGCCTTGACGATGCTCACGGCGTAACCGGCTTTGCGGTTACGGATGTCCAGGTACGGCAGGAAGAAGTCGTCGATGATCTTGCCGACGGTGGCGTGATCTTCGCGAGCAATGGCGTGGTAGAAATCCATCGCGGTTTTCGGGATGAAGTTGAACACCGCCGAGGAGTACACCGGCACGCCCAGCGCCTTGTAGGCCGCGGCGTAGACTTCGGCGGTTGGCAAACCGCCCAGGTAGCTGAAGCGATCGCCGAGGCGGCGACGGATCGACACCATCAACTCGATATCACCCAGGCCATCCTTGTAACCGATCAGGTTCGGGCAGCGTTCGGCCAGGCGTTCCAGCAGCGGCGCGGTCAGGCGGCAGACGTTGCGGTTGTAGACCACCACGCCGATGTTGACCGATTTGCACACGGCTTCAACGTGGGCGGCAACGCCGTCCTGGCTGGCTTCGGTCAGGTAGTGCGGTAGCAGCAACAGGCCTTTGGCGCCCAAGCGTTCGGCTTCCTGTGCATATTCGATGGCCTGGCGAGTGGCGCCACCGACACCGGCCAGAATCGGCACGCTGGTGGCGCAAGTGTCGACCGCAGTCTTGATGATTTCCGAATATTCGCTGGCCGCCAGAGAAAAGAACTCACCGGTGCCGCCCGCAGCGAACAACGCCGAGGCGCCGTATGGGGCCAGCCATTCGAGACGCTTGATGTAACCCGCGCGATTGAAGTCGCCCTGAGCATTGAAATCGGTGACCGGGAAAGACAGCAGACCGGCAGAGAGGATGGACTTCAGTTCTTGTGGATTCATTATTCGAACACCCTGGATAGCGACGTTGTGTGAGAAAACCGTTCAGCCTGCGCCGAAGTTGTAGGTCATCGTACAACTTAAAATACAACCGTCAACTGCATTTCATCACCGGGGGGTGAAAATTGTTCGACAAGAATGCGCAGAATCCTTGTTTCAGAGGGTTTCTGCGAAAGAGAAAAGGGATGATCACACCTCGAAAAACAGGTGCTCAGGAGATACGTTGTCGGAAGATTGTGGCGAGGGATAAGTAAAAGAGAGGCTGACTGAAGGTTTTGTGGGATGGCTTACGACCTCTTCGTCGGAGCGCCGCCCGGAGCAAGCCCGCTCCCACATTTGAATTTCTGCGAACTCACAATTTGTGAACGACACAGATCAAGTGTGGGAGCGGGCTTGCTCGCGAAGGCAATCTGTCAGCCAATACCGGCTTGGATCAAAACACTTAGCCCCGCTGCGCCTCAGCCTCTTCATGGGCATGACGCAACCGCTCACGGCTGTTGGTCAGGTGCAAACGCATGGCGGCCCGCGCCGCATCGGAATCCTGGCGGGCAATGGCGTCGTAGATTTCTTCGTGCTCACGACTCAGGCGACTCATGTAGTGTTGCTGGTCGTCATGGGCCAGGCGCGCGGAGTTCAGCCGTGTGCGCGGAATGATGCTGGTGCCCAGGTGAGTCATGATGTCGGTGAAGTAACGGTTGCCGGTGGACAGCGCGATTTCGAGGTGGAAGGCGAAGTCCGAAGCCACCGCGTCACTGGCGTGAGCGGCACTTTCATTCAACGCATCGAGGGCAGCGCGCATATTGGCCAACTGTTCCGGGCTGCGACGTTGTGCCGCCAGCCCGGCAGACTCCACTTCCAGGCTGATGCGCAGCTCCAGGATCGCCAGCACATCCCGCAAGGTCACCACGGTCGCCGGGTCGATGCGGAAACCGCTTGGGCTCGGCGTGTCGAGCACGAAAGTGCCGATGCCGTGGCGGGTTTCCACCTGCCCGGCGGCCTGCAAACGGGAAATCGCCTCGCGCACCACCGTGCGGCTGACACCATGGGCGTCCATGATGGCCGACTCCGTGGGCAACTTGTCGCCACGCTTGAGATGACCGTCGCGGATCTGCTCGGACAGCACCGTCACCAGTTCCTGAGCGAGGCTGCGGCGCTTGCGAGGGAGGCGAGGTGCGTCGATCGGGTTTTCCATGGTGAACATCTGTCTCGAAAAATTCGGCGGCTGAAAGCGCATCATAGCGCAACGCGGTTGTACGATCACCGTCAAGATGACCACCAAACCCTGTGGGAGCAAGCCCGCTCCCACAAGGGGTTTGTGGTGTTTATGCAGTCACGGCCTGGTCCACCAGATGGCCATTCTCGATACGAATGTGCCGCGGGTGGAAGCGCTTCAGGCTGCTGCGATGGCCGACGCTGACAATGCTCAGCCCCGGCAACTCATCGATCAGCGCCTGGTACAGCGTGGCCTCGTCTTCTTCGTCCATCGCCGAGGTGGCTTCGTCCATGTATAGCCATTGCGGTGCATAAAGCAGCGCACGGGCGAAGGCCAGCCGCTGCTGCTCCCCCGGAGACAACATGCGCTGCCAGTGGTTGGCTTCGTCGAGACGGGCAATCAGGTGCGGCAAGCGGCAGGTTTCCAGCACCTGCGCATAGCGCTCGTTCGGATAGGTATCGCCGGGCTGTGGATAACTGAGGACATCACGCAGGGTGCCAATCGGCAAATAGGGTTTTTGCGGCAGGAACAGGTAGCGCGCCGATGGCAGGCGAATACTGCCGTGGCCGGCCGGCCACAGATGCCCCATCGCCCGCAGCAGGGTCGACTTGCCGCTGCCGGAACGACCGCTGAGCATCACACGCTCGCCCTCCTCCACGGTCATGTCGGCGTTGGTCAGCAGGTGACGACCTTCAGCCAGGTCGAGACCGAGGTTGTGCACTTCCAGCGCCGAGCCCGAATTCTGTACGTCGATGGCCGGCGCACGCTCTTCGTTGTCACGCATGGCCTGGTGGAAGCTCAGCAGACGATCGCAGGTGGCGCGCCAGGAAGCGAGGCTCTGGTACGCACTGATAAACCAGCTGAAGCTTTCCTGCACATTGCCGAACGCCGAGCTGATCTGCATCAGTTCGCCCAGTTCGATCTTGCCGGAAAGGTAACGCGGGGCGGCAACCATGAAGGGGAAGATGATGGCGGCCTGGCTGTAACCGGCGGTGAAGAACGTCAGGCGCTTGGACACTTTCATGATGTCCCAGAAGTTGTGCCAGACCATCCCGAAGCGGCCGCTCAACCGACGATTCTCGTTCGGTTCGCCGTTGTACAACGCGATGCTTTCGGCATTCTCGCGAATTCGCACCATCGAGAAACGCAGGTCGGCTTCGAAGCGTTGTTGCTGGTTGTTCAGGCCGATCAGGCGACGACCGATCAAATGCGTCAACCAGCTGCCGACCACCGCGTAAACCAGCACGCACCAGAACATGTAGCCGGGAATGGTGATGCCGAAGACTTCGATACTGCCCGACACGCCCCACAAAATGATCGAGAACGACACCAGGCTGACGATATTGCGCAGCAACCCGATACCCAGCTCGAGGGTATTGGAGGTGAAGTTGTTGAGGTCTTCGGAAATCCGCTGGTCCGGGTTATCGGTGTAACCGCCCTGCTCCAGCTGGTAGTAATTCTTGTCGGCGAGCCAGCGTGCAAAGTGCTTTTCGGTGAGCCATGCCCGCCAGCGGATCGTCAGCATCTGCGTCAGGTACAGCCGGTACACCGCGCCGATGATCGCCACCGCCGCAATCGCGCAGAAGTACAGGATCAATTGCCAGAACGCGGCCTCGTCCTTCTTTTGCAGGGCGTTGTAGAAGTCCTTGTACCAGGTGTTGAACCACACCGAGATCCCCACGCTGATCAGCGACAGTGCAATCACCGCTATCAGTAGCGTCCAGGCCTTGACCTTCTCTTCACTGCGCCAGTAAGGCGTGATCATCGCCCACACTTTGCGAAAAAACTGCCCGCGCACGGCGTCGTTGACCGCGGAATACTCAGCGTTCTGATTCATGGAAAAGGCTCGATAGAGAAAAGTACGCACACGAACCGATCATAGATGATCGGTCCGGTTTGTCGCGAGATACGGCCCGCATTCGTTCAGCGCAGGTTCAGCGGCGAACGGGACGCTTCTGCAGTTTGCGCTGCAGGGTGCGGCGGTGCATGCCCAGGGCACGGGCCGTGGCGGAGATGTTGCCTTCGTGTTCGGTCAGCACGCGCTGGATGTGCTCCCACTGCAGGCGGTCCACGGACATCGGGTTTTCCGGCACCAGGCTGTCGAGGTCGGCGTGCTCGGACAGCAGCGCCGCCAGCACGTCGTCGGCATCCGCCGGTTTGCACAGGTAGTTGCAGGCACCGCGCTTGATCGCCTCGACGGCGGTGGCAATGCTCGAATAACCGGTGAGGATCACCACGCGCATTTCCGGGTCCATTTCCAGCAGCTTGGGCAGCAGCACCAGGCCGGAATCGCCGTCCATTTTCAGGTCCAGGGCGGCGTAATCCGGCAGATCGGCCTTGGCCAGTTCCAGGCCTTCTTCGGCGGAACCGGCAGTACTGACGCGAAAACCGCGGCGGGCCATGGCGCGGGCCATGACGCGGGTGAATGTGGCGTCGTCATCGACCAGCAACAAATGCGGCAGTTCTTCGCCTTCGACTTGGATCTCTTCACTCATGTTCGTCTCCTCGGGCGACACGGGGAAGGCGCAGCTCGGTGAGCGTGCCGCCTTCCTCATGACTGTAGAGTTTCACTGAGCCGCCGGCGCGTGTCACGCTGGCCTTGCTCAAAAACAGGCCCAGGCCGAAACCTTTGCCCTTGGTGGTAAAAAACGGTTTGCCGATTTGCTCGGCGATGGCCAGCGGCACACCGGCACCATGGTCGCGAATGCTGATGGTGAGGTTTTCCCAATCCCAGTCCAGCGTCACTTGCAGCCCTTCGGGGCAGGCATCGGCAGCGTTGTTCAACAGATTCAGCAAAGCCTGGGTCAGGTCCGGTGGCGGTGCCATGCGGGGGACCGGGCCCTGGCCAAGGCGCTGGAAGCGATAGCTGGCTTCCGGGCGCATCAGGTGCCAGCGATTGAGGGCTTCATCGAGCCAATCGGTGACGTCCTGCATTTCCACCGCCAACCGGCGATTGGCCTCGGCGGCGCGCACCAGTTGCTGCAAGGTTTGCTTGCACAGCTTGACCTGATCCTGCAGCACGCTCAGGTCGTCCTGCAACATCGGGTCATGGTGGTCCTGACGCATTTCCTTGAGCAGCACACTCATGGTCGCCAGCGGCGTGCCCAGTTCATGGGCCGCACCGGCGGCCTGGGTGGCGACGGCCAGCAGTTGCTGATCGCGCAGGCCTTCTTCGCGACGAATGGCGCGCAACTCTTCCTGGCGACGCAGCTCTTCGGCCATGCGCGCGGCGAAAAACGTAATCACCGCAGCCGCGAGGGCAAAGCTCAACCACATTCCGTACACCTGCAGGTTTTCCCGAGCGATCGGAAAGGTTTGCAGCGGGTAGAACTGTGCCAGCAACAGCGTGTACATCGTCAGCGCGATACCCGACAGGATCACCGAATAACGCCATGGCAACGTCACGGCGGCAATCGTCAGCGGCACCAGGTAATAGGAGACGAAGGGGTTGGTCGAGCCACCGGAGAAATACAGCAGGGCGCTGTGGATAAACAGGTCGCAGGCCAGTTGCACGGCGTATTCGAGCTCGGTCACCGGCCACGAGGTGCGCAGGCGAATCGCCGTGAACACGCACAGCAGCATTGAGCATGCGAGTGTCGCTGCCAGCTGAAACCAGGGCAGCGGCAGCAACTCGAGCCAGTAGGCCAGGCCAACGGAACCGGCCTGGGCGGCCAGCACCAACGTGCGGATGAACGTCAGCCGCCAGAGGTTCTGGCGAGTCGCGGAAGTGATTTGAACGGGGGCGAGCATGAGCTCTCCTGATGAGCGCTCCAGGCGGATCGCAGGGAGTATAACCAAGCGCGGGGGCTGACAGGCAAAAGTGCGGCAAACGGCCACAGCCTATTGGCCGGCACACATCCCTTGTAGCAGCTGGCGAAGCCTGCGTTCGGCTGTGAAGCAGTCGTAGAACCTGCGTGCATGATGTCTTTGTATAAACGCGGAGCCTGATTGACGACTGCTTCGCAGCCGAACGCAGCCTTCGGCAGCTGCTACGGGGAATCGCGTCGATCTGTATAGAAGTTGTAACTGTGCGAACCGGAGCATAAAAGCTAGAGTCTGATGGTTTCACGCAGGCCCGGATCATACCCCTGCGCACCTTTCAAGGAGCCTTCATGTACACATTCCGCCGCAGCGCCGCCCTCCTCGCCCTGAGTGTTGGCATCGTCGCCAGCCTCCCGGCCCTGGCCGCCGACGAGCTTCATTACAACCAGATTTCCCTGCGCGCCGAAGTCAGTCAGGAAGTGGCCCGCGACCTGATGATCGTGACCCTCTACACCGAAGAACAGAACACCGACCCGGCCAAACTCGCCGCCGACGTCAGCTCCACCATGAACAAGGCGCTGGCCAGGGCCAAGCAAGTCAAGGACATCACCCTGCGCCAGGGCAGCCGTAACAGCTACCCGATCTACGACACCAAGGGCCAGAAAATCACCGGCTGGCGCGAGCGCGCCGAATTGCGCCTGGAAAGCTCGGACTTCGCCGCACTGTCGAAACTGACCGGCGAACTGCTCACCGACCTGAAAATGGGCGGCATGGACTTCGCCATCGCCACCCCGACCCGCAAGGCCAGCGAAGACGCCCTGCTCAAGGATGCCGTGACCGCCTTCAAGGCCCGCGCCCAACTGACCACCGACGCCCTCGGCGGCAAAAGCTACAAAATCGTCAACCTGAACCTCAACAGCAACGGTTATCCACAACCTTACCTGCGCGCACCAATGATGATGAAAGCCGCCGCCATGGACAGCGCACCGGTGACGCCGGATGTCGAGGCCGGCACCAGCCAGGTCAGCATGACCGCCGATGGTTCGATTGAAGTGCTGATGCCTTGAATCGATAGCCCGTAAACAAGAACGGCGATCATAAAAATGATCGCCGTTTTTTTTGGCAGTTTTCAGGCATGAGCTATAACTGGATAGGTCCACCCGAGAAAAGCCGTCGATTGGCCACTATCGGTGCAACAATAACCACTCTTATTCACGCCATGCCCACCCCACAATCCGGGGTATGAATAGGTAACACCGCCGCCCCACGGGGGAGCAACCCGAGTCAGGCGCGCACTGTAAAAGTGCGTCACTTGCACCGTAAAAATGCCGCGAAAACGGTCAAATGCGTCAGCAATTATACAAATGCGACATTAAGGTACGTTCGTGCCACCGTTTAAGGCTTGTAGTCACTCTGGATCTTGCATTGGGTATGGCCCCTGCATAAGTATCCGCAGGCACGACTCACGAGGTCGTCCTCTAATTCCAAAAATGACAACAAATCATGAGGCCACCATGCTTAAACACGCGGTCATTCCGTTTTTAGTCGGCGCCAGCCTGTTGGCTAGTGCACCGTTCGCTCAAGCTGCGACTAACCTGGTGTTCTGCTCCGAAGGGAGCCCGGCCGGTTTCGATCCAGGTCAATACACCACCGGAACCGACTTCGACGCCTCTGCAGAAACCATGTTCAACCGCCTCACCCAGTTCGAGCGCGGCGGCACCGCTGTCATTCCAGGTCTGGCGACCAGCTGGGACGTCTCCGATGACGGCCTGACCTACACCTTCCATCTGCGTGAAGGTGTGAAGTTCCACACTACCCCGTACTTCAAGCCGACTCGTGAGTTCAACGCCGACGACGTGCTGTTCACCTTTAATCGCATGATTAACAAGGATGACCCGTTCCGCAAAGCGTACCCGACCGAATTCCCGTACTTCACCGACATGGGGATGGATACCAACATCACCAAGATCGATAAAGTCGACGACAAGACTGTCAAGTTCACCCTCAAGGACGTTGATGCCGCGTTCATCCAGAACATGGCCATGAGCTTCGCCTCGATCCAGTCCGCCGAGTACGCTGCCCAGCTGCTCAAGGAAGGCAAGGCCGCCGACATCAACCAGAAGCCGGTCGGCACTGGCCCGTTCGTGTTCAAGAGCTACCAGAAAGACTCCAACATCCGCTACACCGGGAACAAGGACTACTGGAAGCCTGACGACGTGAAGATCGACAACCTGATCTTCGCCATCACCACCGACCCGTCGGTACGTATCCAGAAGCTGAAGAAGAACGAGTGCCAGGTCACCCTGTTCCCTCGTCCGGCCGACCTGAAGGCTCTGCGCGAAGACAAGACCCTGAAGCTGCCTGACCAGGCTGGTTTCAACCTCGGTTACATCGCCTACAACGTGATGCCCAAGGTCAAGGGACAAACCGATGCGAACCCGTTGGCTGACCTGAAGGTACGCCAGGCAATGGACATGGCGGTCAACAAGCAACAGATCATCGACTCCGTGTACCAGGGTGCTGGCCAACTGGCCGTCAACGCCATGCCTCCGACCCAGTGGTCCTACGACACCACCATCAAGGATGCGCCGTACAACCCTGAGAAAGCCAAAGAGCTGCTCAAGGAAGCTGGCGTCAAAGATGGCACCGAAATCGTTCTCTGGGCGATGCCGGTACAGCGTCCATACAACCCGAACGCCAAGCTGATGGCAGAAATGCTGCAGTCCGACTGGTCCAAGATCGGCCTCAAGGTCAAGATCCAGAGCTACGAGTGGGGCGAGTACATCAAGCGCTCCAAAGGTGGCGAAAACCAGGCGATGCTGATTGGCTGGAGCGGTGACAATGGTGATCCGGACAACTGGCTGAACGTGCTGTTCGGCTGCGACTCGCTGGAAGGCAACAACTTCTCCAAATGGTGCGACAAGAAGTTTGACGACATCGTCAAGCAAGCCAAGCGCACTTCGGACCAAGGCAAACGCACCGAGCTGTACAAACAGGCGCAACATGTCCTCAAGGATGCTGTGCCTATGACACCTATCGCTCACTCGACGGTGTTCCAACCCATGCGCGCCAACGTGCAGGACTTCAAGATCAGCCCATTTGGCTTGAACTCCTTCTACGGCGTCAGCGTCAGCAAATAAGGTTTAGCAACGGCGACGTTCCTGACGTCGCCGTTGCTTTATCTACCGAGAAAGCAGGAATTCGCCTACATCCTAATCCGCAGCTGACTACAGCATCGGGCGAGGACGCGTTGCCATTTCCTACGAGTCTTTAGGACTCTACTCATTTACTGCCGGACCCGTGGCTCATACCGTCGGGATCCGACCAGTGCATGCGTGGGTCATCGGTTACTGCTGCGTGCGTGGCTTGAAATCAGTGATGCCTCTACGTCCGCGGACGGGACGGCGGCTCATTGACAACACTTTGAGAAAAGAGGGAGCGTTATGCGCCATAACTTGGTTTTATCCGCATTGCTGGGCACCGGCCTGTTGGCCGCCACTACCATCACCCAGGCCGCCAACAACAGCCTGGTGTTCTGCTCCGAGGGCAGCCCCGCCGGTTTCGACACGGCACAGTACACCACTGCGACCGACAACGACGCCGCCGAACCGCTGTACAACCGGTTGGCAGAGTTTGAAAAAGGCGCGACCAACGTCGTACCGGGCCTGGCCACGAGCTGGGATATCTCCGAGGACGGCCTCAAATACACGTTTCACCTGCGCGAAGGGGTGAAGTTTCATACCACCAAATACTTCACGCCGACCCGAGACTTCAACGCCGATGACGTGCTGTTCACGTTCAATCGCATGCTCGATCCGCAACAACCCTTCCGTAAGGCTTATCCGACAGAGTTTCCGTACTTCAACGGCATGAGCCTGAACAAGAACATCGCCAAGGTCGAAAAGACCGGGCCGCTGACCGTGGTCTTTACGCTCAATAGCGTGGACGCCGCGTTCATCCAGAACATCGCCATGAGCTTCGCCGCCATCCTGTCGGCCGAATACGCCGACAAGCTGCTGGCCGAAGGCAAGCCTAGCGACATCAACCAGAAGCCGATCGGCACAGGGCCGTTCGTATTCAAGAGCTACCAGAAAGACTCGAACATCCGCTACACCGGCAACCAGCATTACTGGGACCCGAGCCGGGTCAAGCTCGACAACCTGATTTTCGCCATCAACACCGACGCCTCGGTGCGCGTGCAGAAACTCAAGGCCGGTGAGTGCCAGATCACCCTGCACCCGCGCCCGGCCGATGTGACCGCACTGAAGAACGACCCGGCCCTGCAACTGATCGAGAAGCCTGGGTTCAACCTCGGCTACATCGCCTACAACGTGCGCCACAAACCGTTCGACCAGCTCGAAGTGCGCCAGGCGCTGGACATGGCGGTGAACAAGCAAGGCATTCTCAATGCCGTCTACCAGGGCGCGGGGCAACTGGCGGTCAACGCCATGCCGCCGACTCAATGGTCCTACGACGACACGATCAAGGACACCGCCTACAACCCGGAAAAAGCCAAGGAGCTGCTCAAGGCTGCCGGCGTCAAGGAAGGCACCGAAATCACCCTCTGGGCCATGCCGGTCCAGCGTCCGTACAACCCCAATGCCAAGTTGATGGCCGAGATGCTCCAGGCTGACTGGGCGAAGATCGGCCTCAAGGTCAAGATCGTCAGCTATGAGTGGGGCGAGTACATCAAGCGCACCAAGAATGGCGAGCACGACATCAGCCTGATCGGCTGGACCGGTGACAACGGTGATCCGGACAACTGGCTGGGCACGCTCTACAGTTGCGACGCCATTGGTGGCAACAACTACTCGATGTGGTGTGATCCGGCTTACGACAAGCTGATCAAGCAGGCCAAGGTCGTCACCGACCGCGACCAGCGCACCCTGCTCTACAAACAGGCGCAGCAGTACCTCAAGCAGCAGGTGCCGATCACGCCGGTCGCCCACTCAACGGTCAACCAGCCGCTGAGCGCCAAAATCGAAGGGTTCAAAGTGAGCCCGTTCGGTCGCAATGTTTTCTCGGGTGTCAGCATAGAAAAATAACCGATTAGCCAGAAATGCCGGGGGGCGGATTTTCCGCCCTCACGCAGACGCTTTGCCGTCTTTCGCCAATTTTGCCGACAGCAAACGTTTGCGATGCCGTGAATGAGTTCTAAACCAATAGCCGGATCACAAAAAAAAGACCGGCATAAAAAAAGAAAGTAAGGAGCTTTACCCATGAAACTGAGCAGCACCGCGTTATTGGCCTTGGCCATAAGCAGCGTAACCGCCACGGCTTACGCAGAAACCCAAAGCCAGGCTTTCACCCCGGTTACCGTGAACGAGAAAAACGCCCAAAGCGAAGCCACCGGCTTTCTCGAAGGCCAGTCGATCACCGGCACCACACGTAACTGGTACGCCAACGAACAACTGCAACGCGGCGCCAAGTTCGCCTACAAGAAGGACGGCGTTTCGACCCCGACCGATCGCCGGATCAACTGGGTCCAGGGCACCATCCTCAAGTACAACTCGGGCTTCACCGAAGGTACTGTTGGCTTCAGCACTGAAGTCGCCGCCTACAACGCCATCGCCCTGGACCGGGACCGCAAAGACCTGGCATCCAACAACGGCGGCGCACCAGGCAGTCGTCCAGGCGCGGGCAACAACCGTACCCTGACCAAAGAGGGCGGCGACGCTCAAGGCCAGTGGAGCAAACTGGGCCTGGCCAACGTCAAGGCCCGTGTTTCCAACAGCACCCTGACCGCCGGCCGCATGAACTTCAGCAGCCCGATGGTCGACGTGATCGGTAACCGTGCACTGCCTTCGAGCTTCGAAGGTGTGGCTATCCACAGCGAAGAGCTGAACAACCTGGCCTTCGACCTGGCCACCTTCGACCGCAACTCACCGCGTACCGAAGAAAGCCAGCGCAAATTCCGCACCGAATACGCCAACGGCATCGTCGAAACCGACCACGTTCACACCGGCGGTATCACCTACACCCCATTTGCCAGCCTGACCACCAGCCTCTGGGCGACCCAGGCTGAAGATATCTGGAACCAGTACTACTTCGGCGCCTCTCACGTACTGGGCGACAGCCAGGTACTGAGCCTGACCACCGGCCTGAACTACTACAAAACCAAGGAAACCGGTAAAGCCCTGATCGGCGATATCGACAACGACACCTACTCGCTGTCGTTCGGCCTGACCCACCAGGCCCATACCCTGACCCTCTCGTACCAGGAAGTGAACGGTAACGAGTACTTCGACTACCTGCACGAAACCAACGGCATCTACCTGGCCAACTCCCTGCTGTCGGACTTCAACGGCCCGAACGAAAAATCGTTCCAGGTTGCCTACGGTCTGAACATGGCCGAATACGGCGTGCCGGGCCTGAAGTTCAACATCTACCAGGCTCGTGGCTGGGGCATCGACGGTACTCACTACACCGGCAACCAGGGTGTGGCCGGCAAAGGCTACGACGGTATCCAGTCGCAAGATGGCGAACACCATTACGAATACGGCATCGGCGCGACCTACGCCGTGCAGAGCGGCCCGCTCAAGGCCACCACGATCCGCGGCACCTACACCGCTCACCGTGCCAGCGAAAACCAGGCTGACGGCAGCATCAACGAGTTCCGTCTGGTGACCACGGTTCCGTTCAACATCCTGTAATGCCCGTGCCGAACGGCTGATTCAATGACGAATCGGCCGTTCGGCTTTTGTCCTTTAACTGATTGCAGAGGGTTCTTGATGAAAATGCTTCCCCTACGTGCGGCCATCGCGGCCGCGTTGCTCAGTGTCGCTGTCGGTGTTTCGGCAAAACCCCTGGTGGTTTGCACGGAAGCCAGCCCCGAAGGCTTCGACATGGTCCAGTACACGACTGCAGTCACCGCCGATGCCGTGGCCGAAACCATCTTCAATCGCCTGGCGGACTTCAAGCCCGGCACCACCGACGTGATTCCGGCACTGGCCGACTCCTGGGACATCAGCGAAGACGGCCTGACCTACACGTTCCATCTGCGTAAAGGCGTCAAGTTCCACACCACCGAATACTTCAAGCCGACCCGCGACATGAATGCCGACGACGTGGTCTGGAGCTTCCAGCGCCAGCTGGACCCGAATCATCCATGGCACAAGCTGTCGAGCGTGGGCTTCCCGTACTTTGAAAGCATGGGCTTCAAGGAACTGCTGAAAAGCGTCGAGAAAGTCGACGACAACACGGTCAAGTTCACCCTGACCCGTCGCGAAGCGCCGTTCCTGGCCGACATCGCCATGGCCTTCTCTTCGATCTACTCCGCCGAGTACGCCGACCAGCTGCTCAAGGCGAACAAGACCGGCGACCTGAACAACAAGCCGGTCGGCACCGGCCCATTCGTCTTCCAGCGCTACAACAAGGACGCTCAGGTCCGCTTCAAGGCCAACCCGGACTACTTCCGTGGCAAGCCTCCGGCTGATGCGCTGATCCTGGCCATCGCCACCGACAACAACGTGCGCCTGCAAAAACTCAAGGCCAACGAGTGCCAGGTCGCGCTGTATCCAAAGCCGGACGATATCCCGAGCATCAAGAAAGACGACAAGCTGAAAGTCGATGAGCTGAACGCGATGACCGTTTCCTACATCGCCATGAACACCACGCACAAATACATGAGTGATGTGCGGGTGCGCAAAGCCATCGACATCGCCTTCGACAAGGAAGCCTACGTCAACGCCCTGTTCGGCAAAGGCAATGCAACGGCAGCGGTCAACCCGTACCCGGACACCCTGCTGGGTTACAACCACAGCCTGAAAAACCCGGCCCGTGATCTGGACAAGGCTCGCGCCCTGCTCAAGGAGGCCGGCGTACCGGAAGGCACCACCTTCACCCTGTTCACCCGCAACGGTGGCGGTCCGACCAACCCGAACCCGATGCTCGGCGCGCAGATGATGCAAGCCGACCTGGCCAAGGTCGGGATCAAGATCGACATCCGCGTGATGGAATGGGGCGAAATGCTCAAGCGCGCCAAAAACGGCGAGCACGACATGGTTTCCGCCGGATGGGCGGGCGATAACGGCGACCCGGATAACTTCCTGACGCCTATGCTCAGTTGTGAAGCGGCCAAGAACGGAGAAAACTACGCACGTTGGTGCAATGACAAGTTCCAGGCGCTGCTCGACCAGGCTCGGGAAAAAACCGATCCGGCCGAACGCGCAGCGCTCTACGAACAGGCCCAGGTTATTTTTAACCAGGACCAGCCGTGGATCAGCATGGCACACACTAGAATGTTTACCGCAATGCGCAACAACGTAGAGGGTTATCACATTAGCCCCCTCACCACGAATAACTTCGCCACCACCCAGGTGAAGTAATAAGAAAACTCCCGGCATTCCTGACCCAGGCATGCCGGGCACGCCTAACCGGCTGATGAGGTACAACACACGATGTTTAGTTTTATTGCCCGCCGACTGGGGTTACTGATCCCCACGTTCTTCGGCATCACCTTGCTGACTTTCGCGCTGATTCGCATGATCCCGGGCGACCCCGTGGAAGTCATGATGGGAGAACGTAGGGTCGATCCCGAAATGCACGCTCAGGCAATGGAACGCCTAGGTCTGAACAAACCCCTGTATGCCCAGTACCTGGATTACATCGGCAAGCTGGCCCACGGCGATCTCGGGGAATCCCTGCGTACCCGTGAAAGCGTGTGGAGCGAATTCACCTCCCTGTTCCCCGCGACCCTGGAACTGTCCATGGCCGCCCTGTTGTTCGCCGGCATCCTGGGCCTTCTGGCCGGGGTGATCGCGGCACTCAAGCGAGGATCCCTGTTCGACCATGGGGTGATGGGTGTCTCCCTGGCGGGATACTCGATGCCGATCTTCTGGTGGGGCCTGATCCTGATCATGTTCTTCTCGGTAAGCCTGGGCTGGACCCCGGTGTCCGGGCGGATCGACCTGCTCTACGACATCGAGCCACGCACCGGCTTCATGCTGATCGATACCCTGCTGGCCGACGAGCCGGACGCCTTCTTCGACGCCCTGCACCACCTGATCCTGCCGGCCATTGTGCTCGGCACCATTCCGCTGGCAGTGATCGCCCGGATGACCCGTTCGTCGATGCTCGAAGTGCTGCGTGAAGACTACATCCGCACCGCCAAGGCCAAAGGCCTGTCGCCGGCGCGCGTGGTGTTCGTACACGGCCTGCGTAACGCGCTGATCCCGGTACTGACCGTGGTCGGCCTGCAAGTCGGCACCCTGCTGGCCGGTGCGGTCCTGACCGAAACCATCTTCTCGTGGCCCGGCATCGGCAAATGGCTGATCGAAGCCATTGGCGCCCGGGATTATCCCGTCGTGCAAAACGGCATCCTGTTAATCGCCTGCCTGGTGATTGTGGTCAACTTCGTAGTGGACATCCTCTACGGCTTTGCCAACCCACGCATCCGTCATCAGCGCTGAGATCATGACCATGACCACTCCAATTCCACCGGTAGCAGTCGATCAAAGCCTGCTGTACCCGTCTCCGTACAAAGAATTCTGGCAAGCGTTCTCCAAGAACAAAGGTGCCGTCGCCGGCCTGATGTTCATGCTGCTGGTGATTTTCTGCGCCATCTTCGCCCCGTGGGTTGCCCCTCACGATCCGAGCGAGCAGTACCGCGATTTCCTGCTGACCCCGCCAGCCTGGCTGGAAGGTGGACAACTGCAATTCCTGCTCGGCACTGATGAACTGGGTCGCGACCTGCTGTCGCGCCTGATCACTGGCTCGCGCCTGTCGCTGATGATCGGCCTGTCGTCGGTGGTGATGTCGCTGATTCCGGGCATCCTGCTGGGCCTGTTCGCCGGGTTCTTCCCGCGCGTGCTCGGTCCGACCATCATGCGCCTGATGGACATCATGCTGGCCCTGCCGTCCCTGCTGCTGGCCGTGGCGATCGTCGCCATCCTCGGCCCTGGCCTGATCAACACCGTGATCGCCATCGCCGTGGTGTCCCTGCCGTCCTATGTTCGTCTGACCCGCGCCGCGGTGATGGGCGAGCTGAACCGCGACTACGTGACCGCCGCACGCCTGGCCGGTGCCGGCCTGCCACGCCTGATGTTCGTCACCGTGCTGCCAAACTGCATGGCGCCGCTGATCGTTCAGGCCACCCTGAGCTTCTCCTCGGCGATCCTCGATGCCGCCGCACTGGGCTTCCTCGGCCTTGGCGTACAACCGCCAACCCCTGAGTGGGGCACCATGCTGGCTTCGGCCCGCGACTACATCGAACGCGCCTGGTGGGTGGTGAGCCTGCCTGGTTTGACCATTTTGCTCAGCGTGCTGGCAATCAACCTGATGGGCGACGGCCTGCGCGATGCGCTGGATCCGAAACTCAAGAACGCCGCCTGAGGAGATTCCCATGTCACTGCTAGAAATCAAGAATCTCAACGTTCGCTTCGGCGACAAGAACGCCACGCCAGTTGTCGATGGTCTCGACCTGCAAGTGGACAAGGGCGAAGTGCTGGCCATCGTTGGCGAGTCCGGTTCCGGCAAATCCGTGACCATGATGGCGCTGATGGGCCTGATCGAGCATCCGGGGATCGTCACCGCTGACGCCCTGAATTTCGACGGCAAGAACATGCTCAAGCTCAACAATCGCCAGCGTCGGCAGATCGTCGGTAAAGACCTGTCCATGGTCTTCCAGGATCCGATGACCGCGCTGAACCCGAGCTACACCGTCGGTTTCCAGATCGAAGAAGTGCTGCGCCTGCACCTGAAAATGTCTGGCAAGGCTGCCCGCAAGCGCGCCATCGAACTGCTGGAAAAAGTCGAGATCCCGGGTGCCGCCAGCCGTATGGACGCCTACCCGCATCAACTGTCCGGTGGCATGAGCCAGCGTGTCGCGATTGCCATGGCGATTGCCGGCGAACCGAAACTGCTGATCGCCGACGAACCGACCACGGCGCTGGACGTAACCATCCAGGCGCAGATCATGGACCTGCTGCTGGCGTTGCAGAAAGAGCAGAACATGGGCCTGGTGCTGATCACCCACGACCTCGCCGTCGTGGCCGAAACCGCCCAGCGCGTGTGCGTGATGTACGCAGGCCAGGCGGTCGAAGTCGGTCAGGTGCCGCAACTGTTCGACATCCCGGCGCACCCGTACAGCGAAGCGCTGCTCAAGGCGATTCCGGAGCACAGCCTGGGCGCCGCGCGCCTGTCGACCCTGCCGGGCATCGTTCCCGGTCGCTACGACCGTCCGCAGGGTTGCCTGCTGTCGCCGCGCTGCCCGTACGTGAAAGACAACTGCCGCCAACAACGTCCGGCCCTTGACCAGAAAAGCAACAGCCTCGCTCGCTGCTTCTACCCGTTGAACCAGGAGGTGGCGTAATGGCCGTCGTTCTTACTGCCCGCGACCTGACCCGTCACTACGAGGTGTCCCGAGGCCTGTTCAAGGGTCACGCCACCGTGCGCGCCCTCAACGGCGTGTCGTTCGAACTGGAAGCCGGCAAGACCCTCGCTGTCGTCGGTGAATCCGGTTGCGGCAAATCCACCCTGGCCCGTGCCCTGACCCTGATCGAAGAGCCGTCCTCCGGCTCCTTGAAAATTGCCGGGCAGGAAGTCGCCGGCGCCGACAAGGCCCAGCGCAAGCAACTGCGCAAAGACGTGCAGATGGTATTCCAGAGCCCGTACGCCTCGTTGAACCCACGGCAGAAAGTCGGTGATCAGCTGGCCGAGCCGTTGCTGATCAACACCAACCTGAGCGCTGCGGAACGTCGCGAGAAAGTCCAGGCGATGATGAAGCAGGTGGGCCTGCGTCCCGAGCACTATCAGCGTTATCCGCACATGTTCTCCGGCGGTCAGCGCCAGCGGATCGCCCTGGCCCGGGCGATGATGCTGCAACCGAAAGTGCTGGTGGCGGACGAACCGACCTCGGCGCTGGACGTGTCGATTCAGGCGCAGGTGCTCAACCTGTTCATGGATTTGCAGCAAGAGTTCAACACCGCCTACGTGTTCATCTCCCACAACCTGGCAGTGGTACGCCACGTTGCCGACCATGTGATGGTGATGTATCTCGGTCGCCCGGTGGAAATGGGCACGAAAGAGGACATTTACTCCCGTCCCCTGCACCCCTACACCCAGGCGCTGTTGTCGGCAACGCCGGCCATCCACCCGGATCCGGACAAGCCGAAAATCAAGATCGTCGGCGAATTGCCCAACCCGCTGAACCCGCCGTCCGGCTGCGCCTTCCACAAGCGCTGCCCGTACGCCACCGCGCGTTGCAGCACTGAAGAACCGGCCCTGCGCCTGATCGACAACCGCCAGGTGGCTTGCCACTACGCCGAGCAATTCCTCGACGGCGCGGCATAAAAAACTGTGGGAGCGAGTCTGCTTGCGCAAGCGATCTGTCAGTCGACATTGATGTTGACTGGAATGACGCTTTCGTCGGAACGCCGCCCGGAGCAAGCCCGTTCCCACAGGGATTGAGTTGTCCAGTTAGTTGAAATTAACCCGACCCCTTCCGCCTCGAATGCGCATCACTCGGGTAGAAGGGGTTTTCTTTTGCCCGCCGTTGAGCGACTACGTCTGGCTGTCGCCCTCTTCTTCATCGGAGTCCGGCTCGTCGGTGGTCGAGTCATCGTCGTTGTCAGCACCACCCTGCCCCAGATCTCCCGGTTCCGATTCGGATTTGGCGATCATCAACCCCGCATAACCCGCCTGCCCGCTCGAAGCCTGCTCCCCATGATCGATACACTCGGCCCACGCCATCGAAGTGCCGAGCGAGAGCATCACCATCACCTTCAACAGCAGTAAAACGCGAAACAACCTGTTCATAGCCGATTCCTTCCTTTCGTTGAGTGCCTGTCTGGCGCTGAGTCAAATCTAGTTCCGATCAGCCGGGTTCTCCAGATTGGACGCTATCGAACAGGGGAAAATGCAGAGGGTTGGGAGACTGGTTTGGAATAGGGGTTATGCCCGATTCAGCTAACACCGGGGAACCCTGTGGGAGCGAGCTTGCTCGCGATGGGGGCATAACATCCAATGTCTATGGTGACTGATACACCGCTATCGCGAGCAAGCTCGCTCCCACAGGAGAACGCGCCAGGCAATAAAAAACCCCGCTGCTTTCGCAAACGGGGTTTTGGGCATTTCAACTCAGCGCTTAATGATGCTCACGGGTCGCACGGAATTTCACGTCCGGCCAGCGCTCTTCCATCAACGCCAGGTTGACCCGCGTAGGCGCGAGGTAGGTCAGGTGACCACCGCCGTCCAGTGCCAGGTTTTCCACAGCCTTGTTGGAGAATTCCTCAAGCTTCTTCTTATCGCTGCATTCGATCCAGCGAGCCGAGTAAACAGTGATCGGCTCGTAGGAGCACTCGACCTTGTATTCCTCTTTCAGGCGGCTGGCGACCACATCGAACTGCAGCACACCGACCGCGCCGAGGATGATGTCGTTGCTGCGTTCCGGGAAGAACACCTGGGTCGCGCCTTCTTCGGCCAGCTGTTGCAGGCCCTGGCGCAGTTGCTTGGATTTCAGGGGATCCTTCAGGCGTACGCGACGGAACAGTTCCGGGGCGAAGTGCGGGATGCCGGTGAAGCCCAGGACTTCGCCCTCGGTGAAGGTGTCGCCGATCTGGATGGTGCCGTGGTTGTGCAGGCCGATGATGTCGCCGGCAAACGCCTCTTCCAGTTGCTCACGCTCGGAGGAGAAGAAGGTTAGCGCGTCGCCGATCCGCACGTCCTTGCCGGTGCGCACGTGGCGCATCTTCATGCCTTTTTCGTACTTGCCGGAGCAGATACGCATGAAGGCGATACGGTCGCGGTGTTTCGGGTCCATGTTCGCCTGGATCTTGAAGATGAAGCCCGAGAACTTCTCTTCCACCGGCTCCACGGTGCGCTCGTTGGCCACGCGCGCCAGTGGGCGCGGAGCCCAATCGACGACGGCGTCGAGGACGTGGTCGACACCGAAGTTGCCCAGTGCAGTACCGAAGAACACCGGGGTCAGTTGGCCGTCGAGGAACTCCTGCTGGTTGAACTCATGGCAGGCGCCCTGCACCAGTTCCAGCTGTTCGATGAAACGCTCGTACTCGTCACCCAGGTGGGCGCGGGCTTCATCGGAGTCGAGCTTTTCGATGATCTTGGTTTCGGTGCGTTCGTGGCCGTGACCGGCGGTGTACACGATGATGTAGTCATCGGCGAGGTGATACACGCCTTTGAAGTCGCGGTAGCAACCAATCGGCCAGGTGATCGGCGCCGCCTTGATCTTGAGGACGGCCTCGATTTCGTCGAGCAGTTCGATCGGGTCGCGGATGTCACGGTCGAGTTTGTTGATGAAGCTGACGATCGGCGTGTCACGCAGACGGCAGACGTCCATCAGGGCGATGGTCCGTGGCTCAACACCTTTACCGCCGTCGAGAACCATCAACGCCGAGTCCACCGCCGTCAGGGTGCGGTAGGTATCTTCGGAGAAGTCTTCGTGGCCCGGGGTGTCGAGCAGGTTGACCATGTGCTCGCGATACGGGAACTGCATGACCGACGTGGTAATGGAGATACCACGCTGCTTTTCCATTTCCATCCAGTCGGAGGTGGCATGGCGATCGGATTTACGAGACTTCACCGTACCGGCTACCGCAATCGCCTTGCCCATCAGCAAGAGCTTCTCGGTGATGGTGGTCTTACCGGCATCGGGGTGGGAAATAATGGCGAAAGTGCGGCGTTTCGCGACTTCGGCGGCCTGTTTGGTCATGGGAAATCGCCTGGCAGGTGATTCAAAAAAGGGCGGCGAGTATAGCCCAAATCGCGACCTCCGGACCACCGTTCGCCCGTAGCAGCTGCCGAGCCCGCGAGGCTGCGTCCGGCGGCGCAGCCGTCGTAGAGTCGGTAAACAAGGTTTGCCTGATACACCGCAAGTTCCGGTTATACGACGGCTGCGCCGCCGGACGCAGCCTCGCAGGCT
>NZ_AKJG01000098.1 GCF_000282455.1 Pseudomonas sp. GM74
CGAACGCAGCCTCGCAGGCTCGGCAGCTGCTACGGGGTTACGTCGGTTTGCGGGAGTAATTGCACGCCGAGGTACAACGCGAGCATGCCGTCCAATCTTAGTGGATCAACCCCGCTCAGCTCTGCAATCCGCTCCATGCGATAGCGCAGGCTGTTGCGATGGATGCCCAGTGCATCGGCACAGGCCTGGCTCTGGCCGTCGTGTTCGCACCAGCTGCGCAGGGTTGCCAGCAACTGGCCGTTGTTGTCCTTGGCAATGACCTTGCGCAGCGGATTGAGCAATTCGTCGAGGGCGTCGTCGTTGCGGTGACGCCAGAGCATCACCGGCAGCCGGTAGCGGTTGAGCGTCAGCAATCGGGAGTTCGGCAACACCTCGCGCCCGTAAGCGAGCAAGTCACCGACCCGGCGATAGCAGCGGCGTAAACCCGAAAGTCCATCGGCCTGCCCACCCACGGCAATGCGCAGGATGTTCCAGCCCAGGCCGTCGAGCTTGTCCAGCAATCGCTCGTTCTCCACCGACTGACTGGCCGGCCGGCACCAGAGCAACGAGGTCTTGGCCGAGCTCACGCACCAACTGTCGGGGTGACGGGACATCAACCAGGCGCTCAGTGCCTCGACGGTTTGCCCCGGGGCGTGCTCCAGGCCCAGTTCGAACAGGTACGGTACCCGGGTCATCCGTGGCTTGAGGCCCAACTGCTGCGCTTCATCGACCAGTCGCGGAGCATCCCCGGCTTCGCTGAGCAACAATGCCAGCAGATCATCGCAGCGCTGGCGCCGCCATTGTTGTTCGGCCTGCTGATTGCGCTGGCCCACCAGCATTTCGGCGGTCATGCGCACCAGTTCGGCGTAGGTGCGCAGTTGCTCGGGCTCGCCGGTGATGCCCAGTACGCCGATCAGGCGCTGGTCGAGCATCAGCGGCAGGTTGATGCCCGGCTGCACGCCCTTGAGATGAATCGCCGTCTGCGCATCGATCTCCACCACCCGGCCATTGGCCAGGACCAGTTGCGCGCCTTCATGGCGGGTGTTGACCCGCTCCGGCTCGCCACTGCCCAGGATCAAGCCCTGGCTGTCCATGACGTTGACGTTGTACGGCAGGATGGCCATCGCCCGGTCGACGATGTCCTGGGCCAGGTCGTGATCGAGTTCGAACATGCAAGTGATCCTTGAAGACGGTGATGGAACGGGTTGTTCACCCGCACAGGCCTTGGTTGCAAACCCTGTGCTCAGGCACAAAGACAGCCACCCTGAGGGTGGTCGAGACTCTGTGGGCGATCAACGTTACCCTTTGCATCGCAAAAAATCATAATAAAGAGAGAGCCGCCATGACACAGAGCGCCGTAGCGTCCGACGCCATCGCTGACGACAAAAACGCCGTCTACAAGCGCATTACCCTGCGTTTGATCCCCTTCATTTTCATCTGCTACCTGTTCAACTACCTCGACCGGGTAAACGTTGGATTTGCCAAACTGCAAATGCTCGACGCGCTGAAGTTCAGCGAAACCGTGTACGGCCTCGGCGCCGGCATCTTCTTTATCGGTTACGTGCTGTGCGGCGTACCAAGCAACCTGGCCCTGACCAGGTTCGGCCCACGGCGCTGGATTGCGCTGATGATGATCACCTGGGGCACCCTGTCGACCTGCTTGCTGTTCGTCACCACGCCGACCGAGTTCTATACCCTGCGCCTGTTCACCGGCGCGGCCGAAGCCGGGTTCTTCCCGGGCGTGGTGTTGTATCTCTCGCAGTGGTTCCCGACCTTCCGCCGTGGCCGCATCATGGCGCTGTTCATGTCGGCGATCCCGGTATCCGGCTTGCTCGGCAGTCCGTTTTCCGGCTGGATCCTCAACCACTTCGCCACGGGCCAGGGCGGCCTCGCCGGCTGGCAGTGGATGTTCCTGCTGCAAGGTATTCCCACCGTCATCCTCGGTGCGCTGGCTTACTTCCTGCTCAGCGACAGCTACGCCAATGCCAAGTGGCTGACCCCGTTCGAGCGCTCGGTGCTTGAAGCCGACCACGCCGAAGATCTGGCGAACAAGCCGAAAACCACCACCGACTCGCTGCTGGCGGTGTTCAAGAACCCGGCGATCTGGGCTTTCGGCCTGATCTATTTCTGCATCCAGAGTGGCGTGTACGCGATCAACTTCTGGCTGCCGTCGATCATCAAGAACCTGGGCTTCAGCGATAACCTGGTGATCGGCTGGCTCAGTGCGATTCCGTACCTGCTGGCTGCGGTGTTCATGCTGATGGTCGGCCGTTCGGCGGACCTGCGCCAGGAACGTCGCTGGCATTTGGTGGTGCCGATGTTGATGGGCGCGCTGGGGCTGCTGATCGCTGTGAACTTCGCCGCCAACCCGGCCATCGCGATTCTCGGCCTGACCATCGCCACCATGGGCGCCCTCACCGGCCTGCCGATGTTCTGGCCAGTGCCGACCGCCCTGCTCAGTGCCGGCGCCGCGGCCGGCGGCCTGGCGCTGATCAACTCCATGGGCCAGATGGCCGGCTTCCTCAGCCCGTATCTGGTGGGTTGGGTCAAGGACAGCACCGGCTCGACCGATGCGGCGCTGTACCTGCTGGCGGGCGTGATTGTCTGCGGCAGTTTGCTGGCGTTGCGCATGACCCGCGCGTTGCGCGCCTAAGCACCACTTCCCCCTGTGGGAGCGGCGGTGTTCGATATTTCAGATTGATCCCCGCGACAGTTCTGGTATCTGATTGAGCCCTTCCCACTGGTAAAAGGATTTGCTCATGAGCTACCGCACGCTGGGTCATTCGGGTCTGCAGGTGTCCACCCTGACCCTGGGCACCATGATGTTCGGCGAACAGACCGGCACCGAAGATTCCCTGCGAATCATCGACAAGGCTTGGGACCAGGGCATCAATTTCATCGACACCGCCGACGTTTACACCAACGGCCGTTCCGAGGAAATCGTCGGTGAGGCCATTGCCAGCCGCCGTCATGAATGGGTGCTGGCCACCAAGGTCGGCTTTGGCCCCGTGGACGGCGTCCCCAACCGCAGCGGCCTGAGCCGCAAGCATCTGTTCAACGGCATCGATGCCAGCCTGACGCGCCTGGGCACCGACTACCTCGACATCTATTACCTGCACCGCGAAGACCACAACACGCCGCTGGAGGTCACGATCTCGGCCATCGGCGACTTGATCCGCCAAGGCAAAGTCCGTTACTGGGGCCTGTCCAACTACCGTGGCTGGCGCATCGCGGAAGTCATTCGCGTGGCCGACAAGCTTGGCGTCGACCGGCCGGTGATCAGCCAGCCTCTGTACAACATCGTCAACCGTCAGGCTGAAACCGAGCAGATCACGGCGGCGCAAAACTACGGCCTTGGCGTGGTGCCCTACAGCCCGCTGGCGCGCGGTGTGCTCAGCGGCAAGTACGCGCCGGATATGAAGCCCGACGCCAACAGCCGGGCCGGACGCCAGGACAAACGCATCCTGGAAACCGAATGGCGCATCGAGTCCCTTCGCATCGCGCAGCAGATCCAGCAATACACCGGGCAGCGCGGTGTCGGCATCGTCGAGTTCGCGATTGCCTGGGTACTGAACAACAGCGCTGTTACCTCAGCCATTGTAGGGCCGCGTACCGAAGCGCAGTGGGACGCCTACACTAAGGCGCAGGCGGTGAAGATCACGGCCGAGGACGAGGCGTTCATCGATTCGCTGGTAACGCCGGGGCATGCGTCGACGCCGGGGTTCAATGATGTGAGCCATTTTGTGTCGGGGCGTAAACCGCGCAATAGCTGATCAGCCCTTTCCCATGTGGGAGCGAGCTTGCTCGCGATAGCAGATTCACATTCAACATCAATGTTGGCTGGTGTACCGCTATCGCGAGCAAGCTCGCTCCCACAGGTTCCGTGTTGATTGATCGGTCAATATTCGTCTGAAAAACCACGTATCCTCAGCGCCCGTTTCACTCTCACTCAAAATCACGCGAGGACAGCTTGTCTAAAGGTATCGCTCTATCGGTTACAGCCTCGGTGCTGTTTGCCGTCATGTATTACTACACATCGCTGCTCACCCCCTTGAGCGGCGTGGAAATCTTCGGTTGGCGCATGCTGCTGACCGTCCCGTGCATGACCGTGTTCATGGTGGTGTCCGGGGAATGGAAACGCGTGCTGGAAATTGTTCGGCGCGCCATGGCCAATCCGAAGCTGATGGGCGCGCTGATCGTCTCCTCTGCCCTGCTCGGCGTGCAATTGTGGCTGTTCATGTGGGCACCGCTGAACGGCTACAGCCTCGACGTGTCCCTCGGCTATTTCCTGCTGCCGCTGACCATGGTCTTGACCGGCCGCCTGGCCTACGGCGAACGCCTGTCCTGGCTGCAAAAAGTTGCCGTAGTGTTCGCCTGCCTGGGGGTGGTCAACGAGGTGTATCAGGTTGGTGGTTTTTCCTGGGCGACCTTGCTGGTCTGCATTGGTTATCCGACCTACTTCGTCCTGCGCAAACGGCTGGCGGCGGACAATCTCGGCGGCTTGTGGCTGGACATGGCGTTGACGCTGCCGGTGGCCTTCTGGTTCGTCCAGAGCGGCGCGCAAGGTTTCGGGGTATTTGAACAGCATCCATGGTTGTCGCTGTTGATCCCGATGCTCGGCGTGATCAGCGCGTCGGCGTTGGTGGTGTACATCATTGCCAGCCGCCTGCTGCCGTTCAGCCTGTTCGGCTTGTTGAGCTACGTCGAACCGGTGTTGCTGCTGGGGGTGGCGTTGTTGCTGGGTGAAAGCATCAAGGCCGGTGAATGGCTGACCTACATCCCGATCTGGATGGCGGTGCTGGTATTGATGTTTGAAGGGTTCAAGCATCTGGTGCGGCAACGCAGACCTTAACCACCGACACAAAACAATGTGGGAGCGAGCTTGCTCGCGATAGCGGTTGTACATTCAACATCAATGTTGACTGACACACCGTCATCGCGAGCAAGCTCGCTCCCACAGGTTTATCGGCGTAATGGTTTAGTCCGTGGACAACACGCCACGACGAACCTGGTCACGCTCGATGGATTCGAACAGCGCCTTGAAGTTGCCTTCGCCGAAACCGTCATCGCCCTTGCGCTGGATGAACTCGAAGAACACCGGCCCCATCAGGGTTTCCGAGAAGATCTGCAGCAGCAGACGCTTGTCGCCCGACTCGGACGAACCGTCCAGCAAAATGCCCCGCGCCTGCAGTTGGTCCACCGGCTCGCCGTGGTTCGGCAAACGGCCTTCGAGCATTTCGTAGTAAGTCTCCGGCGGCGCGGTCATGAAGCGCATGCCGATGCTTTTCAGGTGGTCCCAGGTCTTGATCAGGTCTTCGGACAGGAACGCAACGTGCTGGATGCCCTCGCCGTTGAACTGCATCAGGAACTCTTCGATCTGCCCGGCGCCCTTGGACGACTCTTCGTTCAACGGGATACGGATCATGCCATCGGGTGCGGTCATGGCCTTGGAGGTCAGGCCGGTGTATTCGCCCTTGATGTCGAAGTAGCGGATTTCGCGGAAATTGAACAGCTTCTCGTAGAAGTTGGCCCAGTAGGCCATGCGACCGCGATACACGTTGTGGGTCAGGTGATCGATGATCTTCAGGCCGGCACCGACTGGATGGCGGTCCACGCCTTCGATGAACACGAAGTCGATGTCATAGATCGAGCTGCCTTCGCCGAAACGGTCGATCAGGTACAGCGGCGCACCGCCAATGCCCTTGATCGCCGGCAGGTTCAGCTCCATTGGGCCGGTTTCGATGTGGATCGGCTGGGCGCCGAGTTCCAGGGCACGCTTGTAGGCTTTTTGCGAATCCTTGACGCGAAACGCCATGCCGCACACCGACGGACCGTGCTCGGCCGCGAAGTACGAGGCCACGCTGTGGGGTTCGTTGTTGAGAATCAGGTTGATCGCACCCTGGCGATACAGGTGCACATCCTTGGAACGGTGGGTCGCCACCTTGGTGAAGCCCATGATCTCGAAGATCGGCTCCAGGGTGTTCGGGGTCGGCGATGCGAGCTCGATGAATTCAAAGCCCATCAGGCCCATTGGGTTTTCGTATAAATCTGCCATGGTTGGCGCCTCATCATTTTTTTATCAATTAACAAAGGTTAGTTGTAAGCAATGCTGAGACCGGTGGGTGGCGCACAGGAGATGCCCCGCACACTGCGGGCGAGAAAGTCACCGTAGATCAGTTGAAACCCGAATATCTTCATTTTCGACCCAAGGCTCTTGCGGGCGAGGCTTCTGCTGCCAGAAGACGATTATTATTGTATGCGTAACCCGATTCTACACAGCGTAAATCAGTTTGTCCGCCTTCTGTATCAAATCCCCTTTTTCCATGCCCGCGCAAGGGGTTTGTTGCACAGGAAAATCCCCGCAAGGATCAGCCCGCCACCCAGGCACATGGCCAGCGTCAGCGGCTCATCCAGCAGCAGCGCGCCAAGGATCACCGCCGTCAACGGGTTCAAGGCAATGAACACCCCGGAACGGGTTGCGCCGATTTTGCGGATGCCGTCGTAGTAGCCAATGTACGCCAGCGCCGATCCCAGCACGCCGAGGTACAAAAGGCTCAACCATTGCTGCGCACCGAGTTGAGCGATTGTGCTGGTACTCACCTCACCGCGTACGATGCAGGCGATCCAGAGCATGACGGTGCCCAGCAGTATCGAATAAGTCACCGTTTGCACCGGTCCCAGGCTGTGGTTCAGCTCTTTGGAGAACAGCGAGTAGACACCCCAGCCGAGGACGCAGCCGAAAATCAGCAAGTCGCCGAGCCAGGCATCGACACCGCCGGCCAGTAATTGCGGGTCGCGACTGACGATCACCATGCTCGCTCCCGCCATGCAGATCGCAATACCAATGACTTTGGCCCGGTTCAAACGCTCCTTGAACAGCAGCCAGGAAGCGAGGCCGATCACCGCCGGATTCAGCGCGACAATCAAGGACGCCCGTGAAGCGCTGATGTAATGCAGGCCGTAAAAGAAGCACAGGTTGTAGAAAAAGATCCCGAAAAAGCCAAGCAAAAGCAATTGCAGCCATTGCCGGGTGCTGGGCCGGACCAGCGGTGTCCGCGCCATGCGTATAAACAGCAGTAACGCCACGCTGGCCAGCAGAAACCGCAGGCTGGCCGCCAGTAGCGGGCTGAGGCCGCCGGCCAGATAGCGTCCGGCAACGAAGGTGCCACCCCACACCATGGTGACCGCCGCCAGTTTCAGATACACCGGCAGATCCGAGGGTTTTGACAGGCTTTGCTCACAGATCGTCATGGATTCCAGGACCGGATGTTGGAGAGATGCCGTATCATTCGACTAATACCCAGTCATCGTAAAATGAGCAAACACTCATGACCCTCACTCAACTGGAGATTTTCTCCCTGGTGGCCGAACTCCACGGTTTCACGGCAGCGGCCAATCGCCTGGGTATTTCCCAATCGGCGGTGTCCCATGCATTGAAGTCCCTGGAACTGGAGTTGGGTGTCGAACTGTTGCGCCGACATCAATCCCGGGTCGAACTGAGCGACATTGGCCAGCAGTTGTTGCTGCGTGCCCGGGCGATGCTCGGCCTGGCCAACACCCTGCGCCAGGAAGCGGCCGATGCGCGGGGCATGAAACGCGGCACGCTGCGCATCGGCTCCTTCGGCCCGACCTCATCGATCAAATTGCTGCCGTTGATTCTGCAGCAGTTCCGCGCCGCCCATCCCGGCATCGAGGTGCATATCGATGAAGGCCCCGACCGCCAGGTACTCCAATGGCTGGAGGAACGGCGAATCGACATCGGCTTTGTGGTGTTGCCCCAGGAGCGTTTCGACACGATCTCGTTGACCGAAGACCAGATGGTCGCCCTGCTGCCCGCCGGCCACCCGCTGGAGGTTCACGACAGCCTGAGCCTGAGAGACCTGTGCGACTTCCCGTTCGTGCTGACCGAGGCCGGTTCTTCGGAGCTGGTTTCACGCCTGTTCATGGCGGCCCGACTGACGCCCAACATCCGTTATCGCTGCTCGCAGTTGATCAGCACCCTGGATGTCGTCGCTCGCGGCGACGGTGTGACGGTGGTTGCCGAAGGGTCATTGCCCAATCAAATTGACCGCCGCTGGGTGAAAAAACCGCTGTCGCCGGTGGTGTTGCGCCAAGTCGGCCTGGCGGTGCTCGATCGACGCCAGGCATCACCCGCGACGCTGGCCTTTATCAAGCTTGCCGAAAGCCTCGACTTGCATTGAGCGGCATAACCGCCAACGGCCAACTATCATGGCCCATACCCGAACTCTTCATGAGAGGCGTTTTGCCCCTCCATCAATTGAGAGCCTTACTTCTTCGTGACAGGACTCGCGAATGCCGCTGAAAGCCAAAACCCGCAGTCGCAGAAAAAGAATTGCGGTCACCCTGTTCAGTGGATTGCTCCCGGTACTGCTGGGGGCCGCCATTCTTTACATGCAAGCAGGCCGTGCGCTCAAACAAGACACCAGACAAACCGCCGAAGAAGCGATTCGCCAGTTCGACCTGATGCTCGACAACACCGCTCAGGCCGCCCATGAATTGCTGCCGCTGGCGGGCCAAAGTTGCGCTGACGTCAAACTGGCGCTGCGCGAGCAGGTCACTCGCCGCCCCTTCGTGCGATCAACCAATCTGGTGTGGGACAACAACCTCTATTGCAGCTCTCTGTTCGGTGACTACCAGGAGACGGTCAACCCCGGTGACTACACCCAAGGCGCCTTATGGCTCATGAACGGCAATCCGGTAACGCCCAACACCGCCTTGCTGGTGTATCGCCTGAGCGAAGGAAAGAAAGGCGCGCTGACAACCCTCGATGGTTATCACTTGAGCAATATCCTGCGCCTGATAGGCCGCAAGACCTTGCTGTTGCTGCAAGTTGGCCCGGACTGGTTGTCCGCCGACGGCAAGTTTCATACCGGCGCTGTGCCGGAGTTGCCCGTTGCGCAAAGTCGTTTGACTTCCGGGCACTATGCGTTTGCCGTGGAAGCGGGTTTCCCCAAAGGCGAAACCTGGCGATACATGAGCAGCGAATATCCGCCGTTGTTCAGCCTGCTGATTTTCTTCGGCGTGATTGCCGGGACAATTGGTCACTTCCTGCAAAAGCGCTCATCGTCCCCCACCCATGAAATGCAGCGGGCACTGGAAGCGAAAGAGTTCATTGCGTATTTTCAGCCCGTGGTACATGGCGACAGCAAAAGCTGGTCCGGCGCTGAAGTGCTGATGCGCTGGCAACATCCGAAGGAAGGCCTGGTGCGTCCGGATCTGTTCATTCCGTTTGCCGAGCACTCCGGGCTGATCGTACCGATGACCCGCTCGCTGATGCGACAAACCGCCGTCCTGCTCGCACCACATTCGGCCAGCTTCAACAAGCCGTTTCACATTGGCATCAACATCACCGCCAGCCATTGCCAGGACCTGGAACTGGTCAAGGATTGCCGCCAGTTTCTCGATGCGTTCGAGCCGGGCTCGATCCATCTGGTACTGGAACTGACCGAACGTGAACTGATCGAGCCCACGGCCATTACCCTGCAACTCTTCGAGCAACTTCGCGAACTGGGCGTGAAAATCGCCATCGACGACTTCGGCACGGGCCACTCAAGCCTTGGCTACCTTCGGCAGTTCAATGTCGATTTTCTGAAAATAGACCAGAGTTTTGTCGCCATGATCGGCGTCGACACACTCTCGAGCCACCTCCTCGACAGCATCATCGAACTGGCGGCCAAACTCGATCTTGCCTTGGTGGCCGAAGGTGTCGAAACCCGCGAGCAAAGTGATTACCTGAGCGCCCATCAGGTCAACTTCCTGCAAGGTTACCTGTTCGGCAAACCCATGCCCGGCGCAGAGTTCATTAGTGCATTAAGCAACCATTAACTCGCAAATTTAATCGCCAAAACAAACGATTAGCCGCACCAATTTGAATCAAAACACTACTGACGTTACATGAAGAAAAAGACAGGATTTACTCTTGGCCAATTAACTACTACAATTTTTGATGCCTGCGCTAAATCGGCAGGCGAGCCACTATCACCGAGTCGCTTCAAGGCTCTTGGCTTATAGCTTTGTTTGCGGTTGGTATCAGCCAAACACACTATTGGAGTAAAGATATTGTCCAGACTCGCTGAATTTCGTGCAGCCGAAAAGGCCCTTCAAGAACAGCTCAAGCAGTTGGAATCCCTGAAGAACGATGCCGGGCTCAAGAAAGAAATCGAATTCGAAGAAAAGCTCCAGGGCCTGATGAAAACCTATGGCAAGAGCCTGCGCGACATCATCGCCATTCTCGATCCTAACCCGGCAAAATCCGGCCTGTTGCAGGCAGCAGCGCCTAAAACCCGCCGCGCCCGTGTGGTCAAGGTTTATCAGAACCCGCACACCGGCGAGCTGATTGAAACCAAGGGCGGAAATCACCGCGGCCTGAAAGCCTGGAAAGAACAGTACGGTGCAGCCACCGTTGATTCCTGGTTGCGCGGCTAACTCTCGTGGCGAAAAAAGCCCTGCTCATGCAGGGCTTTTTCATGGGTCATCTAAAACCCGAAGGCGGACACCGCGCAAATACCGAACTGCCAGAAACTTTGTGCTTAATCCATTTGGATATCTAAAATTTTCTTCATGCATCGAAAAAGCACTGTCGCTTACTAAAGTTTCAAGCTGTTACGAGCTGCGTCTATTTCACCCTGGCTCGCCTTATAAGCCTCGGCCTGCCCAGCATAGGAAAGAACATAGGCCTTATCGGCATCCACCGCGGCCACCAATGTTTGAGAAAGCACATGCCTGCCGTTTTGCGTGATGGTGCAGGTTGTTTCCAGCGCGGCCAATCGACTCAAGGTCGTCGAATGAATGCGCGTGCAGACACTTTGATACCCGCCCTGATAGAAGTCTTTTTGAACCGACTTGCGCATCTCCAGCAATACGCCTTCGAGGTTTACCTGATGATCGCTTTGCACCGGACTCATGGTCAGTTCCATCACCATGAGCGGCGATCCATTCTGATCATTTTTCACCGCCCGCTGGCGACTGACGCCCGACGCCGATTCAGGCACTTCTTCGATCTGCCAGCCTTGCGGCCAGGTGACTACTGGCGCATCTGCACGAGCAACGCCAGCCAGCGAAAACACGCCTAGCAGGATGAACAGCAGGCCACGGAATCGAATCATTGCAATGGTCACTCAAGGATCAAGCCGTAAAGTCTGGGCCCAGGCCGGCTGTCAGGCAATAGCCGACTGTTTGGGTTTGGTGATGTCCGAACCCTTGCGTATCATTGTCGTCATTCGTTAGCCCACATATTTCCCGGAGGGCCCATGAGCCTGCACGAATTGAACACCTTCCCCGGCGTCACCGCCCAACCGGACGCCGCTACACAGAAATTTGTCTTCAACCACACCATGCTGCGGGTCAAGGACATCACCAGGTCCCTGGACTTCTACACACGCGTCCTGGGTTTTACCCTGGTGGAAAAACGCGATTTCCCGGAAGCCGAGTTCAGCCTGTATTTCCTGGCGCTGGTGGACAAGAACCAGATCCCGGCCGACGCCACCGCGCGCACCGAGTGGATGAAATCGATCCCCGGCATCCTGGAGCTGACCCACAACCACGGCACCGAGAACGATGCGGATTTCGCCTACCACAATGGCAACTCCGACCCGCGTGGTTTCGGCCACATCTGCATTTCGGTACCGGACATCGTCGCCGCCTGCGAGCGCTTTGAAGCACTGGGCTGCGACTTCCAGAAACGCCTGAGCGATGGTCGCATGAAGAGCCTGGCGTTCATCAAGGACCCGGACGCCTACTGGGTCGAGATCATTCAGCCGGCTCCGCTCTAAGCCACACCGCAAATCCCCTTGTGGGAGCGGGCTTGCTCGCGAAGGCGGTGTATCAGACGACATTTATGTTGACTGACACTCCGCCTTCGCGAGCAAGCCCGCTCCCACATTGGTAATGTGCAGGACACAAAAAACCCCATGATCACTCATGGGGTTTTGTGTTTTCAGTGCCAGGATTTATGCCGGAGCGGAGGTGCGGATCAAGTGATCGAAGGCACTCAGGGAAGCCTTGGCCCCCTCGCCCACTGCGATCACGATCTGCTTGTACGGCACGGTGGTCACGTCGCCAGCGGCAAACACACCCGGCACCGACGTTTCACCGCGAGCGTCGACGATGATCTCGCCACGGGGCGACAACTCGATGGTGCCCTTGAGCCAATCGGTGTTGGGCAACAGACCGATCTGCACAAAGATCCCTTCCAGTTCCACGCTGCGCAATTCGTCGCTCTGACGATCCTTGTAGCGCAGGCCGTTGACCTTCTGGCCGTCGCCGGTGACTTCAGTGGTTTGCGCACTGGTGATCACGGTGACGTTCGGCAGGCTGTGCAACTTGCGCTGCAATACCGCATCGGCTCGCAACTGCACATCGAACTCCAGTAGCGTGACATGGGACACGATACCGGCCAGGTCAATGGCCGCTTCGACGCCGGAGTTGCCGCCGCCAATCACCGCCACGCGCTTGCCCTTGAACAGCGGGCCGTCGCAGTGCGGGCAGTACGCTACGCCCTTGTTACGGTATTGCTGCTCGCCCGGCACGTTCATTTCACGCCACCGCGCACCGGTTGCCAGAATCACGGTCTTGGCCCTGAGCTTCGCGCCGCTGACGAAGTGGACTTCGTGCAACTCACCTGCTTTTCCAGTGATCAATTTGTCTGCGCGTTGCAGGTTCATGATGTCCACGTCGTACTGCTTGACGTGCTCTTCCAGTGCCACGGCCAGTTTCGGCCCTTCGGTTTCCTGCACCGAGATAAAGTTCTCGATGGCCATGGTGTCCAGCACCTGCCCACCAAAACGTTCAGCCGCGACACCGGTGCGAATACCTTTACGGGCCGCATAGATGGCCGCCGAAGCACCGGCCGGACCACCGCCGACCACCAGCACATCAAAGGCATCCTTGGCGCTGATTTTCTCGGCCTGGCGTTCGATGCCGCCGGTGTCGATCCTGGCGAGGATTTCTTCCAGGCCCATGCGACCCTGGCCGAAGTTCACACCGTTGAGGTAGATGCTTGGGACCGCCATGATCTGGCGCTCATCGACCTCAGCCTGGAACAGCGCGCCGTCGATGGCGACGTGGCGAATGTTCGGGTTCAGTACCGCCATCAGGTTCAGCGCCTGGACCACGTCCGGGCAGTTCTGGCAGGACAGCGAGAAGTAAGTCTCGAAGGTGAACTCGCCTTTGAGCGAGCGGATCTGTTCGATCACTTCAGCACTGGCTTTCGACGGGTGACCGCCAACTTGCAGCAAGGCCAGCACCAAGGACGTGAATTCGTGGCCCATCGGGATGCCGGCGAATCGCAGGCTGATATCGGCTCCCGGGCGATTGATCGAGAACGACGGTTTGCGCGCATCATCGCCGTTGTCGAGCAAGGTAATCAGGTTGGAAAGACTGGCAACGTCTTTCAACAGTTCGAGCATTTCCCGGGATTTCGCACCGTCGTCGAGGGAAGCAACGATCTCGATCGGCTGGGTGACCCGTTCCAGGTACGATTTCAACTGGGCTTTAAGATTGGTGTCCAACATACGGGCGATTTCCTTGAATTCTTGAGACAAAAAAACGCCCGAGCGAATCTCGCCCGGGCGTTTTTATTGGGCGGTGCAGCTTGCTTAGAAGGTGCGCAAGTGCGCCCTGATGAAGCGCGTCACAGACTTAGATCTTGCCGACTAGGTCCAGGGACGGTGCCAGAGTAGCCTCGCCTTCTTTCCACTTGGCCGGGCAAACCTGGCCTGGGTGAGCAGCGACGTACTGGGCAGCCTTGATCTTGCGCAGCAGCTCGGAAGCGTCACGGCCTACACCGCCGTCGTTGAGTTCAACGATCTTGATCTGGCCTTCAGGGTTGATCACGAAGGTGCCACGGTCAGCTAGGCCTGCTTCTTCGATCAGCACGTCGAAGTTACGGGAGATGGCGTGGGTCGGGTCGCCGATCATGGTGTACTGGATCTTGCCGATGGCTGGCGAAGTGTTGTGCCAGGCAGCGTGGGCGAAATGGGTGTCGGTGGAAACGCTGTAGATCTCGACGCCCAGCTTCTGGAATGCGTCGTAGTTGTCGGCCAGGTCTTCCAGCTCGGTCGGGCAAACGAAGGTGAAGTCGGCCGGGTAGAAGAACACCACAGACCACTTGCCTTTCAGATCAGCGTCCGAGACTTTTACGAAGTCGCCATTTTTGAATGCGTCAGCTTTGAACGGTTTAACTTGGCTGTTGATGATAGGCATCGTTGACTCTCCGTCAGGGGTTAAGAAGTTGATGGAGAGAACTTTACCCACTCGACGAACGGAAGGCTCATTGGCAAACCTGATGCTGCTGATTGGCTTTCGCTATTAGCCAGCGGTATTAATAGAAGAAAACGATATCCAGGATTTTGTGTAGCAGCTGGCGGAGCCTGCGTTCGGCCGCGCAGCGATCGTGAAATCAGAACTCGCGGTGTATCAGGCAGGCCATGCAAGCCGGGATGACGACCGCTGCGCGGCC
>NZ_AKJG01000099.1 GCF_000282455.1 Pseudomonas sp. GM74
AAAGCCGCTGACGGCTGCCGGTGCCGTTGGCCGAGACGGCCGGGAACAGATCGGCACGGGAGATGCGGTACTGAGCCGCAAACGCGTCGATGTTCAGGGCCGCGACACGCAGGTCACGGTTGTTTTCCAGGGCAACCTGGATCAGCTGTTGCAGCGCCGGGTCATGGAAAAACTGCTTCCAGCCCTGCTCGGCAGCCGCTTGCGCCGGTGCCTGGGCCGGCGAGTACGCCAGGCCCTGCGGGTACTGGCCCGCCACCGGCGCTTCGGGCTGCTGATAATCAGGTATCAGCGAGCAGCCACCGAGCACGAAGGCGGCGACTGCCAGGGAGAGTAGCGACTTGCTCATTAGCCAGCCTCTTTAGGAGTTTCAGTAGCGTCATCCTGGTCGGCGATTTTGCGCTGGCCTATGGACGACACGGTGACGAAGAACAGCGGGACCCAGAAGATCGCCAGCACAGTCGCCGTGATCATACCGCCGATCACGCCGGTACCGATTGCATGCTGGCTACCGGAACCTGCGCCCGTGGATATCGCCAGTGGTACCACACCGAGAACGAAGGCGAGCGAGGTCATGATGATCGGTCGCAGACGCATGCGGCACGCCTCGATCGCCGCATCGCGCAGGCTACGCCCTTGTTCATGCAGTTCCTTGGCAAATTCGACAATCAGAATGGCGTTTTTCGCCGCCAGACCGATAGTCGTCAACAAACCTACCTGGAAGTACACGTCGTTGGACAAACCGCGCAGGCTGGTGGCCATCAGTGCACCGATGATCCCCAGCGGTACCACCAACATCACTGCGATCGGAATCGACCAGCTTTCATACAATGCCGCCAGGCACAGGAACACCATCAGCAGCGACAGGGCGTACAGCGCTGGCGCTTGTGAACCGGACAGACGTTCTTCGTACGACAGGCCGGTCCAGGAAATACCGACACCCGCCGGCAGTTTTTTGGCAATGGCTTCGACTTCGAGCATGGCTTCACCGGTGGAGTAGCCTGGCGCCGGGGCACCGAGGATTTCCATCGCTTCCACGCCGTTGTAGCGGGCCAGTTTCGGCGAACCGTAAATCCACTCGCCCTTGGCAAACGCCGAGAACGGAACCATGGTGCCGGCGCTATTGCGCACGTACCACTTCTGCAGGTCTTCAGGGCCCATTCGAGCGCCTGGCTGGCCTTGCACGTAAACCTTCTTCACCCGACCACGGTCGATGAAGTCGTTGACGTAGCTACTGCCCAGGGCAATCGACAGGGTGTTGTTGATGTCAGCGATGGTAACGCCCAGGGCACTGGCCTTCTCGTCATCGATTTCCAGCTGGTATTGCGGTTCGTCGTTCAGGCCGTTCGGACGCACCTGAGACAGAATCTTGCTTTGTGCGGCCATGCCGAGGAACTGGTTGCGCGCTTCCATCAGTTTTTCGTGGCCGATACCGGCACGGTCCTGCAGGAACACGTCGAAACCGGTGGCGTTACCCAGTTCCAGTACCGCCGGTGGCGCGAAGGCGAACACCATGGCATCGCGGAAGGTGAAGAAGTGCTGCTGGGCACGGGCCGCGACCTTGAACACGTTGTTGTCGGCGTTACGTTCGTCCCACGGGCGCAGCATGATGAACGCCATGCCCGAACTCTGGCCACGGCCGGCGAAGTTGAAGCCGGTCACGGTAAACACCGAGTTCACCGCATCGCCTTCACCGCCATCCTTGCCAGGGCGCAGCAGGAATTCACGCATTTCGTCCACGACCACCTGGGTGCGTTGGGACGTCGAACCGGCCGGGGTCTGCACCTGGGCGAACAGTACACCCTGGTCTTCTTCCGGCAGGAACGCCGTTGGAATGCGGGCGAACAGCCAGATCATGCCCACCACGATCAGCAGGTACGCCAGCAGATACGGGATCTTGCGCTGCAGGATATTGCCGACACCGCGTTCGTAGCTGCGAACGCCGCGGTCGAAATTGCGGTTGAACCAGCCAAAGAAACCGCGCTTGGGTACGCCGTGCTCGCCTTTGGGAATCGGCTTGAGCATGGTGGCGCAAAGCGCCGGGGTGAAGATCAGTGCGACCAGTACCGACAGGGCCATGGCCGAGACGATGGTGATCGAGAACTGTTTGTAGATCACACCGGTGGAACCGCTGAAGAACGCCATCGGCAGCAGAACCGCCGACAACACCAGGGCGATACCGACCAGTGCGCCCTGGATCTGCCCCATGGACTTCTTGGTGGCTTCCTTGGGTGACAGGCCTTCTTCGCTCATCACCCGCTCGACGTTTTCCACCACGACGATGGCGTCGTCCACCAGCAAGCCGATGGCCAGCACCATGCCGAACATGGTCAGGGTGTTGATGCTGAAACCGGCGGCCGCGAGGATGCCGAACGTACCGAGCAATACCACCGGTACGGTCATTGTGGTGATGATGGTGGCACGGAAGTTCTGCAGGAACAGGAACATCACCAGGAACACCAGCGCAACCGCTTCGACCAGGGTGTGAACCACGCCCTTGATCGATTCCGTTACTACCGGAGTGGTGTCATACGGGAACACCACTTCCATCCCTTCAGGAAAGAACGGCTTGAGGCTGTCGATGGTGGTACGCAAGGCCTTGGCGGTATCGAGAGCGTTGGCACCGGTGGCCAGTTTCACCGCCAGGCCGGAAGCCGGGGCGCCGTTGAACTGGGCGTTGATGCTGTAGTTCTCGCCGCCCAGACCGACTTCAGCGACATCTCTGAGGCGAACCTGGGAACCGTCCTTGTTGACCTTGAGCAGAATCTTGTCGAATTGCTCCGCGGTCTGCAGGCGGGTCTTGCCGATGATCGTCGCGTTCAGCTGGGTGCCGGGCAGGGCAGGCAGGCCGCCGAGCTGGCCGGACGATACCTGGACGTTCTGCGCGGCGATGGCGGTTTTGACATCGATCGGGGTCAGGTTGTAGTTGTTCAACTTGGCCGGGTCGAGCCAGATACGCATGGCGTACTGGGAACCGAACACCTGGAAGTCGCCGACACCGGCGGTCCGCGAGATCGGGTCCTGCATGTTCGACACGATGTAGTTGGACAAGTCGTCCTTGGTCATACTGCCGTCACGCGACACCACGCCGATCACCAACAGGAAGTTCTTCACCGCCTTGGTGACGCGGATACCTTGCTGTTGCACTTCCTGCGGCAGCAGCGGGGTGGCCAGGTTCAGCTTGTTCTGGACCTGAACCTGCGCGGTGTCGGAGTTGGTGCCTTGCTCGAAGGTCGCGGTAATGGTCATGGTGCCGTCGGAGTTACTTTCCGACGAGACATAACGCAGGTTGTCGATACCGTTGAGCTGTTGCTCGATCACCTGAACCACGGTGTCCTGAACCGTTTGTGCCGAAGCACCCGGGTAGGCCACGGAGATGGCGATCGCGGGTGGTGCAATGCTCGGGTACTGGTTGATCGGCAACCGGAGGATCGATAGTGCCCCGACCAACATGATCACCAGGGCAATTACCCAGGCGAAAATCGGACGGTCGATAAAAAATTTCGACATGATTTACTCCCCTTTGCCGCCAGAGGCTTTATCAGCTGCCTGGGCGGGGGCCGGGTTCATTGCGGCTACGTTGGTCGCTTCACTGGCCTTGACTTCGATGCCGGGTTTGACGAATTGCAAACCTTCGGTGATCAGGCGATCGCCGGCCTTCAGGCCGTCTTCGATCAGCCATTGATTGCCGACGGTGCGGTTGGCCTTGAGTTGACGCAGTTCGACCTTGTTGTCCGGGCCGACAACCAGTGCGGTTGGCGTCCCCTTGAGGTCGCGGGTGACGCCTTGCTGCGGGGCCAGGATCGCCGCGCTGTTCACACCGGCCAGCAACTTGGCGTGCACGAACATGCCAGGCAACAGGGTGTGATCAGGGTTCGGGAAAATCGCGCGCAGGGTGACGGAACCGGTGGTCTGGTCAACCGAGATTTCGGAGAACTCCAGCTTGCCGTCCAGCTTGTACTCGCTGCCGTCTTCGAGGGTCAGCTTGACCGAGGCTGCGTTATCGCCGGCCTTTTGCAGGCGACCGCTTTCCAGCTCACGGCGCAGTTGCAGCAACTCGACCGAGGACTGTGTCACGTCGACGTAGATCGGGTCGATTTGCTGGATCACCGCCATCGCGTCGACCTGGGCATTGCTCACCAGCGCGCCTTCGGTTACCGAGGAGCGGCCGATGCGGCCGGTCAGCGGGGCATAGACCTTGGTGTAGCGCACGTTGATCTGTGCGGTTTGCAGCGCGGCTTCCGATTGCAGGCGGTTGGCCACGGCGGTGTCGTATTCCTGACGGCTTACGGCTTGTTCGTCGACCAGTTGCTTGTAGCGGTCGGAAATCGACTTGGTCGAACGCAGGTTGGCTTCGGCGCTGGCGAGCGTTGCTTCATAGATCGACGGGTCGATCTGATAGAGCTGCTGGCCGGCCTTGACGTCACTGCCTTCCTTGAACAGGCGCTTGAGAATGATGCCGTTGACCTGCGGGCGGACTTCGGCGATGCGGAACGCGCTGGTACGGCCGGGCAGATCGGAAGTCAGAGTGAAAGCTTGCGGTTGCAGAGTCACGACGCCGACCTGAGGCGGTGGGGCGGCCGGTGCTGCCTCTTCCTTTTTGCATCCGCTGAGCAGCGATGCCAGGGCGACGGCGGCGACCAGAGCGGTAACAGCTGGCTTGAATTGCATGAAAATCCTCGGGTCAGGCGCGCAAGGTGCGCACTAGAAAGGTGGAAGGTTGAAATTTGTTTGCCGAGTGGATAAGTAGCTTGCTAAGTAATATACTTACGTACATGGCTGTTTGTAAATACCCAGGCTGCGTATCAATGTCGTTACACCGGCCGTTACACAAGTCGTTGAAAGGTTGGAATTGTAGGCCGGGGACGAACCCCCAGAACGTTCGCCCCACTTTTATTCAGCCGATGTTCAGGCATCGCTGAGTCACCCTGATTGAGGTTGTACTGCCATGGTCCGTCGTACCAAAGAGGAAGCTCAGGAAACCCGCGCGCAAATTCTCGTGGCGGCCGAAAAGGCCTTTTACGAGCGAGGCGTGGCGCGCACGACCCTGGCGGACATCGCAACCCTGGCCGGTGTCACTCGAGGGGCCATCTACTGGCATTTCAGCAACAAGGCGGATCTGGTGCAGGCCATGCTCGACACCTTGCATGAGCCCCTGGAAGAAATGGCCAAGGCCAGCGAAAGCGAAGACGAACTCGATCCCCTGGGCTGCATGCGCAAGCTGTTGATTCATTTGTTTCATCAAATTGCGCTGGACCCGAAAACCCGACGCATCAATGAGATTCTTTTTCATAAGTGCGAATTCACCGATGAAATGTGCGACCTGCGCCAACAACGAGTGTCAGCCAGCCTCGAATGCAATGTGCGGATCGGCCTGGCCCTGAGTAATGCCGTGAATCGCGGCCAGTTGCCGGAAAACCTCGACACCGCCCGCGCCGCGATCAGCTTGCATGCTTACATTGACGGCATCCTGTACCAGTGGTTGCTGGCCCCCGACAGTTTTGAACTGCACGCCGAAGCCGAGCGTTGGGTCGATACCGGGCTGGATCTGTTGCGCTTCAGCCCCAGCCTGCGCAAATAAAGCAAAATGCGTAATTGGTGCCTTGTGTGTCAACCACCAAGGCCGCAGATGAACAGTTCTTCACGCGCCCTTCGGCAATGGGGTGCTTTTATATACTTACAGTCGGCAGGTTGACAGGTAGCAAGCTCAGTAATTTGTAGGGAATTTGTGTCGAGTCTGTGAGCGAATGTGAGTCTTCCGTTTTTTGCACCGTGCGGACATCGGTTTGTGAACTGATCTCGGGGCGCAGGGGAGGTCGGAGGGAGTGGCACAAAGGTCGGGACGTTCCCCTCCGACTTATTACGATGTCTATTTACTGATACTAAAGTCAACCATGTAACTGAAGGGTGGCTTCGTCATCTTTTTTGAGATCGTCGCGTTGCATTTGTACTGGCCATTTCCTGATGGTTCGACTGTTATCTTCCAGTCAGGTTTGTAGTCAGGTTCTAAAACGCCGTAACCAACCGGAGCATCCATCCGGGTTTTCAGTCGGCATCGATAACCATGCACCTCATATTCCAGGTCGAGGCTGACAGGTGCAATTTTTTGCCTGCGAGGTTGCCAGCCTGATTTGTCGAGTGTAAAGGGTCTGGGATAGGGTATGTCGAGGAATTCTTTGGTGCCTGGTCCGACGTTAAATGTGATTAAAGGACCATTCAACGGAACTTCCAGGCCCGAAATGTTCTTCAGTTTTAACGTGCCGAAAGTATTGTTCGATAGTTTTAGGGTGATGACGGTGTCGGTCATGCTGTTTGCATTGATTGAGTAAAATAAAAGCAATGCAAGTATTGGCAGTTTGTAAGTGTGCATTTTTGGTTGCTCGTAGATGGGAGGTGCGGGGGTTATTCCATGGTGAACTCAATGCTCATACTATTTGGGTAGCTATTTTTCACTTCAAGAATTTCAGTTGCGCAGTCAGCCGCTTCAGCACCCGTTGATTTGCCATTGCCCGACCAATGGGGCACTCGTTTGACATCGTCCCCTTGTTTTTCCAGCCTGACTTCAATGGATGCTGTGTATAGACATTCTTTGTTTCCCGAAACGTAGGCAAATGTTTCTGTCAACTCGGTCGCTTTACCGAAAGCAATAGAGCTGAAGAATTTTGGGAAGTCAGCTGCATATTCGGATCGGCCCTTGGCGGGGACATCGAACTCACTGATGGGGTAGGAGGAGTTGCTTTGTTTTTTTGTAGGCTTTGAAAGCTTCATTGTGTTGTTTGTGAGGTTTTTAAAGTGGTAGTGAATAGTCGTTGTGTCCGGGTCTTCGGATTCAATGAGTGGTTTATGCTTTTCGTTTGAAGCAAAGCTGGAGCTGCTTGTCATGAGGGCGAGTGTCAGCCCTGTCAGAGTGATCTTTATGAGTTTTGCGAGTGAAGGCATTGGCTTAATTCCATTTAAGTAGTGCTTGGGCGTCAATGGGTTTAAGTCATTGTTGTTCGTGATGGGCGGTTATTCAATAAGCGGGCTGAAGTGAGTTGTTAGTTTATCTTGCTTGAAGTGGATGGAGTGCTTGATGGCGGGAAATTGAGAGGGTTGGTAAAAGCAGTATTGTTTAATTTTTCGGACAAAAAAGGCCTCGGCGCAAGAGCGCGGAGGCCTTTAAAACAAGAAGGTGTTAATTATAGCGTCGGGTAGTCGATGTAACCGACCGGGCCCTTGGCGTAGAACAGTTCCGGGCGCGCTTCGTTCAGCGGCGCGTCGGCCTGCAAGCGTGCCGGCAGGTCAGGGTTGGCAATGAAAGGTACGCCGAAGGCGACTGCATCGGCCTGGCCGCTGGCGAGCAACGCGTTGGCGCTGTCCTTGGTGAAACGCTCGTTGGCAATGTAAGGGCCGCCGAAGGCTTCCTTGAGTTGTGGGCCGAGGCTGTCGGCACCTTCTTTTTCCCGCGAGCAGATGAAGGCAATACCACGCTTGCCCAGTTCGCGAGCGACGTAGGTGAAGGTTTCGGCCAGGTTGTCGTCGCCCATGTCATGCAGGTCCGCACGTGGCGACAGATGCACGCCGACACGGCCGGCGCCCCAGATTTCGATCGCCGCGTCAGTCACTTCCAGCAGCAGGCGGGCGCGGTTTTCCAGGGAGCCACCGTAGTTGTCGGTGCGCTGGTTGGTACTGCTTTGCAGGAACTGGTCGAGCAGGTAACCGTTGGCAGCATGGATTTCCACACCGTCGAAGCCGGCGGCCTTGGCGTTCTCGGCACCGACGCGGTAAGCGTCGACGATGTCGGCGATTTCAGCGGTTTCCAGAGCGCGCGGCACCGGGAAGTCGGCCAACGGGCGAACCAGGCTGACGTGGCCCTTGGGCTGGATGGCGCTCGGGGCGACCGGGGCTTCATCGTTCAGGTACAAACCGTGGGAAATGCGACCCACGTGCCACAGTTGCAGGAAGATCTTGCCGCCCGCGCCATGGATCGCCTTGGTCACGTTGGACCAGCCGCGCACCTGGTCGTTGGACCAGATGCCCGGGGTGTCCGGGTAGCCGACGCCCATCGGCGTGACCGAAGTGGCCTCGCTGAGGATCAGGCCGGCGGAGGCGCGTTGCACGTAGTACTCGGCCATCAGCGCGTTGGGCACGCGACCTTCGTCGGCGCGGCAGCGGGTCAGTGGCGCCATGATGATGCGGTTGGCCAACTCGAGGTCGCCCAGTTTGATCGGATCGAAAATAGACGTCATTTATTGCAGCCCTCGTGAGGTAATGGTTGATCAGTTGGTAGCAGGTGCCAGCTCGGGATTGCCGCTCTGACGGAAAGTAATCAGGGTCACCAGCAGGGCGAGTACCGCCAGTACGGCTGCCGCGAGCGGCACGCTGGTCAGGCCGAAGCCATGGGCAATCACACTGCCGCCGACCCAGGCACCCAGGGCGTTGCCGATGTTGAAAGCGCCGATGTTCAGGGTCGACACCAGGTTCGGTGCGGCCTTGCCGAAGGTCACCACGTTCACTTGCAGCGCCGGTACGGCGGCGAAGCACGCGGTGGCCCAGAGGAACAGGGTGATTTCGGTCGGGATCAGCGCAACGCTGGTCCAGGTCAGCACGGTGGACACCACGGCCATGGTGATGAACACGCCGATCAGCGTCGCGGCCATGCCTTTGTCGGCCAGCTTGCCGCCGATGATGTTGCCGACCGTCAGGCCCAGGCCGATGAGCATCAGGGTCCAGGTCACGCCACGGGGCGAGACGCCGGTCACTTCACCCAGCAGCGGCGCAACGTAGGTGAACAGGGTGAACACCGAGGCGGCGAACAGCGCGGTCATGCTCAGGGACAGCCAGATGCCGCCGCCCTTGAGTGCGGCCAGTTCGGCGCGCATGTCGAGTTTTTCTTCATCGCGCTTGGCGGGCAGGAAGCGGATCAGACCGATCAGCGCGATCACACCGATCACGGTCACGGCCCAGAAGGTCGAACGCCAGCCGGCTTCCTGGCCGAGGGCGGTGCCCAGCGGTACGCCAAGGACGTTGGCCAGGGTCAGGCCGGTGAACATCAGGGCCACGGCCGAAGCGCGTTTGTTCGCAGGCACCAGGCCGGCAGCCACCACCGAGCCGATACCGAAGAAGGCGCCATGGCACAGGGCGGTGACCACACGGGCGAACATCAGCACGTTGTAGTCGCCGGCCACTGCGCAGAGCAGGTTGCCGATAATGAAGATGCCCATCAATGCCACCAGGGCAGCCTTGCGCGGCAGCCGGGCGGTGGCCAGCGCCATGAACGGCGCACCGATGGCCACGCCCAGGGCGTAACCTGTCACCAGCCAGCCGGCACCGGGAATCGACACACCGAGGTCGGCCGCCACGTTGGGCAGCAAGCCCATGATGACGAACTCGGTGGTGCCGATGGCGAAGGCGCTCAAGGCCAGGATGAGTAGCGAGAGGGGCATGGGGGTAATTCCTTTTTTAGCCGACTGACGTGGGGGGCGTTCTCAATTGGTTTTCCCGGCGCTGTGTGAAAACCAATTGAGAACGCCCCCACAGGATCAGAGCTCTTTACTGAAGGTTTTGAGGAACTCCTGAATGGTTTCCTCATTGCGTTTGAAAAAATGCCACTGGCCGACTTTGCGGCTGCTGATCAGGCCGGCGCGTTGCAGGGTCGCCAGGTGCGCGGACACCGTGGACTGCGACAGGCCGCAACGTTGATCGATCTGCCCGGCGCAAACGCCGTGCTCGTTACTGTGGGACTGGTCGGGAAATTCGACGGTCGGGTCCTTGAGCCAGTGCAGGATTTCTCGCCGTACTGGGTGTGCCAGGGCTTTTATTATTTCGTCGAGATTGGTGGTCATGATGTGGGCTCGTGATGTGTAAAACGCTATATCGCGATGAGGCGAACTTTAAATCGGTATTTCGCGATATACAAATATGATTTGGCTCTGACCAGCTCACATTTCGGTATATCGAGTTATAACGATACGTTGAGTGTAACAAGACAAGGGGGCGGTGCTAAGCTGCGCCCATGAACTATCTTGCACATCTACACCTTGGTGGCCAGCGTCCTGGCCAATTGCTCGGCAGTCTGTATGGCGATTTCGTCAAGGGACGGCTGCAAGGGCAGTTCGCTCCGGAAATCGAAGGAGCTATCCAGTTGCACCGCAGCATCGACGTGTTCACCGATCGCCATCCGCTGGTGGACATCGCGTTGTCGCGTTTTTCGCTGACCCGTCGTCGCTACGCGGGGATCGTGCTCGACGTGTTTTTCGACCATTGCCTGGCCCGGGACTGGGCGCTGTATGCCGACCGGCCGTTGGAGCTGTTCACTTCAGACGTGTATCGCGTGCTGTCCAGCGAACGGCAGTTGCCGGAGCGGCTGGCGAAGATTGCCCCTCACATGGTGGCCAATGACTGGTTGGGGTCGTATCAGGAATTCGAAGTGCTGGAACAGGTGTTGCACGGGATTTCGCGGCGCCTGACCCGGCCGGAAGAGCTGGCGGCGGCGATGCAGGAGTTGCGGAGGTTGTATGAGCCGTTGAGCGAGGATTTTCGGTTGTTCTATCCGCAGTTACAGGATTTTGCCCGGAACTATCCAACAACATAAAACCCGTGTGGGAGCGGCGGTTCGGCGCTCCGACTTGCTCGCGAAGGCGTAGTGTCAGGCGACATTGATATCGGCTGACACTACGCCTTCGCGAGCAAGCCCGCTCCCACAGGGTTCACTGTTGAATCGGAGATTGAATCACGCCGCGATTGCAGGGCGCATCGGTGCTCGCTGAGGTTCGACAACAGTCCCGAACAACACCTTCTGCACCGCCTGTTGCGCCTCGAACGCCAGTGCCGCGCGTTCCCGGCCTTCGCAAGCGATTGGCTTGAGCAGATGAATCTCCACGCCGCCACGGTCATTGGCAAACAACCGCATCAGGTGCGACAGCAAGTCATCGTCGCCAATGAACGGAGCCAGCGCGCAAGGCTCGCCGTCACGCATATAACGAATCGCCACCGGCTGCATCGCCACTTCGGAATCGATGGCGGCGGACAGCAGGCGGCCGTGGAAAGTACGCAGCGAACGGCCATCGGTGGTGGTGCCTTCCGGGAACATCAGCAGGGGGTGAGCCTGTTCCAGGTGACGGGTCATCTGCTTGCGGATCAATTGGCTGTCACCCGAGCCACGGCGGATAAACAGACTGCCGGCCTTGGCCGCCAACCAGCCGGCCACCGGCCAGGTGCGCACTTCGGCCTTGGACAGGAACGACAGCGGCGTGAGCATCCCCAGCAGCGGGATGTCGGTCCAGGACACGTGGTTGCTGACCCAGAGCATCGGCGTCTTCGGCAGCTCGCCATGCACGGTCACATCGAAAGGCAGGGCGTTGCTCAGGCGGGCCATGAAAAACCGCGACCAGCGCTGACGACGCGCCATCGAATGGGCCATGCCCAGGCGCTCGAACACCCCGAACACACTGGCCATGCCCAGGCCCAGCGTTACCACCAGCAGCACTCGCGCGATTCGCGCGTACACCCGCAACCGGCTCATTACACAGCCGCCTTGAAGTGTTTGGCGTAACGCGGGCAGAGCTCGTCGCGCTTGAGCAGGATGAACACGTCGGCGACCTGGAAGTCTTCGTCCCAGCATGGTTCGCCGCAGATCTTCGCGCCCAGGCGCATGTAGGCCTTGAGTAGCGGTGGCATTTCGGCGATCACGTTCGACGGGATGTCCAGGTTTGGCAGCGGGTTTTTCGGCTCGGCGCGCAGGTGTTCGGTGCACAGGTAGCGTTCGCGCAGACGCTGCATGATCGCGTGGGCCTGCACGCCGCCATCCTGCATCGGAATGCTCGCGCAACCCATCAGGTAGCTGTAGCCGCCCTGGTTCAGGACTTCGGCCAGTTCGCCCCAGAGCACGGCGATGGTGCCGCCGTTACGATAGGCCGGATCGACGCAGGTGCGACCGATTTCCAGGATCGGGCCTTGCAGGTGCACCAGGCCGTGGAGGCTGAATTCCTCTTCGCTGTAGAATTTGCCCAGGCTGCTGGCAGCCGTGTGGTCGAGCAAACGGGTGGTCGCCACCAGACGCCCGGTGTTCAGGTCACGTACGCCGATGTGGGCGCAGTGAGCGTCGTAGTCATCCATGTCCAGACCCAGTTCCGCGCCTTTCAGCTTGGCGTTGAATTCACCGCTGAACACGTTGAAGCGCAAGGCCTGGGCCTCCTGCAATGCCTCTGCGCCCACCAGGCGTTCGGCTTGCAGGCGGCGTTCGTTGCCGGTGTCGCTGATGCGGGCGATCTGAGTCATGGCGAATCTCCGTGCGGGCTGCTCACCCGTCTTTGGGCTACAGCGAATCGACTTTCTTTGTCTAGCCGTGTTGTGCAAAGTCAGGCTATGTAGCCCCGGTGTCATCGCCATTAAGCTTTGGTGATGCTTATATGACAGCCCTCGAGGAGCCTCCCATGCCCTGGCAAAACCTGTTGAACCGCCGTGATCGCTTGCCCGCCAACCCGGATCTGGCCGAGGGTTTCGCGACCTTGTTGCAGCAGTTGGGCGCGGTCACGCCGTTTGAATTGGCCGTGCTTGGCGGGCGGTTGATGGCGACGCCGGGGCTGGCGTTTCTGGTGGGGTATCAGGCGGCCTTGCGCATGCTCTGGCCGAGCGCGCCCCTGAGCCTGGGCGCACTGTGCGCCACCGAACAGCGCAGCCTGCGCCCGGCCGACATGCAAACCCGGTTGAGCGATTTGCGCTTGAGCGGACGCAAGGATTTCGTCACCGCCGGTAATGCCGCCGACTGGCTGCTGGTGGCGGCGCGCAGCGAAGAACCCGGTGCCGATCCACGCTTGAGCCTGGCGGTGATCTATCGTGATGAGCCGGGTGTGCGGGTGGAAAAACTGGCGCCGATCCCGTTGATGCCGGACATCAGCCATGGCCGCTTGTTTCTGGATAACGCGCTGTGCGAATTGCTCGCGGGGGATGGTTGGGACGCGTACGTCAAACCGTTCCGCACGCTGGAGGACATCTATGTACTGAGTGCCATGACGGCGTGGCTGTATGGCGTCGGTCAGGAATGCGATTGGCCGCAAGGCTTGCAACTACGTTTGCTGGCGGTGTTGGCCGGATGTGCGGAAACCAGCCGCCAGCCACCGACCCATCCGGCCGGGCATGTGTTGCTTGGCGGATTGTTTGCGCAGTTCGAAGGGCTCAAGGCTGAGGTGAATGAGGCGCTGGCTGAAGGGCCTCCAGAGTGGGCGGCGATGTGGCATCGGGATCAGGCGGTGATGGAGTTGGCGGGAGGGGCGCGGGGGAAGAGGTTGGCCAAGGCATTGGCGGAATTGTCGTTGAATTGACTGGCCCCTTCGTCGGAACGCCGCCCGGACCAAGCCCGCTCCCACAATGGATCTTTGGTGTGAGCGAGATCCCTGTGGGAGCGGGCTTGGTCCGGGCGGCGTTCCGACGATGGCGGCCTGATTGGCAACATGAACTTCTGAACTGTCATCAACCTCGACTAGGCTCAGCAGGTTCAATCTCCGAGCCCCCGCCATGTCCAAAGGCTTGTCCCTGATTTTCCTGCTGTTGCTCAGCCTCACGGCCCAGGCTGAAAACTGGCCCGCCGAGCAATGGCCGACCGCCCCGACACCGACCGGTCCGGCGTTTCAAGCCCTGGAGGCCTATGCCTTCCCCTCCCGTGATGACATCACTCGCCAGGGCATTCGCAGCGATGCCTTGCTGGTGATCCGCGACGGCCAGTTGATCTACGAACGCTACGCCGGCCCGACGACGGCCGAGACACCTCACCTGACCTGGTCGATCAGCAAGAGCCTGATGGCCACCGTCCTCGGCGTGGCCTATGGCGAAGGTTTGTTCAAACTCGACGACCCGGCGGCGAAGTTTTATCGGCCCCTGCAAAAGCATCCCGACATGACCATGGCCGACCTGCTGCACTGGGCCTCGGGCCTGGACTGGCAAGAAGACTACGAATACGCACCGCTGAAGTCTTCGGTGGTGGCCATGCTTTACACCCGTGGTCACCACGACATGGCCGAATTCACCGCGGCCCATACGGCGTACGCGGCGCCGGGCCAGGCGTTTCGCTACTCCAGCGGTGACAGCAATCTGTTGTCCGCCGCATTGAAAACCATCGTCGGCCCCAGTCGCTATCCGGACTATCCGTGGACTGCGCTGTTCGAACCGCTGGGCATTCGTCAGGCCGTGTGGGAAACCGATGCCACGGGCACTTTAGTCGCTTCGTCCTATGCCTACCTCACTGCACGGGATCTGGCCCGGGTCGGTCTGTTGATGGCCCGCGAGGGGCGCTGGGCAGACAAGCAATTGCTGCCCAGGGACTGGGTGGCGTTCAACCGCGAGCCGTTCGCTCACTATCATGCCGGTCAAGACGATGCGGTGCCCGGCGGCCATTGGTGGCTCAATCGAGCGGTCGGGGGCGCGGCACGACCCTGGCCCGATGCCCCCGCCGACACCTTCGCCGCGTTGGGGCATTGGGGTCAGGCGATGTATGTGATCCCCAGTGAACAACTGGTGATCGTCCGCTACGGCGATGACCGCGACGGCAGTTACCGGCACAACCAACTGCTCCAGCTCACGCTCAAGGCCTTTGCCGGGAAGGTGCAGCCATGAGCGGTTTCATTCGCCGTCGACCGGTCAGTTCCCTGTTGCTGATCCTGCTGATCGCCTTGCTCGGCTGGGTCTGGCACGAGCGGGTGGCGCTGTGGGCGTTCCCCGACATCATCAGCGCCTACACCGCCAAGGAATACTGTTCGTGCCGCTACGTGATGGGTAACGATACCCGGTACTGCCGCGGCTATGTGAAGCAATGGCTGCCCGCCAGCGGCTTTAGCGATGACCCGAGTGCCAAGCGCATAACGGTCAGCGGCATGGGCCGCAGCAACAGCGCCGTGTGGATCGGCGAGCGCCAGGGCTGTCGCTTGCAACCCTGACTGCGATGAAATCGTGAGGCCGGGCGAGGGCTATTGTGGCGAGGGAGCTTGTCGGACCGCCGCACCGTCCCGAAATCAGCCATTCGGTTTCTTCAGACAGCACTCGGTTGCAGGTTTTGCGACTGCTTCGCAGCCGAGCGGGAGCAAGCTCCCTCGCCACAAAGGCAGGTTTGGAGTAATAGACGGCTTGCAATGCGCTGAGGGCCGGTTAAGGTTCAGCACAGGTTTATCTGCCCCACGAGTCTCTATGTTCAAGCGCTCCACCCTTCAAACCCTCGCTTTCCTGCTGCTGACCGGTGCCGCGTTGTCGGCCCGTGCCGACTGGTACCTGGATGGCGAGTCTTCACGCTTGTCGTTTGTCAGCACCAAAAACGCCAATGTTTCCGAAGTGCAGCGCTTTCTGGTGTTGCACGGCAAGGTCGACCCCGAGGGGTTGGCGCAGGTGGAAGTCGAACTGGAGTCGATCAACAGCGGCATCCCGTTGCGCGATGAGCGCATGCGCAAGGAACTGTTCCAGGTCGACCGGTTTCCCGACGCCTTGATCACCACGAAAATCGATTTGCGCCCGATCAACGATCTCGCTCCCGGCGCACAGCTGGAATTGCGCCTGCCACTGACCGTCGACCTGCATGGCAAGCAACACGAATACAACGCACAGTTGCTGGCGACCCGTCTCGATGACCGGCGCTTTCAGGTGGTGACCCTCGAACCGCTGGTGATCAATGCCGAGGATTTCGATTTGGCTCCAGGGCTGGAAGCGTTGCGCAAAATGGCCGGCCTCTCGGCCATCAGTCTTTCGGTGCCGGTGGGTGCGGTGCTGATTTTCACGGCGCGCTGACATGGCCGGAGCGATTTTTCCGTGGCGTGAAGGCAACCACTTCGAACTGCTGGTCGATGGCCCGCAGTTTTTTCCGCGCATGCTGGTGGCGATTGCCCGGGCTGAAGAGCAGGTCGAACTGGAGCTGTATCTGGTGGAGGCGGGCGCCTGCGCCGAAGCCATGGTCCAGGCATTGGTTCAGGCCGCCGAACGCGGGGTGCGGGTGCGCTGCCTGTTCGATGATTACGGCAGCCTCGCCTTCACACTGACCTTGCGTCAGCGGCTGACGGCAGCCGGGGTGGAACTGCGTTTCTACAATCGCCTGAGTTGGCGACGCTGGGTCGGCAACTTCTACCGCGATCATCGCAAACTGTTGCTGGTAGACCAGAGCATGGCCGTGGTCGGCGGTACCGGTGTCACCGACGAGTTCTGGACACCGGGGGAAGACGTCAGCCAATGGCATGAAGTGATGGTGGAAATCACCGGCCCGCTGGTACTCGACTGGCAACTGCTGTTCGATCGTCAGTGGATTGCCAACCGCCATCGACGTGCCTGGCGACCGGCCTCGCATTTCGGTCTGCCGCGCCTGCCACGGGTGCCGTCCATAGGCGAGGGCATGGGCCGGGTGGCCTATGCCGACGCCCGCCAACACCGGGACATTTTGCAATCGCTGGTGCGTGCCCTGAACAGCGGTCAACGACGGATCTGGCTAGCCACGCCGTACTTTTTGCCGACCTGGAAAGTCCGCCGCTCCCTGCGCCGGGCAGCTGCCCGGGGCGTCGAAGTGCGGTTGTTGCTGACCGGGCCCCGTACCGATCACCCGTCCGTGCGCTATGCCGGGCATCGTTACTACCCGCGACTGCTCAAGGCGGGGGTGAAGATTTTCGAATACCGGCCGTGCTTCCTGCACCTGAAAATGGTCCTGATCGATGACTGGGTGAGCATCGGATCGTGCAATTTCGATCACTGGAACCTGCGCTTCAACCTGGAAGCCAACCTGGAAGCCCTGGACCCCGGATTGACCCGCTCGGTGGCGGCGAGTTTCGAACGGGACTTCGGGTTGAGTGAGCAAGTCAGCCTGGAGGAGTGGCAACGCCGGCCATTGTGGCGGCGAGTCAAGCAGCGGGTGTGGGGATGGGTGGATCGGGTGGTGGTGAATCTGCTGGATCGGAGGGGTTGATACCAATCTTTTGAACACTGAAAACCACTGTGGGAGCGAGCTTGCTCGCGATGAGGGCTCAACATTCAACATCGCTGTTGACTGTCAGGCCGCTATCGCGAGCAAGCTCGCTCCCACAGGGTTGTTGCGGTGTCTCGGGATTACAGCAACTCAAAACTCTGCTGCGTCACGTCCTGTGAATCCAGGCCGATCTGCACGTTGAACTTGCCCGGTTCCGCCGCGTACTTGAGCTGGGTGTTGTAGAACTTCAGGTCGTCCTCGGTAATGGTGAAGTGCACGACTTTCTGTTCGCCGGCCTTGATCATCACTTTCTGGAAGTTCTTCAGTTCCTTGATCGGGCGGATCATCGAGCCTGCCACGTCCTGGATGTACAACTGCACCACGGTTTCGCCGTCGCGCTTGCCGGTGTTTTTCACCGTGACGCTGGCGTCGAGCTTGCCGGTCTTGTTCAGCGTGGTCGACGACAGCGCCATGTCGCTCAGGTTGAATTCGGTATAGCTCAGGCCGTAACCGAACGGGTACAGGGGACCTGTGGTGTCATCGAAGTACTGCGAGGTGTAGTTGCCTGGCTTGCCCGGAGTGAACGGCCGGCCAATGGTCAGGTGGTTGTAGTAGGTCGGAATCTGGCCTACCGAACGCGGGATGCTGATCGGCAGTTTGCCCGACGGGTTGTAGTCGCCGAACAGCACGTCGGCGATGGCGTTGCCGCCCTCGGTGCCGGTGAACCAGGTTTCGAGGATCGCGTCAGCCTGTTCCTTCTCTTCGAGGATCGTCAGTGGACGGCCGTTCATCAACACCAGTACCAGCGGTTTGCCGGTGGCCTTCAGGGCACGGATCAGCTCGCGCTGGTTTTCCGGGATGTTCAGGTCGGTACGACTCGACGATTCGTGGGACATGCCACGGGATTCGCCGACGGCGGCAACCACTACATCGGCATCCTTGGCCGCTTTCACCGCTTCGTCGATCAGCACCTTCGCCGGTCGCGGGTCATCCACCACTTCCGGGGCGTCGAAGTTGAGGAAGTTCAGGTAACCGAGGATTTTCGGGTCGCTGGTGATGTTGGCGCCGCGGGCGTAGATCAGTGTCGATTTGCTGCCCAGGGCGTTGCTCATGCCGTCGAACAGGGTCACCGATTGAGCAGGGCGACCGGCGGCTGCCCAGCTGCCCATCATGTCGATAGGCGCCTTGGCCAGCGGACCGACCAGGGCGATTTTCGCGGTCTTCTTCAGTGGCAGGGTTTCGTTGCGGTTTTTCAGCAGCACCTGGCTGCGGCGTGCCACATCACGGGCCTCGGCGCGGTGCAGGCGGCTGTCGGCGTAGGTGTCGACCGGATCGTCCTCGGCCTTGCCGATGCGCAGGTACGGGTCCTTGAACAGGCCCATGTCGTACTTGGCGCCGAGCACCGCACGCACGGCGTTGTCGATGTCGCTCTGCTGGATCTCGCCGGCCTTCAGCAGCCCTGGCAGCTCTTTGCCGTACAGGGTGTCGTTCATGCTCATGTGGATGCCGGCCTTGATCGCCAGCTTCGCCGCTTCGCGACCGTCGGCGGCAACGCCGTGCTTGATCAGCTCGAAAATCGCCCCGTGGTCGCTGACGGCCAGACCCTTGAAGCCCCACTCCTTGCGCAGCAGGTCGTTCATCAGCCAGGTGTTGGCGGTGGCCGGTACGCCGTTGATCGAGTTCAGCGCGACCATGACCCCGCCAGCGCCGGCATCGATGGCGGCGCGGTACGGCGGCAGGTAGTCCTGGTACATCTTGACCGGACTCATGTCGACTATGTTGTAGTCGCGGCCACCCTCGACCGCGCCGTACAGGGCGAAGTGCTTGACGCTGGCCATGATGCTGTCGGCGGCGTTCGCGCCAGTACCCTGGAACGCCTTGACCATCACGCCGGCAATGCGCGACACCAGGTAGGTGTCTTCGCCGAAGCCTTCGGAAGTACGGCCCCAGCGCGGATCGCGGGAGATGTCGACCATCGGCGCGAAGGTGATGTCGAGGCTGTCAGCGGCGGCTTCCTTGGCGGCAATGCGCCCGGACAGGCCAATGGCATCCATGTCCCAGCTCGAGGCCAGGGCCAGGGGGATCGGGAAAATGGTGCGGTGGCCGTGGATCACGTCGTAGGCGAAGAACATCGGGATCTTCAGACGGCTGCGCATGGCCGCGTCCTGCATCGGCCGGTTTTCCGGGCGGGTGATCGAGTTGAACGTACCACCGATATTACCTGCCGCGATTTCCTTGCGGATCATTTCGCGCGGCATTTCCGGGCCGATGCTGATCAGGCGCAGCTGGCCGATTTTTTCATCGAGGGTCATTTGCTTCATCAGGTTGCTGACGAAGGCTTCCTTGTTCTCCAGGGGTGCGGGCGTCGTGGCGGCCAATACGTTATGACTGGCCAGGCTGACGAACAGGCCCAGCAAACACAGCTTCTTCATGAATAGTTTTCTCAAGGGCCCAAACGGCGATGCACACGCCGGCCAGCCAAAATTTAGGGAGCGTCTATTGTTGTTCGGGTGCCGGCTCAAAAGACCAGAGCCAAAAAACCACAGCCAGATGGCGGATGCGTTTTCGCGCAGGGCCTCTTTTTAGCCCATCGGCCCGTTGCAATCCAGAGGCGCGGGCGATTATGCCCCAAGAGCCGGTCCAGAAGGTTTCACGGCCGGTTTTTTCATGAAATGCACAAGGGAGCATCACCCTGATGAATGTAAGTCCAACCTACCGCTCGCGTTTGCAGGTCGTCACGCTGCTGATGCTGGCCACGTTGCTGACCGCCTGCGGCATCAACAACATCCCCACCCTGGACGAACAGGCCAAGGCCGCCTGGGGCCAGGTGCAGAACCAGTATCAGCGGCGCGCCGACCTGATTCCCAACCTGGTGGAAACCGTCAAGGGCTATGCGGCCCACGAGCAGGAAACCCTGACCGCCGTCATCGAGGCCCGGGCCAAGGCCACGTCGATCCAGGTGGATGCCTCGACCCTGGATGACCCGGAAAAGCTCAAGCAGTACCAACAGGCCCAGGACCAGCTCAGCGGTGCCTTGAGCCGTTTGATGGTGGTCTCCGAACGTTATCCGGACTTGAAGGCCAATCAGAACTTCCTCGCCCTGCAATCGCAGCTTGAAGGCACCGAGAACCGCATCAGCGTGGCCCGGCGCGATTTCATCCTCGCGGTGCAGAAGTACAACACCGAGATCCGCACGTTCCCCGGTCGCCTGTGGCACACCGTGATGTACAGCGACCTGCCGATGCGTGAGACCTTCGAAGCCACGCCGGGTTCGGAAAAAGCCCCCGAGGTCAAATTCTGAAAAGCGCTCATCGGCGTCACCACGCAAGAGGTTGTCCATGGGCGCCTTGAAAACAGGCCTGTTGCTGATGTTATGGGTGGTGGCGATCGCTGCCCGGGCCGAACTGAGCTTCCCGGCGCTGACCGGGCGGGTGGTCGACAATGCTCAAATGATCGAGCCATCGGTGCGCCAGCAGCTCAGCCAACAACTTCAGGCCCATGAGCAAGCCACCGGCGAACAGCTTGTGGTCGTGACGTTGCCGGATTTGCAAGGCACCGACATCGCCGATTTCGGTTACCAGCTCGGCCGCCACTGGGGCATCGGGCAGAAGGACAAGAACAACGGCGCCTTGCTGATCATCGCCCGGGACGAGCGCCGGCTGCGCATCGAAGTCGGTTACGGCCTGGAGGACCGCCTGACCGATGCCCAGAGTTCGGTGATCATCAACCAGGTCATCACCCCGGCATTCAAGACCGGCAATTTCAGTAAAGGCATCAGTGACGGCGTGGCGGCGATGCTGGTGGTGCTGGGCGGCAACCCCCTGGACGAACCCTCCACGGCGTATGACTCCAGAGGCGATCCGGGGGACGATTTCATCGCGCGGCATCCCGGTTTGTTCGTGTTTTTGGTGATGTTGCTCATCCTGACTGTTTTTGTGTGCCAGATGCTCGGTATCCTTCCCGCGGGCCGGGGCGGCTCCGGTGGATCCGGGGGCGGCTTTGGCGGTGGTGGATTTGGCGGCGGTGGAGGGGGAGGCTTCAGCGGCGGCGGGGGCAGTTTCGGCGGAGGCGGTTCGTCCGGCGGCTGGTGATAATAAAAACGAGCAGGCACTTCACGACATGGCATTACTGACTGAACACGAACAACGCAAGGTGGCCGAGGCCATTGCCCGGGTCGAGCGCGATACTGACGCCGAACTGGTGACCGTGCTCGCGGCCCGCGCCGACGACTATGCGTACATCCCGTTGCTGTGGGCCAGCCTGCTGGCGCTGCTGGTACCGGGCATCGTGCATTACTTCACCGGTTGGCTGACCCTGCACAGTCTGCTGCTGGTGCAATGGGCCATCTTCATCGTGCTGTGCCTGGTGTTCCGCCTGCCGAAAGTCACCACCCATCTGATCCCGCGCTCGGTGCGCCACTGGCGCGCCTCGAACCTGGCGCGCCGGCAGTTCCTGGAGCAGAACCTGCACCACACCGAGGGCAGCACCGGCGTGCTTATTTTCGTATCCGAGGCCGAGCGTTATGTGGAGATCCTGGTGGATGAAGGGATTTCCAGTCGCCTGGACAACAAGAACTGGGACGCGATCGTCGCGACGTTCACCCAGCAGGTTAAACAGGGGCAGACGCTGCAGGGCTTTGTCAGTTGCGTCGAGGCCTGTGGAGAGTTGCTCAAGGTGCATGTGCCGGTGACCCATGTGCGCAACGAACTGCCCAATCGTCTGGTGGTGCTGGGTTAAGCCGGGGCTTCATCTGCTTTTGTAGTGCGCTGCGATACAGTTCCCAAGCGTTGTCCGCCGGGGAGCTTGTCTTCAACATCTCTCACATGATGCACGCCCTGCGATGGGCGTTCTGTGTAGAGGGAGTTTTAATGAAAACGCAACAATCGCTGAATATCTCAGTGGAGGATTTCCCCGGTAGCGCAATGCTTGCTTCGCCGGTGCAACTGACAGCGAAAGAGACGCAGGCCCTGGAGTGGTGCTTCAAAGGCAAAACGACCTGGGAAATCGCCAGGATTCAGAGTTGCTCGGAATCCACCATCAACTTCCACTTCTCCAATATTCGCCGCAAGTTTGCCGTCAGATCTCGTAACGCTGCCGTTTTAAAGGCGTTGGAGTTGGGGGCCATCACTGTTGAGCCATCGCAGTCGCGAGATAATCCATGAGCCTGACTGATTCGACCTACAACAGTATCAGCGGGCTCATGGTGGGGTTGGGTATTGCGACGTTGCCGGTTATCGATGGAGAAGTCCTGTTCGGTGCGACGCTTGGCGCGTGGCTGGTCACTACCACTCGCGCCAACTTCAAGGCCTGGCAACGTATCGGCTCCTGGCTGTTGTCTGCGGGTGTCGGTTACCTGTTTGCCCCGGTCGCCCGGCCACTGGCGCCTTTTCTGACAGCCGGTGTGACTGCTTTTCTGTGCGCGTTGCTGGTTATTCCCATCAGCATCAAGCTCATGCAGTGGATCGATGGCGCTGGCCTCGGTGACATCCTTCGTCATCTCAGAGGGCGAGGGTAATGACCTTTGAGATGGCGACTCTGGTGTGGGTGACGAGCGTGGCTCACCTGATCAGTGCGTTCAGGCTGGCGTGTTACCAGCGCGACGAACAACATTACAACTGGTGCGACAGGATATTGATCAGTTTGTGTGGCGCAGTGTTTTGCCTTGCCGGCATCGATGTATTGCTGGCATTCCTGCCGGTGAGCCCATGGCATGCAGTGGTGAGTGTTTTTTCATGCGTAATGATTGTTCGCAGTAATGGCAACATTATTGTTTTGTGGCATGCCTTCAAGCATTGAAACGTCGGACTTCAAGTCAGGTTTTGTTCGAGTATCCAAGTGTTGCCAGGATAGCGGCCATTTCCGAAAGTTGCGTTTCCAGATCCCGCAGGCGACGCTTTTCCTCCAATGCGTTTTGTATTGCGCAGCGGTCATTCTCATCTAGCAATCGCCACAGCGAAAGGATGGTGCTTTCCTGCGTTGTTGCCGTTTGCGCAACATTTGCAGGGGCGTTTAGAGGCGTTTGCCGCAGCATCGGCCCCTCGCCCAGCAGCAACCAGTCGAGGGAGATACCACGAGCCTGTGCAATATCTACGCATAATGAGTATGGCGTGCTGTCGCGGCCTTTCCAGCTACTAAGTGTCTGCGGGCTGATCTGTAACGCAGAAGACAAGGATGCGTCAGTTTTTGTGCCCGTAATCTGTTTCAGGCGAGCCAAAACAGCTTGTGATTTTTTGCTACGCAATTTGAGCCTCTTCCTTTTGACATATGCTTTTTGAGTGCTTAACGTATGCGTAATGAGTACTTTTTTTCTTGTAAGTAATCAATCATCAACAGTGAATCAGAAGAATACGATGTCGAAACTTCCTAATGGTATCAGGGTGATTTCCTACGAGCTTGCCTCGTATCTATTACGTGTCCGCCCGTTGCACTTCCTTTTGTCTGGCGGACGTTATTTGCAGCACCGGTCTTTTACGAATTGTGTTTCAAGCAGTATTGCGTTTGATCAATTCGATTACCACCGGATAGCCCAAGGGAAGCAAGTATGAGTACTTACAAGATGGTGTGCCCGCACTGCTTGAGCCGGATGCGCATACGTACCAGCGAAGGACGGCATATTTTCCTGCGGGTGGCGTACCTGCAATGTACGTCGGAGGCCTGTGGCTGGTCGGTGCGGGCCGAGTTCGAAATGACCCATGAGCTTTCCCCCAGTGGCATGCCCAATCCGGCCGTGCACCTGCCGTGCGCCGGACCTGACTTGCGCCGCGCCGCGCGGCCTGTCGCCGAGAGTGCTCCGGCGGTGCAAGTGCAACAGGAGTCTTGAGCATGAAGGAGGTTGGTGAACAGGCCCAATTGAATGAGGAGCTATTGACCTTGGCGCAGGCGTTTCTGGCCCGTCATGAGGGCGAGGGTGTAATTGATGATCAAGTGCTGTTCTGCCGTGCGGTGAGGCATTTGCAGAGTCTGGATATGCCGATGCACCAGGCGGAGCGGCTGGTCGGCCACGCGTACGGATTGCTCAAATCCAGCAACGATCGCCGGCGTCTGGATCTGGATGCAAGTTCCGAAACTGTCGCCGTGGTCACTGATCCGGCCAACGGTCTGACGTGGGCGGTGCCGGTAGGGTTGATCGTCAAGTTCGTCATTAATTCGCCGACCAATCGCAAACTTCGGCTGGTGGGGCCCTGAGGTAGCGACGGTTGGATTCAGGTCCCGATTGGCGGGAACGGGACCTGGCGTAAAATTACCCCGTGCCCAAAACCCTCGTCCCCCCTAAAATACCCGGCATCCCCCCGATTCGTATTGCCGAGGCCGCTTTTCCATGTCCGTCACCGCCACTCCCGCCAGCCTCGTGCCGGATCATCACGCCCAGTTCATCGACCTGCTGCAAGCCAGTCTCGAGCACAACGCGTTCATCAAACTGGTGCTGGCCAAGTACGTGGGCGATGAAACGGACCTGCAGCGGATCATCATCAAGCCCGTGACTGTCAAGGCGCAGCCTTGCCTGTCTTTTGTCTACCGCTACAAGACCCGCGATATCACCAAGAACCTGCCGCTTGTCGAAGGTGTGGCGAACATTGCCGGGCTGCTGCCGGCATCGTTCAAAAATGCGCATTTGTTGTCGTTGACCGACGAAGCCCAGCTCGAATACAGCAAAAAGGGCAAATCATCGCTGTTCAAGAGCCAGCCTCAGCAATTGCGCGAAGTGCCTTCGGCCGAGCACAACCGTGAGAAAAACCGTTTTCTTGACCTGAGCCGGCCGTTTCTCGCCGACCTGGGTGTGACCAACAAGCAGCATGAACTGATCCCGGCGATGTCGCGCAAGTGGAAGCAGATCAACAAGTTCATCGAAGTGTTCAGCCATGCGCTGACCTCGTCCCCCCTGGCGCTGGACAAGCCGGTGCGTGTGGCGGACTTCGGATCGGGCAAGGGCTACCTGACCTTCGCCATCCACGATTACCTGCGCAACACCTTGAAGGCCGAAGGCGAGGTGACCGGCGTCGAACTGCGTGAAGACATGGTCACCCTGTGCAACACCGCCGCCGCCAGGCTTGAACACCCCGGCCTGGTGTTCAAGTGCGGTGATGTGCGCAGCGTGGCGCCGAGCGAGCTGGACGTGATGATCGCCCTGCATGCCTGCGATATCGCCACTGACTATGCGATCCACACCGGCATCCGTTCCGGTGCTTCGATCATCATGTGCTCGCCGTGCTGCCACAAACAGATCCGCCTGCAAATCCAGAGCCCGGCGCTGCTCAAGCCGATGCTGCAATACGGCTTGCACCTGGGCCAGCAGGCCGAGATGGTCACCGACAGTTTGCGCGCGTTGTTCCTTGAGGCCTGCGGCTACGAGACCAAGGTGTTCGAGTTCATTTCGCTGGACCACACCAACAAGAACAAGATGATCCTGGCGGTCAAACGCGCCGAGCCGGTGGACCCGGCCCAGTTGCTGGCGAAGATTCAGGAGCTGAAGGATTTCTATCACATCAGCGAGCATTGCCTGGAAACCCTGTTGCGCTCCGACGGCTACCTCTGATTCTGTGGGAGCGGGCTTGCTCGCGAAGGTGTCGGGTCAGTCGATATCGGTGTTGAATGTGGGGCCGTATTCGCGAGCAAGCCCGCTCCCACACTGGGTTTGACTGCGGTCTTGCGGCCCAGCATCACCGTCACGATGACCCCGCCCGCAAACAGCCAGGTAATCGGCTCCACATGTTCACCGAAGAACAGCGCCGAGAAGGCGATGGTGAAGAAGATCTGCAGCAACTGGATCTGGCTGACCCGGGCAATGCCCCCCATGGCCAGCCCGGCGTACCAGGCGAAGAAGCCGATGAATTGCGAAAACAGCGAGACATAACCGAAGGCCCACCAGGTCTTGGCGGAAATCTCGCCTTGATGTTGTAGTGCCAGATACACCACCGGCCCAATCAGCACCGGTGTCGACAGCACCAGCGCCCAGCAGATCACCTGCCAGCCACCCATCTCCCTGGCCAGTCGGCCTCCCTCGGCATAGCCCAATCCGCCCACTGCAATGGCGCCAAGCATCAGCAAGTCACCGGCCTGAATGCTGCCGGCACCGCTGATCAGTGCATAACCGAGCACCAACGCACTGCCCAATGCGGCGCAGGCCCAGAAGGCTTTCGATGGCCGCTCATGGGACAACCACGCGGCGTACAGCGCCACGCACAGCGGCTGCAAGCCGTTGACCAGCGCACCGTGGGATGCCGGCAAGGTTTGCATGGCCCAGGCCGACAATACCGGGAAACCGAGGATCACCCCGGCCATCACCAGCGTCAGGCCTTTGACCTGCTTCCAGGTCGGCCATTTTTCCCGGTTCCACAGCAACAGCAACGCCGCCGGAACCGCCGCAAACAGTGCCCGGCCCAAGCCGTTGAGCAGTGGGTGGAGTTCCTGCACGACGATCCGCGTGAAGGGCAGGGTGAGGCTGAAGATCACAACGCCGAGCAGGCCCAGGGCCATGCCGGTGTTTTCGCGCGAGGACATGATGGCAACCAGAGTCTTGGGGGGGGGGAAGAGGCCTTTATCTAGCCATAAAGCCGGGGTAAACCGCTGTTACAGCTAGGCACAGACTTATCCGTACAGTTGCGAGTAATGCGAGCAACGCGTAGGAGCTGCCGAAGGCTGCGATCTTTTGATCTTGCTTTTAAATTCGCTGCTAAACAGATCACTGAAGATCAAGATCAAGATCAAGATCAAAAGATCGCAGCCTTCGGCAGCTCCTACGGGGGTCGTGTGTTCGTAGTAGCCGGTTGTTACCCGACCCGCCGGATAAGGACTACCTTGAATACTCCTGCATGCCCACGCATTTTCCAGAGGAGTCCTCCCCATGGCTGCTAAAAAAATTCTGATGCTGGTCGGTGATTACGTCGAAGACTATGAAGTGATGGTGCCGTTCCAGGCGCTGCTGATGGTCGGCCACACGGTGCATGCCGTCTGCCCGGACAAGGCTGCCGGCCAGACCGTGCGCACAGCGATCCATGACTTTGAAGGCGACCAGACCTACAGTGAAAAACCCGGTCACCTGTTTGCCTTGAACTTCGATTTCGCCAAGGTCAACGCCGCCGATTATGACGCCGTGTTGATTCCGGGCGGCCGCGCGCCTGAGTACCTGCGCCTGAACGAAAAAGTCCTGGAGCTGGTGCGTGCATTCGACAAGGCCGGCAAGCCGATCGCTGCTGTGTGCCATGGCGCGCAGTTGCTGGCGGCAGCGGGTGTTCTCGAAGGTCGCGAATGCAGCGCTTATCCGGCCTGCGCTCCGGAGGTGCGTCTGGCTGGCGGTACCTATATCGATATTCCGGTGACGGACGGCCATGTCCAGGGCAATCTGGCCACGGCTCCGGCCTGGCCTGCGCACCCGAACTGGCTGGCCGGTTTCCTGGGGTTGCTGGGTACCAAAATCACGCTGTAACGAGGGACATGTCCATGTGCGAGTTGTACGTCAAAGCCGACCCGATACTGTACGAATCGCGCTCCCGCTCGCTACGCATCTGCGGGGTGGTCACCACCCTGCGGCTGGAGAATCAGTTCTGGGACATCCTCAGCGAAATCGCCGAGGTCGACGGCATGACTACCAATCAGTTGATCGCCAAGCTGTATGAAGAGGTGATGGACTACCGCGGCGAGGTGGTCAATTTCGCTTCGTTCCTGCGGGTGAGTTGTACCCGGTATCTGAGCCAGCGGCGCACGTCGGCGCCGGAGTTGTCGGTGGTGCGGGCAGTGGTGAAGTAGTCAAAACTGCGTCGACCCCTTCGCGGGCAAGCCCGCTCCCACAGGGATTACGCTGAACCTGTGGGAGCGGGCTTGCCCGCGAAGGGGCCGTACAGGCGACAGAAATCCCGGCTTGGTCTTTACTGTGAAGCGCACAACCTCTCAATCGCCAAGGAGAAACAGCATGTCCGGATGGTACGAAGTGAGCAAAAGCAGCAATGGTCAGTTCAGGTTTGTCCTCAAGGCGGCCAACGCCGAGACCATTCTGACCAGCGAGCTGTACACCACCCACGCCGCCGCCGACAAAGGCATTGCCTCGGTCCAGTCCAACAGCCAGCTGGATGAGCGTTACGAGAAGAAAACCACCAAGGATGGCCACCCGTATTTCAACCTCAAGGCCGGCAACCACGAGATCATCGGTAGCAGCGAGGCTTATTCCTCAGATGCCGCCATGGAGAAAGGCATTGCCAGTGTGAAGGCCAACGGCTCGTCCAAGGTGGTCAAGGACAAGACGTTGCCGGTGCTTTGAGATCAACACACATCCCCTGTGGGAGCGGCGGTGCGACGATTCGACTTGCTCGCGAAAGCGTCAGATCGGCCAGTACTAAACTTCGACTGGAACCGATAACTTGGGGCCACCCAGCGCATGACTCTTCGAATCAAAAAACCGCAACTCCACGCCCGTCCCCTCGAACACCTTCGCGTAATGCCGCTTCTGGTGCTGGATGAATGCCTTGCTGCGCGGGTAAATCGAGATCGCCACCACCTGAGGTTTTGCCAGGCGCAAGGCATGGATGATGTGGCTGTCCTGCTGTCCCAGCGCATGGCCGAAGATGCACAGCGCCTGGCCGTGACCGAGTAATTGCTCGTAGCAGAACGACAGGTAGTCCGAACTGCGGATGGTCTTGAGCTTGTCCGCACTCGACCCTTCGTTGACGAACAGCGGCACGTCGTCGAGGGTCTTGATCGTGTTGTTGATGGCGAAATTGCCCAGCAACGTGCCCTCGGTCGACATCAGCTTGCGCGCCGTTCCGTCCTGGTTGCGCACCAGATGCAGACCGCCGTGCAGGTACAGCAACCGGGTTTTATCGGTGGCCGTGTCGCTCAGGTCGAAACCGGGCTCGGCGCCCTGGAACAGATCGGTGATCGCCTCCGGCTGGTGTTGCACCGCCCAGTAGTTGAGCAAGTCGTAATTGGTGGTGAACACAGTCCGGTAACTGGCCAGTTCCTGATTGATGGTAACCAGCGTCGAAGGCACCACCAGCCGCCACGGGATATGCACCGCATGCACGGTATTGATCAGCGCTTCCTTGATCGCGTAGTAGCGATTGCGCGGGGCGGCGGAGCTGACGGCCAGGGCCTTGTTGACCCGGCTGGTGGTTTTCAAGGCGCTCAGTACCTGCTCGAAACTGCGGGTCTGCATGGCATCGAACACGCTCAGCTCGGACGGGCTCAGGGGTTTTTCTTCAACGGTGCGGGCGTTTTCGAACAGCGACTCGTAGCCGAAATCGTCCCACACCGCGCGACTGGCACCGTTACCCACCAGCAAACCACTGAACGAAGCGGTGCTGCGCAAGGCGTTCCAGTCTTCAAGTTGAGCATCGACATCCTGGAAATCGGTCATTGCGGTCTTCGTCTCACGGCAAAAGGTCTGTGGGCGGCGACTTTATCACGACCGGTGCCCGGACCACGGCACGACGCGGGCGAAGAACGCTATGCTGCGACTTCGCCTGAGCCGACTTCGCCGAGTACCCGATGCTGCAAAAAAGCCTGATCCGCCGTCTCGACCTGATCACTCTGCAACTGTTCGTCGCCGTGCATGAAGAGGGCACGCTGACCCGTGCCGCCTCGCGCGAAGCGATTGCCGTCTCGGCGGCGAGCAAGCGCTTGATGGAGCTGGAGGAGGCGCTGGGCATCAGTCTGTTCGTGCGCCAGGCCAAGGGCATGTCCCTGACGCCTGCCGGTGAAACCCTGCTGCACCATGCCCGGCAGATGTTGTTCAACGTCGAGAAAATGGGACTTGAACTGGGGGAACACAGCCACGGTGTGCGCGGTTATGTGCGGATGCTCGCCAACCTGTCGGCGATCATTCAGTTTTTGCCCGAGGACCTGCGGGATTTTTCCGAACGTCACCCACAAGTCAAGACCGACCTCGAAGAGCGCCCCAGCGCCGGGGTGATTCAGGGCGTGCTCGACGGGGTGGCCGACCTCGGGATCTGTTCCATCGACAGCGATATCAAGGGCCTGCACAGCGTGCTGTATCGCCAGGACAAACTGGTGGTGTTGATGCCCCCGCACCATCCATTGGCGAGCCGGTCGGGCGTGGCGTTCGCCGATACGCTGGGCAGTGATTACGTTGGCTTGCATGCCGCCAGTTCGATCAACATGCGTACCCACGCAGCGGCCCGCGAAGCCGGCAAGGTGCTGCGGGTTCGTATTCATGTGCCGGGGTTTGATGCGATGTGCCGCATGGTCCAGGCCAACATGGGTATCGGCATCCTTCCGCAGCGCGCCTTTGAATTGTTTGGCCGGGCACTGGGTTTGCACGCGGTGCCGTTGACGGACGAATGGTCGGACCGGGCGTTGATTCTGGTGGTGCGCGATGAGGCGTTGCTGTCGCCGGTGAGCCGGATGTTGTTTGAGCATTTGCGGGGTTGAACCTGAAAGTTCTTCGCTGACTGTGCCGGCCTCATCGCGAGCAAGCCCGCTCCCACACTGGATCTGTGTAGCGCTGAAAATCCCTGTGGGAGCGGGCTTGCTCGCGAAGGCGGCCATGAGGTCACAGTAATCTCCCCGGGCGTTCGCATTTCGCGAACGCCCGTTGCCAACTGAAGGTTGGATTCCTCAGACACCGCTCCTCTAGTCTTGGCCCATATTCCAAGAACAAGAGGTACCCCGCGATGACTGCCCCCTTGAGTGCGATCAAAGTGATCGAGATCGGCACGCTGATCGCCGCGCCGTTTGCGGCGCGCATGCTGGCCGAGTTCGGCGCCGAGGTGATCAAGATCGAAGCCATGGGCCAGGGCGATCCCCTGCGCAAATGGCGCAAGCTGCATGAAGGCACCTCGCTGTGGTGGTACCTGCAATCGCGCAACAAGAAGTCCCTGGCGCTGAACCTCAAATCCCCCGAAGGCATTGAGCTGGTCAAGCAACTGGCGACCAGCGCCGATGTGCTGATCGAGAACCTGCGCCCCGGCGCCCTGGAAAAACTCGGCCTGGGTTGGGACGTGTTGCACGCGCTCAATCCCAACCTGACGCTGGTGCGGATTTCCGGTTACGGCCAGACCGGTCCGTACCGCGATCGTCCGGGTTTCGGTGCCATCGGCGAAGCCATGGGCGGCATCCGCTACACCACCGGCACCCCCGGTTCGCCACCGGCGCGGGTCGGTGTGAGCCTTGGCGATTCCCTGGCGTCGCTGCACGCGGTGATCGGCGCGCTGATGTCGTTGCTAAGGGTCAAGACCGGGCAGGGCGGTGGGCAGATCGTCGATGTGTCCCTGGCCGAAAGCGTGTTCAACGTCATGGAAAGCCTGGTGCCGGAATACGACATGCTTGGCCATGTGCGTGAACGCAGCGGCGGCGCCTTGCCGGGCATCGCGCCGTCCAATACTTACCTGACGGCCGATGGCGCCTATGTGGTGATTGCCGGCAACAGCGATCCGATCTACAAGCGTCTGATGCAAACCATCGGCCGCGCCGATCTGGCCGAGGCAGCGGAATTCGCCCACAACGACGGGCGTGCAGCCAAGAGCAGCCTGCTCGACGCCGCCATCACCCACTGGACCAGCAGCCTGCCCATCGACGAGGTACTGGCCGCGCTGGAAGCCGCCGAAGTCCCGGCCGGGCGCATTTACTCGGTGGCCGACATCGTCGCCGATCCGCACTACCAGGCGCGGGACATGCTGCTCAATGCCGAGCTGCCCGGTGGCGCCACGGTGAAGATGCCGGGCATCGTGCCAAAACTCTCCGAGACACCTGGCGGCGTGAACTGGTCCGGTCCCGGGCTGGGCCAGCACACCGATGGCATCCTCGCGCAGTTGGGCCTGACCGCGACGGACATCGAACGCCTGAAAGTCGAAGGAGTGGTGCAATGATCACCGATTATTCCGACAGCCTTATCGTGCAGGAAGTGTCCCCGCGGGACGGTTTGCAAATCGAGCCGACCTGGGTTGAAACCGACGACAAGATTGCCCTGATCGATCAATTGTCGCAGGCCGGATTCAGCCGCATCGAAGCCGGTTCGTTCGTGTCGCCCAAGGCCATTCCGGCGCTGCGCGATGGCGAGCTGGTGTTCAAGGGCATCACCCGGCAGCCGGGGGTGATCTACGTCGCGCTGATTCCCAACCTGAAGGGCGCGCAGCGGGCACTGGCGTGCAGCGCCGATGAGCTGAACCTGGTGATGTCCGCCAGCCAGACCCACAACCTGGCGAACATGCGCATGCGCTGTGAAGATTCGTTGGCCGCGTTCGGCGAGATTGTGCAGTACGTCGGCGAAAGCCCCGTGCGACTCAATGGCAGCATCGCCACCACCTTCGGCTGCCCGTTCGAGGGCACGATCGATGAGGACCGCGTACTGCAAATCGTCGAGGTCTATCAGGAGCTCGGCATCCAGGGCGTCACCTTGGCCGACACCACTGGCATGGCCAATCCGCGTCAGGTCGAGCAGCTGGTGCGCCGGGTGCTGCAACGGGTGTCGCCGGCGGACCTGACCCTGCACTTTCACAACACCCGCGGCCTTGGCCTGTGCAACGTGCTGGCCGCCTACGAGGCCGGTGCCCGACGTTTCGACGCAGCCCTCGGCGGCCTTGGCGGCTGCCCGTTTGCGCCGGGAGCGTCGGGAAACATCTGCACCGAGGATCTGGTGAACCTGTGCGATGAAATCGGCATCCACACCGGTATCGATTTGCCGCTGCTGCTGAAACTGTCCCGAGGACTTCCGGCGCTGCTCGGCCATGAAGTGCCGGGCCAATTGGCCAAGGCAGGGCGTAATTGCGACCTGCACCCCGTACCTTCCTGACCCCACCCGCACCCACAGTAAAAAGCACCTCAACCAGATAACAAAAACAATCGGACACCCACGGGAAGTCCGCCTGGAGAAACGCAATGAGCCTTAATGCACTGGAGGCCGGCGCGAGCCCGGCCGTTAGCCACGACGAAGAAAAAGCCCTGGTCAGCAAAGTCGCCTGGCGGCTGATGCCGCTGATCATGGTTTGCTACCTGTTCGCTTTTTTCGACCGCATCAACATCAGCTTCGCCAAGTTTCAGCTACAGGCCGACCTGAGCCTGAGCGATACCGCTTATGGCCTGGGCGCCGGGTTGTTCGTGGTCGGCTATGTGATTTTCGAAGTGCCGAGCAACATGATGCTGTACAAGGTCGGCGCCCGGCGCTGGATCGCCCGGATCATGATGTCCTGGGGCCTGGCCACGGCGGCCATGGTGTTCGTCAACAGCGAATGGCAGTTCTACGTGCTGCGCTTCGTGATTGGTGCGATGGAGGCGGGTTTCGCCCCGGGCGTGCTGTATTACCTGACGTTGTGGTTTCCGCAGCACTATCGCGGGCGCATCACCTCAATGCTGTTCCTTGCATCGGCGTTCGCCGGCCTGGTGGGCGCGCCGTTCTCGGGCCTGGTGCTGCAACACCTCGATGGCGTGCTGCAAATGCGTGGCTGGCACTGGCTGTTCCTGCTCGGTGGCGTGCCGTGTATCGGCCTCGGTTTGCTGGTTCTGACTTTGCTCAAGGACCGCATCGAAGACGCCCATTGGCTGACGTCCTCGGAGAAGACCCTGCTGGCAAGCCGCATCGCCCAGCATGAGCCGCACAAGAGCGGTGGCTCGCTGCTCGCTGCGCTGCGGATTCCGGGCTTTCTGACCTTGGGCCTGATCTACTTCCTGATCCAGGTGGCGTCTTACGGCTTGAATTTCTGGGCGCCGCAACTGATCCGCAGCGCCGGTACTGAAAGCCCGGTGATGATCGGCTTGCTGACAGCCATCCCTTATATCTGCGGTGCCATCAGCATGGTGGTGATCGGACGCCTGTCCGATGCTACTGGCGAGCGACGCAAGTTTGTCGCCGGTCTGGTGGCGGTTGGTGCGGTCGGGTTCTTCAGCGCGGGGATCTTCGCCAGTCACACGACCTTCCTGATTGTCGCGTTGGGCCTGCTCGGTGCCGGGATCATCGCCTCCATCCCGAGCTTCTGGACCCTGCCACCGAAACTGCTGGCCGGTGCCGGCGCGGGCGCTGCCGGCGGGATCGCGGTGATCAACACCCTGGGCCAGTTCGGCGGCATCGTCAGCCCGGTGATGGTCGGCCGGATCAAGGACCTGACCGGCAGCACTACGCCGGCGCTGTATGTCATTGGTGTGTGTGCGCTGATTGCGGTGGCGCTGTTGCTGTGGGGGTTGCCGCAGAAGTTGCGCACCCTCGACAAGGCCTGAAATCTACTTTGCCAGACAGACCGCTTTCGCGAGCAAGCCCGCTCCCACAAGGACCGCGTACTTCCTGTGGAACGGGCTTGCTCGCGAAGGCTGACTGGAAAACACCAGCGTACCGTCGGTTGTCCCCTCAACCCGCCGTCGCCAACCCCTTGGCCGGTGCATCAAAAAATTGAATCAACACCACCCCGGCCATCAACAGCACCACCCCAAACACCTTCGGCAAGGTAACCTGTCGCTCCAGCAACCCAAACCAGCCGAAGTGATCCAGCAACAACGACGCCACCACTTGCCCCGCCAGCGCCAATGCCATGAACCCCGCGGCACCCAGCTTGGGCAGCAGCACCAATGCCAGGGAAATAAAAATCACCCCAAAAGCGCCACCGGCCCATATCCAAAGCGGCGCCTTGCTGATGAATGCCAGTGACGGCAACGGCAAGCGCATCGCCACGATGATCGGCAACAGCACGATAACGCTCACCAGCAACGAGGCGAGCGTCGCCCACAACGGATGGCCCAACCCGCGCCCGAGGTTGACGTTGATCGCGCTCTGAAACGGTACCACCGCCCCGGCGATCATCGCCAACCCCATCAGACCGGCCCAATGCAACGTACTCATGATCGATCTCCAACAGGTTTTGCTGGACTCTAGGGTATTCGTCGCGCAGATTTAAATTCCGATTTGTTATCCAGAACATGCAGCAGATGAATGATCTACGACGCATCGACCTCAATTTGCTGGTAATCCTCGACGCCTTGCTCTGCGAGCAACACGTGACCCGGGCGGCCGAGCGTCTGCACTTGAGCCAGCCAGCGGTCAGTCATGCGCTGGCGCGATTGCGTGACCTGCTTGGCGATCCGCTGCTGGTGCGCGCCGGTGCCGGCCTTGTAGCGACTGCGCGAGCGCTGGAACTGGTGGCGCCGCTGGCCGAAGCCCTGGCCCAGGTGCAAGCGTTGCTGGCGCCGAACGCTTTCGATCCCGCGACCACCCGGCGGACCTTCCGCCTGGCGATGTCCGACTACGGCGCCGCGATTGTCCTGCCGGGACTGATCCGAACCTTGCGCCGCGAAGCGCTGGGTATCGACCTGCAAATCAGCCACGGCAGCCGCGAAAGCATGCTCGAAGGGGTACTCAACGGTGATATTGATGTCGCCGTCGGGGTATTCCCGGAAATGCCCAACGAATTGCGCAGCACACCGCTGTTCGAAGAGCACTATGCCTGCCTGGTGGACCGCAACAGCCTGCCCGCCGATGGTGTCCTCGATCTGCCTGCCTACCTGGCTCGGCCCCATGTGCTGCTGGAGATGCGCGGCAGCGGCACCCCGGAAATCGAGCGGGCGCTGACGGCCTTGCGTGAACGCCGACGTGTTGCCGTCAGCCTGCCGCACTGGAGCGTGGCCCCGCAGCTCATCAGCGGCACCGACCTGATTCTCACCGTCGCGTCCCGGGCCTTGCGCGACATCGATGAGTCGACATTGATCGTCGTGCCACCACCGTTTCAGATTCCGTCGTTCACCTTTGTTTTGGTGTGGCACAAGCGGCGGGGTGGGGATCAGGCGTTGAATTGGTTGAATCAGAGGATTGGGGAGGGGACCCAGCGTTGAAGAGTTTCTGTCGCGATCAGGCAGTCGACAGCTTAAGACCTGATATAGACTGGCCACCATTCACCAGGCAGTTCAAAAGGATTCCCCATGACCCCATCGTTGCTAATGGCCGTGCTTGCCTCGGGTTTTATCTACGGTATTACCCCGGGGCCGGGGGTGCTGGCGGTGTTCGGCATTGGCGCAGCCCATGGGCGGCGGGCCGGGGCGGGGTTTCTGGGGGGGCATTTGCTCGGCGATGTGGTCTGGTGCAGCACGGCGCTGATCGCGATTGTCGGTGCGCGGGAGATCGGCAGTACCGCGTTCGACGTGCTCGGAGTGCTCAGCGGCCTGTACCTGTTCTGGCTCGGCTGGCGTGCGGTGCGCGCCCGACGCAGCAGTGCCGGTGAGCCGCAGGGCCCGGCGCGGCAGCCGTTCTGGCACGGCATTCTGTTTGGCCTGACCAACCCCAAGGCCTATCCGGTGGCGGTGGCGACGTTCACGGCACTGCTGTCGAGCCGCGCGGAACTGCTCAACTGGTCAATGCTGCCGGCGCTGATCGCCCTGAGTTTCGTCGGCGGGTTGCTCGCCTACGCTATTCTCATTGGCGTTGTCGGTGCGCGGCGGGTGCGCAACTTGTACCAGCGTCATGAACTGGCAATCACCCGGTTGTGCGGGGTGATGTTCATCGGTTTCGCCATCAACGCGCTGGTACATGCGTTGCCGGGGCTGATGCCGAACAAGGCATGAATGTGATCACAAGGATGCAAGACTGAAAGGGCAGGGATGATTGTTGAGCGCTGCATTATCGGGACACCCACGCTGAACCATGGAAAACCGGAATTCCGCGCCGCTGGTGAGCTATATCGATCTGTTGCTGGACGCCGTCTGTGCGGTGGATAAACAGGGCCGCTTTGTCTTTGTCAGCGCGGCGTGCGAGCGCATTTTCGGCTACAGAGCCGATGAGATGATCGGCGAGGCGATGATCGACATGGTGCACCCGGGCGATCGTCAGCGCACCCTCGACGCCGCCCGGGAAATCATGGGCGGCGAACCCAAGCTCAACTTCGAAAACCGGTACCTGCGCAAGGATGGCAGTGTGGTGCACATCCTCTGGTCGGCACGCTGGTCCGAGGACGATCAGTTGCGCATCGCGGTTGCTCGCGACATCACCGAACGCAAGCAGGCCGAATCCCGGCAGGCAGCGTTGTATGCGATTTCCGAGGCGGCCCATGCGGCAGAGGATCTGCTGGCGTTGTTCAAACGCATCCACATGATCATCGGCGAATGGCTGCCGGCACTGAATTTTTCCGTGGCGCTGTATGACGAGCACTGCGCTCAGCTGAATTTCCCTTATCACGTCGATGACCACGAGCCACAGCCCGAACAGCCCGGAACCATGACCGGGCGCCTGTGCGTCGAGGTGATTCGCACGGGCCTGCCGATTCTGTTGACCCCGGACCAGTGCCCACCTCCTGCAGGCTTCGAAATGCTGCAGGACGAGCAGAACGCACCCTGTTGGCTGGGTGTGCCGCTAAACTCGCAAAACGGCACCATCGGCGCGTTGATCGTCAAAAGCATTCCGGGCGGCGAGCGTTACACCGAGCAAGACAAGGAACTGCTGCAATACGTCTGCGCTCAGGTCGCGACCGCCATCGAGCGCAAGCAATTGCACGCCCGCCTGCAACACATGGCCCAGTACGACCAACTGACCCAGTTACCCAACCGCGAGCTGCTGCGTGAACGGCTCAAGGCATCGATGCGAGCGGCCCGCGAGGACGGCGGACGCATGGCGCTGTTGTACGTCGACCTCGACCGCTTCAAGCAAGTCAACGACACCCATGGCCACGCGGTCGGCGACATGCTGCTGCAAGCGGTGGCCAACCGGCTCAAGGGCTGTGTGCGGGAAACCGACACCGTGGCCCGCATCGGCGGTGATGAGTTCGTGGTGTTGCTGCACAGCATTCACGCGGCAGACGATACCGACATCGTGGTCGAGAAAGTCCGTCAGGTCCTGGCCCAGCCCCTGCGACTGGACGGGCACAGCCTGAACATCCAGCCAAGTATCGGCGTCGCCCGATACCCCGATCACGGCACCGAAGAGAAGCAATTGTTCCGGCATGCCGACGAGGCGATGTACTGCGCCAAGCGCGAGCATCACCTGCGACCGGTCTGAAAACCCGGGCACCGTTCGTCGTAGTTTCCACGTAATTTTCTAAACCTTTTTGGGCGCGCAAATTCAGATTCTATGCGGGCGTACGCTCGCCGCGACTACCACCAAGAGGAAGAGAATCATGCCTAATTCCAGAAACTCGAACTCAGGGAACTTCGCCAACGATCGAACGAAGGCCTCTGAAGCCGGTCGCAAGGGTGGGAAAACCACTTCCACGACCGTCGATAAAGACCCGACGAAACCCGACATGGGTCGCAAGGGCGGTCAGAAATCCCGTTAAAGGATGCAGGTGGTTTTGATTGAGAGGCGGGGGCGAAAGCTCCCGTTTGAATTTAAAGAGGAGGGCGCGACCATGAACCGGATGGCCACCCGATTATGTAATGCCAGTTTTGCCACGTTACTGGGCCTGTTTGCCAGCAGTGCCTTTGCCCAGTCGCTCGCCGAATTCATCGACGAGGCCTCGGCCAAAGGCATGGCGGATATCGAAGCCAGCCGACTGGCGCACCAGAAGTCCGAATCCAGAGAGGTCAAGGATTACACCATCGTCGTCATCAACGACCGCACTACCGCGAACCAGCACCTGGCGAAAATCGCCAGGCAACTGGATTTGCCGGTGGCCCCACGCGAAGAAATTGTCGAAAAGGCCAAGGCCCTGATGCCACAAGTCATGGACGGGGCGACCTACGACGAGGCCTATACCGCCAGTCAGGTGAAGACCACCCAGGAAGCCATCGATCAGCTGCAGCAGGAAGCACAGACCACCGACGTACCGCAGATCAAGGCGTTCGCCGAAGAAACCCTGCCTAAATTGCAAAATCATCTGCAAATGGCCAAGGCGTTGCAGGCTAAAAGTTGAGCGAAAGGATTGAACACAAACGGCGCGGGGCTTTGATCACGCGCCGTTTTTCTTTTCAGCAATGATCCAGCGGCCTGTAATAAAAAAACGGCTAATCACGCCTGATGCCAGTCAGTTAAGCAATTTCAGCCACGACACCCTTTGTAGCAGCTGCCGAGCCCGCGAGGCTGCGTTCGGCTG
>NZ_AKJG01000100.1 GCF_000282455.1 Pseudomonas sp. GM74
TCCTGCCGTAATGGCAGCCACTGCAGGTTTTGTGGCGAGGGAGCTTGCTCCCGCTGGGCTGCGTAGCGGCCCCCGCTTTTCTTCAGATAAATGATGTAGGCAGGTTTTGCGACGGCTTCGCCGCCGAGCGGGACGGTGCGGCGATCCGACAAGCTCCCTCGCCACAGATTTAACCAAACCACAGATCTAGGTAAAGCCTCGGGTATCACCTCCGATACTGCCCCGGCGTCGCCGCCAGATGCTGTTTGAAGGCCCGTTGAAAATGCGCCTGATCGGCAAACCCCGCCTCCAGTGCCACGTCCGCGATCAGCTTGCCGCTGCGCAATTGATCCTGGGCGAACTGGATGCGCCGGTTCACCAGGAACGCGTGGGGCGTCATGCCGTAATGCTGTTTGAAGGCGCGGATCAGGTAGGACGGCGACAATTGCGCCGCCTCGCAAATGTCTTCGAGCCTGAGGGTTTGCGTGCAGTGTTCGCGGATGTAATCGGCAGCACGCTCGAGTTTGAAGTTGGGTTCGCGCAGCGGCTGATCGACCGGGTTGAGTCGTAGCTGCACGTCAGTGAAAAACTCCACGGCCACACTGTGCTTGCGCAGGACATCCTGCTGCGGGTCGACCAGCACTTCATACAAGCCCGCGAGGCCGGCAAACAGCTGGGCGTCCCGGGTGTGGGTCAGGGAAAAGCGGCGAAACGCCGCGGCATCGCTGAAGCCGAGCTGATGCTGCAAATCGGTCAGCCACGGCGTATCGACATACAGCATCAGGTACGACCAGGGTTGGTCTTCGATCGGGTTGCAGGCGTGGACGTCGCCGGGGTTCATCAGCACCACCGTGCCGGCGCTGACCTCGAAGGCTGACTGCTCATGGAGATAGGTGCTGCGCCCGGCGGTGATCGCCCCGATGGAAAAGTGCTCGTGGGCGTGCCGGGTGTAGCAGACTTCGCGCCCGTCGGCGATGGAGCGGGCTTCGATGAAGGGCAGGGTATCATCGCGCCAGAAGCGCGGGGCCTTGTCGGCGTTCTTGGCAACGGCGTGCTTCATGCTCACTCCTCGGCAGGTCAGCGCCCGAGTGTATTAGCTCTCGCCGTCAAAGGCTCGTTGCAGTGTGGCGATATCGAGTTTTTTCATCTGCATCATCGCCTGCATGGCCCGTTGGGATTTTTTCGTGTCGGGGTCCTTGATCATGTCCATCATCGCGACGGGGACGATCTGCCACGACAGCCCGAACTTGTCCTTGAGCCAACCGCATTGCTGGGCCTCGGGCGCGCCACCGGCCGACAGGTTGCCCCAGTAATGATCGACTTCTTCCTGGCTCAGGCAATTGACCTGAAACGAAACCGCCTCACTGAACTTGAACAGCGGTCCGCCGTTGAGCCCAGTGAAGCTCTGCCCGTCGAGCTCGAAGCTGACGGTCATGACCGAACCCTCGGGTCGCCCGTGGAACTCGAATCCGGCGTGGCCGTAATGGGTGATGGCAGTGATTTTCGAGTGGTCGAAGATCGAGCAATAGTACTTCGCCGCCTCTTCGGCCTGATCGTCGAACCAAAGGCAAGGCGTGAGTTTTTGTACGCGTAGCATGGTGCCAGCTCCTCTGCAGGTAACGCATGTTCCGGACTTTCAGCGTAGTCAGCCTCTGGTCGTCTGGCCGTACCGTAGATCGAGAAAATTGCCAGAGGGTTCAGTGGGTGTAGTCATAATGACTTTTAATGGAGTCAAACAGACTATTTTTGTGGTGGGTCTTTATGACTCGTATATGCGCAAGTGCCTGGATCTGAAGGGGTAAAAAACTGGCACGGGACTTGAAGAAGCAAAGGTACAACTGAACGCCATCAGGAGTACGCACAATGTTCAACTTCTTCAGCAACCCTCGGAACGTTCTTCAATGGTCGAGCCGTGTGCCCGGGGCGTATCACCTGAGCCAATTCCCGGCCCGAGTGGTGGCTTGATGCGTCGGCTTGCCGTTGCACCGGTCTTCAGCCTGGGCTTTCGACCCTTCTTTCTGGCCGGGGCCGGGTTCGCGGCTCTCGCCATTGCGATCTGGGCCTTGTGGCTGTACGGCCGCTTGCCCGGTGCGCAACCGGTGGGTGGCATGCTCGCCTGGCATCGGCACGAAATGCCTTTCGGATTTGCCGCGGCCATCATTGCCGGGTTCCTGCTGACGGCGGTGCCCAACTGGACCGGCCGGCCGGGGCTCAAGGGCTGGCCGCTGATCGGCCTGGTGCTGGTGTGGCTACTGGCGCGGCTGGCCTGGTGCCTGCCGATACCGGCGTCCTTGTTGTTGGCCTTGCAGGTTCCGTTTCTACCGTTGCTGGCGTGGGCGTTGGGGCGCGATCTGCTGGCCGCGGGCAAGCGCGAGAATTATCCGATTCTGTTAATGGTGATGCTGCTGGCCGGGTGTCAGGCGTTGACGTTGTCGGGATTTGCCGTTGATGACGCCAATCTGCAACGCCATGGCGTGCTGGCTGCCTTGTGGCTGGTGGGCGCACTGATGAGCGTGATCGGCGGGCGGGTGATTCCGTTCTTTATCCAGCGCGGCCTGAACCGGCCCGCAACGCCTGCGGCCCATCCATTGCCGGGCAAGGTGTTGCTGATCAGCGCCATGCTGGCGGCGGTGTCCTTTGCCGCTGGTTTGAATGACGTCCCACGGGTGTGGTTGGCGCTGGTGTTTGCATTGATCAGCGGCTTGCATCTGCTGCGATTGTGGCGCTGGCATGATTGCGGCCTGTGGCGCGTGCCGCTGCTGTGGTCGCTGTACCTGGCTTACGCCTGGCTCGCGTTGGCGACGCTGACCATGGCGCTGTGGCACCTGGGTTGGGTGCCGCAACAAAGCCTGGCCACCCATTCGCTGGCCGTCGGCGGCATCGGCGGGTTGATTCTGGCGATGATTGCGCGGGTCAGCCTGGGGCATACCGGGCGCTTGTTGCAGCCGTCAAAGGCGATCGTTGCGGGGTTTGCCCTGTTGTTGCTGGCGGGTGCTTGTCGAGTGTGGCTGGTACCGTTTTCCAGTCAGGGACTGGCGCTGTCGGCGTTGCTGTGGTGCAGCGCGTTTGGTGTTTTTGTCTGGCGCTACACCGGCATTTTATTGGGGCCGAGGCTCTAGCGAAGACCTTCAGGGCCGCTCTTCGAGGCGCCTTTTCATGACCGGTGGTCGATGCGCCACGGCCTGCCGGGAAAATTGCGCTTAGCTGAAGGGATAGCCCGAGGCGCACGCAGGTTTTACAAGGCCGCAGCGACGCCCCTTCAGATCACCCTGAGTCTGAGGAACCGCGCCATGCTGACCCTGAACATCAATGGCCAGGATCAGGAGCTGGATGTCCCCGCCGACATGCCGCTGCTCTGGGTCTTGCGCGATGTCGCCCACCTCACCGGCACCAAGTTCGGCTGTGGCATCGCCCAATGCGGAGCCTGCACCGTGCACGTAGATGGCGCACCGCTGCGCTCGTGCATCACACCGGCCACCGCCGTGGCCCATGGGCAAAAGATTCTCACCATCGAAGGCCTTTCCGCGGACGGTTCGCACCCGGTCCAGCAGGCATGGGCAGAACTCGACGTGGTCCAGTGTGGTTACTGTCAGTCCGGGCAGATCATGTCGGCAGCGGCGTTGCTGGCGAAAATTGCGAAACCGACCGACAGCGACATCGATCAGGCACTGTCCGGCAATATCTGCCGATGCGGCACTTACCCGCGGATACGCGCGGCGGTCAAGCGCGCCGCCGAGCTGGGATGAGGCGGCCATGAACAGCATCAACACGTTATCGCGCCGTGGTTTTCTCAAGGGCAGTGCCGTGCTGGGGGGCGGGCTGGTGGTGGCATTTGCCATGCCCGGTGCCCACCGTTTCACCATGGGCGCGGAGAATCAGGGCAATGTGTTTGCACCCAACGCCTTCCTGCGCATTGGCAACGACAACAGCGTCACCGTATTGCTCGGCCACTCGGAAATGGGCCAGGGCATCTGGACCGGCCTGACCATGCTGATCGCCGAAGAACTGGACGCCGACTGGACGAAGATCCGCGTCGAGCATTCCCCGGCGTCGGCCGCCGATTACGGCCTGCCTGGCTTTGGCGGGATGCAGATCACCGGCGGCTCGACCTCGACCTGGATGGAGTTCGACCGTTATCGCCAGGCCGGCGCGGCGGCGCGCTTGATGTTGATCGATGCGGCGGCCAAGCGTTTCAATGTCGCTCCATCCGAGATTCATACAGAATCTGGCGTAGTCATTGCCGGTGAGCATCGCGCAACTTATGGCGAGTTGGCCGATGACGCCGGGCAGTTGCCACGGCCGGACCCGGCGTCGATCAAACTCAAGGACGCCAAAGACTGGCGGCTGATCGGCAAACCCACCAAGCGTCTGGACACGCCGGAGAAAATCACTGGGCGGGCGAAATTCGGCATGGACGTGCAGTTCGACGGGTTGATGACTGCGATGGTCGCCCGTTCACCCACCTTCGGCGGTAGCGTCAAATCCTTCGAAGGCGCCGAAGCGCTGGCGATTGCGGGTGTGCACAAAGTGGTGCAAGTGCCGACAGGCATCGCAGTGATTGCCGATCACTTTTGGGCGGCGAAGCTGGGGCGCGATGCGCTGAAAATCGAGTGGAACCCGGGGCCGAACGCCGGGCTCAATAGCCGGGCGCTGCTGGAGAGCTTCCGCAAACTCGCTGCCACCCCCGGCCTGAACGCCGGTCAGGCGGGGGATACCCAGGCTGCGCTGGCGAAAGCGGCGAAGAAAATCGACGTTGAATACAGCGTGCCTTATCTGGCCCACGCGCCGATGGAGCCGCTGAACTGCACGGTGAGCATCACCCAGGACAAATGCGAAATCTGGACCGGCACCCAGTTCCAGACCCTGGACCAGATGGTCGCCGGGGAAATCACCGGGCTCAAGCCGGAACAAGTGGTGATCCATACCGAGTTTCTCGGTGGCGGTTTCGGGCGTCGGGCCAATCCGACGTCGGATTTCGTCAGCGAAGCGGTGTATGTCGCCAAGGCCGCCGGTGCACCGGTGAAAACCGTGTGGGCGCGGGAAGACGACATCCGCGGCGGCTATTACCGCTCGGCGTTCCTCCACCATGCGCGTATCGGGCTGGGCGCGGACGGCCTGCCACTGGCCTGGAAGCATGTGATGGTCGGACAGTCGATCATGGCCGGGACCTCGCTCGAAGCGAGCATGGTCAAGGACGGGATCGACAAGACCTCCGTCGAAGGCGTGGCCGACAGCCCATACTTCGAAGGACTGGCCAATCACCAGATCGAACTGCACTCACCGAAAACCGGCATCAGCGTGTTGTGGCTGCGTTCGGTGGGGCACACCCACACTGCGTTTGTCATGGAGTCGCTGATCGATGAACTGGCCACGGCGGCCGGCAAGGATCCGGTGGAATATCGGCGCACCTTGCTCAAGGACCATCCGCGCCACCTCGGTGTGCTGAACCTCGCGGTGGAGAAGGCCAACTGGACCGCGCCACTGCCGGACGGCCACGCCCTGGGTGTGGCGGTGCATGAGTCATTCGGCAGCTACGTGGCCCAAGTGGCCGAGGTGTCCCAGGACAACCTCGCCATCCGCGTGCACCGGGTGGTGTGCGCGGTGGACTGCGGTATTGCGGTCAACCCCCAGAGCATCGCCGCGCAGATGGAGTCGTGCATTACCTTTGGCCTCAGCTTCGCCCTGCACAGCAAGCTGACACTCAAGGACGGGCAGGTGGTGCAGTCCAACTATCACGACTATCAGGTGCTGCGGCTCAACGAAATGCCGGTGGTCGAAGTGCATATCGTGCCCAGCAGCGACAAGCCCGGTGGTATCGGCGAAGCCGGTGTGCCACCCATGGCGCCGGCGGTGGCCAACGCGGTATTTGCTTTGACCGGGCAGCGCCTGCGGGAGCTGCCCTTGCAGTTGTCGGGGGTGTGAGATGAAACGACATCACTGGTTGCTTGGGGCTGTGATCCTGGTCTGTCTCATAGCCTACGCATCGCACGTGTTCGCCGATGACCGCGAGGCCTTGCAGGCGTTCGACACCGTGCAGAAGGTCTTCCAGAGCCCCCGTTGCCAGAACTGCCACATTCCCGGGGATTCGCCGCTGCAATTCGATGCCGGCGTGCCCCACGCCATGAGTGTCGTGCGGGGCATGGACGGCAAGGGCTCGGCGGGGCTGCCCTGTGCAACCTGCCATGCGCAAAACAATCCGCCGGCCAGTTACGGTCCCCACGCGCCACCCGGGGCGCCGCACTGGAGTTTGCCACCGGCCGCGCACCGCATGGCCTGGATCGGCCTGCCAGCGGACAAGTTGTGCGCGATGATCAAGGATCGCTCCAGCAACGGCGATCGGGATTTCGCGGCGCTGATCAAGCACGTCAGCGACGACAAGCTGGTGCTGTGGGGCTGGAATCCCGGCGGCAATCGCGCACCGGTGCAAGTGCCCCACGATATCTTCGTTGCCCGGTTCAAAACCTGGGCCGATGCAGGAGGGCCGTGCCCGGTGGCCGGTAGCTGACCAGCGGCGCGCTAACAGGGAGTCAATGCGGGTACGGGCGACTCTAACGTACATACCTGCCAAGGAGTGAACGATGTTGATCTCAGGCAAAACGGGCAAATCGGGCCGATCAGCCAACCCGTTGCTCACGCCACAGCAAGAACGCGAACGGCTGCGCGAATTGGCTCGCCAGGCCGAACGAGAACTGGCAGGCGTGCAGATGGCGAGCATGGACGAGCTGACGCTGCTGTCCAATCGCCACGGCTTCACCGAACTGGCCCGGCTCGCGCTGGAGGCTTGCCGGGAGCTGGAGACGTCGGCAACGCTGCTGTACTTCAGCCTCGATGAATTCAAACGCATCTGCTATCTGTATGGCCGGGCCAAAGGTGACGATGCGCTCAAGACGTTCGCCGATGTCCTGCGGATCGGCTTTCGTGAAAACGATGTGGTCGGCCGACTCGAAGGCGATCGGTTCGTGGCGCTGCTGACCGGTTCCAGCGCCGTGGAGATTGAGGCGATCAAGGCACGGCTCAATGAGATACTCGATGAACGCAACGCCATGGCGCATCGCAGTTATGACATTCGGTTCAGTGTGACCCAGGTCGAATATGACCCCATTGTCCATGACTCAATCGAGGAGCTGCTGGAGGAGGCCGAGCGGGTGATGAGCCGTTAGGGCGGTGTTGTGTTGGCGGGCCTCTTCGCGAGCAGTCCGAATGGTCCTGAGTTTCTCGCTGCTTGCTTCATGGACGCGTGAACACTCTATGGGCTATCAGGACAGTTTTTTGGCTCCTAAAGACGCTTTAACTGTCATTTATGACAGTAGTTGTCGATTCCCCATTACCTCAAAGTGATTTGTCAGCAGATAAGAATCTGACATTTCAGAGGATGGGAGCATGACTGCACGAGCGGATACACCAAAAAAGGCGGGTGAGCTGGATGAGAGCTTTGCCGAGATGGGTTTGATCAATATTCCAGGCGGGAGCCATGGCTCGACTCGATGTGTTGTTGAACACAGCCAGGGGAAACTTGTTTACGTCGTCTATCAGGGTCGTTTTTGTTGGTTGCGTCGAGCAATGGCTGATGGCTCACCCGATCCTGAGTTCGGCGAAAAGGAAGGCGTTACAAAATGGCAATTTGAAGCAAACACAGACGCCAGGCCCACACAACTATTGGCTCAAGCCGATGGCAAGCTCCTGTTGATCGGCTCAACGGGCAGTGACCCATTCATGAGGCGTGTCGCTGTAACGCGATTCAATGAAAACGGCACCCCGGATTTGATCTTCGGCAAGAAGATTCTCCCGTTTCCGGTTGATCCCGTACCCCCGGATCATGCCTTGACCACTCCAGCTCCGGTGGGATACATCAGCGCTGATGGTCAACTTCTGCTGGCTTCCGGTTATTTGTTGAGTTCCTTTGATGGCTCATTTCTAGAGGAGGTGGGATTGCTGCATCGATTTGATGCGTCTGGCAAGCCCGACCTGGATTTTGGAACACGCGAAGTGCGATTCAACGGCGACAATTCGAAGATCCAGAGTGTCGATGTTTTGCCTGACAATCGCATTGTTGTATTCGGAAGCCTTGACCGTGTGGATCAAGGCCAGTCAAACCCAAGGTCTGCGTTAGCTTGCTATACACCGAAAGGCGAGCTGGATCGGGCGTTTGCGACGGACGGGTATTGGGAAGCAGACGACTACAGTCGTCATGGCCAAATGCAGGTGCATGAAGACAAAGTGATTTTTTCATCGAGCAGAACGATCGGCGGTGTGGGTTACCTTGCAGTGAACCGCCTGCTGGCTGATGGCTCCGTAGATTTTTCGTTTAACAGTGGGAAAACGGTATTGATCAATCTGGACGTACCCTCCGTTTTTCCCATGTCCATTGCTGTGCAGTCAGACAGGAAAATCGTGGTTGCCGGTTACACCTTTAATGGTGATCAGCAAACGTTGTTCTGGCTGCGTGTCAGCGAAGCGGGTGTGCTCGATAAGGATTTCGCAGAGCAAGGGATATCCAGACATGCTGAAGGCTATTTGAGTGACGGCATTGTTCAGCGTGAAAGTGGCCGAATCATCTTTGCCGCTGATCTGGGGCCGTACATTGGAGAGAAGCACCCTAAAGTCATAGGGGTTCAAAGTTGATGTTGATCGCATGGTTTCTGGTAAAAAAAAACCCGCCTCAATAGGCGGGTTTTTTAGCTGACCGAAAATTACTCTTCGAGGCTGCCCATGGCCGTGGTGTTGAAGCCACCGTCCACGTACATGATTTCACCGCTGATGCCGGACGCCAGGTCCGAGCACAGGAAGGCGCCGGCGTTGCCGACTTCTTCGATGGTGACGTTGCGACGCAACGGGGTTTGCGCTTCGTTGGCGGCCAGCATCTTGCGGAAGTTCTTGATACCGGAAGCGGCGAGGGTGCGGATCGGGCCTGCCGATACGCAGTTGACGCGAGTACCTTCCGGGCCCAGGGAGCCGGCCAGGTAACGTACGCCGGCTTCCAGGGAAGCCTTGGCCATGCCCATGACGTTGTAGTTCGGCATGGTGCGCTCGGCGCCCAGGTACGACAGGGTCAGCAGGCTGCCGTTGCGGCCTTTCATCATTTCGCGGCCAGCCTTGGCCAGGGCCACGAAGCTGTAGGCGCTGATGTCGTGGGAGATGCGGAAACCTTCACGGGTGGTGGCTTCGGTGAAGTCGCCGTCCAGTTGGTCGCCCGGGGCGAAGCCGACGGAGTGCACGATGCAGTCCAGGCCGTCCCACTTCTTGCTCAGCGCTTCGAAGACCTTGGCGATTTCTTCATCGCTGGCCACGTCGCACGGGAAGCACAGCTCAGGGCTCGAACCCCAGCCTTGTGCGAACTCTTCGACACGACCCTTGAGTTTGTCGTTCTGATAAGTGAAGGCAAGCTCAGCGCCCTCGCGATGCATGGCGGCAGCGATGCCGGATGCGATGGACAGCTTGCTGGCGACACCGACGATCAGTACGCGCTTACCGGCGAGAAAACCCATGTGTTGCTCCTCTTTCAGGTTATTGCGCAGTGGCCGGTGCCAAAAAAGCGGCTTCCAGCAACTGCTGTGTATACGGATGTTGGGGGGCGGCAAAAATGCTTTGCGCGTCTCCCTGTTCGACCACTTGGCCATGCTTGACCACCATCAACTGGTGGCTCAGCGCTTTCACCACAGCCAGGTCATGGCTGATAAACAGATACGTCAGGTTGTACTTGCTTTGCAGTGAACGTAAAAGCTCCACTACCTGGCGTTGTACTGTGCGGTCGAGGGCCGAAGTCGGCTCGTCCAGCAAAATCAACGCCGGTTTTAACACCAATGCCCGGGCAATGGCGATTCTCTGCCGTTGCCCGCCGGAAAATTCGTGGGGGTAGCGGTGCCGGGTTTCCGGATCCAGACCTACCTCCTTGAGTGCCGCAATGATCGCTTGTTCCTGTTCCGCCGCAGTGCCCATCTTGTGGATCCGCAAGCCTTCGCCAACGATGTCGTTCACGCACATCCGCGGGCTCAGGCTGCCGTACGGGTCCTGAAACACCACTTGCATCTCCCGCCGCAGCGGCCGTACCTGTTGCTGCGTCAGGCAGTCTAGCTGCCGGCCTTCAAAACGAATGGCGCCTTTGCTGGCGATCAACCGCAAAATCGCCAGGCCCAGGGTCGATTTGCCGGAACCGCTTTCTCCCACGATCCCCAGGGTCTGGCCCTGAGGCAGGCTGAAATTGATGCCGTCGACCGCCTTGACGTAATCCACCGTGCGCTTGAGCAGGCCTTTCTTGATCGGAAACCAGACTTTCAGGTCCTCGACCGCCAGCAGGGGCGGGCCGATCACGTTGCTTGCAGGCTTGCCGCCGGGCTCCGCTGCCAGCAGTTCCCGAGTGTACGGATGCTGCGGCGCGCGGAACAGTTCTTCGCACGATGCCTGTTCGACGATGCAACCTTGCTGCATGACACATACGCGATGCGCAATTCTTCGCACAAGGTTCAAATCATGGCTGATCAGCAGCAGCGCCATGCCCAGGCGGGCCTGCAATTCCTTGAGCAACTCGAGGATTTTCAGCTGGACGGTCACGTCCAGCGCGGTGGTCGGTTCGTCGGCGATCAGCAGTTCCGGTTCGTTGGCCAGGGCCATGGCGATCATCACCCGCTGGCGCTGGCCGCCGGACAATTCGTGGGGCAGGGCCTTGAGGCGCTTGTGCGGCTCGGGGATGCCGACCATCTCCAGCAGCTCCAGGGTGCGCTTGGTCGCGACCTTGCCGGTCAGGCCCTTGTGGATCCCCAGCACTTCGTTGATCTGCTTTTCAATCGAGTGCAGCGGGTTGAGCGAGGTCATCGGCTCCTGGAAGATCATCGCAATCCGGTTGCCGCGAATGTGGCGGATGGTTTTTTCTTTCAGGTCCAGCAGGTTCTGCCCGGAATATTCGATGGTGCCGGATGGATGCCGGGCGAGCGGGTAGGGCAGCAGGCGAAGGATCGAGTGGGCGGTTACCGATTTGCCGGATCCGCTCTCGCCGACCAGGGCCAGGGTTTCGCCGCGCTTGATGTCGAAGCTGACGCTTTCGACTGCCCGCTGGCAGCGATTGCCAACAACGAAATCGACGGACAGGTCGCGCACTTCGATCAGATTGTGCTGATTCATTTCACTTCCTCGGGTCGAAGGCATCGCGAGCGGACTCGCCGATGAACACCAGCAGACTCAACATCAAGGCCAGCACGGCAAAGGCGCTGATGCCCAGCCACGGCGCCTGCAGGTTGGATTTGCCCTGGGCCACCAGTTCGCCCAGGGACGGGCTGCCCGCCGGCAAACCGAAACCGAGGAAGTCCAGGGCGGTCAATGTGCCGATGGCGCCGGTGAGGATGAATGGCATGAAGGTCATGGTCGAGACCATTGCGTTGGGCAGGATATGGCGGAACATGATCGCGCCGTTCTGCATGCCCAGGGCGCGGGCGGCGCGCACGTATTCCAGGTTGCGCCCGCGCAGGAATTCGGCGCGCACCACGTCCACCAGGCTCATCCACGAGAACAGCAGCATGATCCCCAGCAACCACCAGAAATTGGGCTGCACGAAACTGGCGAGGATGATCAGCAGGTACAGCACCGGCAGCCCGGACCAGATCTCCAGGAAGCGCTGCCCGGCCAGATCCACCCAACCTCCGTAGAAACCCTGCAAGGCCCCGGCGATCACGCCGATGATCGAGCTGAGTACGGTCAGGGTCAGGGCGAACAGCACCGAAATGCGGAAACCGTAGATCACCCGGGCCAGCACATCACGGCCCTGGTCGTCGGTGCCCAGCAGGTTATCCGTCGATGGCGGGGCCGGGGCCGGGACTTTCAGGTCATAGTTGATGCTCTGGTAGCTGTAGGGAATCGGCGCCCACAGCACCCAGGCGTCCTTGGCCTTGAGCAGTTCGCGGATGTACGGGCTCTTGTAGTTCGCCTCCAGCGGAAATTCGCCGCCGAAGGTGGTTTCCGGGTAGCGCTTGAGCGCCGGGAAGTACCAGTTGTTGTCGTAGTGCACCACCAGCGGCTTGTCGTTGGCGATCAGCTCGGCGCCCAGGCTTGCGCCGAACAGGATCAGGAACAGCCACAGCGACCACCAGCCACGCTTGTTGGTCTTGAACAGTTCAAAGCGACGGCGATTGAGAGGGGACAGGTTCATCTCAATGCTCCCGGCTTTCGAAGTCGATGCGCGGATCGACAAAGGTGTAGGTCAGGTCACCAATCAGTTTCACCACCAGCCCCAGCAAGGTGAAGATGAACAGCGTGCCGAACACCACCGGGTAATCGCGGTTGATCGCCGCTTCGAAACTCATCAGGCCGAGGCCGTCGAGAGAGAAGATCACCTCCACCAGCAACGAGCCGGTGAAGAATATGCCGATGAGGGCCGAGGGGAAACCGGCGATCACCAGCAACATGGCGTTGCGGAACACATGGCCGTACAGCACGCGGTGGTTGGTCAGGCCCTTGGCCCTCGCGGTGATCACGTACTGCTTGTTGATCTCGTCGAGGAAGCTGTTCTTGGTCAGCAGGGTCATGGTCGCGAAGTTGCCGATCACCAGCGCGGTCACCGGCAGCGCCAGGTGCCAGAAGTAGTCGAGGATCTTGCCGCCCATGCTCAGTTCATCGAAGTTGTTCGAGGTCAGCCCGCGCAAGGGGAACCAGTCCAGGTAACTGCCGCCGGCGAACACCACGATCAGCAGGATGGCGAACAGGAACGCCGGGATCGCGTAGCCGACGATGATCGCCGAACTGGTCCAGACGTCGAAGTGGCTGCCGTGTCGCTTGGCCTTGGCGATCCCCAGCGGGATCGACACCAGGTACATGATCAGCGTGCTCCACAGCCCGAGGGAGATCGACACCGGCATCTTTTCCTTGATCAGATCAATGACCTTGGCGTCGCGGAAGAAGCTGTCGCCGAAATCCAGGGACGCATAGTTCTTGACCATGATCCACAAGCGTTCCGGCGCCGATTTGTCGAAGCCGTACATGTGTTCGATTTCCTTGATCAGCGCCGGGTCCAGGCCCTGGGCGCCGCGATAGGCGGAGCCGGCCACCGAGACTTCGGCGCCGCCGCCGGCGATCCGGCTGGTGGCGCCTTCGAAGCCTTCGAGCTTGGCGATCATCTGCTCCACCGGCCCGCCCGGGGCGGCCTGGATGATCACGAAGTTGATCAGCAGGATGCCGAACAGGGTTGGAATGATCAGCAACAGTCGCCGAAAAATGTACGCCAGCATCTGATTACTCCGTGCCCGCAGGAGCGGCCTGCAGTATGGTTTCGACTTCTATCGCCGGCTTGATGTCGGGCTTGACCCACCAGGTGGCCGTGCCGATGTCGTATTTAGGCGAGACCTTTGGATGGCCGATGTGGTTCCAGTACGCCACGCGCCAGGTCTTGATGTGCCAGTTGGGTATTACGTAATAGCCCCATTGCAGAACGCGGTCCAGTGCACGGGCGTGGGCCACCAGGCTGTTGCGCGAATCGGCGTTGATCAGTTGCTCGACCAGTTGATCGACCACCGGATCCTTCAGGCCCATGGAGTTGCGGCTGCCGGGTTTGTCGGCGGCGTCCGACATCCAGAATTCCCGTTGTTCGTTCCCTGGCGAGTTGGACTGCGGGAAGCTGCCGACGATCATGTCGAAGTCCCGGGAACGCACACGGTTGATGTATTGCGAAACGTCGACCCGGCGAATCACCAGATCAATGCCCAGGTCGCTCAGGTTGCGCTTGAACGGCAGCAGCACCCGTTCGAATTCGGTCTGGGCCAACAGGAACTCGATCACCACCGGCTTGCCGGTGGCGTCGACCATCTTGTCATCGACGATACGCCAGCCGGCCTCCTGCAGCAGTTGATAGGCTTGCCGTTGCTGGGCGCGGATCATGCCGCTGCCGTCGGTGGTCGGGTTCTGGAAGGCTTCGCTGAATACCTGCGGCGGCAGCTTGGCGCGGAACGGTTCGAGGATCGCCACCTGATCGGCGTCAGGCAGGCCGGTGGCGGCCATTTCCGAGTTCTCGAAGTAACTGCGGGTACGCGCGTAGGCGCCGTTGAACAGTTGCTTGTTGGTCCATTCGAAATCCAGCAGCAGCGACAAGGCCTGGCGCACACGCACATCCTGGAACACCGGGCGGCGCATATTGAACACGAAGCCTTGCATGCCGGTGGGATTGCCGTTGGGAATCTGTTCCTTGACCAGTCGACCTTCGGTGACCGCCGCAATGTTGTAGGCGTTGGCCCAGTTCTTCGCGGTCATTTCCAGCCAGTAGTCGAACTGTCCGGCCTTGAGCGCTTCCAGGGCGACGGTGTTGTCGCGGTAGTAATCTGTGGTCATCACGTCGAAGTTGTAGAAACCGCGATTGGCCGGCAGGTCCTTGCCCCAGTAGTCCTTGACCCGCTCATAACGCACCGAGCGTCCGGCCTTCACTTCGCTGACCTTGTACGGGCCACTGCCCAGCGGGATTTCCAGGTTGCCCTTGTTGAAGTCGCGGTCGACCCACCAATGCTTGGGCAGCACCGGCAACTGGCCGAGGATCAGCGGCAGTTCGCGGTTGTTGGTGTGCTTGAACTTGAACAGGACGGTCAGCGGGTCTTCGGCGATCACTTCGGCCACGTCGCTGTAGTAGCCGCGATACATCGGTGCACCGTCCTTGGTCAGCATCTGGAAGCTGAACACCACGTCCTCGGCGCGTACGGGATGGCCGTCATGGAAACGTGCTTCGGGGCGCAGGTAGAAGCGCACCCAGGCGTTATCCGGGGCTTTCTCGATCAGCCGGGCGATCAAACCGTACTCGGTGAACGGCTCGTCCAGGCCCTGTTTGGCCAGGGTGTCGTAGATCATGCCGATATCGTCCGCCGGCACACCTTTGCTGATGAAGGGGTTGAGGCTGTCGAAGCCGCCGAAACCGGCCTGACGGAAAATCCCGCCCTTGGGTGCTTCGGGATTCACGTAGTCGAAGTGTTTGAAGTCGGCCGGGTATTTCGGTGGTTCGTTGTACAGGGTCACGGCATGTTGCGGGGCGGCGCAGGCCAGCCCGGCGAACAGCAGACCGCTGGCCTGCAGGAGCAGGGCATGGATGGGTTTCATTGATCTTTCTCCGAAGATTTCAGCCACCACGCGTTCAGGCCCAGGGCGTAGGGCGGCGTGGTGACGAAGGCGAGCCGGTTGCGGTACGCCAGACGGTGATAATTGAGGTACCAGTTGGGAACGATGTAGTGCTGCCACAGCAGCACGCGGTCGAGGGCCTTGCCGGCGGCGACCTGTTCATCGCGGGTCTGGGCGGCCAGCAACTGTTCGAGCAAATGGTCGACCACCGGGTTGGCAATGCCGGCGTAGTTCTTGCTGCCCTTGACCCCGGCCTGGCTGGAGTGAAAGTACTGCCATTGTTCCAGGCCCGGGCTGAGCGTCTGGTTGAGGGTCATCAGAATCATGTCGAAATCGAACTGGTCGAGGCGTTGCTTGTATTGCGCGCGATCGACCGTACGCAGCCGCGCGTCGATGCCGATGCTGGCCAGGTTCTCGACGTAAGGCTGGAGGATGCGTTCCAGGTTCGGATTGACCAGCAGCAGTTCCAGGCGCAACGGCTGCCCGGTGGCGTTTTGCAAGCGCTGGCCATTGAGCTTCCAGCCGGCCTCGGCAAGCAGGCCGAGAGCTTTGCGCAGGGTCTCCCGGGGAATGCCACGGCCATCGGTCTGCGGCAGGCTGAACGGCTCGATAAAGAGTCTGGCCGGCAGTTGCTCGCGATAGGGCTTGAGCAACAGCCATTCATGCCCGACCGGCAAACCGCTGGCCGAGAACTCGCTGTTGGGGTAGTAGCTCATGGCACGTTGGTAGGCGCCGCCGAACAGCGTGCGGTTGGTCCATTCAAAGTTGAACATCAGCCCCAGCGCTTCACGGACCCTGGCGTCCGAGAATGTCGGACGGCGGCTGTTCATGAACAGGCCCTGGGTCTGGGTCGGGATCTGGTGGGGGATCTGTGCCTTGATCACGTCACCACGGCGTATGGCGGGGAAGTCGTAGCCGGTGTCCCAGTTTTTTGCCTGATGCTCGATATAGATGTCGAACTCGCCGGCCTTGAACGCCTCGAACGCCACGTCGCTGTCGCGGTAGAACTCGACTTCCATGCGATCGAAGTTGTACTTGCCGCGATTGACCGGCAGGTCCTTGCCCCAGTAATCCTTGACCCGTTCGAAGACGATCTGCCGCCCTGGCGTGGCCGAGGCGATGCGATACGGTCCGCTGCCCAGCGGCGGCTCGAAAGTGGTGGCCTTGAAGTCGCGCCCTTTCCAGTAGTGCTGCGCCAGCACCGGCATTTCACCCAGGCGCAGGATCAGCAACGGATTGCCGGCACGCTTGAACACGAAGCGGATGCGCCGGGGGTTGAGGATGTCGACCCGCGACACTTCCTGAAGGCTGGTGCGGTACAGCGGATGGCCTTCCTTGAGCAGCACGCGATAGGAGAACGCGACGTCGTAGGCGGTGATCGGCGTGCCGTCATGAAAGCGTGCTTCGGGACGCAGGTTGAATACCACCCAACTGCGGTTCTCGTTGTACTCCACCGACTGGGCGATCAGGCCATAGCTGGAAGCGGGCTCGTCACCCGACGGCGCGTATTGCCCGGTGCCGACCATCAGCGGTTCGTTGAGTTCATTGATGCCGTATTGCAGGAAGCTCGGCGTGATGACCGGGCTGGTGCCCTTGAAGGTGTAGGGGTTGAGCGTATCGAAGGTACCAAACGCCATGACCCGCAACGTACCGCCCTTGGGCGCTTGCGGGTTGACCCAGTCGAAGTGGGTAAATCGGGCCGGGTACTTGAGCGTGCCGAACTGCGCATAACCATGGCTTTCGCTGATCGTCGCGCTTGCGGTGCAGCTCAAGGCCAGGCTGATCAGGAAAAGGAGGGGACGCTTCAAATAGGGGATCCGGTCCGGGCGGCTTGGGCTTTGTGCACCGTACAGTAACAGCTTGTATGGGCAGGAAAAAGACGGCGGTTAATGCTTGGTTAATTGTATGGGTAGATGCCTTGTAGCAGCTGGCGAAGCCTGCGTCCGGCTCGGGCCGCGTTCGGACGAAGCAGTCGTGAATCCTGAGTGCAAGGTCATCCTGACTCACCGCATTGTCTGAATCTACGACTGCTTCGCAGCCGGACGCAGGCTTCGCCAGCTGCTACAGGGCCGGTGCAGGGTGTCCGGACAAAACAAGCCCCTCGATTGAGGGGCTGTTTTTTTAGTGCGGATTGGCCACCGTCAACATCTGGCCGGGCTTGAGCGCCTGGCCGACTCGCGGGTTCCAGCGCTTGAGGTGCTGCATCTCTACGTTGAAGCGCTTGGCCACGATGTACAGCGAGTCGCCTTGCTGGACCTTGTACTTGGTCTGCTGCTTCTTGGTATTGGCTGCAATCACGGTATTGACGCGCCCGGAGCTACGCTTGCTGGTGTCCTGCATGACCAGGGTCTGGCCGGGCTTGAGGTTCTTGCCGGTCAACTTGTTCCAGCGTTGCAGGTCCTTCACATCGACGTTGTTGGCCTTGGCGATGGAGCCGAGGTTGTCACCCCGCTTGACCCGGTAGGAGCGCTTGACGCTGGCGACCCGGGTGTCGTCGGCACCTTCGAAGACCGGCTTGAGCGATTTCTTGCTGATCAGTTCTTCAGGGCGCATGGTCTGCAGGCTGCTGGTCAGCAGTTGTGCCTTGGAGGTCGGGACCAGCAGATGTTGCGGGCCGTCGAGGGTGGTGCGCTGCTTGAAGGCCGGGTTGAGCTGGAACAGTTCGTCTTCGTCGATGTTGGCGACTTCAGCGACCTTGGACAGGTCCATGCGCTGGTTGATTTCGACGACCTGGAAGTAGGGCTCGTTGGCGATCGGGTTGAGGTTCACGCCATAGGCTTCCGGCGCCATCACCACCTGCGACAGTGCCAGCAACTTCGGCACGTAGGCCTGGGTTTCGGAGGGCAGCGGCAGGTTCCAGTAGTCGGTCGGCAGGCCGAGGCGTTCGTTGCGCTCGATGGCCCGGCTGACGGTACCTTCGCCGGCGTTGTAGGCCGCCAGGGCCAGCATCCAGTCGCCGTTGAACATGTCGTGCAGGCGGGTCAGGTAATCCAGCGCGGCGGTGGTCGACGCGGTGATGTCGCGACGGCCATCATAGAAACGGGTTTGTCGCAGGTTGAAGTAACGCCCGGTGGAGGGGATGAATTGCCAAAGACCCACCGCGTCGGCCCGGGAATAGGCCATCGGGTTGTAGGCACTTTCAATCACTGGCAACAGGGCCAGTTCCAGCGGCATGTTGCGTTCTTCAAGGCGTTCGACGATGTAGTGAATGTAGAGGCTGCCACGTTCGCCGGCGTTTTCGAGGAAAGACGGATTGCTGGCGAACCACAGGCGCTGCTGCTCGATGCGCGGGTTGACACCCAGCCCGTCCTGCAGCTGGAAGCCCTGGCGCATACGCTCCCAGACGTCCTGTGGAATTTGCGGGCTGGGCTTTTCGCTGAGCCAGATCGGCTTCTGCTTGGCGCGCGCGGCGATGTTCGGCGTGTGCGCCGCATCGGTCTGCGGCGCATGGCTGGAACAGCCCGCCAGGGTGGCGGACACAGCCACCGCAATGGCTTGAGCCAGGCGGGTCAATGCGTCGGAACTGATGGCTTTGCGAATAGGTGACGACATTGGCTGGAAGTAAGTTCCGGGCAAAAATGTCGGGCGATTCTAGAAAGCACACCCTGCGCGGTCAACCTTTCAGAATTGTTGCAATCTTGAGAAGCCCCTTTAGAACCTGTCTTTCCACGCTCGAAGCGCAGCAAAAACCATATCGGGCGCCGAGTTATCGGTGCCGGTCCGTTCGTCCGCTTTTTCTTTAACGGATGTTTCACCGGAGCGCAAAAACGGGTTTGTGAGCTTTTCCAGCGCCAGTGTCGAGGGCAGCGTCATGATCCCGGATTCCCGTAGGCGGGCGACTTTGGCCAGGCGCTCGGCGGTGTCCGGGTTGTTCGGTTCGACGGCCGCGGCAAACTTCAGGTTGCCGAGGGTGTATTCGTGGGTGCAGTACACCAGCGTGTCATCCGGCAACCCGGCAAGGCGTGTCAGCGAGCTGTACATTTGCTGTGGCGTGCCTTCGAACAAGCGTCCGCAACCGGCGGCAAACAGTGTGTCGCCGCAGAACAGCAAGCCGTGATGGTAATAGGCGATGTGCCCCAGGGTGTGGCCCGGGACCGCGAGGACGTCGAAGTCCCAGCCGAGCACGCTGACCTTGTCGTTGTCCCTGAGCGCAACGTCCCGCCCCGGGATCGTTTCGCTGGCCGGACCATAGACTTTCGCGTCCGTCGCTTTTTTCAGCTGTTCGACGCCGCCGACGTGGTCATGATGGTGATGAGTGATCAAAATATCACTCAGTACCCAGCCCGGATTGGCACCGAGCCAGGCCTTCACGGGGGCTGCATCACCCGGGTCGACGACCGCGCAGCGCTTGCTGCCGTGGTCTTGTAACAACCAGATGTAGTTGTCGGTGAAGGCGGGCAGGGCAGTGATCTGTATCATCGTCGGATTCGCCAAGCGGAAAACATTGGCGCATCTTAGAGCTTCCTGGCGCGTTGGAGAATGCAATGACTGATAAAGCGTTCGCACAAGCCGATCCTGACTGGCTGGCGTTGATCAGCGCCGCCCGCGAGTGGCTGGCCGGTCCCCTCGGGCAATTTCTGCTGGACGAAGAGCGGCGCATGCTCGAAGACGAGCTCGGGCGGTTTTTTGGTGGCTATCTGGTGCATTACGGTCCCTCGGCCCAGACCCCGCCGCCGGCCCCCCAGGTGCAGCGCAATGTGCGCCTTGGCGCGCCGTTGCCGGGGGTCGAGATCGTTTGCGAGGAACAGGCCTGGCCGCTGAGCGAGCATGCCGCCGATGTGGTGGTGCTGCAGCATGGCCTGGATTTCTGCCTGTCGCCCCACGGTCTGCTTCGCGAGGCGGCCAGCAGTGTTCGCCCCGGCGGGCATTTGCTGATCATCGGCATCAACCCCTGGAGCAGTTGGGGCCTGCGCCATGTGTTTGCCCAGGATGCGCTGCGCAAGGCGCGCTGCATTTCGCCGTCACGGGTCGCGGACTGGCTGAACCTGCTGGGCTTCGCGCTGGAGAAACGCCGCTTCGGGTGCTATCGTCCGCCGCTTGCGTCACCGGCATGGCAGACCCGCCTGGCCGGTTGGGAGCGCAAGGCCGGTGACTGGCAATTGTCGGGTGGCGGCTTCTATTTATTGGTGGCGCGCAAGATCGTGGTGGGCCTGCGACCGGTCCGTCAGGAACGGCGCGAACCGATGGGCAAGCTGATCCCTTTGCCGATGGCCAAGGTCAACCGGCGCAACATCGAACCGTAATTCACACTTTTCATTTGCGGCCGGGCATGTCCCGGCTTCGGGCGTCGTCGGTCAGCGATCGGCGGGCCAGCGCATTTTCTGGATAGATTGGCATGAGCGATAGCGTAGAACTGTTCACCGACGGCGCCTGCAAAGGCAATCCTGGCCCTGGCGGCTGGGGCGCACTGCTGGTGTGCAAGGGCGTCGAAAAGGAACTGTGGGGCGGCGAAGCCAATACCACCAACAACCGCATGGAGCTGATGGGCGCGATCCGTGGCCTGGAAGAGCTCAAGCGTCCTTGCGAGGTGCTGCTGGTGACCGACTCCCAGTACGTGATGAAAGGTATCAACGAGTGGATGGACAACTGGAAGAAGCGCGGCTGGAAAACCGCGGCGAAGGAACCGGTGAAAAACGCTGATCTGTGGAAGTTGCTCGATGAGCAGGTCAACCGCCACAAGGTCACCTGGAAATGGGTGCGCGGACACATTGGCCATCACGGCAACGAACGGGCCGACCAGTTGGCCAACCGTGGCGTGGATGAAGTGCGTGGGTACAAGCAGGGCTGATTCCGGTACTGCCGATGCACCGCGCCGCGGCCTTCGCGAGCTAGCCCGCTCCCACATTGATCTCCATGCGCCACAGATCCCTTGTGGGAGCGGGCTTGCTCGCGAAGGTGGCGACTCGGTGTATCTGAAAGCCCCTGCAAGCGTGATAACATCGCCGTTTTTGCACGATTGACCGATTGAGAGCTGAGCACTGATGGCCACCAGATCCGTTGTACTCGACACCGAAACCACCGGCATGCCGGTGACCGACGGCCACCGGATTATCGAAATCGGTTGTGTCGAGTTGATCGGCCGACGCCTGACGGGCCGGCACTTTCACGTGTACCTGCAACCCGATCGCGAAAGTGACGAGGGCGCCATCGGCGTTCACGGCATCACCAACGAATTCCTCGTGGGCAAGCCGCGTTTCGCCGAGGTGGCCGAAGAGTTCTTCGAGTTCATCAAGGGCGCGCAGCTGATCATCCATAACGCGGCGTTCGACGTTGGCTTCATCAACAACGAATTCGCCCTGATGGGGCAGCAGGACCGCGCGGACATCACGCAGCACTGCTCGATCCTCGACACCCTGATGATGGCCCGGGAGCGTCACCCGGGGCAGCGCAACAGCCTCGACGCCCTGTGCAAACGCTATGGCGTCGACAACTCCGGCCGTGAACTGCACGGCGCCTTGCTCGACTCCGAGATTCTCGCCGACGTCTACCTGACCATGACCGGGGGGCAGACCAGCCTGTCCCTGGCCGGCAACGCCTCCGATGGCAATGGCTCCGGTGAAGGGGCGGACAATTCGGCCACCGAGATTCGCCGTTTGCCGGCGGATCGCCAGCCGACGCGCATCATCCGCGCCAGCGAAGACGACCTGGCCCGCCACGCGGCGCGCCTGGAAATCATCGGCAAATCCGCGGGTGCCCCGGCGTTGTGGGTGCAGTTGGCCGAGGCGCAAGCGCAGGCCTGACGCCCTGGAAAGCATTCTCGCCACAAGTTGGTGCATCCCGCTCGCCACATCCTCTGCAACACTCTACCCTGAGGTGATTGGCAGGCTCTGGTCTGCCGCCTCGGGACACTGAGCCTCATGTACAAAGACTTGAAATTCCCGGTCCTGATTGTCCATCGTGACATCAAGGCCGACAGCGTTGCCGGTGACCGCGTGCGGGGGATTGCCCGGGAGCTGGAGCAGGAAGGGTTCAGCGTCGTTTCGGCGGTGGACTACACCGAAGGACGTCTGGTGGCGTCGACTTACCACGGCTTGTCCTGCATGTTGATTGCCTCCGAAGACGCCAGCACCCACTCTCATTTGTTGCAAAACATGGCCGAGCTGATCGGTCTGGCGCGGGTGCGAGCACCGGATCTGCCGATCTTCGCCCTGGGCGAAAAGGTGACCCTGGAAAACGCGCCCGCCGACGCCATGGCCGAGCTGAACCAGTTGCGCGGCATTCTCTACCTGTTCGAGGACACCGTGCCTTTTCTCGCCCGGCAGGTGGCCCGCGCAGCGCGCAAATACCTCGATGGCCTGCTGCCGCCGTTTTTCAAGGCATTGGTGCAACACACGGCGGACTCCAACTACTCGTGGCACACCCCCGGTCACGGAGGTGGCGTGGCGTATCACAAGAGTCCGGTCGGGCAGGCGTTTCACCAGTTTTTCGGGGAAAACACCCTGCGCTCGGACCTTTCGGTGTCGGTGCCCGAGCTCGGCTCCTTGCTCGATCACACTGGCCCCCTGGCAGAAGCGGAGGCCCGCGCGGCGCGCAATTTCGGTGCCGATCACACCTTTTTCGTGATCAATGGCACCTCCACGGCCAACAAAATTGTCTGGCACTCGGTAGTCGCCCGCGATGACCTGGTGCTGGTGGATCGCAATTGCCACAAGTCGGTGCTGCACTCGATCATCATGACCGGCGCGATCCCGCTGTACCTGTGTCCGGAGCGTAATGAACTGGGGATCATCGGCCCGATTCCACTGAGCGAGTTCAGCCGCGAATCGATCCAGGCCAAGATCGACGCCAGTCCGCTGACCAAGGGCCGTTCACCGAAGGTCAAGCTCGCGGTGGTGACCAATTCGACCTATGACGGCCTCTGCTACAACGCCGAGCTGATCAGGCAGCAACTGGGCAATAGCGTTGAGGTGCTGCATTTCGACGAGGCCTGGTACGCCTATGCGGCGTTTCATGAGTTCTTTGCCGGGCGCTACGGCATGGGCACCTCCCGTGATGAGGGCAGCCCGTTGGTGTTCACCACCCATTCGACCCACAAGTTGCTGGCGGCCTTCAGCCAGGCATCGATGATTCACGTGCGCGATGGTGGTGCGCGGCAACTGGACCGGGATCGCTTCAACGAAGCGTTCATGATGCATATCTCGACCTCGCCGCAGTACGGCATCATCGCCTCGCTGGATGTGGCTTCGGCGATGATGGAAGGGCCGGCCGGGCGTTCGCTGTTGCAGGAAATGTTCGACGAAGCCCTGAGTTTTCGCCGGGCGCTGGCCAATTTGCGCCAGCACATTGCCGCCGATGACTGGTGGTTCTCGATCTGGCAACCGCCGTCGGCGCAAGGCATCGAGCGGGTCGTCACCGAGGATTGGTTGCTGCAACCCGATGCCGACTGGCACGGCTTTGGCGGCGTGACCGACGATTATGTGCTGCTCGACCCGATCAAGGTCACGCTGGTGATGCCGGGATTGACCGCCGGTGGCGCCCTCAGCGAGCGCGGGATTCCGGCGGCGGTGGTCAGCAAGTTCCTCTGGGAGCGTGGCCTGGTGGTCGAGAAGACCGGGCTGTATTCGTTCCTGGTGTTGTTCTCCATGGGCATCACCAAGGGCAAGTGGAGCACGCTGCTCACCGAGCTGCTGGAGTTCAAGCGCAGCTATGACGCCAACGTCAGTCTGGCCAGCTGCCTGCCCTGCGTGGCGCAGGAGAATGTCGCGCGCTATCAGGGCATGGGGCTGCGTGATCTGTGCGATCAGTTGCATGCCTGTTATCGCAGCAATGCCACCGCCAGGCACCTCAAACGCATGTACACCGTATTGCCGGAAGTCGCGATGAAGCCGGCGGACGCCTATGATCAATTGGTGCGAGGTGAAGTCGAGGCCGTGTCGATCGATGCGCTGGACGGGCGGATCGCAGCGGTGATGCTGGTGCCTTACCCACCGGGCATACCGTTGATCATGCCGGGCGAGCGTTTTACCGAGTCGACCCGCTCGATCATCGACTACCTGGCGTTTGCCCGCACGTTCGATAGCAGTTTTCCGGGGTTCGTTGCTGATGTGCACGGATTGCAACACGAAGATCAGGGCAGTGGGCGGTGCTACACCGTCGATTGCATCAAGGAATGAGGACCTTTCCCAGTATGCAGCCGGTTATAAATCCGAATTATCCAGGGTTGTCGGTACGGGTTGCCGACGAGGGTTTTGCCGCCTATATCTGGGGCAGTGATTTCAGTTTTGAAGTCGCGGCCTACGGTGCGGCAAAAATAGGAGCGCCGGTGGCACAGTGGTCGGTTACCCCGATCACGCCTTATCGCAAGTGTTACGGCATCGACCCCGAGGAATTCAGCAGTTTTCGCGATGCCGCCGACAGCGCGATTTTCATGGCGTATCTGGATGACCAGCCCGTGGGGCACCTGGTGGTCAGTACCAACTGGAACGGCTTTGCCCATATCGACGAACTGGCGGTGCACGCTCCGGCCCGGCGGCATGGTGTAGCCAAGGCCCTGCTGGATGTGGCGCAGTTCTGGAGCCGCAAGAAAAAGCTCCCGGGCATCATGCTCGAAACCCAGAACAACAACCTGGGGGCCTGCAGGCTCTATGAGCGCTGCGGTTACGTGATCGGCGGGATCGACCACCTGCGCTATCGCGGCATCGATCCGAACACCGCCGAAGTAGCGCTGTTCTGGTATCGATTGTTCGAAAATCCGTTGGAAAACCGGTTCAGTTCGTCAGCATCGCCGCGGCTTGTTCCGTGACGATGGCCAACAGTGCCTGAACAGCCGCAGAGGGTTCGGCGTTTTTCAGGGTCAGGGCGTAGAGGCAGATCGGGACCGCTGGTGCCAGCGGGCAGGCGTCCAGTCCCGAGGCTTTGGCGCCGAGGGCGGTAAAGGGGTCGACGATGGCCAGGCCTTCGCCGGCCTCGACCATGCTGCGCATCATCTGATGCGTCTGGACCCGGGTCTGAATCACCGGGGCAGGGCGCAAACCGTGCAGTTTGTTTTCCAGCGCCGGACTCAACGGATCGTGCCCCTCCAGGCCGATCATCGATTGACCGGCCAGATCCTGCAGTGAAATGTATTTCTGTTTCGGTTGCAGCCAGCCATGGGGGGCGAGCAACTGGAGTTTGCCCTGGGCAATCACCTGGCAATCGAGGTCGGCGTGATCGGGGTCATGCAGGCTCAGGCCCAGATCGCTTTCACGCAGCAGCAGGCTTCTGACGATGTCGCGGGTGGGCTGGCTCAGCAGAGTGCAAGGCGCGTCGGGCAGGCGTCGGCGCAGGGTCGCGATGCTGTGTGGCAACAATTGGTTGGCCAGAGGCGGGGTGCAGATGATGCGCAGCGGCGGCGCCAGGTACTGCCTGAGGCTGTTGGCCAGGCGCTGCACCGGTTCGAGCGCATCGTAGACCCGGGTAATTTCCACCTGCAAATCCCGCGCTTCGCGGGTGGCCTGCAATCGCCCGCGCACGCTGGCGAACAGCATGAAACCCAACTGATCCTCGGCGTCGCGCAGCAAGTGCTCGACTTCGGCCACCGGCAACTGCAGCCATTCGGCGGCGGTGCCCAGGTGACCGGTCTGCAAGAGCGCCTGGATCACTTCGATATGGCGTAAGCGCATGCGTGAAGTCCATGTTCAGCAGGTGGAGGAGTCAGTGGCTGAATCCTACCCCAAGTCCGCGCATATGACTTCTGCTCATAACGACGGGTTATGAAACGCTGGCGGTTTGCGGTTCGCGAGTAATGGTCACGCCGGTTTGCACCAGCATGAATTCATTGTCGTCGACCTTGTTGACACGGTCGCCAATGGCCAGCTTGTAAGTGGTGACAGGGCCTGAACCGTCTACCGCCGGGGTAGAGTCCTGGAACTCGTGCACCGAATATATACGGCCTTCCGCATCTCTTGCATGGAACTGACCGACGAGTACTGCTGCCATCTGCTTAGAACCTCTGGAGATAAATCACTCAATTTGCGGCACTGTAGACCGTGCTTGGGCGAGGTAAGTTTTCCTACAGGAAAAAAATAGTCAGGGACGCTGTTTTCGGTCGCCCGCTGCTTGAATCGTCATCTATAACTACAAGCTCTTCCTATCGGACAGTCGAGAAACTCTAATGAGCAACGTCTATACGATCGCCGTCGTGGTCGGCAGCTTGAGAAAGGAATCGATCAACCGCAAGGTCGCACGGGCCCTGATAGAGCTGGCGCCGGCCAATCTCAAGCTCAACATCGTCGAAATTGGTGATCTGCCGCTCTATAACGAAGACATCGATGGCGCTTCACCGCCGGCAGCCTACAGCACTTTCCGACAACAGGTGAGCTCATCCGACGCGGTGTTGTTCGTGACCCCGGAATACAACCGATCGGTGCCGGCGCCGTTGAAAAATGCGATTGACGTCGGTTCTCGCCCTTATGGCAAGAGTTCATGGAGTGGCAAGCCCGGCGCCGTTATCAGTGTTTCGCCGGGGGCGGTCGGTGGTTTTGGCGCCAATCACAACCTGCGTCAATCCATGGTGTTTCTGAATGTGCCGATGATGCAGCAGCCGGAGGCCTATCTGGGGAACGCCGGTTCTGCATTCGACGAGGCGGGCAAGCTGTCCGAGTCGGTCAAGCCGTTCCTGCAAAAATTCATCAATGCCTATGGGCAGTGGGTCGAGCAGCACAAGAAAGACTGATGTTCGTTTGCCGGCGCTCAGTCCTGCGAAGCGTTGGCCAATCGGCTGCAAACCAATGCTTCCATTTCCGACAGCCAGACGGCGGTTTGTTCCGCCGCCGGTTGTGCCGTGATGCAGTAGCGACGACCGCCCCAGGCCATGATGACCCAGGCGTCGATAGTCGGCGCTGACGGCTGCATCGGTAAATCGCCGCAGGCCGCGAAGGCTTCCCGCCATTTTTGCGACAGTTCCTCATACACCCTTCGGTGATGCTTGGGCTCGGCGATCTGATGCTCGATGAGCGACACGGCATGGTTGAACAAGGGTTGGCGGGGATCGTCAGGGTCGCAGGTCAGGTGCACCAGTCGCTTGATGCGCGCCAGCCAGTCCAGGTCGTTTGCCTGGATGACGTCTTGATCCAGTTGAGCCAGCAGTACATCCAGGCGATGCCGGATGTAACCTGACAGCAGGGCTTTTTTGCTCGGGAAATAGTCATACAGCGTGCCGACCGCCACACCGGCTTCCAGTGCCACGTCCCGGGTGGTCAGTCTTGACCAGCCGTTGCGCTGCCAAATCCGAACAAAAGCCTCGTAAATCGCCTCGACGGTGAGGATCGCCCGAGCCTGGCGGGGTCGTTTCAGCGGCTTGGCGCGGGAATTGAGGGTGGGGGAGCCGCCCCTGGTGTTTCCGAACCCACTCTTCATCGGCAGTCATTACCCTTGTGTGACCCGCCACCTTGTCGCAGCAGGAGACCGAACATGCAGGATTTCACCACGGTAACACGCCTGATTACCCGCAAAAATGCCCTGGACCAGAGCCGAATAGAGCAGGAGCGACGTAGCCTGGTTCCGGCAGCCGGCGAGGTGATCCTGAAGATTGATCGTTGCGCACTGACCACCAACAACATTACGTACGCGGCGTATGGCGATTCAATGAACTACTGGGGTTTCTTTCCTGCAGGCGAGGAGGGCTGGGGCCACATTCCGGCCTGGGGGTTCGCGGACGTCATTGCGTCGACCGTGGCCGGCATCGAGGTGGGCGAGCGCTTTTACGGTTATTTTCCGCTGGCCAGCCACCTGTGGATGCGTCCGGAACGGGTCACCGAACGTGGTTTTTACGATGGGGCCGGGCACCGCTTGGGGCTGACCTCGGCGTACAACCAATACACCCGTTGCAGCTGGGATCCGTACTACAGCCCGGAAACCGAAAACCTGCAGATATTGCTCAAGCCACTGTTCCTGACCTCTTCAATGCTGGCGGACTTCCTCCAGGACAACCAGTTTTTTGGCGCAACCCGGCTGGTGTTTTCCAGTGCGTCGAGTAAAACCGCCTACGGCACGGCGGTCTGCCTGGAGAGCCATCCGCAACTGGAACGGATTGCCCTGACCTCGGTCGCCAACAAAGCCTTTGTCGAAACCCTCGGTTGTTACGATCGGGCAGTGTCCTACGAAGAGCTGACGAGTCTTGGGAATGATCGTCCTACGTTGTATGTGGACTTTTCGGGTGACCTCCAGTTGCGGGATCAGGTGCACCAGCACTTTGCCGGGCAACTGGTCTACAGCTGCTTCGCAGGCTCTGCGCAAAGTACCGATGAGGCGCGGTTGACGGCTATCGAAGGGCCCCAACCGGTGTTCTTTTTTGCGCCGATCCAGATCCGCAAGCGCAATGCCGAATGGGGGCCGGAAGGGGTCAGCCAGCATATCGGCGAGGGGTTGCTGCGGTTTATTCGGCAGGTGACGGAAAGTGAAAAACCATTGCTGACGGTCATTGAAAGTCGAGGTTATGAGGCAGCGCTAAGCGTCATTTCCCGCTTGTTCCATGGCCAGGTCCCACCTGTCGAGGGGCATGTGATTCGGTTGTAGGCGGGCCAGACTTTGTGCTTCCGGGGGGGGCTCAGGCAATGCAAAACTCAACCCTGTCCCGGCACATTCGGCCAAAGATCCGCCACCAGAAACAGGCGCTCGGCCTCTTCCCAGTCGCCGCTGGCATTTTCCGTCAGGCGCACCAGCAGTTGTGCCGGCGCCAACGGGTCCAGGTCATCCAGCCACGCCTGCATCTGTCCGGGGCTCCATGTGTGCTCGGCCGAATAATGCGCCGGCGCCAGCCATGCGTGGCGGGGCAGGGGTTGCCAGCGCCCGGGCGGGCTTTGGGCCAACAATGCCGGCCAATCCTTTTGATGCAGCCAGCGACCCCGTAGATGCTGCGGATGCGCACCGGACGGCGGGGCTGCCTGCCCTGGCCACGGGTACAGCAAGTAACCCCCCAGCCACAAATGGGCGCTGAACACCTGGATATCCAGCGCCGCCAGCACTTCACGGCTCTCGGGGCGCGCGGAAATCGGCAGTTGATGCTGGCTCAGGTGCGCCAGTTTGCGGTCGAGCCGGTCGTGGCAGCCCGGGCCCAGCCACTGGGCGGTGTCGTGCCCGTCGCCGGATTGCGGGCCCAGGTAGAGCTTGATCGCCAGTTCCAGGTGATGCGCGCCGTCGCGGTCGCGCAGCAGCATGTCCAGTTCACCCAGGGTGTGCCCCTCACGGCGAATCGGCATGTTGGCGGCAATCAGTTCAATGCCCGGCGCATGCTGCACGGCGAATTGCCAGAGACGTTCGTAGTACAAGCCCAGGCGCCGGGTCCGGGCCTGGGCCAACCAGTGCAGCAGGCCATAGCTATCGCGATCCAACTGCCGCAGCCAGTGCTCCAGCCGTTCCGGTGCCTGCACCCAGTCGCTGCCGGCCAGCGGGTGGCGCTGCGGCCACGGGGTATCGTCCAGCATGGGTGGCGCGAGGATGACCCACGCCAGGTCACGCACTTCGGGATGGCGTAACTGATGGGGCAGGTGGAGCAAATCCGGAAATAGCATCATCTTGCGAGCATAGCCCGAAACCCGGGCACACCCTTGAAGCTGAAAGGATTTTGTCTACGGGCGGCTTTCGCCCATAATCGTGGTTTTCGTCGCCACGCAGATCCCCGCAGGAGCCCCATGGAGCAATTTCGCAATATCGGCATCATCGGTCGCCTGGGCAGTTCCCAGGTGCTGGATACCGTCCGCCGACTGAAACGGTTTCTGCTCGATCGTCACCTGCACGTGATCCTCGAAGACACCATCGCCGAAGTGCTGCCAGGGCACGGCTTGCAAACCTCGTCGCGCAAGATGCTCGGCGAAGTCTGCGACATGGTCATCGTGGTCGGTGGTGACGGCAGCCTGCTCGGCGCCGCCCGGGCGCTGGCCAAGCACAATATCCCGGTGCTCGGCATCAACCGCGGCAGCCTGGGTTTCCTCACCGACATCCGTCCCGACGAACTGGAAACCAAGGTCGCCGAAGTGCTGGACGGCCACTATCTGGTGGAAAACCGTTTCCTGTTGCAGGCCGAAGTCCGTCGCCATGGCGAGGCCATCGGCCAGGGCGACGCACTGAACGATGTGGTGCTGCACCCCGGCAAATCCACGCGAATGATCGAATTCGAGCTGTACATCGACGGCCAGTTCGTCTGCAGCCAGAAGGCCGACGGCCTGATCGTCGCGACGCCGACCGGTTCCACCGCCTACGCGTTGTCCGCCGGCGGGCCGATCATGCATCCAAAGCTCGACGCTATTGTGATTGTGCCGATGTACCCCCATACCTTGTCGGGTAGACCCATCGTGGTCGATGGCAACAGTGAGCTGAAAATCGTCGTGTCCAAGGATATGCAGATTTACCCGCAAGTCTCGTGCGACGGGCAGAACCACTTCACCTGCGCGCCGGGCGACACCATCACCGTCAGCAAGAAAGCCCAGAAACTGCGGCTGATTCACCCGCTGGACCACAACTACTATGAAGTCTGCCGGACCAAGCTCGGCTGGGGCAGCAAGTTGGGGGGTGGAGGCGACTGATGCTCGATCCCGCGCGTAGCTACGACCTGATCGGTGACGTGCACGGTTGCGCCCTGACCCTGGAGCACTTGCTCGACCGACTCGGTTATCACAAGCAGGGTGGCGTCTGGCGGCATGCCTCGCGCATGGCGGTATTCGTCGGCGATATCATCGACCGCGGCCCGCGGATTCGCGAGGCACTGCACATCGTCCACGACATGGTCGAGGCCGGTCAGGCGCTGTGCATCATGGGCAACCATGAGTTCAATGCGCTGGGCTGGAGCACGCCGGCGTTGCCCGGCAGCGGCAAGCAGTTCGTGCGCGAGCACACGCCGCGCCATGCCCGCCTGCTGCACGAGACCCTGACCCAGTTCGAACACCATCCGGGCGACTGGCACGACTTCCAGCAATGGTTCTACAAGTTGCCATTGTTCGTCGATGCCGGGCGTTTTCGCGTGGTCCACGCCTGCTGGGACGCCGGGCTGATCGAGCCGCTGCGGGCGTTGTTCCCCAACGGCTGCGTCGACGAGCATTTTGTCCAGGCGTCGGCGGAGTCGGGCTCCTTTGCCTGCACCGTGTTCGACCGGCTGCTGCGCGGCACGGACATGCGCTTGCCCCATGGCCTGACCATGACCAGCGGCGATGGCCTGGTGCGTTCGTTTTTCCGGACCAAGTTCTGGGAAGACGATCCGAAAACCTACGGCGACATCGTGTTCCAGCCGGATGCACTGCCCGAACCCGTGGCCCGGACGCCGCTGACGTCCACCGAAAAGAACAGTTTGCTGCGCTATGGCATCGATGAGCCGCTGTTGTTCGTCGGCCATTACTGGCGTAGCGGCAAACCGGCGCCGATCCGGCCGAACCTGGCCTGCCTGGATTACAGCGCGGTGCTGTACGGCAAACTGGTTGCCTACCGACTGGATCAGGAAACCCGCCTGGATCCGCAAAAATTCGTCTGGGTCGATGTCGAGCGGCCGGAGGTGCTGCAATGAGTGCTGTAGCGGTATTGCGTCTGCCCCTGGCGGTGGACTTGAGCGGGTTCGTCACCCTGCTCAAGCGCATGCAAGTGCCCCATCGGGTCAGCGAGGAAGCTGGCGAGCAGGTGCTGTGGGTGCCGGACAACATCAGCGAAGACGTGCGTGCGCTGTACGAACGTTTTCCGGCGGGCGATCCCGATCAGCAACTGGACATTCCGGTGGCGCAAACCATCAAGCGCCCGGGGTTCGTCGAGCAGTTGAAATACGCCAGGGCCACCGCGCTGGTATTGCTGCTGAGCCTGATCGTCGGCGCGGTCACTTTGCTGGGCGACAACCTTGAAACGATGCGCTGGCTGACCTTCCTCGAGTTCCGTGTGGTCGGCGAGTACATCCACTTCACGCCACTGGCCGACAGCCTAGCGGCGGGGCAGTGGTGGCGCCTGGTCACACCGATGCTGATCCACTTCGGCATCCTGCACCTGGCGATGAACGGCATGTGGTACTGGGAGCTGGGGCGGCGCATCGAGTCGCGCCAGGGCAGTATCAACCTGATCGGCCTGACCTTGCTGTTCAGCCTGGTGTCCAACTTCACCCAGTATTTCTTCAGCGGCCCGACCTTGTTCGGCGGATTGTCCGGCGTGCTGTACGGCCTGCTCGGGCATTGCTGGATCTTCCAGCTGTTGGCGCCGAACCCGGCCTATCGCCTGCCCCGTGGCGTGCTGGTGATGATGCTGGTGTGGTTGCTGCTGTGCCTGTCCGGGCTGGTGTCGATGATCGGTTTCGGCGAAATCGCCAACGCGGCCCACGTCAGCGGGTTACTCATCGGATGCTTCACCGGTTTGTTGGGCGGTTTGTATAACCGCCGTAAACTGGCCGCCTAATTTAAGAACATGCAATAAAGAGACGGAGACCCAATGTCCTCTTTTAACGAAATGATCAAGAACATCACCTCCGATATCTACGAGAGCCTGAAACTGGCCGTGGAAATCGGCAAATGGTCCGACGGTGGCAAGCTCACCGCCGAGCAACGCGAGCTGTCGCTGCAGGCGATGATCGCCTGGGAAATCCAGAACCTGCCCGAGGACCAGCGCACCGGCTACATGGGCCCGCAGGAGTGCAGCTCCAAGTCAATTGAAGTACCGAATATCCTGTTCAAGTCGGATGCCATCCATTGATCGAGATTGGCCGCGGTGCAATCAGTAAAATGTCGGCGCGCCTGGACGGGCCGAACGTGCAATATGCATTTCGTCTGGGCGAAACCGAGGTCCCGGTCAATCCGTTGATCGGCACCACGGTGCGCCTGGAATACCTGGGGGCGATCCACTGCATCCATTGTGGACGCAAGACCAAGACCAGTTTCAGCCAGGGCTACTGCTACCCGTGCATGACCAAACTGGCCCAGTGCGACGTGTGCATCATGAGCCCGGAGCGCTGCCACTTCGAGGCCGGCACCTGCCGGGAGCCTGAGTGGGGCGAGAAGTTCTGCATGACCGACCACGTGGTGTACCTGGCGAACTCGTCGGGGATCAAAGTCGGGATTACCCGTGCCACGCAGTTGCCGACCCGCTGGCTCGACCAGGGTGCGAGCCAGGCCTTGCCGATCATGCGTGTTTCGACCCGCCAGCAGTCCGGTTTTGTCGAAGACCTGTTCCGCAGCCAGGTGGCCGACAAGACCAACTGGCGTGCTTTACTCAAGGGCGATGCGGCGGCGGTGAACCTGGCCGAAGTCCGCGATCAGCTGTTCGACAGCTGCGCTGAAGGCCTGCTCGGGTTGCAGCAGCGATTTGGCTTGCAGGCGATCCAGCCGGTGACCGACGTCGAACCGCTGGAAATCCGCTACCCGGTCGAGCAGTACCCGGCAAAGATCGTCAGCTTCAACCTGGACAAGAACCCGATTGCCGAAGGCACGCTGATGGGGATCAAGGGCCAGTACCTGATCTTCGATACCGGCGTGATCAACATTCGTAAATACACGGCTTACCAGCTCGCCGTGCATCAGTAAGGACTCCAGCATGCGCACCGAACAACCGAAGATGATCTACCTCAAGGACTATCAGGCGCCCGAGTACCTGATCGACGAAACGCACCTGACCTTCGAGTTGTACGAGGACCACAGCCTGGTCCATGCGCAACTGGTGATGCGCCGCAACCCCGAGCGTGGCCCGGGGCTGCCGCCGCTGGTGCTGGACGGCCAGCAGCTGGAACTGCTGTCAGTCACCCTGGCCGACCAGGAGCTTTCTGCTGCGCAGTATCAGCTGACCGAGAATCACCTGACCCTGCACCCGACCAGCGCTACCTTCACGGTCGATACCAGCGTCAGGATCCACCCGGAAACCAACACCGCGCTCGAAGGCCTGTACAAGTCCGGCACGATGTTCTGCACCCAGTGCGAGGCCGAAGGCTTTCGCAAGATCACCTATTACCTCGACCGCCCGGACGTGATGAGCACCTTCACCACCACGGTGGTCGCGGAACAGCACAGCTATCCGGTGCTGTTGTCCAACGGCAACCCGATCGCTTCCGGTCCCGGTGAGGAAGGCCGGCACTGGGCGACCTGGGAAGACCCGTTCAAGAAACCGGCGTACCTGTTTGCGCTGGTGGCCGGTGACCTGTGGTGCGTCGAAGACAGCTTCACCACCATGAGCGAGCGCAACGTGGCGCTGCGCATTTACGTCGAGCCGGAAAACATCGACAAGTGCCAGCACGCGATGAACAGCCTGAAGAAATCCATGCGCTGGGACGAAGAGGTCTACGGCCGCGAGTACGATCTGGACATCTTCATGATCGTCGCCGTGAATGACTTCAACATGGGCGCCATGGAGAACAAGGGTCTCAACATCTTCAACTCCAGCGCCGTGCTGGCCAAGGCGGAAACCGCCACCGATGCCGCGCACCAGAGGGTCGAGGCGATCGTCGCCCACGAATACTTCCACAACTGGTCGGGCAACCGCGTGACCTGCCGCGACTGGTTCCAGCTGTCGCTCAAGGAAGGCTTCACCGTGTTCCGCGATGCCGGTTTCTCCTCGGACATGAACTCGGCCACGGTCAAGCGCATCCAGGACGTGGCGTACCTGCGCACCCACCAGTTCGCCGAAGACGCCGGCCCCATGGCCCACGCCGTGCGCCCGGACAGCTTCATCGAGATTTCCAACTTCTACACCCTGACTGTGTATGAAAAGGGCTCGGAAGTGGTCGGCATGATCCACACCTTGCTCGGCGCCGAAGGCTTTCGCAAAGGCAGCGACCTGTACTTCGAACGCCACGACGGCCAGGCCGTGACCTGCGACGACTTCATCAAGGCCATGGAAGACGCCAATGGTGTCGACCTGACCCAGTTCAAACGCTGGTACAGCCAGGCCGGCACACCACGCCTGGCGGTGAGCGAGTCCTTTGATGCGGCGGCGAAGACCTACAGCCTGACCTTCCGCCAGAGCTGCCCGCAAACCCCGGACAAGGTTGAAAAACTGCCGTTCGTGATCCCGGTCGAACTGGGCCTGCTGGATTCCAAAGGCGCGGCGATTGCCCTGCGCCTGTCCGGTGAAGCCACCGCCCAAGGCACCTCGCGGGTCATTTCCGTGACCGAAGCCGAGCAGACTTTCACCTTCGTCGACATCGCCGAACAACCGCTGCCATCGTTGCTGCGCGGCTTCTCGGCGCCGGTGAAGCTGAGCTTCCCGTACAACCGTGACCAGTTGATGTTCCTGATGCAGCACGACAGCGACGGTTTCAACCGCTGGGATGCTGGCCAGCAACTGTCGGTGCAGGTGCTGCAAGAGTTGATTGCCCAGCGGCAGAAGGGCGAGGCGCCGGTACTCGATCAGCGACTGGTGTCGGCGCTGCGAACGGTGCTCTCGGATGAGTCGCTGGACCAGGCCATGGTCGCCGAAATGCTGTCGCTGCCGAGCGAGGCGTACCTGACCGAAATCAGCGAAGTGGCGGACGTCGAAGCGATTCACACCGCCCGTGAATTTGCTCGCAAGCAATTGGCCGATTCGTTGTTCGACGGCTTGTGGCAGCGTTATCAGGCCAATCGCGAGTTGTCGAAGCAGACGCCGTACGTGGCCGAAGCCGAGCACTTTGCCCGTCGTGCCTTGCAGAACATCGCGCTGTCGTACCTGATGCTCAGCGGCAAGCCGGAAGTTCTGGCGGCGACCCTGGAGCAGTTCGACGCGTGCGACAACATGACCGAGCGCCTGACCGCACTCGCCGTGCTGGTCAACTCACCCTTCGAAGCCGAGAAGGCCAAGGCGCTGGCCAGCTTCGCCGAGTACTTCAAGGACAACCCGCTGGTCATGGACCAGTGGTTCAGCGTCCAGGCCGGCAGCGTGTTGCCCGGTGGTCTGGCACGGGTGGAGGCGTTGATGCAGCACCCGGCGTTCAACATCAAGAACCCGAACAAGGTGCGGGCACTGGTCGGTGCGTTTGCCGGGCAGAACCTGATCAACTTCCATGCCGCCGACGGTTCCGGGTATCGCTTCCTGGCGGATCTGGTGATTGAGTTGAACGGCTTTAATCCGCAGATTGCTTCGCGGCAGTTGGCGCCTTTGACTCGCTGGCGCAAGTATGACAGTGCTCGTCAGGCTTTGATGAAGGGGGAGCTGGAGCGGATTCGGGCTTCGGGGCAGTTGTCCAGCGATGTGTTTGAGGTGGTCAGCAAGAGTTTGGCTTGAGTTGGGTGATTGAGTACATATCCGTTTCTTCGGTAACGGCGGCTTATGGTTTCGCCCTTACGGCGAGTCACTTTTTTTACAAGCGCCTAAAAAAAGTAACCAAAAAAACGCTCGCCCC
>NZ_AKJG01000101.1 GCF_000282455.1 Pseudomonas sp. GM74
GAAGCAGTCGCAAACCGGCGTTGCAATGCATCTGACGAGCAATCCGGATGACCGAATGACGACCGCTGCGCGGCCGAACGCAGGCTTCGCCAGCTGCTACGAAAAGCCGGTCGGGCGCAGTCATATCCAGTTGCGATAGGCGTCAACCAAACTGGGTTGCAACGCGGTAGATTCCAAGCCTCTTTTCAGCAGATAAGGGGCAATGGAATGCCTGTCAGTTCGAATGCCGGTCATCTGCGCATTGGTCGCTTTTCAGAGCCAGGACGCATTTATCTGCTAACCACGGTGGTTCATCAACGGCAGTCGGTTTTTACCGATTGGCGAATGGGTAGACTGGTTGTCCAGGAGTTGAGCCATACGCAAGAGGAAGGTTGGGTTGATTTTCTGGCCTGGGTCGTGATGCCAGATCATATGCATTGCCTGGTGCAACTGCGGGATAAAACATTGGCCGAGCTGATGTGCCGAATCAAATCCCGCAGTAGCCTGGCCGTCAATCAAGCGCTGGAACGGCAAGGGCGCTTGTGGCAGAAGGGTTACCATGATCGAGCGGTTCGCCGAGAGGAAGATGTAAAAAATCTCGCTCGATATGTGATTGCCAATCCAATTCGGGCGGGACTGGTTGACCGAGTCCATGATTATCCACTGTGGGATGCGTGTTGGCTCTGATGTACTGAGTTGACAGGTCTGCGACTGCTTCGCAGCCGAACGTCGCCTTCGGCAACTGCTACAGAGGACTACAGACGACCTGGGTCTGTAGCAGCTGGCGAAGCCTGCGTTCGACCGCGCAGCGGTCGTCATCCGTTCGTGCGGGTTTTCAATCGGGTGCATTGCGACGCCGGTCTGCGACTGCTTCGCAGCCGAACGTCGCCTTCGGCAACTGCTACAGAAGACTACATACGCTTGAAGGCGGGGCCTTGTCGTATTGGCTGATCAGAACTTGCGGTCAGGCTCTGATAGTTCTTTACCATCGTCAGGATGCTTCCAGTCCGGTACCGAACGCTTCTGCTGCTCAATCTCTTCTTCCGTGGGTTCGTCCTCGTCTTCTTCAAGGTCCGGTTGCTTGGGTTCATTGGCCATGTTCACCTCTCTTCCTGAAGGGATCGGTCATCAACTTTAAGCTTAGATCAGTTCCCCTGCCCCGCTCAGAGCCACCAGCGCAACAAAAAGAAGAAGCCCATGCTCAACAGCATGCTGAGCAATGTATTGCGCGTGTAGAGCACCAGAGCGACCGCCACCAGCGAGCTGATCAGGTAGGGATTGTCCCAGTGCAGATTCAGCTGTTTTTCCGGCATGAACACAATCGGCCCGCAGATGGCGGTCAACATGCCCGGTACGGCAAACCCCAGAAACTGCCGGGCATTGCTGCTCAAGCGTAGCGGCAGTCGCGGTTCCAGAAAAACATAGCGGTTGAGGAACACCAACACGCCCATTCCGATAATCACTGCCCAGACCATCATGTGCGGCCACCGTAGAATTTATTGCAGACAAACCCGGCGGTCATGCCCGCCAGCCCCGACAGCACCAGCGCCGAGCCCCATTGCCAGTAGCTGAACAACACCGAGCAGAACAACGACACCGCCACGCACACCACGGTCGGCACGTTGCGCACCACCGGAGTGATCAGGGCAATGAAGGTCGCCGCGATGGAGAAATCCAGGCCCAGGTGTTCAAGGCCGGGAATGCTGCTGCCGAGCACAATGCCCGCCAGGGTGAACAGGTTCCAGGCGATGTAGAACGTCAGGCCCACGCCCAGGGCATACCAGCGGTTGAATTGCTGTTTGTCGTGCTGGCTGGTCAGGGCGAACAGCTCATCGGTGAGCAAGAACCCCAGCCCCGCGCGCCAGCGCCCCGGCAAGGGCGAAATCACCGAGCGCATGCTCATCCCGTAGAGCAAATGCTGGGAGGTCAGCAACAGCGTGGTCAGCAGGATCGAAAAAATCCCGGCACCGCCCTTGAGCATGCCGATGGCCACCAATTGCGCGGCGCCGGCAAACACAATGCTCGACAGGCCCTGGCCTTGCAGGGGCGTGAGGTTGGCTTCGATGGCCATGGAACCGGCCAGCAAGCCCCAGGGCGCGGTGGCCAGGGACAACGGCATGATCGCCGCTGCGCCGCGCCAAAAGGCACTGCGCGCAATGATTGAATTGGACATAACGTTCTACAGACAGGGAAAGACCCCAGACTTTGCCAGCAGTCGCGGCCCAAGGCTTGAACAATCTTGCTCACTGATATGCAGCGTGCCATTCATCGGCTGCCGGCTTGATTCGCCAAAGTGCTAACAACATGATGGCGCTGCATTTTCATCGAGGCAGGCCCTTCATGAGTTCAGTGGAAACCGACAGCGACGTTTATAAAACCCTGCTTGAGTCGACCCGGGCGATTCCCTGGCGCATCGACTGGAAAACCATGACGTTCAGCTACATCGGGCCACAGATCGAAGAACTGCTGGGCTGGAAGCAGGACAGTTGGGCATCGGTCAACGACTGGGTCGAGCGCATGCACCCGGATGACCGCGACTACGTGATGGACTTCTGCGTCTCGCAATCGCGCGCCGGTATCGATCACGAGGCCGACTATCGCGCACTCACCGAAAGCGGCGAGTATGTGTGGATCCGCGATGTGGTGCACGTGGTGCGCAAGGACGGCGAAGTCGAGGCGCTGGTGGGTTTCATGTTCGATATCAGCGAGCGCAAGAAAACCGAAGAGCACCTGATCCGCTTGCAAAAGCAGCTTGAAGCGTATTCCTTCCAGGATGGCCTGACCGGCATCGCCAACCGGCGCATGTTCGACACCGTGCTGGAACGGGAGTGGAACAATGCCCAGCGCACCGCCTTGCCGTTGTCGGTGATCGTGCTGGATATCGACTACTTCAAGCAGTACAACGACCATTACGGCCACATCAAGGGCGATGAATGCCTGCGCCGTGTCGCGCAAACCTTGTCCCTGGCGGCCAACCGGCCACGGGACTTCGTTGCCAGGATCGGCGGTGAAGAGTTTGTCTGGCTGCTGCCGGAAACCGATGCCGAGTCCGCGCGGCTGGTGGCGCACAAATGCCTGCACCTGATTCGCCAGCAGCAGATCCCCCATGAATTCTCCAACGTGTCGAAGCTGCTGAGTATCAGCCTCGGCGTCGGCACCACCCTGGCATCGATGCATGCCACGGCCCTGGAATTCGTCGAACAGGTCGATCATCTGCTCTACCAGGCCAAGCACAATGGCCGGATGCGCGCCGAGTTCGCTGATTTTCGTGATTGACAAACGGCGCTCCGGCTTTTAAAACTGGGCGCCTCACTCAGGGTGTAAGCAAGCATGTCCGCAACCTTCAATCTCGACTCTTCCGTCATTGGCTTGATTGCCAAGGCGCAAGGTTGCGTTGCGCACGCCCTCAAATCGAAGAAACAGTCGCTCATGTGACCGGGGCGCGCTGTCCCGTCAGATGAGCTGACAGGACATTGAGCGCGACGGACCACCCTCCCCTTGCTTACTCTCCTTACATGCCCCTGACGGTGACGAAATCGGTCAACCATCAGGAGAAAGTGCATGTCAGCGTTTCAAGGTATCTGGGTTCCACTGGTCACACCCTTTCACAACGGCGCCATCGATTTCGGCGGCCTGCGCCGGCTGGTCAGGCATCTGCTGGAAAAAGGTGTCGACGGCCTCATCGTTTGCGGCACCACGGGCGAGCCGGCGGCGATGGGCAAACATGAGCAACTGGCGGTGCTCGATGCGGTGCTGGAGTTGGTGCCGGCGCATCGAGTGGTCATGGGCCTGGCCGGTAACAACCTGACCGAGTTGTTGCAGTTCCAGAGCGAGATCCTCAAGCGTCCGGTGGCGGGTCTGCTGGTGCCGGCGCCGTATTACATCCGCCCTTCCCAGGCCGGCCTGGAAGTGTTTTTCCGCACGGTCGCCGATGCCTCCAGCGTGCCGCTGATTCTCTACGACATCCCCTACCGTACCGGTGTGGCCTTCGAACAGGCGACCCTGCTCAACATCGTCGCCCACGAGCGGATCGTCGCCATCAAGGATTGCGGCGGTAATTTTTCGAACACCCTCGCCTTGCTCAACAGCGGCCTTGTCGACGTGCTGTGCGGCGAAGACAACCAGATCTTCAATGCCTTGTGCCTGGGCGCCAAAGGCGCGATTGCCGCGTCGGCACATATCCATCCCGAACTGTTCGTGCAGTTGCACCGGCAGATCCGCGACAACCGGTTGGTTGAAGGCCGCGCCACGTTTTTCCGGTTGCTGGCGCTGATCAACAGCCTGTTCCTGGAGCCCAACCCGGCCCCGGTGAAAACCGCGCTGGCCCTGCAAGGCTTGATCGGTGACGAACTGCGTGCACCGATGCAGCGCAGCAGTGACTCGATGACCGAGCGTTTGAAAGGCGTGCTCAGCGCATTGGGCCGCGACAATCGATAGAGCGCCCGCCACCGGCCCGAGTACCATGGAGCGATTCGTTCAGCCTTCAGGGGCACCGACATGCTGTACCGAATCGCCGCCGACGGGCTGATGCTGTTTCACTTGCTGTTCATTGTGTTCGTGTTGTTCGGCGGGTTGCTGGTGCTCAAATGGCGCCACCTGATCTGGTGGCATCCGCCCGCTGCGCTGTGGGGTATGGCGGTGGAATTCTTCCACTTGCCCTGCCCGCTGACCGACTGGGAAAACCGCATGCGCCATGAAGCCGGGCAAACCGGCTATGGCGGTGGATTCATCGAGCATTACATTTGGCCGGTGATTTACCCGGCGGGCCTGACACCGACCATTCAACTGGGATTGGGCAGCGTGGTGTTGGTGATCAATCTGGTGGTCTATCTTCGATTGATCAAGCGATGGGCCGCCTGAACCGTCAATCACCCGCTAAGGACTGAACACATGCTGTCGACCGAAGACCTGGCGCTGCTCGAAGCGATCCGCGAAACCGGCAGCCTGTCGCGGGCGGCGGCGCATCTGGGCAAGGCGCCGTCGACCGTGTCCTATGCGGCGCGGCAGATGGAGGAGCGCTTCGATGCGTTGCTGTTCGACCGCCGCCGCTACCGTTTGCAACTGACCCCGGCGGGCGAGTTGCTGGTCAACGAAGCAGCGCGGTTGATGCAGGACGTCTCGCGCCTGACCCAACGGGTCCAGCAAGTCGCCAACGGCTGGGAGAGCCGCTTGTGGATCGTGACCGACGAACTGCTGGAGTTCGAAACCCTGATCCCGGTGATCCACGAATTCGATGCGCTGCAATCCGGCGTGCCGCTGCGCATCACCCAGGAAGTGCTCAAAGGGGTCTGGGAAGCCCTGCGCGAAGGCCGCGCGGACCTGGTCATCGGCGCCACCAATGAACCGCCGGCCATTGCCAATCTGCGCTGGATGCAACTGGGGGAAATGGAATGGGTGTTTGCGGTGTCGCCCAAACATCCGCTGGCCAAGGCCAAAGGCCCGATTACCCGGGCCATGGTCGCGCAGCACCGGGCGACTGTGGTGGCCGATTCGTCCCGAGTCACCGAGGGCAGCACCTACGGCGTCACCGGCGGACAACCAGTGCTGGCCGTGCCGAGCATGCGCGCAAAAATCCTCGCCCAGTGCAATGCGCTGGGAGTGGGCTGGTTGCCGCGCTACCGGGTTGGCTCACTGCTGAAAAACGGCACGCTGGTTGAAAAGCCGATGGCCGACCCGCGCGAGCCGAACATCCTGTACGCCGGCTGGCGTGGCGACCATGACGGTCGCGCCCTGGGCTGGTGGCTGGAGCAGCTGAAGAAACCGTACCTGGCCACCCGACTGGTCCAGGGAACGGACCGGTTTGACTGACACCGGCCCCTCAGTTGGCAATCACGCTCATGTTCCGCCCGCTGGCCTTGGCCACGTACAGCGCCTTGTCGGCCGCGCCAATCAGGTCGTCGGGGCGGACCTGGGAAGCGGCATTGCTGGCACACACACCGACGCTGACAGTCACGGTGCCTTCCGGGCTGTCACTGTGGGCAATGTCGGCTTGCAGTACCGCGCGGCGGATTTTCTCCGCCACCAGAAATGCCCCCACATAGTCGGTGCCCGGCAGCACCACGGCAAACTCTTCGCCACCATAGCGGGCGGCCAGGTCACCGGGGCGCTTGATGTTATCGGTGATGATCGCACTGACCTTGCGCAGACACTCATCACCGGCCAGGTGGCCGTAGCGGTCGTTGAACGGTTTGAAATGATCGACATCAATCATCAGCAGCGCCAACTCGGACTGGCTGCGCCGGGCACGTCCCATCTCGGCATCGATGAAAGCGTCGAGCTGACGCCGATTGGCCAGCCCCGTCAGCGCATCCTTGAGGGCCAGGCCTTCGAGGTTGCGATTGACCTCCAGGAGCTTGTCCTGGGTGTCCAGCAATTCGACCTGCACCAGGTTCTGCTGCTTCATCAGCTTGATAAGGCGAAACCCCAGTACCCCGAGAAAACCCAACAACAGCGTGACGATGCCGGTGCTGAGCAGTGTCTCCTTGCGCCAGCTGTCGAGCACTTCTTCCTTGTTCAACGCGGTAAAAACGATCAGCGGATAACCCTCGACCCGACGATACCCTATCACCCGCTCGACACCGTCGATGATCGACCTGATCGTGGCCGTACCCGCGTCGCCTTTGGGCAACAACTGGGTGAACAACGGGCTCTTGGCGAGGCTGGTGCCGATGTCCGCCTCCTTGAAGGGTCGGCGAATGACAACGCTGGCATTGTCGGCGATCAGGTTGATCACACCGTTACTGCCCATGTCGATGCTGTCGTAGAGCTGCAGGAAATGGCTGAGGTAAATCGACGCCAGCGCCACCCCGGCAAAGCTGCCGTCGGGATGATTGACCCGGCGCGAAACCGTCATGACCCATTCACCGCTCGAACGGCTCTTGATCGACGGCCCGATGTGCGGCCCACGGCTGGGGTTATCGCGATGGAAGATGAAGTATTCGCGGTCGGAATTGTTGACGCCGGTCTGGCCGGCGCCATTGGAGTTGGCGATCCACTGCCCTTTTTCGTCGAAAACAAATACACCATGGAGCTGGCTCAACTCACTGCGCTGGGCGTTGAGCAAGAGCGGCAGCCGGGATTTATCCACGCCGTCGTGCTCCAGACGATCGACCAGGGTGAACAGCAGCGTGTCGGCCTGCTTGATCGAGGCCTGCGCTTGCGATGCCAGGGTCTGCGCAAGGTTGGACATCGCCACTTCCTTGTCATGCAGGTGGTACTGGCGCGAGCTCCAGGCTTCCCAGATCACGATAACCACCATCGACAGGCACACCGCCACCAGCAGAATTACCGCCGAGCGGACCTTGAGCCGGGGCACGGCAGGCCGGAGCATTTCAATATGATCGTGGATCGACGGTTGTCCCATGGTGCTCCCTGAGGGTCTATGACGGGCGAACTTTCCTGATCGCCGCTTTTACTCACTATGCCTGAACCAGGCTCGCAATGATGTTAGCCCCTGGCTTGCTTTACCGCCTCCAGCCACGCCGGATCCAGCCGCGTCTGTTCGGTTTCGATGCCCAGCGCCTGCATCCGCTCCCTGTGCCGGTCCATTTCGCGGATCAACTGGCCGTGGTCGCTGGAGTTGCCGTCCAGCTGATGCATCTGGTTCAGCCCCAAATGGTAGAAACGCAACAGCTTCATCGCAACCGGATCGCCCGTTTCCACGGCCGCCGTTACATGATGCATGACATTGGTGATGCTCATCAGGCTGCGCTTGAGCTGCCAGCTGTAGACCGCCGGCGCCATCCATTCCTGGCGCCAGAACACTTTGCGCATCAGCGCCGCCATCGCCAGCACCGCAACGAACACGCCACCGATGTTGAAGCGCAGATTGTCGCCCCCCGGCGTGCCGAACAGGGCCACCGCTGCCGTGGACAACACCATCGCCAGCGCCAGAAAGATCAGGGCAATGATGACCGTGCTGCGCCGTGTCTGTTGCCGGTAGGTGTCGGCGTTCATCGGCTGGATTTCGAACATTGCGTCGGGTTTCCTGAGCTTCAATGGTAAAAAGGGGTCTGAGACAAAAAGACTGCGCGCCATTATCGCCTGCGCGAAGGATTTAGCTATGCTGGGGCTCCTTTTCATCTTTTCATCTTTTCATCGTCAAGTGGGGGACATGGCGAGACTGCGCAGTTCGTGCCATCTTCTTTCATGAATACACATTATTCGGATGCCATTCGTAGTTGCTGTGTGAATGACATCGTTTTAAGGATCATTGAATGACCCAACGCCAAGTTATCAACGCCTCCGTCAGTCCCAAAGGCAGCCTGGAAACGCTCTCGCAACGGGAAGTCCAGCAATTGAGCGAAGCCGGTTCCGGCAGCACCTACACCCTCTTCCGCCAGTGCGCCCTGGCCATCCTCAACACCGGCGCCCATGTCGACAACGCCAAGACCATCCTTGAAGCCTACAAGGATTTTGAAATCCGCATTCACCAGCAGGACCGCGGCGTACGCCTGGAACTGCTGAACGCCCCGGCCGACGCCTTCGTCGACGGCGAAATGATCGCCAGCACCCGGGAAATGCTGTTCAGCGCCCTGCGTGACATCGTCTACACCGAAAACGAACTCGACAGCCAACGCATCGACCTGAGCAACTCCCAGGGCATCAGCGACTACGTGTTCCACCTGCTACGCAACGCCCGCACCCTGCGTCCCGGGGTCGAGCCGAAGATCGTGGTGTGCTGGGGCGGGCATTCGATCAACACCGAAGAATACAAATACACCAAGAAAGTCGGCCACGAACTGGGCCTGCGCAGCCTGGACATCTGCACCGGTTGCGGCCCCGGCGTGATGAAAGGCCCGATGAAAGGCGCGACCATCGCCCACGCCAAGCAACGCATCCACGGCGGCCGCTACCTGGGCCTGACCGAACCCGGGATCATCGCCGCCGAAGCGCCGAACCCGATCGTCAACGAACTGGTGATCCTGCCGGACATCGAAAAACGCCTGGAAGCCTTCGTCCGCGTCGGCCACGGCATCATCATCTTCCCCGGCGGTGCCGGTACGGCCGAAGAGTTCCTGTACCTGCTGGGCATCCTGATGCACCCGGGCAATGAAGGCCTGCCCTTCCCGGTCATCCTTACCGGGCCGAAACATGCCGCGCCGTACCTGGAACAACTGGACGCGTTCGTCGGCGCGACCCTGGGCGACGCCGCCAAACAGCTCTACCAGATCATCATTGATGACCCGGCCGAAGTGGCGCGGCAGATGACCCAGGGCCTCAAGGCGGTCAAGCAGTTCCGCCGCGAGCGCAACGATGCGTTCCACTTCAACTGGCTGCTGAAAATCGACGAAGGCTTCCAGCGCCCGTTCGACCCGACCCACGAAAACATGTCCAACCTGAAACTGAGCCTCGACCTGCCGTCCCACGAACTGGCGGCCAACCTGCGCCGCGCGTTCTCCGGCATCGTCGCCGGCAACGTCAAGGACAAGGGCATCCGCCTGATCGAAGAACACGGGCCCTACCAGATCCGTGGCGACGCGGCGATCATGCAACCGCTGGACCTGCTGCTCAAAGCCTTCGTCGCCCAGCACCGCATGAAACTGCCGGGCGGCGCGGCGTATGTGCCGTGTTATCGGGTGGTGGCGTAAGACTGAGCCATGGCTATCGCGGCGCCCACACATTGGGTTCCCGGTTTTACGCGGGACTTGTGGCCACTGAAGATCCCTGTGGGAGCGAGTTTGGTCCGGGCGGCGTTCCGACGATGGCTTTGTGTCAGGCGGCATGGATTTTTGAGGGTGTACATATCCGTTGCTGCGGTCACGGCCACTTAGGGTTCCGCCCTTACGGTGGGTCACTTTCGAAGAGCGCGAAAGTAACCAAAGCGCTCTGCCCCTGACATTCGGTGCCTCGCCGTGGCTCGGCCTCACGAGGGGGCGTACACCGCAACAGCAACCGAGGCGGCCTACCGGCCGGCCTGATTGTTGGGTTCGTTCGTCTGTGAGCTACATGTCGTCTGGCCGGCCGCCATCGCGAGCAAGCTCGCTCCCACAGTATTTACGGCGAACACCAATTATTCGACCGACACCAAACCTGTGGGAGCGGGCTTGCCCGCGAAGAGGCCGGCACATCTGACATTGATGCTGGCTGGCAGGCCGCCATCGCGGGCAAGCCCGCTCCCACAGGTATCGAGTGAATCTGCAAGATTTCGGTCGGCCGGCAGGTCGCCTTCGCGGGCAAGTCCGCTCCCACAGTTGGGCTGGGTACATTCGAAAGAAATTGGTCGGCTGGCAGGCCGCCATCGCGAGCAAGCTC
>NZ_AKJG01000102.1 GCF_000282455.1 Pseudomonas sp. GM74
TCGGCCCACTTTGGACAAGTGGCTGCCTCGATGATCGCGGCGAAAACCGGCAGTCCTTTCATTACTTGGACGCTCCGTCCCGGGCTGTATAGGTGAAAGACTGCACGGGCTCGGGGAATGGGTTAATCCGATTGCGACTAATGCTTAGTGCTTATGGTGATTAACCTCGGTGGAAAGTTCCGGCCCAGCAGCAATACTCCACTCTGTTTCGAAAACCATTCGAGAATAGCGTGGGGCAATAAGTCATGAACTTAAGCGTCTGCGAAGCGAAAGAATCTCGACTTTCGTTAATCAAGCGATGCCTTCGCCAGCCGTTACTGCACTTTTTAATCGCCGGTTTCGCACTCTTCGTGCTGTACGGAGGTTTGCACCGTTCAACGATCAATCAAGATCCTCAACGCATCGAAATTACTCCTGAAGTTGTTCAGCGGATCGCGATTTCCTGGCTGGCACGATGGCAACGCCCCGCCTCGGAGCAACAGTTGCAGGGCCTGATTGATGACTATGTGAAAGAGGAAATCCTCTATCGCGAAGCACTGAAACTTGGCCTGGATAAAGACGACACCATCATTCGCCGCCGACTGGCGCAAAAAATGGATTTCCTCGCCGAGGATTTAGCGTCACTTCGCGAACCGGCACCCGGTGTACTTGAGGCCTGGTACAAGCAGCATCAGGACCAATATGCCCCGCCCCCCCTGGCAACCTTCCATCATGTGTTCTTCGCCCTGGACAAACGCGGTGCGGATGCGCAGGCCCAGGCTCAGGCCGTGCTGAGAGGGCTGACTGACAAGAACAGCGGTGAAGGCGATGCGTTCATGTTTAAAAGCGCCTACACAGAGCAATCACAGGATCAAGTGGCGCGGGTCTTTGGTTCAACGTTCGCCATTTCATTGTTCCAGCAAACGCCGGGTAGTTGGGTGGGGCCTGTGGAGTCCGGTTTTGGCTGGCATCTGGTGTGGATTGATGCGCTGGCCAAGCCACCGGCACCGCCCTTCGAAACCGTGGCCCAGCAGGTCAAGTCCGATTGGTTGTCCGAGCAACGCAGCGAATCGAAACGCGCGAATTTCGATGCACTCAAAGCACGCTATGAAGTCGTGGTGATGATGCCTGCTTCCGCCGGTGGAATTACCGCCATACAAACGGAGCGGCCTTAATGAGGCGCAGGGTCTGGCTGCTGTTGTTTCTCGGGTTCATGGGGCTGAGCGCCATGGCCCATGAGTCGCGCCCCGCTTATCTGGAACTCAACGAAACGGCTGCCGGGCGCTATGACGTACTGTGGCGCACGCCGGTGCTTTCAGGCATGCGATTGCCGATTGCGCTGCGGTTTGCCGAAGGTGTGCGCACTGTCGTTGACCCGGTGGAAAGCGAACTGAACGACTCTCTGATCGAGCGCCGGGTCATTGATGCCGGTCCCGCCGGTCTGGTCAGGCAGCGCATCGAGTTTATCGGCCTGCAAGCGAGCATCACCGATGTGCTGGTGCGTATCTCGCGCCTGGACGGCAGCCTGACGACCACCCTCGTCCACCCTACGCAACCCTGGATAGAAATCGCTGCCACGCCGGGAGCGTTCTCGGTGGCCGGTGCGTTTCTGGTCCATGGCATCCAGCACATTCTGGGCGGCTTTGATCACCTGCTGTTCGTCTTCGGTCTCCTGCTGCTGGTGGGTAATGGCTGGATGCTGGTGAAGACCATCACCGCGTTTACCCTCGCCCACTCCATCACCCTGGCGCTCGCAGCATTGGGTGCGGTGCGGCTGCCCGGACCGCCTGTGGAAGCGACGATTGCGCTGAGTATTCTGTTGCTGGCGGTGGAAATCGCCCGCAAGAACCGCGGTGACGTCAGCTTCACCCTCCAATGGCCGTGGGTGGTGGCGTTCTGTTTTGGCTTGTTGCATGGCTTTGGTTTTGCCGGTGCGCTGGCGCAAATCGGCTTGCCCCAGCGCGACCTGCCGCTGGCGCTGTTCACTTTCAATGTCGGCGTCGAAATCGGCCAGTTGATGTTTGTCGCTGCCGTGCTGTGCCTGCGAGCGCTGTTGCTGCGTTGTCGGCTGCCACGGCCCGCGCTCTTATACGCCCGACCGATTGCTTCTTACGGGTTGGGAGCGCTGGCTGCCTTCTGGTTTTTCGAACGAGTCTCGAGTTTCTGGGCCTGAACTTCACCCTGTCACTGCCGTATTCCGGAGACGTGGAATATGAAACCCCTTACACACTTCACCACGCCGTCACTGCTCGGTTGCGCCGTGCTGACTGTCAGCACATTGGCATTGGCGGAAGGCAACCCGGACCGCGAGGTTTACTTTGGCCAGACGCACTCGCACAGCTCCTGGTCGATTGATGCTTACCTGATCGGCAACCATCAGGTCGATCCCGAACAGGCCTACCAATACTCGCTTGGAATGCCGGTCAAGCATCCGATGGGGTTTGAAGTGCAGCTCAAAGGCCGACCGCTGGATTTCCATGGCGTGACCGATCATTCGGAGTACGTGGGCGTGATCGCCCTGGCCAACGATCCGAAGTCAGACTTCAGCAAACTGCCCATCGCGCAAAAGCTGATTGCCAAGACTCCGGAGGATTTCAACCGGGTGTTCAAATGGATCGCCGGCAGCTTGAACAATCCCATCAAGGAGCTGATTGATCCGAAGGTGGCCGGCAACATCTGGCAGCAGAACATCGCCATCGCCGACAAGTACTACAAGCCCGGCAAGTTCACCACCTTCGTCGCCTATGAATGGACCTCGGCGCCCAACAATCAAAACATGCACCGCAACGTGTTTTTCCGTGACTCGAAGAAGGTGCCGGACCTGCCCTTCACGGCCCTCGACTCAAGCAAACCCGAGGACTTGTGGAGCTGGATGGACGATCAGCGGAAAAAGGGCAACGAAATACTGGCGATCTCCCACAACGCCAACCTCAGCAACGGCCTGATGTTTCCGGTGGACGTCGATGACCGTGGCCGCCCGATCGATGCGGCGTGGGCCGAAACGCGGATGCGCAATGAATCCCTCACCGAAATTCACCAGGTCAAGGGCACTTCCGAAACCCACCCGGAACTGTCGCCAACCGACGAATTTGCCAATTATGAAATCATGAGTTTCCTGATCGGCATCGACAACAGCACCTCGAAACTCAATGGCAGTTACATCAGGCAAGCCTGGCAAAACGGCATGGCCTTGCAGGAAGCCCGCGGCTACAACCCATACAAAATGGGCGTGGTCGGCGCCAGCGACTCGCACAACGGGGTGATTCCCTATGCGCAAAGCAACAACTTCGGCTCCCACGGTTTCACCGACAGCACCCCGGCGGCGCGACTTTCCGGCAAACAGAACTCGGGCATGATGGCCCTGCAAACCAGCACCTCCGGTCTGGCCGGTGTCTGGGCGGAAGAAAACACCCGTGAATCGATCTTCGATGCCATGAAGCGTAAAGAGGTCTACGGCACCAGCGGCGTGCGCATCCCCGTACGCATGTTTGGTGGCTGGGGCTTCGACGGCAGTCTGTGGAACGAAAAAGACTGGGTACATGCCGCCTACGCCAAGGGGGTTCCCATGGGCGGCGACTTGCCGGCAAAACAGGGCAAACAGGCACCGTCCTTCGTGGTATGGGCGGTCAAGGATGCCGACGATGGCAACCTCGACCGGATCCAGATCATCAAGGGCTGGACCAAAAACGGCCAGACCTTCGAGAAGGTCTACGACGTCGCCTGGGCCGGTGATCGCCAACCGGATCCGGTCACCGGCAAAGTCCCTGCGGTGGGCTCGACGGTCGATGTTTCCAAGGCGACCTACACCAATACCATCGGTGCCACCGAGCTGAAAAAAGTCTGGGTCGATCCGGACTTCGATCCGGCCCGGCACGCGTTCTACTACGCCCGCGCGCTACAGATCCCGACACCGCGCTGGAGCACCTATGACGCGGCCAAGCTGCAAGTACCGCCACCGGCCGACGTCTCGCCCACCGTCCAGGAGCGCGCGTGGACCTCACCGATCTGGTACACGCCGACAGCCGAGGACAGCAAGACTGTCGCTGGCGGCAAAACCATTGATCAACTGAAAACCGAAGGCGCCAAAGCGCTCACCAACGAGCAGTTGCAAACCTTCGTGGTGGGTAAAACCATCAAGGTGCGCAATACCGTCACCGGCCAGACATTCGAAATCGTCTATGGCACCGACGGCCAACGCCTGGTCGCCAGCGTCGATGGCAAACCGCCCGCAGAGGGGGAATACCTGAACATGCTGCATGGCGGTCAGTTCGGCGTGCCGGCCAAGTATGAAATCAAGGACGGGCATCTGCTGACAACACTCGGCGGCACGCCCTTCGAGGCCACGGTATTCGAGCAGAACGGCAAGTACGTGGCGGCTCGCAGCAACGAATTCGGTTATGTGAATTATGAGGTTGAAGAGGTCAAGTAGCGCCGAGGCCAGCACCAATGTTCTGCATACATCGGTACCGGCAGATTGTCGCGCAACGACAGATGTTTGCGCAGCTCAAATAGAAAGCTGTTCGCGAATCGGCCCTAATGAACATTGATGACAGAAAGGACAATTTTTTCGAAAGCAGGCATCGATGGACCGCATTGGGCTTTCTGTCCTTCACGACGGGCAGAAATCGGCCGATTCTGTTGAATTCGCTTCAGCAGTCTGTTTGTCCCAAAGAAAAAGTTTACCTCCGCTGTTGGCTGCCCCCCCCCAGTCAATAGCGGAGGTTTGCTTCATGGCCTACGCTCAGATTCGGCAGTAAACCAGCTGGAGTCTCGGCGTGTTCAAACGCTGATCAAGACGTCCAGGGCAGAGAGGATCTTGGTCGGGAGCGAAAAAGGATGAAACCGGAATATTCATGCATGAAATGGATCGCCATCGCTGCCGTTTCGGTGGCGCTTGTATCAGGCTGTGCCAGCAAGAACGACCCCGTGGCCCAGGCCGAAAAAGCCGACGCAGCCAAGGGCATCGCCGCGCCCAGTCTCACGGAAACCAAGGCCATCGCCGAAGAGGCCTTCATCTACGGACTGCCGATCGTCATGAACTATGCGGTGATGTATGAGTACGCCGTGGACAAAAGCGGCCCGCAGTTCAAAGCTCCGTTCAATCAGATCAAGAACGAACCCCGTGTCTTCACTTACCAGGATACGGCCATCGTCACGCCCAACAGCGATACCCCCTACTCCTTCCTCTGGATGGATCTGCGCACCGAGCCCATGGTGCTCACGGTACCCGCAGTGGAAAAGAAACGTTATTACTCGGTGCAACTGATCGACGGCAACACCTACAACTACGGCTACATCGGCAGCCGCACCACGGGCAACGGCCCGGGTAACTACATGGTGGTCGGGCCTGACTGGAAAGGTTCCATGCCACCAGGCATTAGCCAAGTCTTCTATTCGACAACGCCCTTCACGGTGGCCGGCTACCGAACCCAGCTTTTCAATCCCAAGGACATGCCGAATGTGATCAAGGTGCAGTCCGGCTACAAAGTCCAGCCGCTGTCGGCGTTTTTGAAGCAACCGGCGCCGCCTGCTTCGCCGGTTATCAATTTCCCTCCAACCACCGCCGCGGGGATCAAGGAGAACTTCTTCGAGTATCTTGATGCCGCGCTCCAGTATGTTCCGCCAACACCGGAAGACAGGGAAATTCGCGCTCGAATCGCGAAAATTGGCATTGGACCAGGCAAGAGCTTCGAGTTCAAAGACCTCTCGCTCGAACACAAGGCCGCTGTCCTGCTGGGCATGAAGGAAGGTGACGAGAAGGTGGACAAGTGGTTGTCCGGCGGACTCAAGAATGTCAATGGCTGGGGCATCGGTTCGTACTTTGGCGACCGCCATTTCTATAATGGCGACTGGTTGAAGCGCGCGGGCGCGGCCAAAGGCGGTATATACGGCAACGATGCCGTGGAAGCCACTTATCCCATCACCCGCACGACCGCGACCGGCGAGCCACTGGATGGCAGCAAGCATAACTACACACTCTCCTTCCCGGCGGGGCAACTACCTCCAGTCAACGCCTTCTGGTCGGTGACCATGTACGACGGCAAAACACAGCTCCTGATCAAGAACCCGATCAACCGCTATCTACTGAACTCGCCCATGCTGCCCGGCATGAAGAAGAATGCCGACGGGTCGCTGACCCTGTACATCCAACGGACCTCGCCTGGCAAGGCGCTGGAAGGCAACTGGCTGCCCGCACCCGACGGCCCGATTTATTTGGTGATGCGCCTCTATTGGCCCAAGGAGACGCCTCCTTCAGTCCTGCCGGCTGGCGAAGGAACCTGGAAGCCGGCAGGCATCGTGGTATCGAAATAGACCTCGCGCAATTCCCCCGGCATTTGCCGGGGGGCTCCTTTCTTCAGGATGGCAAAATGCGATGGACCTAGCCTATCGAACCGGTCAGCGCGTGACCGATACCCGATTACTGGACGAACGGGATGTCCGAGACGACCAAATCCGGGTCCTGCAAGGCAAGACGAATGCAAAACGTCGGATTGAAATAACTGGCGAACTGAAAGTTTTGATTGATCGAATCATGTCCCGAAAAAAAGAACATAGGGTCCGCTCGACACGGCTGATCGTTTCGGAGACTGGCACACCAATGACGGTGGCAATTGGGCATACTACCGTTGTCATGACCGAGCAATACATCCGCAATCGCATAGGTAAGAAAGTCTCGCCTACCAAGTGAATTGCGACCCAAAGCCAGAATTGCGACTCAGAAACAAACAAGGGCTTGCTTAGCTTTCGCCCGCAAACCCTTGATTTATATGGTGCCCGAAGCCGGAATCGAACCGGCACGCCCTTACGAGCGGGGGATTTTAAGTCCCATGCGTCTACCAGTTTCGCCATTCGGGCGGTAGCGCGGTGAAGCGTCCAGGTTTTGCCAAATAACGATCTGGCAGTTCTGACGCTTGTGCAGCAGAGGTGGAAATATATACATCCCGCCCCGGTGAAGCAAGTTCGCAAATACCCTTTTCAAGACTAAATCTTGCAGGCTAGTGCAAATAAAAAAGCTCCGTAAATCATAGATCTACGGAGCTTTTTTATTAGTGGAGGCCGCGGTCGGAATCGAACCGGCGTAGGCGGATTTGCAATCCACCCACAAAGCTAAGTAGATCAATAGGTTAGCACGTCACCCATTCCGCAAGCCACTGATTTTAAACAAGCTGTGCCCAGCGGTTTGGAAGGGTCGGATTCTGAGTTGTGGAACCATTTTCTGGCGCCAGGCGCACTCAACCTCGTCAAGATTTTCCTTGGGACGATGACAGAAAACAGCGAGCTACTGGCAAAGCATCCGCTTTGGGGTCTGATCGCGCGGCCCCCAAGGAGTTTGCACGGAGGATTTGCGGCGCCTGACTCAAACCTGCTCCCTTCCCTGCTCTTCAAGATCAATGCAAACCAACTTGCCCTCGAAGCGGTCATTCTGGAACTGCCAAACCGGGTTGAAGCACGCGGATCAGGCGATGTCGCTGACAATGTACGGACGCCTTGACCGCAATTCCTTACATCTCAACCTGTGTACCCAGTTCTATCACCCGATTCAAAGGCAACTTGAAGTATTTCAGGTTGCTGTTGGCGTTCTTGAGCAAAAAGGCGAACAGGCTTTCTCGCCAACGGGCCATACCAATGCGCTTGGTCGGGATCACCGTTTCCCGGCTCAGGAAATAAGTGGTGCGCATCGGACTGAAGTCCAGCTCAGCCAAATGACAGAGACTCAACGCCAAGGGGACATCGGGTTCCTCAATAAAGCCAAAGTGCAGACTGACCCGGAAGAACCCTTCGCCATACGTTTCAACCTCAAACCGGCGGCCAGAACTCACACGAGGACTGTCCTCAGACACCACTGTGAGCAACACCACTTGCTCATGCAAAACCTGGTTATGCAGCAGGTTGTGCAACAACGCATGCGGAACGGCATCGGACCTGGCTGTCAGAAATACCGCCGTACCTTGTACGCGATGAGGAGGCTGCGTACGAATGCTAGCGATGAACAGTGGTAGAGGCAGCGCGGTTTCGTCCAGCCGCTCAACAATGATCTTGCGGCCCCGCTTCCAAGTGGTCATCAAAATGAACAGGCCAATACCAGCAATCACCGGGAACGCCCCCCCCTGGAAGATCTTCGGCGCATTGGCCGCGAAGTACAGGCTGTCTACCAGGAGAAAACCGAGCAGCACCGGAATGGCCAACCAGCGCGGGGTTTTCCATAGCAGCAGGACGACCGCCGAGGACAGGATGGTGGTGATCAACATGGTGCCCGTCACAGCGACCCCATAAGCAGCGGCCAAAGCACTGGACGACTCAAAACCAAGTACCAGCAGCACAACACCGACCATCAACGCCCAGTTAACCGTGCCGATGTAAATCTGTCCCTGCTCCTGGCTGGAGGTGTGCTGGATAAACATACGAGGGACATACCCCAGCTGGATGGCCTGGCGCGTCAGGGAAAATGCGCCGGAGATCACGGCTTGAGAAGCGATGATGGTCGCCAGTGTGGAGAGCGCGACCATCGGCAGAAGTGCCCAGCCAGGCGCGAGCAAATAAAATGGATTACGCACCGCCTCAGGGTTCTCCAGGATCAAGGCACCTTGGCCAAAATAATTGAGCACCAGCCCTGGCAACACCAGAATGAACCACGCGCGGGCAATGGGCTTACGACCAAAGTGACCCATGTCGGCATACAGTGCCTCAGCACCGGTCAAAGCCAGCACCACGGCACCCAAAATCGCAACGCCGATGCCTGGATGAACCATGAAAAACTGCACGCCCCAAGCAGGGTTGAGCGCTTGCAGCACTTCCGGCCGCTGGAAAATGCCATAGATCCCCAGCGCACCCAACACGACAAACCACAGCACCATCACTGGGCCGAACAGGATACCGATGCGAGCCGTGCCGTGTTTCTGGATCAGGAACAGCGCCACCAGCACGACCACTGACAAAGGCACAACCCAGTGTTCAATTCCGTCAAACGCAAGCTGTAGCCCTTCAACCGCAGAGAGCACCGAAATAGCCGGGGTGATCATGCTGTCCCCGTAAAACAGTGCCGCACCGAAGAGGCCAAGCAGAACCAGCACCTTACTCATGCGCGGAAATGGCGCTGCCGCACGGCGGGCCAAAGCCGTCAACGCCATGATGCCGCCTTCGCCCTGGTTGTCGGCACGCAGGATGAACAACACGTATTTGATCGAGACGACCCAAATCAGTGACCAGAAGACCAACGACAGAATGCCCAACACGCCGTCATGGTTGACCTGAACTCCGTAGTGGCCAGAAAAGACTTCTTTCAGCGTGTAGAGAGGGCTGGTGCCAATATCCCCGTAAACCACTCCGACCGCGGCGACGAGCAAGCCCAGACCTGACGTTTTGGATTGCGGATTTTCATGTGCACCGGTCGCTGCTTCACTCAAGGGTCGCTTCTCTCTAATTGCGGGGGGAAGGGAGTGCATGCCGTCCTTGGGCAAAACGATATGCCCAGGCCACTGGAGTCACAAGGCGCATGGACGATCTAAAAAATCGCGGCCAGTATCTTTGAGGGCGGAATCAGCAGTCGTAAAGAAAGCGTAAAAAATTTACGGCAGATACGAACAATCCATTCGAATCATCAGATCTAGCGTCGACTGGATGCGGTTGAGATAGCCGTAGATGTAGATCTTCAGCAAGATCGCGGGGTGGTAAGCAGGCCGGCCAGTATCGGCTGGAACGGCACCTTCAAAACCCGGATTGACCAGGTCAAGTTCGTCGACAAAGACGCCGACTACGCGCGCTGGACTGGTATCGCTGACATAGTCGTCGAGGCTCTCGGGAAGCAAGGTGCTTTGGCCTCGATGCTCACCTTGAATAAAGCGTTTCATGGGCGATCCTTGCGATGAAGCCCTCAGAAATCATAGCAAGGGTTCGCAGAGGCGTTTTTACACACTCCGGGCCAGAAGAGGTCATGAGGACGCGACTTCTATTCAAAGAAAGTACCCCCCCCCCAAATCCCCGCAGCAACGAACCAGATCAATACAACGATTACCGCAGCAAATCTGTTCTCTGGCCGCTTCGAACGGCTGTTCTCCCACTCATTCGCTTTGACCTGACACTCCTCGAGCACCTGCGCAGGCATCAAGCGAATAGCGAGCACAATGCCAATAGGCAAAATAATCACATCGTCCAGATATCCAAGCACAGGAATGAAATCAGGAATGAGGTCGATTGGACTCAGCGCATACGCCACGACAAATACCGAAATCCACTTGGGCAACCAAGGTGTTTGCGGATGTCGGTAGCGAAACCAGAGAACCATCGTTTGCCGTTTCAGGTTTCTGGCCCAGCCACGTAAACGATCAAATATGTGTTTCATATCGGAATTGTCTGTACCCAAAGGAGCGTGCCTACGAGCGTAGCGCCTTAGGTGATTGACTGCTATGGGGGCAGATGCAGCCCTTGGCGACAGACAGAAATCGGCCAAAAACGGTCATTCTTCAACACTCATTTCTTAGGCCGTTTGCCTACGTATAGCGAGAATCGCAGCACCAAATCCGATGAACGTTACCCCAACCACCCGGCTAACCCAGCGGGACAGTTCGGGTCGTACCAGCACGCCTTTGGCGCGCGAGGCCAGCGCGGCATACAGGCTCAACGACGACACCGAGAGCGTCATGAAAATCGCGGTCAGGATCAGAAATTGCGGGAACAGCGCTGCGCCTTGATCGATGAACTGCGGGAATAACGCCGTAAAAAACAGCGTCGCCTTGGGGTTGGAGAGCGCGGTAAAAAACGCCGATCTGTAAAGTTTTAGCCGTGTGGGCCGCAGGCGCTGCCCCTCCTGAATGCCATCAGCCAGCAGCGGCGTCTTGTTGAGCAGCTGCCGCACCCCCAGGTAGAACAGATACCCGGCGCCGACGATCTTTACCATGTTGAACAACCCTTCGGAGCTGGCAAGCAGCGCCCCCAACCCCAGCATCGCAGCCGCCGACAGGCAGAACAGGCCACTGGCATTGCCCAGCGAGGACCACATTGCGCTGCGTTGGCCATGGGCGAGGCTGTTGTTGATCGCCATCAATGTTGCAGGCCCCGGGCTGGCGATGGCAATCGCAGCGACCAGGGTAAAAGCCAGCATCGTGTTCGGGTCCATGGTTCCAGGCTCGTAGAAAATTGAGGGCATACTACCGAAAACTTGTTACCTGATGATGCAAATTACTCATCACCTATAGGAGCAACCGGAGCCCCGCCAGCGACCCCACGGCAATCGCGACGGTGAACAGCATCGGCAAGCGCCACGCGGCAACCAGCGTGATGCCCAATGCGATCAACTCTTCAGGATGAGGCGAGACGAAGTGTGGAGCGATCACCGAGATCAGCACGCACCCCGGCGCTGCCTCCATTACTGCGCGGGCACGCGGCCCGAGCTTGCGTTTACGCAGCAGCAGATACCCCCCCAGGCGAGTCGCATAGGTGGCTGACGCCATGCCCAGTATCGTCAGCAACGCCGCCATGCTGATCATGAGTCCATCGCCCGCAGATAAGTGAACAGCATGCCGGCGATGACGCCGGCAAATACGAACCAGGCGCCGGGCACCGTGAGGTAGACCAGGATCGCGACCAGCAGGCTGATCAACCAGGAACAAGCCAACCGCGGGCCTTTCCACATGCCCCTGAGCAGCACGATGAAGACCGCCGGAAACGCCATGGCAAAGCCATAGGCTTCGATGTTGCCCAGTGCCGGTCCGATCGCTGCGCCGATCAAGGCAAAACCAACCCAGACCGGGTAGAAAGGCAAGCAAACACCCCAGTAGTAGGGCCAACTGAAGGCCATTGACTGCTGTGCCGAAGACCGTCGCAAGGTGTCGGCATAGCTGATCGCCCAGCCCTCGTCCGCCATGAAGAACAAGGCCGGGATCACCTTGCGTTTGGGTAAGTGCTGGAGATAAGGCGCCAGCGCTGCGCCCATCACGATATGGCGGCTGTTGATCAGCAGTGTGATGAGCACGATCGTCAACATCGGTGGCACCGCAGCCCACAGCTTGATGGCGGCGAACTCCGAACCGCCGGCGAAGTTGAGGCCGGTCATCGCCCCCACTTCAACCAGCGACAGGCCGACCTGGGAGGCTTGCGCACCGAGGACCATGGCATAGGGGGCGACCGCGAACATGACCGGGAGTGCGTCCCTCGTCCCTCGCAGGATCTCGCTTCTCGTGTAGGGGTGGGTCATTGGCGGCTTCTCACTGCGTCGCTATTGCTGTCGTTGTGGCGACAAGTGTGAATGCCCATCCATCGCCAAGAAAAGCGAATATCTGTTATACAAGGCATTCGATTATCGAATGTCTGGACACGATGATTCATTCCAAGGATTTACAGATCGACTGGTTGCGCACGTTTTTGGCAATCGTGGATACCGGTTCCATGACCGCGGCGGCGCGTCAGGTCGCCCGCTCCCAGTCCGCGGTGAGCATGCAGCTGAAGAAGCTGGAGGACAGCCTCGGTCGGCCGCTGTTCAAGCGCGAGCCGAGACAACTGACGTTGACCCCTGCCGGGTATGACCTGCTCGGCCACGCCCGCAAGCTGCTCGAAGCCCACTCGACGATGGTTGATGCGATGCACGGGGGCGCGGTCTCCGGGCGCGTCACCCTGGGTGCGCCGGATGACTATGCCCTGACCTACCTGATGCCGGCCCTGCGCGGCTTCATGACCCGCTTCGGCGAGGTCGAGGTCACACTGGTCTGCGAAGACTCCGCAAGCCTCTGGACAAAGGTCGACCGTGGCCAGATCGACCTCGCCCTGGTCACCCGCGACGGCCCTTCACGGGGCGAGTTGCTGTTCAGGGAAGCGTTGGTATGGGGCGGCGCCGAGCAGCATGAAGCCTGGAAGCGCAGCCCGTTGCCGATCGCCGTGCACGGGCTCAGCGAATGTTTGCGCACGGCAATACTTGCCGCTATCTCTGGGTTGGGCCGTGAGTACCGAGTGGTCTACAACAGCCCCAATGTCAGCGGCCAGTTGGCGGCGATGGAAAGTGGCCTGGCGGTGGCCGTGGTAACGCGTTGCAGCCTGCCGGCGCATCTCAAGGTGCTGGATGCTCGGCACGGTCTGCCAGAATTGCCGGTAGCGGAAGTCGTGTTGACCCGAAGCCGGGACTCGACAGGCTCACGCGCTGTAGATGCGCTGTACGCACATGTTGCAGGGGCGTTGCGCGACCCGCTCTGTGATGCACCAACCCACGTCTCCGGGGGTGACAAACATGTCCTCTGAAAGTGCTCTGCCATGGGTACTGATTCCCGGCTTCATGCTCGACGAATCGCTTTGGGATGACGTGATTGAACACCTACCATCCACTCAAGCCATTCACCTTGCCAACCTGCTTGAAGGACAGACGATCCCGCAGATCGCGCAGCACATTGCATCATCTGCACCGCCAAGGTTTGTCCTCGTAGGGTTTTCCCTCGGTGGCTATGTAGCAAGATCGCTCGTGCAGCAGTTCCCTGATCGCGTGGCTGCCTTGGTCCTGATCGCCACCTCGTTACGTGCGGATTCACCCGAGCAGCGGCGAATCAAGCAAGCCTCTATCGATGCCTCGGCACAAGGACAATTTCGCGGTTTGAGTTTCACGACTATCGCGAAGTCGGTGCATCCGCAACGAGCTAATGACATGGCCCTGATTGGTAGAATTCGAGAGATGGGCGCCCGCATGGGGCATTCGGTATTTGCCACTCAGTCCTTGCTGGATAGAGCGGATGTGCCATCAGGCCAGATTCAGTGCCCGACGCTCATCATTGCAGCTGTACAGGACAGGCTGAGGCAGGCAGAAGAGGCACAGGAGTTGTGTGTGCAGATCCCGGCAGCACGGCTGGAGGTGATTGAAGGATCGGGGCATATGGTCCCGCTGGAGCAACCCGAAACGCTGGCACGGTTGATGTCGCAGTGGCTGGCTGCAAACGGGGTGACGAAGTAGTCGTACCAATTTACGAACTGCCCCAGAGTGAGATGGGTATCGAAACCCGTTTGATGACTTCGTTGGGACGGACTATCTATATTGGGTTGTTTACAGCCCATTGCGACAGGCAACAATCGGCCATTAGCAGCCGATCAAGAGAATGCTTACCCACTCACAGATTGTTCGCGTCACTGCACCCGTCTTTCTCTTTTGAGGGTGACGACCGCCTTGAAACCGGAAGCGGGGATTCCTTCCCCGCTTCCATGGGTTTACATGTCGTAGCGCAGGATCAGGCCCAGCGTGCGCGGGGCGCCAACATCAATGATGTCGCCGCTGCGGTTGTTAGTGATGTATTCCTTGTCAAAGGCGTTTTTCACGTAACCGGATACGGCGACGTTCTTGGTGATCTTGTACTCGGCGTTGAAGTTGGTCAGCCAGTAGGCGTCGGACTTGCGCTCATCAATGACCTGACCCGCTTCATCGAATTCATACTCCGACGGTGAGGTGCTCTGGTAAATGACGTCGGTGTTCAGGGTCAGACGGTCATTCCAGCGATAGGTACCGCCCAGCGCCATCTTGTACTTGGGCGAATAGAGGAAGTCCTCGCCGCTCATGTCCCGGCCATCGCTCGCGACGAAGTCCTTGTACTTGCCATCGGTAACGGAGGCACCGGCCGTCAGGGTCAACTGTTGGGTGAAGTCCTTCTCGACGGAGACTTCCAGGCCCTTGATGTCACTGCGACCGGCGTTGAACACGTGAAGGAACTCGGTGTTCGGGTCCAGCACACTGACCTGCTGGTCTTTCCAGTCGGTGTAGTACAGGTTGGCGCGGGTTCGCAGGGTCTGGTCGAAGAACGAGCCACGGTAGGACAGCTCGTAGTTGGTGGTGTATTCCGGATTGTAAGCTTCGTGACCGGAGCCGGAACGAACGTTGACGCCACCGCCGCGATAGCCTTTCTGCACCATGAAGCCGACGTACTGATTCGCAGCCAGTTCATAGTCGATACCCAGCTTCGGCAGCACGGCATCGAACGACTTGCTGGTTTTGCCCGAGGTGGAGAAGTCGTCCTGCTCGATGTCGGTGTCGTTCTTCTCGTGGTCGTAGCGCAGCCCGGTGATCAGTGTCCAGCGCGGGGCGAACGTCCAGTTGATTTCACCGAACACCGCCTTGTTTTCTATCGTCGTATCGCCCTTGACGGTGCCGACCAGTTCGTTGTCAAACAACAATTGGTCGTGGAAGTTGTTGGTGTTGTGGCCGTAATAGACACCCGCGAAGCTCTTCACCGTGTCGCCGGTGTAGTTCAGGCGCAGTTCCTGACTGAACAGGTCGCCATCCTGCTTGCGCAGAACGACTTCGTTGGCATCGGCGGTCTGGTCGAAATCCAGGCGGGCGTCATAGTCCGAGCGGGTGTTGGCGGTGAGGCTGGTAATGGACCAGTTGTCGTCCAGGCGGTAATCCACCTTGGCGCTGACGGTGTCTTGTTCGAGTTTGTCGAAAGCCTTGGTGTCGGACGACACGTCGTAGTAACGGACCTTGCCGTTTTCGCGCATGACCGAGTTGTCGCCCTTGCGGCTTTCACCATGGGCGTAAGTCAGCAGCACATCGAGATCGTCGTTGGGCAGGATCAGCAACTTGCCGCGGGCATTGGCGGTGCGGGTCGGGTTGGCGTCGTCATCAAGTGCGACGTTGTCGATGTAACCGTCACCTTCCTGGTAATCCACGGCGATGCGGCCGGCAATCTTGTTATCGACGATCGAGCCGCCACCGGCAATCGCCCCGCCGCTTTCACCGTAGTTACCCACGTTGGTCTGTGCCGAAAGGCTCGGTACGAAAGTCGGGTTTTTAGTCTGGATGACCACGGCACCGGCCAGGGAGTTACGGCCCTGGGTGGTGGACTGCGGACCGAGGAACACTTCGACCTGCTCGACGTCCCACAGCGGCATCGGGCTGAGGGTCAGGGCGCGGTTGGGTTGCACAGCGCCGTCGACGAACACCGAAACCGCACCGTTGAGCGTGGCCGGGCCCTGGTCTTCGAAACCGGACACCGGGACGCCACGGATGCCCCAGTTCTCGTTACCGGACTGGTTGTAGACACCCGGCGTACGGGCGAATACATCGACCAGGTCATGGTCTTCCTTCTCGCGCAATTGCTTGTCAGTCACCACGACGACACTGGACTGGGTCTGCTCCAGGGTGCGGTTGATTTTTTCGCCCGTCACCGTGATCGGAGCGATCTCCATCGTGTTCGACTGTTCAGCTGCCCATGCGCTGTTCGACAGGCAGACCGCCGCCCCCACAGCCAACGCAATTGTATTCTTTTTGAAATTCACGCCCCGCTCCCCTGCGACAGATATTTTGTGATTTTTCTTACGTCGATAACGCCACTTTCCTACGGCTGGCGGGAGTCTAATCTAAAGAAATGCTTATTTAAACGCTTTTGATAACTCATCTCATTTGTATTTATCGTGCCGACATGTATCAGACCGAATACAATCCGTGTCAGTATTTTGAGGCGTTTTCTGCCGTACTCTCAGCGTTGGTCGCTTTCCACTCGCAGTGGTTAAGCTGATCGGTAGCTTTGCAGCGGCAACGGGTTGCGCGCCTTGCGGCCATCATCACTTGCGGAGCGGCTTGAAATGGATTTGCTGATACTCATGGCCAAACGCTCATGGCTCGCGCTTTTGATCGCGAGCCTGACGGGCCTGATTTGTGGGCTGGCGGCAGCGGGCCTGATTGCCTTGATCAACCACAGCCTGGAAGTGTTTGATCAGTTGCGTCCCGCGGATGGTCTGTATTTTGTCGCACTGGTGGGGTTGGCAGTCGTGTCACGGGGGGCATCAGATGTAAGCCTGCTGCGACTGGGACAGGGTGCCGTCCACGATATGCGTCTGCACCTGAGTGCCAAGCTGATCGATACGCCTTACGCGCAGTTGCAACGCCTGGGCAAACACCGTCTTCTGACCATGCTGACCGACGACACACAGACCATCAGCCAAGCGGTTGAGCTGGTTCCAATCTTGCTGGTCAACACCGGGATCATCACCGCTTGCCTGGCCTATCTGGGTTGGCTCAGTTTGCCGCTACTCGGTTTGACGCTATCGCTGATCGTCCTGGGCAGCCTCAGTTTCAATTGGCCGCAGCGTCAGGCACTGACGTCGATCGCGCGCGCTCGTGAGCTCAAGGATCAGTTGTTCGATCAATACCGCCTGCTTACCGACGGCAGCAAGGAATTGCAGCTCAACCACCCGCGTCGACAACACTTCTTCACTCGCCTGCTGCTACCTGTAAGCCAGCAATACCGTCGGGATTTCGTGCGTGGCATGAGCATTTACGCTGTCGTGCTCAACTGGGGAAATGCGGTGTTCTACTTGCTGATCGGCGGGGTGCTGTTCGCTGCGCCGCGCTTCATCGACATGAATGCCAGTCTGGCCACCGGCTATATCCTGACCATCCTCTACATGATTACTCCGCTATCTGAGCTGATGCATGCCTTGCCCATTCTGGGCCGTGCCAGCATCGCACTGAACAAGATCCGCGCCCTGGAAGGCGAACTGCGAACCGTCAGCGATACCGCGCAGAGGCCCTCCCAGCCCCAGGTTCGCAGCCTGGTCTGCCGGCAAGTCACCCATACCTATTATCGCGAACGCGAGGACGGTCATTTCACCCTTGGCCCCATAGACCTCACCCTCAATGCCGGCGAAGTAGTGTTCATCACCGGCGGCAATGGCAGCGGAAAAACCACCCTGGCCTTGTTGCTGACCGGCCTTTACCGGCCGGAAAGCGGTGACATCGAGCTCGACGAACAAGTGTCTTCAGCCAGCAGCAATCATCATTACCGGCAGCACTTCTCGGCGATTTTTACCGACTTTTGCCTGTTCGAAGATCTGTTGAACGGCGATGACCCACAGCGGGTGCAGCAGGCTCGGGAATACCTGATTGACCTGCAACTGGACCATAAGGTGCGGATCGAGAATGGACAGTTGACGACCTTGGCGCTGTCCACCGGACAACGCAAACGCCTGGCCTTGCTCAGCGCCTGGCTGGAGGACCGTCCTTGCTACCTGTTCGATGAGTGGGCGGCCGACCAAGACCCGGTGTTCAAGCACTTCTTCTACAACAGGATCCTGTCGGACCTGCGAGAGCGTCAAAAACTGGTGATCGTTATCTCCCATGACGATACTTACTTTGGCCTGGCAGACCGACTGATCCGCATCGAAAACGGGATGCTCAGTGACATCACACCGAGCAACGATGCGGACGCACCGGCACTGGCCAAGGTCTGTCCATAAAGAAAGGATCGCACGGTGAGTCGTTCAATCGTCCGCATAGATGTAGTGCAGGTAACTCACCTGTTCTGCCACCGGCAATCGATGCAGCTTGGGGCACGACTCGCATAGCACGGGTGGCTCACTTTCAATGGGCTCGTGCAACTGGTAGTGCAGGCAGCAATGTCGACGCAATGGAAGTTGGGCACAAATGTCCGGCGCAGGTGACTCGACCATGCGCTGCAGGCTCCGCAACTTCAGGCGCCCGTCATTCACCGTGGCCGACTCCAGCCACTGATGCGCCTCGGCGAATCCATCCCTGGACAAATTGGCATCCATTCTCGCAAAGGCACCGTCCCAGATGGCGACCATATTGCCCCACAATACTTTCGGGGCCAGGCCACCGGCGGCAGCCAGGGTGGTGAAAACCGGTGCCAGATGCTCGTGGGTCAACCGCGACCAGTAGGCTGCTCGGTCTTCGGGGGGCAGGGTCGGTAAATGGGCGGCCAGCCCCAGTGCCTGTGGTTGACCGTCATCGTGAAACAGCACGGTCTCCTCGCCCCAGAAATCGATCGCGTGATGACGCGTGAGCACACAGGCCAGGGCGGCGGGCAGGACGATGCTCATATAGTTCATCGACCACTGTGAAACTACGGCTGCGCGGTTCACTCCGGGATAAAGCAGGGCGAATCGGGTCAGCAGTGGTTGCAGCACGACGGGGTCGGCCATTCGGCTCAAGCGTATGAAAGGCGGGTCACCATGATCACTACGGATTACCCGCTGTATCGGCGGCCAGGTCTGGTTAAGCCATTCTGGGAATTCGATAACGGCTCTCCCGCGACTTTCCCTAATTATTGCAAACGATTAGCATTGGCGAATCCTACCTCCCCGCCCTTTCAAACTCAACGTCGCCAGCGACCTGGCTCCCCAGGACCACATGCACACACTCCGCAATTTCTGGCGTCTCGCTCGACCTTTCTGGTTATCCGAACAAAAGTATCCGGCCCTGCTGCTGCTTGTCGCTACGGTGCTGATGACACTGTGCCTGGTGGGTATCAATATCCTCACCAACTTCTGGAACCTGCACTTTTACAATGCCTTGCAGGACAAGGACTACCAAGGTTTTATCCTCGGCGGCCTCCAGTTCATCCTGCTGCAAATCGGTACCGCCACCTTCACCGTGGCTGCGTTTCACTTCCAGCAGAAGCTGACATTGCGCTGGCGCCGCTGGGCCACACGGAACATGCTCGATCAATGGCTGGATAGCCAGCGTTACCAGAAAATGAAGCTGACCGGGGCCGACGTCGACAACCCCGATCAGCGGATCGCCGAGGACATCGATCTATTCATTGTCAAATCGCTCAAATTGAGTTTGGGACTGTTGACATCCGTGGTCTCGCTGTTTTCCTTCCTGCATATCCTCTGGCAGGCTTCCGGCCTGGTCAGTATTCCGTTCGCCGGCCAATCCGTGGTCATTCCGGGGTTGCTGGTATGGATCGCCCTGGTTTACGCGCTATTGGGCACGGGCTTCGCGTTCTGGCTGGGACGCGCATTGCCACGACTCAATTTCATGCAACAGCGGCGCGAAGCGGATTTCCGGTTTTCGCTGATGCGTCTGAGAGAAAATGCCGATTCGGTCGCTCAATACCGAGGCGAAACCGTGGAAAACCTCCGTTTCAATCAACGGCTGGAGGCGGCCCTGGAAAACTTCTGGGCGCTGGTAAAAAAACAGAAATTGGTCATGGGCTATTCGACGTTCTACTTGCGCAGTGCCACCGTCATACCGATGTTCATCATGGCGCCACAGTTTTTTGCCGGCGCATTCTCACTCGGCCGCCTGACCCAGATAAGCGCCGCCTTCGGCGAAGTGCATGCGGCCATCGCTTATCTGGTTGAAGTGTTCCCGGAACTGTCCGAGTGGAAATCGGTGATCGACCGGCTGGTCGGTTTCCAGGAGCGACTGGATAGCGTCGAGGTCGAGTCGAAGGTCATCGTTGGTCAACAGTCCAAAGGCTTCCATATCAAGGACCTGGACATCTGGTTGCCGAATGGCCGGCGCTTGCTCACAGGCTTTAATCTTTCACTCCAACCCGGCGACAGTCTGTTGATCAATGCCCCGTCCGGCTACGGCAAGTCGACGCTGATTCGTGCGATCACAGGGCTTTGGCCTCATGCCAGCGGTTCAACCGCTTTCGACCGAGAGCGGACCCTGACACTCTCGCAAAAACCCTATCTGCCGCTGGGCAGCCTTCGAGAGGCTCTCTGGTATCCCCATCCGCCCCATCACGAAAAAGACACTGCCCTGCGCTTGGCCATGCAGCAAGTCGGCCTGCAACACCTGAGCGAACACCTGGATCAGGAACTTGACTGGGCTCAGACCCTGAGCATTGGCGAATTGCAGCGTTGTGCCTTTGTACGGGCGTTGATGACCCGCCCCGAGCTGCTGTTCCTCGACGAGAGTAGTTCGGCGCTCGATTCAGTGAACGAGGCGCGCTGTTATCAGTTGCTTAAACAAACACTACCGGAGTCGATCCTGATCAGCGTCGGTCACAATGCCTCTCTGGAGCACTTCCATTGGCAAGTCCTGGAACTGCAAAGCGAGTCTCAGTGGGAGTATCGAAAGGCAAACGTTGGCGACGCCGCATGCCAGTCCCGAGGGGATTACAGTGCGATCGAAGACTGAGCGACCATAGAGAATCGGATACAGCCCTTGGTGACAGGCAGAAAACGGCCATAAGCTGTCAGTAGACAGACTAGGTGTAACCTGATTGCCCGTTGCGCCATCGTTGTCGACCAACCGGACTGGGGGCAGTTGCCGCCCACAGGTGATGCCAGCCGCTCGACAGAAGTCGCAATTCAATCCCGAGCAATCTTGTCATTTGCCAAGGCTTAGGGCAGGGTCGGTACCACTGAGATCTCTGCCAAAGGAGTCACCCCATGTCAAAGCTATATCCCGGTATCGATCCCGAGGGGCTGGTCGAGTACTCAGTGGTCTACACCGACCGCTCGCTCAACCACATGTCGCTGTCATTTCAAGGCGTGATGAAGAACATTTCCAGGACCCTCAAACAGGTCTACAACGCCCAGGCTGTTGCGGTGGTCCCGGGCAGCGGCACATTCGGCATGGAAGCGGTGGCGCGACAGTTTGCCACCGACCAGCAATGCCTGGTGATACGCAACGGCTGGTTCAGTTATCGCTGGAGCCAGATCCTTGAGATGGGCAAGATCCCGGCGGCCACTACGGTGCTGAAAGCCCGACCGGTCGACACTGGTCGCCAGGCTGCCTACGCCCCACCCCCTCTGGACGAAGTGCTGGCAGCCATTCAGGCGCAGAAGCCGCAGATTGTCTTCGCCCCCCACGTTGAAACCTCATCAGGGATTATCCTGCCCGACGAATACCTGCGGGCCGTCGGCGACGCCGTGCATGCGGTGGGTGGCCTGTTCGTGCTGGACTGCATCGCCTCAGGCACGATTTGGGTTGATATGCAGAAATGCGCAGTCGACCTGCTGATCAGCGCACCGCAGAAAGGCTGGAGCGCCTCCCCTTGCTGCGCCCTGGTGATGCTCAGTTCCTTGGCCCTCGAGCGCATCGAACAGACGCATAGCAGCAGCTTCGCCTGCGACCTGAAAAAGTGGCTGCAGATCATGCAGGCCTACGAACAGGGCGGACATGCCTACCATGCGACCATGCCCAGCGATTCCCTCGCGCGGTTTAACGAAGTGATGAAAGAGACGCAAGCCTACGGTTTCGACAAGGTCCGCGGAGAACAACAGGCTCTGGGCGATCGGGTGCGCGCAATGTTGACCGGCAAAGGCATCAAAAGCGTGGCCGCAGCCGGCTTTCAGGCCCCTGGCGTAGTGGTGAGCTACACCGATGATGCCGACATCAAGAGCGGCAAGAAATTTGCCGACCACGGCCTACAGATCGCCGCCGGAGTGCCGTTGCAATGCGACGAACCGGCCGACTTCCAGACCTTCCGCATCGGTCTGTTCGGACTCGAAAAGCTGCACAATATCGAGCGCACGGTCAGCATCCTCGAGCAGGCACTGGACGAGGTGATGGTTGACTAAGCCCTCATCTTGCCCGCAGCACATACCGAACTTGTGAACGCCAGGAAGGCATCCTGCCCTGGGCACTGCCGGCCCATGGCGCTGATCTTCGACGAATATGACGCTGGTCGTCCGGACGTCATGTTAGAACCATAAGGGAAAGCCCGTGCACGCGTCGTACTGACACGTGCGCCCTTCAGCGCTATCAGAAAAGGGTTCCAACGAAGCCTTTCACGGGGGCGGATGATTGGCGACTGTATGACTTGGATCGACCCAAGGCTGACTGTGGCGACAGGCAGAAATCGACCAATAGTTGACGGTGGCTGGAGCGATGGCAAATGTGCACCTATGCTTGGGTCTGCTGGAAGAACTGATCGAGCATTCCGCGCTGCTCCGTCACCTGTGCGCAATATCCGTCAAAGGTCATCCGGGCGTATCAGTTTCAGCACACCTTCGATGATCCTGGAACCAGGTTTGTAGTTTGCCTGACTTTCGAAAATCCTTTGCGCAATGCCCTTCCTCAGTTTGAGTAGTCAATGCTTCAAACTTCCCCTGGGAGAAAACCATGGCGCACATTCTCAAACCAATCGCCGTATTGACGTCCTTTTTTACCCTGATGCTGCCGGTGCTGACCTCGACGCAGGCGGCTACCGACATTCCACCCGCCGTCAAGACGCCGGATCGTATCGAGACCCGAATCGGCGTGCTGGAATTCAGGGATGGCGCTCCAAGCGCCAAAACCGCTCAGAATGTTTATGACACACTGGCGTTCACACGCGGTGTTGATGCATTTGTGAACAGTTTTTCGGGCGCCTCGGCCTATGCGATTCGCGAGGGCTTCCACAGCATTGGCGCTGAAGACAACTCGGTGGTCATCTTCTCCGAGTTGATGGACTCCAACTCGCTCTTTCTCACGGCCAACGCCGATACTATCTACACGGTGGCGACGCTCGACTTGACGAAAGGACCGTTGGTGGTTGAAGTGCCACCGAAGGCTCTCGGCACGCTTAATGACATGTGGTTTGGCTGGATCATCGACATCGGCGCACCCGGGCCTGATCGGGGTGAAGGCGGTAAATACCTGATTCTACCGCCGGACTACGATGGGCCTGTTCCTGATGGCGGTTACTTTATTGGCCGCTCGAAAACCAACCATGTGCTCTACGCCGTTCGCGCCTTTATGGAGAACAACGACCCGAAACCTGCTGTTGATCTCATCAAGGACAAGCTGAAGATCTACCCCTACACACCGGGTGGCTACGGCACCAGCATTGCCACGGCACTCGACGGCAAAGTCCGGTTGGAGCCCATCCCCCCGATACCGCCCACGAAGTTCATCGAGGGCAGTGGCAAATCCTTCAACACCATCCCGCCTAACGATTTTTCTTACTTCGAGATGCTCGACAAGCTCGTACAGCTGGAACCCGCCACCTCGTTCAGCCCGGAACTCATGGGCGAATTGGCGGCCATTGGTATCGTGAAGGGCAAACCCTTTGCTCCGGACGAGCGGATGAAGAAGATCCTCAGCGACGCGGCAGCCGTGGGCAACGCCGCTGGACGAGCGCTGAACTGGCGTGCCGCCGAGTATCCCGGCTGGGCCTATTACCCGAACTCGATGTGGGCCAACATGCTGTGGCAGGGCGGCTTCAATTTTGAAACTCCGCCGCCGTTGATTACCAAGGAAGGCCTGTTCAAGGCATTACCGCCGACTGGCGCGCGCACGCTTGATTCTCGCACGGCCTTCTACTACGGCTACACAATGGATTCGCCGGGCATGATCATGCGGCTGCCCAACGTTGGCTCGCAGTACCTCATGGGTTTCTCTGACGCCGACAAGAATCCCTTCGATGGCGCAAAGACCTACAAGGTGACCCTGCCACCAAAGATCCCTGCCGCGAAATTCTGGTCCTTCACCGTCTACGATAACCAGACGCGCTCCATGCTCCAGACACCACAGCGCTACCCGCGTGCCGGCAGTCAAACCTACCCTTCACCGGCGGCCGTCGAAAACGCGGATGGTTCCATGACCATCTACTTCGGCCCTTCCAAACCAGCGGACGCCAAAGCCGGCAACTGGATACAAACCATGCCCGACAAGGGCTGGTTCATGCTCCTGCGCCTCTACAGCCCCCTTGAGTCGTTCTTCACGAAAGAGTGGCGCCCGAGCGAGGTCGAACTGGTTCGGTGAGACCAGGTCACGGTCAGCACAACCTCCCGGGCGGTGCTGACCGCGGTGTTGGCTTCCGCCGAAAGGAGGGAACATTTTACGGGTACAACGGCCACTAATGCTGCTGTCAATTACTGAAGATCGACGGTCAACCTCTGACGGTACAAGCCGGGCCGCAATACTGGCTCGACAGTCCGGAAGATGACGCACAAGGTAAAGGCTTTCGCGTGGCGGTGACGTTACTGTTTCCACGCTGATGGGTAGATCAACACGAATGCGATACATAGGCGAAATCCACAGGTCGATATTGACACTTTCTGATTGGTACGAACGCCCCCTATGGACCGATTTCGGTCGGTCGTGACAGGCAGAAATCGGCCATTAGCAGTCGCTCGCAAGTGTCTACTCAATCAGGGAGGGTCATTCACTAATGCCCGGAGGTGGCTCAGGCAAATCGAAAGTCACTTAGTCTGATTCGATGGATAAAGACCGGCAAACCTCGCTATCACAACACCAACGTAAAAGACTCCTGAAAACTCTTCGACCATCACAAGTGAGCGGGCATGGTTGGTCATAGGAATAACATCACCGTAACCGGTAGTTGTGAGCGTCGTGAGGCTGAAATAGATCAGCTTGAAGAAAGTGCCGGGCTGTACGAAGTCGAGTTGGCCAGGGCCGAATGAGCCAGCTCTGGACATCTCGACCAGGGCATATACGAACGACCAGACGAAGGCCAGCATGATGTAACCCGCAAGCGCACCATGCAGCTTGTCCGCTGTAATCGGCCCGTGCTTGAGAATATAGCGAAGCACACCACTGAACGAGACGGCAAGAGACGCCACATAAGCTATCCCGGCAAGCCGGAGAATCGCCGTACTCTCAGCCCACAACGCTCCCCATTGAAGGCCAACCCCAAGCAACGCCAGGCTCAGCTTGAGGATGAGCCCCCGCCGAGTCTGCCTGGTGGCGAAAGCCCCCACGAGCAGAACGATTGAAAAAAGAATGCCAAGCAACGTGCGAGCAAATATACCTTCCTCAAGAAAGGGAAACAGAAGGATCAATCCTAGTAAGAGCAGCAATAGATAGGTGTAGGGACCTTTCCCCATAATCATCTGAGCTAAATCTTCGTCGGATTCGGTTTTATCTTGCGGATTTGTCATAACGGTTTCCCAGAGACGCTCGAGACCAGATGTTGCACGGTTGAATCTGACCGGGCTTTAGATTAGTCGGCAGTGAAACTCTAGTCGCGAATGCATGTGAGAGGATTCAGCTAGACGGACAGCTAAGGGTCGACTTCTGCCCTTCGTGACATGCGTCCGTCGCTGAACCCGGTATAAGTCGGGCCGTAGTCAACGAAGCTCCAGCCGAATATGCTTCCGTAGAAGGTCTTGCTTCGGTCGATGTCAACGACATTGAACTCAATGTTGTCGATCTGACGGTCTTTTCCTTGCATGCCCATTGACGCTTCCTTGGTTGATTGGGAGCAAGCGAGTCTAGGGCATTTGGCCAATCTGTTGCATCGACCGGTTGAATCCACAGTCGATTGCAGCCCGTCGCGACAGTCAACTATCGGCCAGTTGCGGAACACTTGCAAAAAAATGCGGAACACTTCACTTTTTTGAAGACAATAAAAAACCCCGTAGATCACTGATCTACGGGGTTGTTTATAGTGGAGGCCGAGGTCGGAATCGAACCGGCGTAGGCGGATTTGCAATCCGCTGCATAACCATTTTGCTACTCGGCCTCAAAACATTTGCTGTCAGTAGCGCGACATCAAATGCGTACAAACTTGGAGCGGGAAACGAGACTCGAACTCGCGACCCCGACCTTGGCAAGGTCGTGCTCTACCAACTGAGCTATTCCCGCGTCTTGGTGTGGCGCATTCTATAGAATCCAGAAGCCCCGTCAACCCTTTGATTCAAAAAAGTTTTATTTCTTTTCAACGTCGGTCTTCAGATGTGGCCAGGCAGCCCGCAAGTACTGGACCATCGACCACAAAGTCAGGCCAGCCGACACCATCAGCAAGGTGTAGCCCAGCAAGACCCAGAAACTGAAATCCTTGGGATTGGCCAGCAGGATCACCAGCGCCAGCATTTGCGCGGCGGTTTTCCATTTGCCAAGGTTCGACACGGCGACGTGGGCACGAGCGCCCAGTTCGGCCATCCATTCGCGCAGTGCCGAGACGACAATCTCGCGACCAATGATCACGGCAGCCGGCAGCGTGAGCCACAGGTTTCCGTGTTCCTGCACCAACAGGACCAATGCAACCGCAACCATCAGCTTGTCGGCAACAGGATCGAGGAAAGCCCCGAACGGTGTGCTTTGCTCCAGACGGCGGGCCAGGTACCCGTCCAGCCAGTCGGTCGCGGCAGCGAACGCGAAGACCGAGGCGGAGGCCATGTAGCTCCACTGGTAAGGCAGGTAGAACAGCAAAATGAAGATCGGTATGAGCAGAACGCGTAGAACGGTAATCAGATTAGGGATATTCATCGGCACAACTGGCTACGAGGTGAGGGGGCATTCTACTCGCTGTGCAGATTTGCATAAATCAACTCTGCGAGCTTTTTACTGATCCCGGGGGCTTTGGCAATTTCTTCGATGCTTGCACGAGACAGCTCCTGCAATCCACCAAAATGTTTCAACAAATCACGCCGACGTGTGGGTCCGACGCCGGCGACGCCTTCCAGTGTAGACGTCCGACGGGTTTTTCCACGTCGGGCGCGGTGCCCGGTAATGGCAAACCGGTGGGCTTCGTCGCGAATCTGCTGGATCAGGTGCAGCGCGGGAGAATCGCCGCGCAAGGTGAACTCATGTGCAGCGTCGTTCAGGTACAGGGTTTCGAAACCGGCCTTGCGCGTCGCGCCTTTTGCCACGCCCAGCAGAATCAGGTCAGGCACGGCCAGTTCATCGAGCACGTCGCGGGCCATGGACAACTGACCTTTACCGCCGTCCACGAGCAGGATATCCGGCAGCTTGCCCTCCCCGTCCTTCAGTTTGCTGAAACGTCGGGTCAGCGCCTGATGCATCGCCGCATAATCATCGCCGGCCGTAACGCCCTCGATGTTGTACCGGCGGTAATCGGCCTTGATCGGACCTTCGGGGCCGAAGACCACGCAGGACGCCACCGTCGCCTCGCCGCTGGAGTGACTGATGTCGTAGCACTCAAGGCGCTGTGGAGGTTCATCCAGCTTCAGCACCTCGGCCAGCGCATCGAAGCGCGCCGTAATGTGCTGACGATTCGCCAGGCGCGCACTCAATGCCTGCTCGGCATTGGTCACCGCCAATTGTTGCCAGCGCGCCCGAGTACCCCGCACGCGATGGCTGATGGTCAGTTCACGACCGCGCAACTCGTCGATGGCGGCGATCAGCGTGGGAAAATCATCGTGGACCACATTGACGATCAACTCGCTGGGCAAGTCGCGTTCAGGACTGCTGATGAAGTACTGGCCGAGAAACGCGGCCATGACTTCGCTGACGTCTTCCTCGATACCGACCTGAGGGAAGAAGTTCTTGCTTCCCAGTACCCGCCCGCCCCGCACACTGATCAAGTGAACACAGGCGCCGCCCGGGTTGACGAAGGCGGCAATCACATCGACGTCCCCGGTCCCGCCCTCCATGCTCTGTTGATCCTGGACCCGGCGCAGTAACGCAATCTGGTCCCGCAACTCGGCTGCCCGTTCGAATTCGAGATTGATCGCCGCCTCTTCCATCCCGGCGGACAACTCGTCAGTCAGCGCATTGCTGCGCCCTTCAAGAAACATCACCGAATGGCGCACATCCTCGGCGTACACCTGGGGCTCCACCAGCCCGACGCAGGGCGCCTTGCAGCGTTTGATCTGGTATTGCAGGCAAGGGCGCGTGCGGTTCTTGTAGTAACTGTCTTCGCATTGGCGAACGAAAAACGTCTTTTGCAGCAGGCTCAGGCTTTCGCGGATCGCACCGGCGCTCGGGTAAGGCCCGAAATATTTGCCCTTGGCCTTTTTCGCGCCGCGATGAATGCTCAGGCGCGGAAACTCTCCGTCGGAGAGAAAGACGTAGGGATAGGATTTATCGTCGCGCAGCAGGATGTTGTAGGGCGGGCGCCATTCCTTGATCAGCGTCTGCTCAAGTAGCAAGGCTTCGGTTTCGTTGGCGGTGATCGTCGTCTCGACCTGGGCGATACGAGCTACCAGTGCGGCGGTCTTGGGGGCAAGCCCGGTCTTGCGAAAGTAACTCGACAGGCGATTCTTGAGGTTCTTCGCCTTGCCGACGTAGAGCAACCGCCCTTCGTTGTCGAACATGCGGTACACGCCGGGGCGCCCGCTAACGGTCGACAGAAAGGCGCTCGGATCAAAGGTTTCGTTCATTTTCAGAGGCTGGCGTCGACCATGCCATGACGAACCGCCAACAGCGTCAACTCGACATCACTGCTGATCGAAAGCTTTTCGAAGATGCGGTAACGGTAGGTGTTCACGGTTTTCGGGGACAGGCACAATTTGTCGGAAATGATCTGTACTTTCTGGCAGCCGACGATCATCAGCGCGATCTGGATTTCCCGCTCCGACAAGGCATCGAAAGGCGAATCATTGGTGGGCTGGAAAGACTTGATCGCCAGTTGCTGGGCAATTTGCGGGCTGATATAGCGTTGCCCGGCGAATACCAGGCGAATGGCCTGGACCATTTCCGGCAAACCTGCGCCCTTGGTCAGGTAACCTGCCGCTCCGGCCTGCAACAGCCGCGTAGGAAACGGGTCCTCTTCACACACGGTCACCGCGACGACCTTGATATCCGGATGACTGCGCAATAATTTGCGAGTGGCCTCGAGACCGCCGATACCCGGCATCTTGACGTCCATCAACACCACGTCGGGCTTCAGCTCACGCGCCTTGATCAGGGATTCCTCACCCGACTCGGCCTGGCCGACTACTTGCAGGCCATCGATGTCAGCCAGCATTCGTGTAATGCCTGTACGAACGAGATCATGGTCATCGACTACTAGCACCCTAATCAAGCAGACACCTCGCGATATGGTCTTATTGGGTTGCCTGACACCTTAGCAAAAAGCATCTGGCAGACCTAGCGGAAAGCATCAGATTAAAAGTTTCAATTCATCTTGAAAGGCTTGTCGCAAGCGTGTCGCAGCGATTCAGGCCGGGAATATCCAGCTGCATCTTCAGGAAACACTCGTCCTTGCCCACCACCCTCAATCCCTTGCGCTCGTACAACGCTTGCGCCGGGTTGTTTTCGAAAACCGTCAGGCGCAACGCCGGGCGCCGCTCCTGGCGTGCCAGAGCCAGTACCTGATCGATCGCCCAGGATCCAGCGCCCTGCCCCCGAAACGCTTCGACGATATGCAATTCGCGGATATACAAGGCTCTGGCATCACGGCTCAGGCTGACATAACCCAGCACTGCGTCGCCCCATGTAATCAAACGGTTGTCCCGCCCGGCCCAGGCCGCGTCAAACGCTTCGTCCTGCCACAACAGGTCATGCTCAATGTAGTAACGCAGCATGCTTGTGCAGGTCAGTTCGCGGGCGAATTCCAGGTCATCCGGTGTTGCCGGGCGCCATTGGCGTTCCATCATTCCAATTCCACAGCGAGGGTCATGTGCGTCCTTGTGACGATAGGTTTGTTGTTGCAGCGCAAAGTGTGTCACAACCGTGAGGGCGCTCAAGCGATAGAAAGTGACGTCGTTTGCCGATAGCATTTTCTGATTGAAACTGCGTACCGGCCTCTAGTAAGCTCGGTCCATCCATCGGAGACAGACCATGTTCAACGCCCTCTTACAGCTTCGTACCGCCAGCGCCCCGCGCTCGGTTGCGGCTGCCCGGGTGAACGACGGTTGTGCTCCGGTCAGCTTTTATTTTGGGTATTGGTTTAGCCACTGGCGCGCCTGATACCCACACGGCGCCCATTTTAAACGGGTCGCCACCAGAGAATTCTCAACCCCCGGTCGGCCTCCCGACCGGGGGTTTTGTTTTTTCAGCCTCCAACACTTTTAGCGACACACCAGACATTCAGAGGATTCAGAACATGAACTACGCCACTTATTACCGTTACGACAGTTTTACCACCTGGCGATTTACCACCCTCCGCTCGGGACAGCCTGCCGCCTCCGATCGGTCACCCACAGGTGGCAAGCACACACACGCAGCCAATCCGGCCAATTGTCGAACACCCCAGTAGGGCCGAGCGCGCGGGCACGAACCCGCCACCAGCCCAGGAAGCCTTGAATATGAACTCGTCCGTCTCTGCACTGCCGCTGTCCACTTTGAGCCCTGCCAATGAAGCGCTGACCCTGCGCCTGCCCAGCTCATTGCAACTCAAACAGCAATTGCCCCTCAGCAACGCCCTCACCCGGCAAGTCACCGCCCACCGCCAGGCGGTTCGCGCGATCCTCAACGGTGAAGATTCCCGCCTGCTGGTCGTCGTCGGCCCCTGCTCGATACACGATCCGAAATCAGCCCTCGAATACGCCGGTAACCTTGCCCGACTCGCCGCTGAAGTCAGCGACGAAATGCTGCTGGTGATGCGTGCCTACGTCGAAAAACCCCGTACCACGGTTGGCTGGAAAGGCCTGGCCTACGACCCGCACCTCGATGGCAGCGATGACATGGCCGCCGGCCTGACCCTGTCCCGCGAGCTGATGCGCGAAATGCTCCGCCTGGGCCTGCCCGTTGCCACTGAACTGCTGCAACCGATGGCGGCCGGTTACTTCGATGATCTGTTGAGCTGGGTGGCGATTGGCGCCCGGACCACGGAGTCGCAGATCCACCGGGAAATGGCCAGCGGCCTGGGCATGCCTGTAGGGTTCAAGAACGGTACAGACGGCGGTGTCGGTGTCGCCAGCGACGCCATGCGTTCCGCCGTTCACCCTCATCGCCATTTCGGTGTCGATAGCCAGGGACATCCGGCGATCATTCAAACCCCGGGCAATGCAGACACGCACCTGGTATTGCGCGGCGGCCATCGCGGGCCGAACTTCGACAGTGCCAGCGTCGCCCAGGTGAACAGCGAGCTGACCAGGCTCAGGATTCCGGCTCGAATCATGGTCGATTGCAGCCACGCCAACAGCGGCAAGGACCCGTTGCGCCAACCAGCCGTGTTCAACGATGTACTTGAGCAACGCCTGCAAGGTGATCGCTCACTGATCGGCATGATGATCGAAAGCCATTTGTTCGAGGGCTGCCAGCCGTTGAGTTCGTCATTGAAATACGGTGTTTCGGTGACCGATGGTTGCCTCGGTTGGTCCGGTACAGAGCAACTGTTGCTTGAAGCGGCAGATCGGCTGCGGGCGTCAAACAACGCCCGATAATCAGCATCCTCCGTGCGCCCTCCGGCCTTCATGGGAAGACTGGAGGGCAAATGGCAATCAATGTCCCATCAGGGACTGCACCTGAACCAGTGTCACCCCCGATTGCTGGCGGGTGCCGTCAAGGTGCTCGACTGAACAGGAAACACGGATCGCGGTATCTCGATGTTCCCTCCAGAACGGGTAGGGAACGATGAACACCAACGGCTCGCCTGCGGTGTCGCTGGTTACTTCGCGCTCGTCACCGTAATTGAATTTCTCCCCGTCACATGTCAGGTAAACCCGTTCTCCTTTTTCAGCCTTGGGGTTTTCGATGACGACGGACAAGCCATCCTGCACATCTTGCAGATCCACCCAACCTTCGTCGGCTTCCAGCACAGTGGGTGCTCGCAGTGGACGCCGCTCCAGGATGCCAACCATCAGTGCCGTTACTTCAGAATAGCGAGGCCCCTGCCCTGCCTGCTTGACGCAATAGTCGACGGACACCGAAGAGCCCAGATTGAGCGTAATGCACTCCGGACTGACCCAAAACGACAGTTCTTCCCCCACAGCGAAGGACTCTACCTTGAGTGCATCACTGAAACTTGCTTCGACCGAAACGCCCGCCCAGGTCAGTAACACCCAGTCGCCCGCCGCCATGCGCGCATAGGGTTTGATCGTAACGATCGCTCCTTCCTTCACCCGATCCGGATCAAGCGTTCTACCCACCGCATCGTTCACCGTCGCGGGCAACAGGTCGCATTGCACATCACCAACCCTCAGTTGCAACCTTTGGGAGTGCACGGGTTCGGCAAATCCGGTGCTCGTGAGTGAGTAACCTATTTCCAGCGAACCACCCTCAAGCACCTCGATATGCGCGCTACCGACGGCAAAGATAATGTCCTCGCCAACCCGGCCCTCACTGACAAAACGCGCCACCTGGTGATTGTAGGCGAGGCCTTCGGCATCCAGCCCCGCCCAACTCAATAGCAATTTGTCGCCGCAGGTCATGCCTGGATAAGGCTGGACCCTGATGACGACTTTTTTTTCAGAGGGGTTCAGAACGCCGTTTTGCGCCTGTTCAAGCATGGGAGGTGGTAATGGTTGCTGTGCGAGATTCAAGGTGTCGGGTTCATAAACAGTCATTCATTCGCTCCATTCCCTGGAATAGACACCGGACAGGTGGCCGGCTCTGAATGGCTATTTAACCTCATGACGAACAGTCGTGATGTCGGCCTCTCCCTCCGGCCCGCTCGGAAAATCGATACATGCAAAGTAGGTCATTGATCAGCAGCAACCTGATTGCCGCGAGAAGTCCTCGAACTATTCCGACTAAGGCTTCAGTCACTCTTGAGCATTCGCACTTGTTCTATTCCGTTTTCCGCAAATTTCGGCGGACTTTTCATACATCACGCCACCCTCGAGTGTTTTAGAGTGAAGCGCCATGCAGTCCCAATGAACTTCTGCGTAAAGGTATGAACATGCAAAGGAATGCAAGCACTTGTTACCCAATACTGCTGGTCCATGGCCTTTTCGGCTTCGAAAGAATCGGCAAGTTCGAGCTCTTTCACGACATCAGGCAGGCGCTGAGGAACGCCGGAGCCAGAGTGTTCGTGCCCCACTTGTCGGCCGTCCATGACAACGAGATACGCGGCGACCAATTGCTCGCACAGATCGAGCGGGTACTGGAAGGAACCGGTGCAAGCAGAGTCAACCTCATAGGCCATAGCCAGGGCGCACTGACCGCACGTTATGCCGCAGCGATTGCGCCACACAGCGTGGCGTCGGTCACCTCCGTCAGCGGGCCGAACCATGGTTCGGAACTGGCCGACTTCCTGCGCAAGGCCTTGACACCGGGCAGCCTGCCGGAACATGTGGCCGAGACGGTGGTGACCCTGTTCGCCGACTTCCTCGCGACATTAAGCGACCATCAGTATCAACCGCGCAGCGCCATTGCCGCCCTCAATGCGCTGACCACCGAAGGCGTAGGCGCATTCAACGACAAATACCCGCAAGGACTGCCCACCACCTGGGGTGGCAAGGGCTGCGAACAGGTCAACGGTGTTCGTTACTACTCGTGGAGCGGCGTGCTGTCGTCGAATGTTCTCGAAAAAGGGCTCTATGCGCTCGATCCGCTCAACACCTTCTGCCGGTCCCTTTCCGGTTATTTCGTCACGGAAAGCGAGCAGAACGACGGTTTGGTCGGTCGCTTCAGTTCGCACCTGGGCACGGTTATCCGGTCCGACTATGCGCTGGATCATCTGGACACCATTGGCCAGCCGACCGGCCAGCTGCGCACAGGTGTCGACCCGGTTGACCTGTATGTCGAGCATGCCAGTCGCTTGAGGGACGCCGGCCTTTGAGGTCCCGCCTGCCGTGGATCCCTCGCGGAACGGAACTTTGAGGAGAAATAGCTCACTGAATCCGGTAGGCTCAGCACTTTATCGAGTATTGAAAGGAGTATTTTTCCATGGCTAAAGCCACTGCCCGTCACATCCTTGTTGCCTCCGAAGCCAAGTGCAACGAACTCAAGGCCCAAATCGAGGCTGGCGCCGATTTCGCCGAAGTTGCCAAGGCAAACTCCACTTGCCCATCCAGCCGCCAGGGCGGTGACCTGGGTTCGTTCGGCCCGGGCCAGATGGTCAAGGAATTCGACACCGTGGTGTTCAGCGCACCGCTCAACGTGGTCCAGGGCCCGGTCAAGACCCAGTTCGGTTTCCACCTGCTGGAAGTGACCAGCCGTCAGGACTGATCGACACCTGAGCTATTCACACAACGGCCCGCCTATTGGTGGGCCGTCGTGTTTGTGATGCGCAATACGGCTGGCGAGGGACGCGCCGCTAGCGTACAAATTGTCGTTAACGACCACCCGGCTCTAAGGCTGACAATGCGACTGGCTTTCCCTACCTTGCTGTTCACGGCCGTGGCCCTGCTGATGTGTGCCCCGGGTGTGAATGCGGCACCGCAACCGTCAATGACCGTGTACGGCGAACCGGCGAAGTACCCTGCCGGCTTCAGTCATTTCGCCTACACCAACCCCCAGGCCCCCAAAGGCGGCACGATGCGGCGCTCGGCGATCGAAATCGGTCAGTTCGACCATGTCTTGCCTTATATCGACAAAGGCATCGGCGTTACACAGATCGACGGTTTGCTCTATTCACCGCTGGCCCAGCGTTCGCTTGACGAGCCGTACACCGTGTACGGCCTGGTAGCGGAGAAGATGGAGCGCTCCGAGGACGGCCTGTCCCTGCGCTTTTACCTCAACCCCAGGGCGCGTTTTGCCGATGGCAAACCGATTACCGCCCAGGACGTACGCTACACCTTCGACCTGCTGATGACCCAGGGCAGCCTGCGTTACCGTACCCAGTTCGCCGACGTCAAAAGCGTCGAAGTGGAATCGCCACTGACCGTGCGCTTTGATTTCAAGAACAACGAAAATCGCACCCTGCCCCTGGATATCGCGACCTTGCCGGTGTTTCCCGAACACTGGTGGAAGAGCCGCGATTTCGCCGGTGGCGGCGGCTATGAAGCGCCGTTGGGCAGCGGCCCCTATAAAGTCGGCAAGATCGATTCGGGGCGCAGCATCACCTTCGAGCGCAATCCCGACTGGTGGGGCAAGGACCTGCCAGTCAGCCGTGGCCTGTACAACTTCGATCACTTCAGCATCGAGTACTTCGGCGATACCGACGTGGCACGCCAGGTCCTGCGCGGTGGTGCCTATGACTACAATCGCGAATTTTCCGCCACCGGCTATTCCATCGGCTACGACAGCCCGGCACTGAGCGACGGTCGCCTGCAAAAGGCCCACCTCGCCACCGAGGCGCCGCAGCCAGCCCAGGGTTTTGTGTTCAATCTGCAAAAGCCCATGTTCCAGGACCGCCGCGTGCGCCAGGCGCTGGTGATGCTGTGGGACTTCGAGTGGAGCAACCGGCAGATGATGCGTGACATGTACATCCGCCAGCAGAGCTTTTTCTCCAATACCGATCTCGCGGCCCGGCAACTGCCGGATGCCGGTGAGCTGGCAATTCTCGAACCGCTGCGCGGGCAGATTCCCGACGAAGTCTTCACCCGGGTCTTCGAGGCGCCGAAGACCGACGGCAGCGGCGTGATTCGCGACAAGCAGTTGCAAGCCCTGGACCTGCTCGAACAGGCCGGCTGGAAACCCGATGGCGATCAATTGGTCAATGCCGATGGCGAGCCGTTGAGCTTCACCTTCCTGGTCAGCCAGAACGGCATGGACCGCCTGCTGCTGCCCTATAAACGCACGTTGAAACAGATCGGCATCGACCTGAACATCCGCCGCATCGACTCCTCCCAGTACGTCAATCGCCTGATGAGCCGCGACTACGACATGATCGTCACCGGCTACCCGGTCACCACCTCTCCGGGGGGCGAACTGGTCAATTATTTTGGCTCGGCGGCGGCCACCGACCCTGGTTCCAACAACTACATGGTGTTGAAGAACCCCGCGGTGGACACCCTGATCACCGGGCTGATCCACGCCAATACCCAGGCTGACATGCTGCATTACGCCCATGCCCTGGACCGGGTGCTGCAATGGAATTACTACTGGATTCCCAACTATTACCCGCCAGGCACCTCGACGGTGTGGTGGAACCGCTTCGGCATCCCGAACGTGCAGGCGAGCAATGACGAAGCCATCGAGAGCTGGTGGGAAATGAGCACCACGCCATTGACCAACCAACAGATGACGGCCGAGCGTATCAACCGTGGCAAACCCGGAGGGCCGCACTGATGTGGGCTTACATATTGCGGCGTCTGCTGCTGATCATTCCGACGCTGGTGATCATTCTCCTGGTCAACTTCGTCATCGTCCAGGCCGCACCGGGCGGGCCGGTCGAACAGGCCATCGCGCACCTGCAAGGCATTGGCGGCGCCGCGGTCGGCGGCGGTTCCGGCGAAGCCATGAGCGGCAAGTCCCGGTCCAGTCGCGGGCTCGATCCGCAGCTGATCAAGGACATTGAAAAACAGTACGGCTTCGACAAACCGGCTCACGAACGCCTCTGGCTGATGCTCACCAGCTACGCGCGCCTGGACTTCGGCAAGAGCTTTTTCCGCGGCGCCACCGTCACCGACCTGATTCTCGAAAAAATGCCCGTGACCATATCCCTCGGGCTCTGGGCGACGCTGATCACTTATCTGGTGTCGATTCCCCTGGGCATCCGCAAGGCCGTGCACCATGGCAGCCATTTCGACATTTGGAGCAGCACCGCGATCATCATCGGCTATGCCATGCCGGCGTTCCTGTTTGCGATGTTCCTGATCGTGGTCTTTGCCGGCGGCACTTCGCTGAACTGGTTTCCGGTTCGCGGCCTGGTCTCGGACAACTTCGAATCACTGTCGACCCTTGGCAAGGTGGCCGACTACTTCTGGCACCTGGTGTTGCCGGTGACCTCGCTGGTAATCGGCGGCTTCGCCACACTGACCATCCTGACCAAGAACTCGTTCCTCAATGAAATCACCCGCCAGTACGTGGTCACCGCCCGGGCCAAGGGCTTGAGTGAACGACGGGTGCTCTATGGACACGTGTTCCGCAACGCCATGCTGTTGGTGGTGTCGGGCATTCCCCAGGCGTTCATCAGTGTGTTTTTTGCCGGTTCCCTGCTGATCGAGGTGATCTTCTCCCTCGACGGCCTGGGCCGCATGAGCTACGAAGCGGCGGTATCCCGGGACTATCCGGTGGTGTTCGGCTCGCTGTTCATCTTCACCCTGTTCGGCCTGCTGATAAAACTGGTCGGCGACCTCTGCTACACCCTGGTCGACCCGCGTATCGACTTCGCCGCGAGGAACGCCTGATGCTCAAGCTTTCACCGCTGGCGCGCCGGCGCTTCGAGCGTTTCAAGAAAAACCGTCGGGGCTGGTGGTCGCTCTGGCTGTTTATCGGCCTGTTCGCATTGACCCTGGGTGGTGAGCTGATCGCCAACGACAAACCGCTGATGGTCAGCTATCAAGGCCAGTGGTACTTCCCGGTCTTCAAGCGTCACACCGAACAGGCGTTCGGCGGGCAACTGCCGTTCCAGGCCGACTACCGCAGCGACTACGTGCAGAAACTGATCAAGAAGGAGGGTGGCTGGCTGCTGTTTCCTCCGATTCCGTTCAGTGACGACACGCCCAACTACGACCTGAACACACCCGCCCCCAGCCCACCCTCCAGCGTCAACTGGCTGGGCACCGACGACCAGGCGCGGGACGTTCTGGCCCGTGTAATCTTCGGTGCCCGGGTGTCGATCCTGTTTGCCTTGATACTGACCCTTGTCAGTGCCCTGATCGGCATCGCGGCCGGGGCCCTGCAAGGCTATTACGGCGGCTGGGTGGACTTGCTCGGCCAGCGTCTGCTGGAGGTGTGGTCCGGATTGCCGGTGCTGTACCTGCTGATCATCCTGTCGGGCTTCGTCGAGCCGAACTTCTGGTGGCTGCTGGGGATCATGGCACTGTTTTCATGGCTGGCGCTGGTGGACGTGGTGCGCGCCGAGTTCCTGCGCGGACGCAACCTGGAATACGTCAAGGCCGCCCGTGCGCTGGGTCTGACCGACCGCAAGGTCATCGTGCGGCACATTCTGCCCAACGCCATGAACGCGACCTTGAGCTACTTGCCGTTCATTCTGACCGGGGCGATTTCCACCCTGACGGCGCTGGACTTCCTCGGCTTCGGCATGCCAGCGGGCAGCGCTTCCCTGGGCGAACTGATCGGCCAGGGCAAGCAGAACCTGCAAGCGCCGTGGCTGGGCCTGACGGCATTTTTCACCCTGGCGCTGATTCTTTCTTTACTGGTGTTCATTGGCGAAGCCTTGCGCGACGCGTTTGATCCCCGCTCTTGATGCGGATGCTGACATGACCAACCTGATCGAAATCCGTGACCTCAGCGTGGCCTTCAGTGGCCAGACCGTGGTGCGCAATCTGTGCCTGGACATCCGCCCCGGCGAATGCCTGGCGCTGGTGGGCGAATCGGGCTCGGGCAAGTCGGTGACGGCCCACTCGATCCTGCAATTGCTGCCGCAAACCGATACCGAGACGACGGGCAGCATCCGCTATCGCGGCCAGGAACTGGTAGGCGCCGACGCCGGCAAGTTGCGACAACTGCGCGGCAATCGCATCGCGATGATCTTCCAGGAGCCGATGACGTCCCTCAATCCGCTGCACAGCATCGAAAAACAGATCGGTGAAACCTTGCTGGTGCATAAAGGCCTGGCGGGCAGTGCGGCGCAAGCGCGGACCCTGGAATTGCTGCACCTGGTCGGCATCCAGAAACCCGAGGAACGCCTGAAGGCCTATCCCCATCAATTGTCCGGCGGCCAGCGTCAGCGGGTGATGATCGCCATGGCCCTGGCGTGCGAACCGGAACTGCTGATTGCCGACGAGCCGACCACCGCACTGGATGTGACGGTGCAGCGCAAGATCCTGCTGCTGCTCAAATCCCTGCAACAGCGGCTTGGCATGTCGCTGCTGCTGATCAGCCATGACCTCAATCTGGTGCGCAGCATCGCTCAGCGGGTGTGCGTGATGAAGGCTGGGGAAATCGTCGAGCAGGCGCCTTGCGAAACACTGTTCACCGAACCCAAACACCCTTACAGCTGCGTATTGCTGCACGCCGAACCCGAGGGCGAAGCCTTGCCCCGGGACGAGCGCGAAAACGTACTGGAGGTGGACAACCTGCAGGTGCGGTTTCCCGTCGGTGGCGGCCTGTTTCAGCGCAAGACCTGGCTGCGGGCCGTGGATGGCATCAGCCTGAACATTCAACGTGGCAAGACCCTGGGCATCGTCGGCGAGTCCGGTTCGGGCAAGTCCACGCTCGGCCAGGCGATCCTGCGCTTGCTCGACTCCGAAGGCAGCATCCGCTTTCAGGGCCAAGCGCTGGATGGCCTGACGCAAAAACAGCTACGGCCGTGGCGCAAGAAAATGCAGGTGGTGTTCCAGGACCCCTTCGGCAGCCTCAGCCCGCGAATGTCCGTGGCGCAGATCATCAGCGAAGGCCTGGAGGTGCACAGCCAGTTGAGCACTGAAGAGTGCAATGCCGAAGTGATCCGGGCACTGAGCGAAGTCGGCCTCGACCCGCAAAGTCGCCATCGCTATCCCCACGAGTTCTCCGGCGGCCAGCGCCAGCGCATCGCCATCGCCCGGACGCTGGTGCTGAAACCGGCGCTGATCCTGCTGGACGAACCGACTTCGGCGCTGGACCGCACGGTGCAAAAACAAGTGGTCGCCCTGCTTCGCCAGCTTCAGGAAAAATACGGGCTGACCTATCTGTTCATCAGCCATGACCTGGCAGTGGTGCGCGCCCTGGCCCACGACATGATCGTGATCAAGGACGGCAAAGTGGTGGAACGCGGCGCCAGCCATCAAGTGTTTGATTCGCCGCAGCATCCGTACACCAAGGAGCTGTTGGCGGCGGCGTTGCTTGGGCAGGCATAATCTTGCCGTTGGACCGCGGCGCGCCCTTCGCGGGCAAGCCCGCTCCCACACTCGATCTGTGTCGCTCACAAATCCCCTGTGGGAGCGGGCTTGCCCGCGAAGGGGCCAGTACAGGCAATAAATCATCAGGATCAAACCCATGAACACCACCGAAAGCCTCAAGGACTACCAGCGCGTTCGCCTGCTGGCGATCCGTTCGTTGTTCGAAATCATCGAGCAATCGAGTGAGGGCACGGTGATTGTCGACCGCGATGCCAACATCGTCTGGATGAATGAACGCTATGCCCGGCGCTTCGGCCTGCAATCGGCCGAAGTTGCGATCGGCAAGCCCTGCGAAAGCGTGATCCCCGGCAGCCTGTTGCGTGAGGTGGTGCGCACCGGCCGGCCGATTCTGCTGGATATGCAGGACACCCCCAAAGAGCCGCTGGTGGTCATGCGCCTGCCGATTCACGACGATGCCGGCGTGGTGATCGGCGCCATCGGTTTTGCCCTGTTCGACGAGTTGCGCAGCCTGTCGCCGATGCTCAAGCGTTACATGAGCATGCAGGAAGAACTGGCCTCAACCCGCTCGCTGCTGCGAGCGCGGCAGACCAAATACAACTTCGCCCACTTCATCGGCACCAGCGCCGCCAGCCTGGAAGTCAAGCGCCGCGCCCGGCGCAGTGCGAGCACCGAATCGCCAGTGTTGCTGCTCGGCGAAACCGGCACCGGCAAGGAACTGCTGGCCCAGGCGATCCACAATGCCTCGCCCCGCGCGCACAAGGCATTTGTCAGTATCAACAGCGCGGCAATTCCTGAATCCTTGCTGGAAGCCGAATTCTTCGGCACCGCGCCCGGCGCATTTACCGGTGCCGACCGCAAAGGCCGCGCCGGCAAATTGCAGATCGCCCAGGGCGGCACGCTGTTCCTCGACGAAATCGGCGACATGCCGCTGCCCCTGCAAAGCAAACTGCTGCGGGTGTTGCAGGAAAAGGAATTCGAGCCGGTGGGCTCCAACGAAGTGATCCAGAGCGATGTGCGAGTGATCGCCGCGACCTCTACGGACCTCGAAGCAGCCATCAAACGCGGCGAGTTCCGCGCCGACTTGTACTACCGGCTCAACGTGCTGCCGATCCAGGTTCCGCCCCTGCGCGACCGCCTGGATGATGTGCCGGCCCTCAGCGAAGCCATTCTCGAAGAACTGCGCAGCCAGCATGAATTGCACCACGAAGCCCTGGAACTGCTGGGCCAACACGCCTGGCCGGGGAACATCCGGGAACTGCGCAACGTGCTGGAGCGGGCCGCGCTGCTCAGTGATGACTTGCGCCTGACGGTGGCGGACATCCGCGCGGCGATTGGTACGTTCACACCGGTGGAGCGCGTGGCGCCCTTGACCATCGAACCGCTTGCCCATGAGACGTTCAGCGCGGCGCGGGAGCGGTTTGACCGGCAATTGATCGAAACCACCCTCGCGCAATGCGGGGGCAAGGTGGTTGATGCGGCGGCGCGGCTGGGGCTGGGTCGGTCGACGTTGTACAAGAAGATGGTGGCGCTGGGGATTGCAGAGTCTCAATAAGGAGACATTAATCTCCATTGTTAGAACGTCCTTCGCGAGCAAGCCCGCTCCCACAGGAGACCTTGCTCTCCTGACCAACTCGGTCAACTGTGGGAGCGGGCTTGCCCGCGAAGAGGCCAGCACTGTCAAAGCAAGTCTCAAACCAGAGACAAAACCATCTGACAAGCTCATCATATTGAAAATATATCCTTATATTTCAACAACTTAACAAGATGGCACAAAACTCGCTATACGCCTCTCCTACCAGGCTTCACCCAACAAAAATAACAACCCAGGAGACACACCATGAGTGTGATCATTGCCTTGGCAGCCCTCGCGCTGCTGATGCTGGCTGCCTACCGTGGCTATAGCGTTATCCTCTTTGCCCCGATTGCCGCCCTCGGCGCTGTCCTGCTGACCGACCCGTCTGCCGTCGCCCCCGCTTTCACCGGGGTGTTCATGGATAAAATGGTCGGCTTCATCAAGCTGTATTTCCCGGTGTTCCTGCTCGGCGCGGTGTTCGGCAAGCTGATCGAACTGTCCGGCTTCTCGCGCTCCATCGTCGCGGCGGCAATTCGCCTGCTCGGCACCCGCCAGGCGATGCTGGTGATCGTGCTGGTCTGCGCCCTGCTGACCTACGGCGGCGTATCGCTGTTTGTGGTGGTGTTCGCGGTCTACCCGTTTGCCGCTGAAATGTTCCGCCAGAGCAACATCCCCAAGCGCCTGATCCCGGCGACGATTGCCCTGGGCGCGTTCTCGTTCACCATGGACGCCCTGCCCGGCACCCCGCAGATCCAGAACATCATCCCCAGCACCTTCTTCAACACCACCGCCTGGGCGGCGCCGTGGCTGGGCGTGATCGGCACGATCTTCGTGTTCTGTGCCGGCATGCTGTTTCTCCAGCGCCAACGCAACAAGGCTCAACGCGCCGGTGAAGGTTATGGTTCGGATCTGCGCAACGAGCCGGAAACCGCCGCCGACCTCAAGCTGCCCAACCCGTTACTGGCGCTCTCGCCACTGCTGGCGGTGGGCATCATGAACTTGCTGTTCACCCAATGGATTCCACAGGTGTACGGCAAGACCCACAGCCTCGCGCTGCCGGGCATGGCCGCGCCGGTGACCACGGACATCGCCAAGCTCACGGCGATCTGGGCGGTCCAGGCCGCGCTGTTGGTAGGCATCCTCATGGTGTTGGCGTTCGGCTACAAGGCGATCAGCCGCAAGCTGGCCGAAGGCAGCAAAAGCGCGGTCAGCGGTGCGTTGCTGGCGGCAATGAACACCGCCTCTGAATATGGCTTCGGTGCCGTGATCGCGTCCTTGCCCGGCTTTCTGGTGCTGGCCGATTGGCTCAAGAGCATTCCCAATCCGCTAGTCAACGAAGCGATTACCGTGACCCTGCTGGCCGGCATCACCGGTTCCGCCTCCGGCGGCATGAGCATCGCGCTGGCGGCGATGTCCGAGCAGTTCATCAGTGCCGCCCATGCGGCGAACATTCCCCTGGAAGTGCTGCACCGGGTCGCCGCGATGGCCAGCGGCGGCATGGACACCCTGCCGCACAACGGCGCGGTGATTACCTTGCTGGCGGTCACCGGCCTGACCCACCGCGAGGCTTACAAAGACATTTTCTGTATTACGCTGATCAAGACCCTGGCGGTTTTCGTGGTGATCGGCACTTTCTACGCCACTGGCATTGTGTGAGGTATTCATGACGACTCTTTCGGGCAAGACCGCACTGGTCACCGGTTCCACCAGCGGCATCGGCCTGGGGATCGCCCTCAGCCTGGCCAAGGCTGGGGCCAACCTGATCCTCAATGGTTTCGGCGATGCCTCCAAGGTGATTGCCGAAGTCGAACAGCTTGGCGGCAAGGTCGGCCATCACCCGGCCGATGTCAGTGATCCGGCACAAATCGCCGACATGATCGCCTACGCCGAGCGCGAGTTCGGCGGCGTTGACATTCTGGTCAACAACGCAGGCATTCAGCACGTGGCGGCGGTGGATGAGTTCCCGGTGGAGCGCTGGGATTCGATCATTGCCATCAACCTGTCGTCGGTGTTCCACAGCACCCGTTTGAGCCTGCCGGGCATGCGCGCCAAAGGCTGGGGCCGGGTGATCAACATTGCCTCGGTGCATGGCCTGGTCGGATCGGTAGGCAAGGCCGCCTATGTCGCCGCCAAGCACGGGGTGATCGGCTTGACCAAAGTGGTCGCGCTGGAGACCGCGACCACCCAGGTCACCTGCAACGCGATCTGCCCAGGCTGGGTATTGACGCCGCTGGTGCAAAAGCAGATTGATGATCGTGCCGCCAGTGGAGTTGACCCGCAGCAGGCGCAACACGATTTGCTCGCTGAAAAGCAGCCATCGCTGGAGTTCGTGACACCGCCGCAACTGGGTGAACTGGTGCTGTTCCTGTGCAGTGAAGCCGGCAGCCAGGTGCGCGGTGCGGCGTGGAATGTTGATGGTGGGTGGTTGGCGCAGTGATCATCTGCCAGACCGCGTGATCGTTCATCGCGAGCAAGCTCGCTCCCACATGGAAATGCGATCCCCTGTGGGAGCGGGCTTGCCCGCGAATGGATCTAAAGACATAAGAAGAGGCAAACCATGTCCGACATCCTCTGGCAACCCGACGCCAAGCGCATTGGCAAAACCCGCATGGAGGCCTTCCGGCGCTTCGTCAATCAGCGGCATCACCTCAAGATCGACGACTACCCTGCCCTGCACCAGTGGTCCATCGATCAACGCCCGGACTTCTGGCAGGCCATCGTCGACTTCTTCGACATCCGCTTCCACGAGCAACCCGACGCCGTGCTGCTCGAAGGCCCCCGGATGCCCAGCGCCCAGTGGTTCCCCGGCGCAACCCTGAACTTCGCCGAGCACCTGCTACAACGTCGTGACGATGCGATCGCCGTGGTAGCCGTCGGCGAAAACGGTCAACGTGAACACTTGACCTGGGCCGAACTGGCCGAACAGGTCGCCGGTTTTCAGAATGGCTTGATCGCCGCCGGCGTCGGTGTGGGTGACCGTGTCGCCGCCTGCATGCCCAACACCTGGCAGACCCTGGTGGCCATGCTCGCCACCACCAGCCTTGGCGCTATCTGGTCCTGCTCTTCGCCGGACTTCGGCACCCAGGGGGTGGTTGACCGTTTCGGCCAGATCGAACCGAAAGTGCTGGTGACCTGCGCCGGCTACCGCTATGCCGGCAAGGAGATCGACCAGACCGCCAAGGTCAACGAGATCCTTGAGCGCTTGCCTTCGCTGCAACAGCTGATCGTCGTGCCTTACGCACGTCCACACGCACACATCGAAGAATTCCACACCCAGGCCAACGTGACGCTTTGGGACGATTTCTACGAATCCGGCGGCGAACCGGATTTCGTCCCGGTGCCTTTCGCCCATCCGCTGTACATCCTCTATTCCAGCGGCACCACCGGCGTGCCCAAATGCATCATCCACAGCACCGGCGGCGTGTTACTGCAACACGTCAAGGAACACGGTCTGCATGGTGATCTCGGCCCCGGTGAACGGCTGTTCTACTACACCACCTGTGGCTGGATGATGTGGAACTGGCTGGTGTCGGCGCTGGCGACAGGCAGCTCCGTGGTGCTGTACGACGGCTCGCCGTTCCACCCCGAACCGCAACGCTTGATCGACCTGATCGACGACGAACGCATCAGCGTCTTCGGCACCAGCCCCAAATACCTCGCGACCCTGGAAAGCAGCGGTATCAAGCCCCGTGAAAGTCATGACCTGAGCAGCCTCAAGATGTTGCTTTGCACCGGCTCGGCACTGTCGCCCCACAGTTACGATTACGTCTATCGCGACTTCAAGGCTGACGCGTGCCTGGCCTCGATGTCCGGCGGCACCGACATCGTCTCGTGCTTCGTCAACGGCAACCCGATGTCGCCCGTGCGGCGCGGCGAAATCATGGGCAAGAGCCTGGGCATGGCCGTGGAAGTGTGGAACGACGAGGGCCACCCGGTGATCGGCGAAAAAGGCGAACTGGTCTGCACCCGGCACTTCCCGGCGATGCCCATTGGCCTGTGGAACGATCCCGATGGTGAAAAACTGCGCAAATCCTATTTCAGCCTGTTCCCTGGCGTCTGGGCCCAAGGTGATTACGCCGAACAACGGCCCCATGGCGGGATGATGATCCACGGTCGCTCCGATGCCGTGCTCAACCCCGGCGGCGTACGCATCGGCACGGCGGAAATCTATCGTCAGGTGGAGAAAGTCCCCCAGGTGCTCGACAGCGTGGCCATCGGTCAGCAGTGGCAGGATGACGTGCGAGTAGTGCTGTTCGTACGCTTGCGCGACGGGCTCGAACTGGACGTAGCACTGCAACAGCAGATCCGCGAGACAATTCGCGCCAACACCACGCCCCGCCATGTGCCGGCGAAAATTGTCGCGGTGACGGACATTCCCCGGACCATCAGCGGAAAGGTCGTTGAGTTGGCGGTACGCAATGTGGTGCACGGGCAGAAAGTGAAAAACACCGATGCCCTGGCCAATCCCGAAGCGCTGGAGCAGTACCGAAACAGGCCCGAACTTCAGGATTGAAGCGCCGCAAAAACCGGTGGGAGCGGCGGTGCGACGATTCGACTTGCTCGCGAAGGCGGCAGGTCAGCCAACGAAGCTGTCGACTGACACGCCCTCTTCGCGAGCAAGCCCGCTCCCACAGTAACCGCTCAAGCCTTCGAATCAACCGGCGTCTGTCACCTGTGCAAGAATAGAGGCCAGCTAAAGCGACTCAGGCGCAGGACTCCCGGATGAACGCAACACCAACCGCCAGCGATGCCCAGGCCTTGATCGCCCGCATCGACTGGGCAAGCAGCCCGCTGGGCGCTGCCAGCACTTGGCCACAAAGCCTGCGAACCGCCGTGGACATCGTCATTCACTCACCGATGCCGATGCTTCTTCTATGGGGCCCGCAACTGACGCAGATCTACAACGACGGCTTCGCCCTGCTCGCCGGAAGCAAGCATCCACATGCCTTTGGTCAACCGACCCACCTGATCTGGCCAGAGCTGCAAGACTTTACCGACCCGATCTACATCGCCGTCCTGCAAGGTCAGGTTCGAACCTACAGCGAGCAGCGCTTTACCCTGCAACGCGGGGGCCGGGAGTCTGACGTCTGGCTCGATCTGACCTACAGCCCGATCCGCGATGAAGGTGCCGAGGTGGCCGGGATTCTGGTCACCGCCATCGAAACCAACGAACGCCGGCGCATCGCCCTGGAACTTGAACAGCGCTCGGCGGCCAGCCTCAAGGCCCAGCGTGAAACCGAGGAGCGCCTGCAACTGGCCCTCGCCGCCACCGATGCGGTCGGCACCTGGGACTGGGACATCAGCGAGGACCGTTTCATCGCCGATGCGCATTTTGCCCAGTTGCACGGCATCGACCCGGTCATGGCCAGTCAGTTGCCTATCAGTGAATACCTGCACGGTGTACACCCCGAAGACCGCGCCCTGATCGCCCGCAGCATCAAGCATTGCATCACCCACGGCACCGAATACGCCGAGGAATATCGCCTGCTGCAAACCGACGGCCCGATGCGCTGGGTGTTTGCCCGCGGTCGCTGCTACAAGGACCACCACGGCCGGCCGATGCGCTTCCTCGGCGCCGCCCTGGACCTGACCGAACGCAAACACACCGAGCAGGCCCTGCGCCAGAGCCAGACCGAGCTGCAACTGATCATCAACGCCATGCCGGTCCTGATCAGCTACGTCGACCGCGAAGAACGCTTTCGCCTGAACAATGCGGCGTACCTGGACTGGTACGGGCTGACGCCGCAAGAGCTTTACGGGCGAACCATTCTTGAAGTGATTGGCGAAGAGGCTTACGCGCTGCGCGCCCCGTACATCACTGAGGCACTGTCCGGCCGGCCCTGCTGCTTCAGCATCAGTACGCCACACCGCGACGGCAGCGTCCGCCAGGCCTTGATGAACTACCTGCCACGCCACGGCGCGGATGGCGCGGTGAACGGTTTCTACATCTTCGTGATCGACGAAACCGAACGCAAAAAGACCGAAGAAGCCCTGCGCAACCTCAACGAAACCCTTGAAGAGCGGGTTGCCGCCCGCACCCACCAACTCGCCGAAGCCAACGAGCGCCTGCAAAACGAGATGTTCGAACGCGAACGTGCCGAAGACGCCCTGCGTCATGCACAGAAAATGGAAGCGGTCGGCCAGCTTACCGGCGGCATCGCCCATGACTTCAACAACATGCTCACCGGCATCATCGGCAGCCTTGACCTGATGCAACGCTATATTGCCGACGGCCGCACCAGCGAGATAGGCAGGTTCACCGAGGCGGCCGTGTCCTCGGCCAACCGTGCCGCCGCCCTCACCCATCGCTTGCTGGCGTTCTCCCGGCGTCAGTCGCTCAACCGCAAGCCGCTGAACCCCAACGAGTTGATTCATTCGCTCGAAGACTTGTTCAGGCGTACCAAGGGCGACCACATCGAACTCAAACTGCAACTGGCCGAGGACATCTGGCGGGTCAGTACCGATGTCAGCCAGCTGGAAAACGCCTTGCTCAACCTGGTGATCAATGCCCGGGACGCCATGCCCGATGGCGGCGAGCTGCAGATCGAAACCGCCAACCTGTACCTCGACGGTAGCGACATCACCACCCTGGAACCGGTCAAGGCCGGCGACTACGTGATGATTGCCGTCAGTGACAACGGCACCGGCATGACGCCCACAGTGTTGTCCAAGGCATTCGACCCGTTCTTCACCACCAAGCCCATCGGCCAGGGCACCGGTCTGGGCTTGTCGATGATTTACGGTTTTGCCCAGCAAACGGGGGGCCACGTCAGTCTGTTCAGCCTGCCCGGGAGGGGCACCAGCGTGCGCTTGTACCTGCCGCGCCTGCATTCGACCGAGCCGGAAAGAGTTCTCTCGCCCATAGTCGGCGAGGCACCGGCGGCGATTGCCGGCGAAACCGTGATGTTGGTGGAGGACGATGCGGCCGTGCGCATGCTGGTACTGGACCTGCTCAAGGAGCTCGGTTACCGCGCCCATGAAGCCGAAGATGCCAAGGGCGCCTTGCCGCTGCTGGAGTCGGACCTGCGGGTGGACCTGCTGGTGACCGACGTCGGCTTGCCGGGCATGAACGGCCGCCAACTGGCGGAAATCGCCCGTCAGCATCGTCCCGAACTGAAAGTGCTGTTCATGACCGGATACGCCGAGATCGCCGCCGAACGCCAGGGTTTCCTCGAAGAAGGCATGGATATGGTAGCCAAGCCGTTTTCCATTGACCTGCTGGCCAACAAGATTCGCACTATGATCGGTCAACCGGACTGAGTTGAGGCATAATCGCACGCCCCCCGCTGCCACCCACATAGCCAGCATCGTTGCAAGGTAACCGCCCCATGAAAGCTCAAGCCCGCCATATTCTGGTGAAAACCTCGGAAGAAGCCGAACAGCTCAAACAACGCATCGCCAAGGGTGAAGCGTTCGATGTGCTGGCCAAGAAGTATTCGACCTGCCCATCGGGCAAGCGCGGCGGTGACCTCGGTGAAGTGCGGCCGGGGCAGTTGGTGGGTGTGATCGATGCGGTGATCTTCAAGAAACCGCTGCGGGTGGTGCATGGCCCGATCAAGAGCAAGTTCGGGTATCACCTGGTGCAGGTGTTCTACCGGGATTGATACGGTTGGTTTTCGGGCCTCTTCGTCGGATCGCCGCCCGGAGCAAGCCCGCTCCCACAGGGGACCTGCGCCGTGCACAAATCAAATGTGGGAGCGGGCTTGCCCGCGAACCGATTGCGCAGCAAGCGGCCATTCAGCGCTTACTTCGGAATCAGTGCCCCCGGCACCTGAATCACCCGACTCGCCAACCGATGCCCGGCTTCGGCAGCTTCCCCCGGGCTGCCGCCCTTGAGCCGCGAGGCCAGATACGCCGCGCTGAACGAATCTCCCGCCGCCGTGGTGTCCACCACCCGCTCGACCTTCTGCGCCGGCACCTCGAATGACTCGCCATCACAACGAATCAGGCACGCTTGCGCGCCGCGCTTGAGCACGACTTCCGGCGTACCGATCTGCTCATACGCGGCAAACACTGCTTCGCAATCGGCATAACCGAACAACGCCTGCTCGTCATCCACCGTCAGCAACGCAAGATCAACCTGCGGCAGCACACGGCGATATGCCGCTCGAGCCTCCTCGAGCGATGCCCACAGCCGTGGCCGGTAGTTGTTGTCGAACACGATCCGCGCATCGCGCTGACGGGCTTCAATCAGGGTGTCCAGCAACTTTTCCCGGCCTTGAGCGCCGAGTACTGCCAAGGTGATGCCGCTGAAATACAGCACGTCGTAATCCGGCAGCGCGGCGAGGATCGGCGCGGCGGCCGGGGTGGTGAAGCAATCGCGTGCTGCGGCTTCGTTGCGCCAGTACAGAAAGCGGCGCTCACCGGCGGCGTCCGTCTGGATGCAATACAAACCCGGCAGGCGTCCGGGCAGGCGCTGGACCATGCCGAGCCCGATATTTTCCGCCGCCCAACTCTGACACATCGCGTCGCTGAAACTGTCATCGCCCAGGGCGGTGACGTAGTCCACGGAGCCGTCCCTTCCCAGTTCCCGGGACAAGTACACGGCCGTATTCAAGGTGTCGCCACCGAAGCTCTGTTGCAGGCTGCCGTCGGCGCGATGCTGCAACTCGATCATGCATTCGCCGATCAGGGCGATGCGTGGAATGTTGGGGCCCAGGGTGCTGATGGTGTTCATTGTTGTGGGGTCTCTGGTGTTTCTTTGTTGTCTGGGCGGGCCTCTTCGCGGGCAAGCCCGCTCCCACAAGGTTCTTCAGTGTTCATGAAACCTGTGGGAGCGGGCTTGCCCGCGATGGCAGCGCCTCGGTCTCAAGCCTTAGAAACAGGTTTCCATGGTTTCGATGACATTCAGTTGCTCATCCACCAGACAGCCGACACGCCACTTGTCGAACGTCAGGCACGGGTGCGAAGTACCAAACGAGATGATGTCGCCCACCCGCAGATCAACCCCCGGCGCCACGGACATGAACGCATGCTGGTCCATCACCGCGGTCACTTTGCAGGTGCTCACATCATCGCCTTTGGCTGGTACCGTGCCCGCCTTGTAACGCAGCAACGGCACCGGCAAACCGGCGTCGTAGGCCACGTCGCGCTTGCCCAGGGCAATCACCGCAAACCCTGGTTCCGGCAATGACTGCACGTGCGCCCACACTTCCAGCGCCGGACGCAGGCCTTCGTGCAGGTCGCTGCGACGGTCGAGCACGCAGCACTGCGCTTCCTTGTAGATGCCATGGTCATGGGCCACATAACTGCCGGGACGCAGCACGCTGAGGAAACGCCCGGCAGCGTTCTGCGCTTCGAAGGATTCGGCAATCAGGTCATACCAGGCCGAACCCGACGCGGTGATGATCGGCTTGGCTATGGCGAAGGCACCGCTGTCCTGCAACTGCACCGCCAGACGCACCAGTGACGCGGCGAAATCGCGAATGCCGGTCACGGCGTGATCGCCATGGATCACACCTTCGTAGCCCTCGATTCCGGTCAGGGCCAGGGCCGGTTGCGCGGCGATGGCCTTGGCCAGATCCAGCACTTGCTGCTCACTGCGGCAACCGCAGCGACCACCGACCACCCCGTACTCGATCATCACGTTCAAGCGCACGCCACGGGAGGCGAAATAGGCGCCGAGGTCGGCGACGTTGTCCGGGTGATCGACCATGCAATAGAAGTCGAACGTCGGGTCGGCCATCAGGTCGGCGATCAGCGCCATGTTCGGCATGCCGACCAACTGGTTGGCCATCAGCACCCGGCGCACGCCATGGGCGTAGGCCGCGCGGGTTTGGGTGGCGCTGGCCAGGGTGATGCCCCAGGCACCGGCGTCCAGTTGGCGACGGAACAACGCCGGGGTCATGCTGGTCTTGCCATGGGGCGCCAGTTCCGCGCCGCTGTTGCTGACGAACGCCTGCATCCAGCGGATGTTGTGTTCCAGCGCCTCGCGGTGCAGTACCAACGCGGGCAGGCTGACGTCACGCACCAGGCTGGCACCGATCGGGGCAGCGCCTTTGTCGACGTTGGCAGTATGGGGGGCAGAAGACATGGTCGAACTCCTCGTTCACGCGGCCGCAGACAGCCGCTGTTATTCGTTGATGCGACGGGCCAGGCTGTTGGCGCTTTGGATCAGCACCCGGCGGTAGTCGTTGTAGTTATTCTTGGCATCGGCCCGTGGGGCGACGATACACAGGGTCGCGATGGCCACGCCGTTGAGGTCTTTGACCGGCGCGGCGAAGCAATGGGTAAAGGTGTCGGCGACGCTATCGAAGGAAAAGAATCCATCGATACCGGCCTGACGGATTTCCTTGAGGAACTGCTCCAGAGGCAAGCGTTCGCCATCGGGCAGGATGAAGTCGTCGTGGTCGATCAGGTCGACGATTGCCTGGTCGCTCAGGTGCGCCAGCAACAGGCGCCCGGATGCGGTCCAGGGGATGGGCGCGTTTTCGCCGATGTCCGAGGAAATGCGAAAATGCCGCTCCCCCTCTTTCATCAGCGCAACGGTGTATTTGCGCCCGTTGAGCAGGCACATCTGCGCGGTTTCATGGGTCTGGCTGACGATTTCCTGCAAGGCGTGATCGGCCTCGCGGGTGAGGTCGAAATGGCGCAAATGCGCCTGGCCGAGAAAGTACAACTGACGACCGAGGTAGACGTGACCGTCCTTGCCCACCGGCTCCAGGATCCGTCGTTCCAGCAGCGAGGCCACCAGTTCGTAGACTGTGGATTTGGGGCTGCCGATGCCGTTGGCGATGTCGTTCGGGCGCAGGGGCTGGCCGATTTCCTTGAGGAAATCGAGGATATCGAACGCCCGGTCCAGACCGCGTGCCCGGCGCTTGATGGTGTCTTCGGTCATTTCAGTGGTTCCCATTCAAAGTCGCCGGGGAGTTTACCCAGAGCGCAATGCTGGCCGTAAGGTCGCCTTCGCTGGCAAGCCAGCTCCCACAGGTTCTGTGTGCTGCCACAGATTGCAAACACACCTTCAATTCCTGTGGGAGCGGCGGTGCGACGATTCGACTTGCCCGCGATGGGCGCGACTCGGTTCAAGCCTTTTTCTTATACGCGATGCAATCGATCTCGACCTTGCAGTCGACCATCATGTTCGCCTGCACACAGGCCCGCGCCGGGGCGTGCTCGGGCTTGAAGTACTCGGAAAAGACTTTGTTGAAACTGGTGAAATCCCGCGGATCCTCCAGCCATACACCAGCACGCACCACGTCTTCCAGGCCGAAACCTGCCTCTTGGAGAATCGCGATCAGGTTTTTCATGGTCTGGTGGGTCTGTTCGACAATACCGCCAGTAATGATCTCGCCGTCCACCGCCGGCACCTGCCCGGAAACGTGCAGCCAGCCATCGGCTTCAACAGCGCGGGCGAAAGGGCGAGGCTGACCGCCAGCGGCGGTGCTGCCGGTGCCGTAACGAGTAATGCTCATGAGTGTTTCTCCTGATTGAAAATTGAAGGATCAAAAACGGGTGCTTTTGAGAAATTCCGCCAGTCGTGGCGATTGCGGGCGTTCGAACAGGTCCTTGGGCGGCCCCTGCTCTTCGATACGCCCCTGATTCATGAAGACGATCTTGTCCGAAACCTCGAAGGCAAAGCGCATTTCGTGGGTCACCAGCAGCATGGTCATGCCGTCTTCGGCCAGGCCCTTGATCACGCTCAACACTTCGCCGACCAGTTCCGGGTCCAGCGCCGAGGTCACTTCGTCGAACAACATCAGGCTCGGGTTCATCGCAATCGCCCGGGCGATCGCCACGCGCTGCTGCTGACCGCCAGACAATTGACCGGGAAAGTGATCGCGCCGCTCCAGCAAGCCAACGCGCTCCAGCCATTTCTCGGCCAGGGCCACGGCCTCGTCCTTGTGCAGCTTCTTGACCTTGAGCAGGCCCAGGGTGACGTTCTGCAATGCGCTCAGGTGCGGAAACAGGTTGAACTGCTGGAACGCCATGCCGGTCATGGCGCGATGGCGGGCAATGACTTTTTCCGGGTGACGAATGCGTTTGCCGTTGACCTCGTCATAACCGATGGATTCACCGTCGAGCAGGATCTGCCCGCCCTGGAACTCTTCAAGCATGTTCACGCAGCGCAGCAGCGTGGTCTTGCCCGAACCACTGGAGCCGATCAGCGTCACCACGTTGCCGCGCTGCATGCTCAGGTCGACGCCCTTGAGCACTTCGAGCTGGTCGTAACGCTTGTGCAGGCCGCGAATGTCCAGCAGCGGTTGGCCGTTTTGTGCATTGGTTTGAGTCTGAGTCATGGCAAAGCCACCCGCTTTTCAATGTGCCGGCCGAGTAATTCGATGCCGTAGTTGATGACGAAGAACAGGAAACCGGCGAACAGGTAAAACTCCAGGGTCATGAACGTCCGGGCAATGATCTGCTGGGTGCTGAGGAGCAGCTCTGCCACACCAATCACCGACAACAGGGTCGAGGCCTTGACGATCTCGGTGGACGAGTTGACCCAGGTCGGCAGGATCTGCCGCAACGCCTGGGGCAACAGCACGTAACCGAGAGCCTGGTAGAACGTCAGGCCGATGGCCTTGCTCGCCTCCATCTGCCCGTTCGGCAATGCCTGCAACGCACCGCGCACGATCTCGGCAACGTGAGAGCCGCAGAACAGCGTCAAACCCAGCGCACCGGCCTGGAAGGCGCTGATCTGCCAGCCGAGTGCCGGCGCCATGTAGAAGCACGCCAGCACCAGCACGAACACCGGCGTGCCGCGTATCACATCGACATAAAAACGAAACGGTGCGCGCATCCAGAACTTGCCGTAGGTCAGTACCAGTCCGGCGACGACACCAACCAGCGTGCCAAGCAAAATCGCCAGCACCGACACCTGGACACTGGTCAGGAAGCCCTGCCACAGGGGTTCGCGCGCCACCCACAACTCATGCAACCAACTGGGGGATTCGTACATGGGAGCCTCCTATCGGCGAATCGCCAGACGCTGTTCGAGGTAACGCAGCATCATGGCAATGAGGTAACAGGCCGCCACATAGAGCGCCGTGGTCACCAGCCAGGTTTCAATCACCCGGTAGCTCTCGACATTGATCTTGCGCGCGTAATAGGTCAGCTCCGGTACGGCAATCGCGGCCGCCAGCGAGGTGTCCTTGAACAGCGAAATGAAGTTGTTCGACAGCGCCGGCAATACATTGCGCAGCATCACCGGCACGGTAACGTAGGCCTTGACCTGCCACTCGCCCAGGCCAATGGCCAAACCGGCTTCACGCAGGCCCTTGGGAATGCTCAGCAAACCGCCACGGAACACTTCGGTCAGGTAGGCCCCGGCATACAGCGACAGGGTGATGATGAACGACGGGATCTTGTCCAGCCGGATCCCCAGGCTCGGCAACGCAAAGTAGATCAACAGGATCAACACCAGGATCGGCGTGTTACGGATCACCGTGACATACACAGACGCCAGTACCCGCAATGCACGATGCTTCGACAGCAATGCAAACGCCATCATCAAGCCGATCACGCAGCCGATGGCGATCGACACCAGGGCCAGTTCAAGGCCCATGCCGAGCCCCGCCAGCAAGGTGTCGAAATCGCGCCAGACGGCGGCAAAGTTCAACTGATAGTTCATGGTCAGCAGTACCTGAACGGGGCGATTCATAACCGCCCCGCTCTCACGGGATCATTTGAATTCGACAGGGAAACCAATCGCGGGAGTCGGCAGGTCTACGCCGAACCATTGCTTGAACGATGCCGCGTAAGTCGGGAACTCAACGCCGGTCATGGCTTCATGCAGGGTGGTGTTGACGAAGTTTAGCCAGTCCTGATCGCCGCGCTTGACCGCGCAGGCGTAGGTTTGCGGGCTCCAGGCGTAAGCCGGGCTGCGATAGCGGCCGGCGTTCTGCACCATCAGGTATTTGACCGAAGACTGGTCGGTGGCCGCCGCGTCGGCACGACCGGAGTTCACGGCCTGATACATCAGGTCAACGCTGTCGTACTGATCGACCTTGGCCTTGGGCAGTGCCTGATGCACCAACTCTTCGGCATAGACGTTTTGCAGCACCGCCACGGTCAGGCCATCGCCGGCGGCTTTCATGTCGTCGATTTCCTTGTACTTGCTGTTGGCCGGCAACAGCAGGCCCACGCCTTCGCGGTAGTACGGCAGGGTGAACGCCACTTGCTGGGCACGGCTGGCGGTCACGGTGATGAACTGGCAACTCATGTCGACCTTGTCGGTCAGCAGGTTGGGGATACGCGCGTCGGACGACTGCACCACGAACTCGACCTTGCTCGGGTCGTTGAACAACCCTTTGGCGACCATTCGGGCGATATCGATATCGAAACCCTGCAACTTGCCATCCGCGCCCTGGAAGTGCCACGGCGCGTTGGTGCTGCCGGTGCCCACAATCAGTTTGCCGCGGGCCAGAACGCTATCGAGCTTGCTGTCCGCCGCCTGGGCCACGCCCATGGCAGCGGCAGAAGCCGCGAACAGAAGAACACATGCTTTGAACAAGGAAGGTCGGCGATGCATGGCAAGCACTCCAGGGTAATGTGCATTCCGCTATACCGGAACATGGTATGTAACAACGGAATAGACAGCAGAAAGTGTGCCACAGGATGTGGAGGGAATGTGAGGGGGAATGAAATTTGTTTTGAATCAGAGGGATGCGTACAAACAGTAAAAAACGTTACGAATCGCTCGGCACCGTAACCGCTACCGTTGGCTACAAAGGGCGGGTATCTGGTTCTCAAACGGGCTGCGCCAATGCACAGCCCTGCTCCATCGGCATCGGCATCGGCATCGGCATCGTCAGCGCTGCCGGGCAACCCTTGTGCGCTGAACCGATGTCCTCGCAATCAGTGCTTGAATGACGTCATCACCCGCTCGGCATTTTCATCGCAACTCATGCCTTCGGGCCGGGCCTGAATGGTGTCGATCCATTCCAGCAACTGCGCCTTGCTGTGGGCCAGGTGCCGTTGCATCTCTTCGATCTGCCCGATCTTGCGATGCAGGCCCGCCATCAACTCATCGTGCTTGAACGCGCCCGTCACATTATCCGGCAGCAATTGCTTGAGCTCCTCCAGACTGAAACCGGCCTGTTGCGCGCATTGGATCAGTTGCAGGGTTTGCAGCGCCTGTTGCGAGTAACGCCGATACCCGTTGGAAGAACGCTCGACCTGCCGGATCAATCCCTGAGACTCGTAAAAACGGATGCGCGATGCGGTCAGCCCGCTCAACTGCGCCAATTCGCCAATTTTCATTGCGGCCTCACTTTCCTGCTTGACATTAAAGTTAACTTTAAGCTTAGCCTCTACTCATCACTTCGAGGAGTCAAGCATGTCACCCTTCCAGATCTTGAATTTGCCCAACGGCCAGACCATCGGCAATCGCATTGCCAAAGCCGCCATGGAAGAGAACCTCGCCAACACCGATCAGGTGCCTGACCAGGCGCTGTTTCGCCTCTATCAGGCCTGGGCCGAAGGCGAAGCCGGTTTGTTGCTGACCGGCAATGTGATGATCGACCGCCGCGCCATGACCGGCCCCGGCGGCGTAGCGCTGGAGGACGAACGCCATCTGGAGCGCTTCCGCCAGTGGGCCAGCGTCGGCCGGGCTGGCGGTGCACATTTCTGGGTGCAGCTCAACCACCCTGGCCGCCAGACCATGGCCAACCTTGGCCAGCAAACTCTGGCGCCGTCGGCGGTTGCGCTGGATCTGGGCCAGTTCTCGAAGATGTTCGCCGAACCCAAGCCCATGAGCGAAGACGACATCCAGGAGGTGATCCGACGCTTCGCCACCAGCGCCGCACTGGCCGAGAAAGCCGGTTTTACCGGCGTGCAGATCCACGCCGCCCACGGCTACCTGATCAGCCAGTTTCTTTCGCCGCTCACCAATCGGCGCACCGATCAATGGGGCGGCACCCTGGAAAATCGTGCGCGCCTGCTGTTGTCCGTCGTCGAGGCGGTTCGCAAGGTTGTGTCGCCGCAGTTTTGTGTGTCGGTAAAGCTCAACTCGGCGGATTTCCAGCGCGGAGGTTTCGATGCCGATGATGCACGGCAAGTAATCCAGTGGCTCAACGAACTACCGCTCGATCTGCTGGAGCTCTCCGGCGGCAGTTACGAAGCACCGGCCATGCAAGGCGAAGCCCGCGACGGCCGGACCCTGGCACGTGAGGCGTACTTTCTGGAAATGGCCGGCGAATTGGCCAGCGTGGCGCGGATGCCGGTGATGGTGACCGGTGGGATCCGGCGATTGGCAATCGTCGAACAGGTTCTCGACAGCGGCATCGCCATGGCCGGCATCGGCACTGCGCTGGCCGTGGAACCGCACTTGGTCAAGCACTGGCGCGAAGGCCTGGACAGCCACCCACAACTGCCGCCGATCCGCTGGAAGCGCAAGCCCCTGGCGGCACTGGCGAGCATGGCGGTGGTCAAGTTCCAGCTGCATCGCTTGAGCCGTGGGCGCAAAACCCGACCTGAAGTTTCGGCGTTGTGGGCGTTGATTCTCGACCGGTTATACATTGGCAAGCGCACCCGGCAGTACCGGCAGGCGATGGGTAAGTAATCCGGAATTGATGTTGACTGATCCACCGCCTTCGCGGGCAAGTCGGATCGCCGCACCGCCGCTCCCACAGGTCATGCGCAGATTTTGAAATGGCGCTGATCCTGTGGGAGCGGGCTTGCCCGCGAAGGGGCCAGTACAGGCAAAACAGATCTCAGCCCGGAATCAGCTCGTCAATATGCCGATACTCGGCCTGCAACTGCGCCGCCAACACCCGGCTGCGCCCGAGCCTGATCGGTCCGCGCTCGATGTCGATCAACAGCCCCGGACACTCCAGCGTCGGCAGCAGCGACCAGTCCTTCAGCCGACCATCGGTCAACAACAGCAACCGCTGCTGCTCTGCCGGAAAACGTTTCTGCCGTGCGGCAAGCCACTGCCCTGCTTCGTTCAATGCCGCCAGCAGCGGCGTGCCGCCACCGGCACCCAGGCCATCGAGCCAATGGCGCAACCCGGTCGAGGCCTTCAACCCCTGAACCTGCCACTTGGGTGCAGCACCGCTGGCCGTGAGCAGGGCCAGTCGCGCGCGCTGACGATAGGCATCGTCGAACAACTGCGCCAGCAAGCCCTTGGCATCGCTCAATGCCTGATGACGGCGGGTCGATGCGGAGGCATCCACGATCACCAGCCACAGTTCATGGGGCGAACGTGTGCGCAGGTGAAACAGCAGGTCGTCGTGCTGACGCGGTCGACCATTGAGCAATGTGCACGGCCAGTTGATCGAACCGCTGGGGGCCGTTTGACGCTTGCCCTGTTTGCCGTGGTCCAGCCGCCCGGCACGGGGTCTGGCATTCGCCCCCGCGTTTGAGCGAGGACGAATGCCTAGGGCTTTTTTGGCCAGCTCGGCACTTCACGTCGTGCGCCGACCGCCAGCGCCTGGGCAGGCAACTCGCCCCACTGGCCCTGCCCTTCGCTCGGATTGGCGTTCTGCGGCGCAGAGGGTTGCGCCGCTTGGGATTGCGCAGGATGCGGTGGTGAATGCTCGCGACGACGATGGCGCAAGGCGAACTCGGCGACGGCATCGATATCGTCCTCGGCGATAGCGTTCGCCCCGCGCCAGGCGGCGTGCGCCCGGGCGGCACGCAGCCAGACCAGATCGGCGCGCAATCCATCGACGCCAGAAGCAAAGCAGCGCTCGGTAATCTGTGCCAACGCCTGGTCATCGAGGGGAATGTTTGCCAGTGCGTTGCGTGCGTTCTGGCAACGTTCGCGCAGAGACGCCTGCGCCGATTCCCATTCGGCGCAAAAACCTTGCGGATCGCTGTCGAAATCCAGGCGACGGCGGATGATCTGACCGCGCTCGGCAGGCGCAGTATGGCCACCGAGTGCGACGTTCAGGCCGAAACGGTCAAGCAATTGCGGACGCAGTTCGCCCTCTTCCGGGTTCATGGTGCCAATCAGCACGAACTTCGCCGAGTGCCGATGGGAAATGCCGTCGCGTTCCACCAGATTGGTGCCGCTGGCAGCCACATCGAGCAGCAGGTCAACGAGGTGATCGGGCAACAGATTGACCTCGTCGACATAGAGCACGCCACCGTCGGCCTTGGCCAGCACGCCGGGGGAAAACTGTGCCCGACCTTCGCCCAGCGCCGCGTCGAGATCAAGGGTGCCGACCAGGCGCTCCTCGGTGGCGCCCAGCGGCAAGGTGACGAACTGACCGCTGGCCAACAGGTCCGCCAGACCGCGGGCCAGGGTCGACTTGGCCATGCCTCGCGGGCCTTCGATCAGCACGCCGCCGATTTTCGGGTCGATGGCGGTCAGGTACAGGGCCAGCTTCAAATCGTCGGCGCCGACCACGGCGGAGAGCGGAAAATGCGGGGTGTCGGTCATTGTTTAATCTCGGTCATGGTCGGTGATGTCATAGACACCTGTATCCCACAGGGTTTGCGGTGACTAGCTGTCTTCTTCTATATCCAGCAACAGATTCTCCAATGCCTCGCGGTACTCGCCGGGCTCCTTCCACATCCCGCGTTGTTGCGCCTCGAGCATGCGCTCGGTCATGTCGCGCAAGGCATGGGGATTGTGTTCACGGACAAAATCCCGGGTGCCTGGGTCGAGCAAGTAGGCATCGGCCAGCAACGCGTACTGGTGATCGTCGATCAACTGCGTGGTGGCGTCGAAGGCAAACAGGTTGTCGACCGTCGCGGCCATTTCGAACGCACCTTTGTAGCCGTGACGCTTGACGCCTTCGAGCCACTTCGGGTTGGCCGCCCGGGAGCGGATCACCCGGTTCAGCTCTTCCTTCAGGGTACGAATCTTCGGCAGGTCCGGCTGGCTGTGGTCGCCATGATAGCTGGCCGCTGCCTCGCCTTTCAGACTTTCCACCGCCGCGAGCATGCCGCCCTGAAACTGGTAGTAATCGTTGGAGTCGAGCAAATCGTGCTCGCGGTTATCCTGGTTTTGCAGCACCGCCTGCACCTGGCTCAGGCGCTGGCTGAATTGTTCGCGGGCGGCGGTGCCTTCGTCGGAACCGCCGTAAGCGTAGCCGCCCCAGTTGAGGTAGACCTCGGCCAAGTCCTCGCGGCTCTGCCACAGGCGACCGTCGATGGCGCCCTGCACGCCCGCGCCGTAGGCGCCGGGCTTGGCCCCGAATATCCGCCAGCCGGCCTGACGTCGCGCAGCCTCTTCATCGAGCCCTGACTGCAGCAAGGCTGCACGCTCGGCGCGTACCTTGGCCGCCAACGGGTTGAGGTCGTCCGGCTCATCGAGGTCGGCCACCGCTTGCACCGCCGCGTCGAACAAGCGAATCAGATTGGCAAAGGCATCGCGAAAAAAACCGGACACACGCAAGGTCACGTCGACCCGCGGACGGTCAAGCAGACTCAACGGCAGAATCTCGAAATCATCGACCCGCTGGCTGCCGGTGGCCCACACCGGACGCACGCCCATCAGCGCCATCGCTTGGGCGATGTCATCGCCGCCGGTGCGCATGGTCGCGGTGCCCCACACCGACAGACCGAGCTGGCGCAAATGATCGCCGTGGTCTTGCAGGTGTCGCTCCAGAATCAGGTTGGCCGACTGGAACCCGATGCGCCACGCCGTGGTGGTCGGCAGGTTGCGCACGTCCACCGAATAGAAGTTGCGCCCGGTGGGCAGCACGTCCAGGCGACCACGGCTGGGCGCGCCGCTGGGGCCGGCCGGGACGAAACGACCGCTGAGGGCGTCGAGCAAGCCGCGCATTTCCGCCGGGCCGCAGGCGTCCAGGCGCGGGGCGACCACTTCGCGCAAACCATCGATGATGGCCTGCACTTCATTCCAGCCTGCCCCTTGTGGGAGCGGGCTTGCTCGCGAAAGCGGCGGGTCAATCGACATCAATGTTGAATGCTCAACCGATTCCCGAGCAAGCCCGCTCCCACAGGGATTATTCAACGCGTCCGAAATCAACTGCGCGGCAAACAGTTCCAGGCGCTCGCGGGTATCGCCCGCCGTGCGCCAGGTCTCGTTGCTGATAAGCAAAAGTGGTTCGGGACGCGGCCCGGTCCAGGGGTCGGCCAGCGTGCAATCCAGTGGGTCGAAGCCCAGACCGAAAGCCTTGGCCAGGGCCCGCAGCAGACTCGACTGCGCGCCCCGCCCATCGCCCCGTGGAATGCGCAACAACGCCAGCAAGGTATCGATGCGCAAGCGCCCGGCGGGCGATTCGCCGAATACATGCAGACCATCGCGGATCTGCGACTCTTTCAAGTCGCACAGGTAAGTATCGAGCCGCGGCAACCAGATCGCCGCGTCGGCATCGCTGTCGAGCTGTTCGTCCAGTTGCAGTTCACGGTCGATGTGGGTGTCACGCACCAGTTGCAGGATGTCGCGCTGCAACTCTCGGGCACGACGCGGATCCAGCAGTTGCGCCTCGTAATACTCGTCGGCCAACAGTTCGAGGTTGCGCAGCGGGCCGTAGGTTTCGGCGCGGGTCAGCGGTGGCATCAGGTGATCGATGATCACCGCCTGGGTGCGCCGCTTGGCCTGGGCGCCCTCGCCCGGGTCGTTGACGATGAACGGATAGATGTTCGGCAGCGGCCCGAGCAACGCATCTGGCCAGCAGTTTTCCGAAAGCCCGACGCCTTTGCCCGGCAGCCATTCGAGGTTGCCGTGTTTGCCGACGTGGATCACGCCGTGGGCGCCGTAGGTGTTGCGCAGCCAGAAGTAGAACGCCAGGTAGCCGTGGGGCGGCACCAGGTCCGGGTCGTGATACACCGCGCTCGGGTCGACCTGATAACCCCGGGCCGGCTGAATGCCGACGAAGGTCAGGCCAAAACGCAGGCCGGCGATCATCATCCGCCCGCTGCGACACATCGGGTCGCTCTGCGGTGCACCCCAACGTTCAAGCACCGCCGTGCGGTTGGCTTCGGGCAGGGCATTGAACATCGCCAGATAGTCATCCATCCCCAGGCTTTGCTGGCACGGACGCAGGTCGAGGGTCTCGAGGTCGTTGCTGACGCCGCCCAGCAACTGCTGGATCAGCGCGGTGCCGCTGTCCGGCAACTCGGCCGGTAATGGATAACCTTCGGCATGCAGTGCCCGCAGGATATTCAGCGCGGTTGCCGGGGTGTCCAGGCCGACGCCGTTACCGATGCGGCCGTCGCGGGTCGGGTAATTGGCGAGAATCAAGGCAATGCGTTTTTCTGCATTGGGCACCCGCGCCAGGTCGACCCAACGCCGCGCCAGTTCGGCCACGAAATCCATGCGCTCCGTTTGCGGCCGGTAGCACACCACATCCGACTGACTGCGCTCACTGCGCCACGCCAGGTCCTTGAAACTGATCGGGCGGCTGATGATGCGTCCGTCCAGTTCAGGCAAGGCTATGTGCATCGCCAGGTCACGGGGGCCAAGCCCCTGTTCGCTGGCGCGCCAACCGGGTTCGTTGTCTTGGGCGCAAATCGCCTGGATCACCGGAATATTGCGGCGAAACGGGCGCAGATGGGGTGCTTCCGGACTGGATTGGGCGAAGCCGGTGGTGTTCAAAATCACCGAGACGTTGGCCTCGTCCAGCCAGTCCTCGACCACGCTAAGACAACCGGGTTCTTTCAGGCTGGCCAGCGCAATCGGCAATGGATTCAACCCCGCCGCCTGCAATCGCTGGCAAAAAACATCAATGAACGCGGTGTTCGCCGCCTGCAAATGCGAGCGGTAGAACAGCACCGCCGCCACCGGTTGATCGGCGTGCCAGTCGGCCTGCCAGTCGCTCAGTGCGGCGGAGTGTTTGTGCGGATGGTAAACCGCCGTGCGCGGCAGGGTTTGCGGCTCGCCCCAGGTGTAATCACGGACCAGCCAGCGGTTAGCCAGGCAGCGGAAGAAATCGAGGGCGTTGCCCATGCCACCCTGGCGCAGAAACTGCCAGAGCCGGTCGCGATCCTCGGCACCGACGGTGCTCAGGTCGCTGAGCTCCGGGTCCGGGCGATCATCGCCCGGCACCAGAATCACCTGCACGCCGCGCTGCGACAGCTCTACCAGGCGCTCGATGCCGTAACGCCAATAGGCGATGCCGCCGTGCAGCGAAATCAGGATCACCCTGGCGTGACGCAGCACTTCATCGACGTACAAATCGACCGAGGCATGGTTCTGCACCTGCATCGGGTTGGCCAGGCGCACGCTCGGGTAATCGTCGGGCAATTGCTGCGCCGCTTCGGCAAGCAGCGCCAGGCTGGAATCGCCGCTGCACAGGACCACCAGCTCGGCGGGGGTTTGTCCAAGGTCGGCAATGTTGTCTTCCGACACGAAACCGCCGGGCTGGGTCCTGAGCAGGTGCATGGTTTACACGCTGAGCGCGGCGCGCAATTGCGCTTCGAGAACAGTGGCGTCCAGTTCCTGGCCGATCAGCACCAGGCGGGTGATGCGCGCCTCTTCGGCACCCCACTGGCGGTCGAAGTGCTTGTCGAAACGCGTGCCCACGCCCTGGATCAGCAAGCGCATCGGTTTGTTCGGGATTGCCGCAAAACCCTTGACCCGCAGGATGCCGTGCTGGACCACCAATTGGGTCAGCGCATCCAGCAGCAGGCTTTCGTCGGCTTGCGGCAGTTCGATGGAGATCGAATCGAAGGCATCGTGATCGTGGTCATCATGATCGTCGTCGCCATCGTGGTGATGGTCGTGGTGGCTGTGACGGCTGTCGATGTGTTCTTCGGAGCCGGCACCCAGGCCGATCAGCACGTCCAGCGGCAGGCGACCGCTACTGGCTTCGACGATTTTCACCGCTGGCGGCAACTCTTCGGCGACTTCCAGGCGTACACGGGCCAGGTCCGCCGGGTTGATCAGGTCGGTTTTGTTGAGAATCACCAGGTCGGCGCTGGCCAGTTGGTCGGCGAACAGTTCGTGCAGTGGCGATTCGTGGTCCAGGTTCGGGTCGAGCTTGCGTTGGGCGTCGACTTGATCCGGGAACGCGGCAAAGGTGCCGGCGGCCACGGCCGGGCTGTCGACCACAGTGATCACCGCGTCCACCGTGCAGGCGCTGCGGATTTCCGGCCACTGGAAGGCTTGCACCAGAGGCTTGGGCAGGGCCAGACCGGAGGTTTCGATCAGAATGTGGTCCAGATCGCCGCGACGGGCCACCAGTTCGCGCATCACCGGGAAGAATTCTTCCTGGACAGTGCAGCACAGGCAGCCGTTGGCCAGCTCATAGACACGGCCGTTGGCTTCTTCTTCGGTGCAACCGATGGAGCACTGCTTGAGGATTTCGCCGTCGATGCCCAACTCGCCAAATTCGTTGACGATCACGGCGATGCGGCGCCCCTGGGCGTTGTCGAGCATGTGCCGCAGCAGCGTGGTCTTGCCCGAGCCGAGAAAGCCGGTGACGATGGTGACGGGGAGTTTGGCCAGTGTTTTCATCGGATGCCCTATGGCTTAGGTGGCGGGCATGCGGGACGACGACCGGCAACGCGGGGTCGCGTGCCTGAAGAGTTCGCCACCGGATCACCCCGCCCGGTTGAAAGTGAGAATCTGTAACGAGGCAGGTCTCCTGGCTGACGGTGTGCCGGCCTTGAGCCTGGCATTCGCTGCGCCTTCCCGCCGGCCTCATGGATTGAGCCTGCAGTGGCGTGGCAACGAACATCACCGTTCACAGTTGCGGGGGCAGCCGCGGCATCGACCGCGTTCCCTTCTTAGCTTCGGCAAATACCGAAGAACCTCGAGAGCGCAAGGCTACGCATGGTCTTGGGGCGGGTCAATGTTCACGTGACTTCTGCGGTGTGCCCTTCGCGAGCAAGTCGGATCGCCGCACCGCCGCTCCCACATTTGATCGGGTTCTTGCAGGGGAAAAGGGTCAAGTGTGGGAGCGGGCTTGCTCGCGAAGAAAGCGACTCGGTTTCCAGTTGAGAACCCTTGCCAATTGACGCCCAACCCCCGCCCATGCTCTCCTACACACCTTGTTACGGGTGCCCTTCACAGGGTGAAACGGGAAACCGGTGAATCATGTGCTTTACTCTTAAGCCATGTCAGTCCGGTGCTGCCCCCGCAACGGTAAGCGAGCGAAGCGTCAGATCCACTGTGCCCCCAAGGCATGGGAAGGTGATGTTTTCAGGTTCAGGCCCAAGCCTGTGCCCCTCGTGAGCCCGGAGACCGGCCCGCAACACAAAGTGACCAGTACGATCACTGAACCAACAAACCCGCGGTGGGCGGGCGCTGTTTGAACCTCTGCGCGCCTGGTCGTGCGGGGGTTTGCATGCGCTCTTATTCCCCGCTGACAGACCAGAGGGATACGCCATGTCGATCATCAGCAGCGCCGAACACACATCCGCGAGCACCACCTCAACCCTGACCCAACGTCTGACCGCCGCCGTCTGCGCGTCGATCCTGGGCGCAAGCCTTGTGTATTTCGCCGGTTTCTCGCACATCGAAGCGGTGCACAACGCCGCCCACGATACCCGCCACAGCTCCGCGTTCCCGTGCCATTGAGAGCTGTCGACATGATCAAGCGTATTGCGCAAACCGCAGGTTTCACCGGGCTGCTGGCCGCCCTGTTGCTGACCCTGCTGCAAAGTTTCTGGGTCGCTCCGCTGATTTTGCAGGCCGAGACCTACGAAAAATCCGAACCGGCCGCTGTTGAAATGCATGAGCACGCCGACGGTGCGATGGCTGCCCACACTCACGATGCACAAGCCTGGGAGCCGGAAGACGGCTGGCAGCGCGTGCTGTCCACCACCGGCGGCAACCTGGTGGTGGCTGTCGGTTTCGCCCTGATGCTGGCCGGCCTGTACACCTTGCGTGCGCCGACCAAAACCTCCCAGGGCCTGCTCTGGGGCCTGGCCGGTTACGCGACCTTCGTACTCGCGCCGACCCTCGGCCTGCCGCCTGAATTGCCAGGCACTGCCGCCGCCGACCTGGCACAACGGCAACTGTGGTGGATCGGTACCGCCGCCTGCACCGCCGTCGGTATCACGCTGCTCGTGTTCAGCCGTCACTGGCTGATGAAAGTCCTCGGTGTGGCGATCCTTGCCGTTCCTCATGTGATTGGCGCGCCGCAACCGCAAGTGCATTCGATGCTTGCTCCAGAGGCGTTGGAAACCCAGTTCAAAATCGCTTCGCATCTGACCAACGTGGCGTTCTGGCTGGCCCTGGGCCTTATCAGCGCCTGGTTGTTCCGTCGCAAAAGCGATGGTCAATACCACGCATGACTGACGTCAGCACAGCGCCGACCCTGGTGGTCGGCCTGGGCTGCCAACGGGGCTGCCCCGTCAGCACGTTGCTCGCGCTGCTCGATCAGGCGTTGGAGGCGCACCAGATTGCTCGTCATGAAATCAAGGCGCTGGCCAGCATCGATTCGAAGCGCGACGAACCTGCATTGATCGAACTGGCTCAGCAGCTTGGACTGGAATTGAAGTATTTCAGCAGTGAACAACTGGCCGCTTATGAGCCGCAACTCAGCCATCAATCGCAAATAGCGTTTGAACGCACCGGTTGCTACGGCGTGGCGGAAAGCGCCGCACTGGCCCTGGCGGAACAACTGGCCCAGGGCCCGGCAAAACTGCTGATTCCACGACAAAAATACGCTCAGGCAACCCTGGCATTGGCCGGCGCTGCGTAAAAAACCGATAATCCCCGCCTTTGATCATGAACATTCTTCATCTGAAGCCCTGTTCAGCCTCTATTTTCCCACAGGAACCGACCATGACCGTCTACTTCATTGGCGCAGGTCCCGGCGACCCCGAGCTGATTACCGTCAAGGGCCAGCGGCTGATTCGCAGCTGCCCGGTGATCATTTATGCCGGCTCCCTGGTACCGGCCGCTGTACTGGAAGGTCACTGTGCCGAACAAGTGGTCAACAGTGCCGAACTGCACCTGGAACAGATCATCGACCTGATCAAGAGCGCCCACGCCAAAGGCCAGGATGTGGCCCGGGTGCACTCCGGCGATCCGAGCCTGTATGGCGCCATTGGCGAGCAGATTCGCTATCTGCGTGAGCTGGGCATTCCGTTCGAGATCGTACCCGGCGTCACCGCTACAGCCGCTTGTGCGGCGCTCTTGGGCGCGGAACTGACCCTGCCGGACATTTCGCAGAGCGTGATCCTCACTCGCTACGCCGACAAGACCGCCATGCCTCCCGGAGAGGAGTTCTCCAGCCTGGCGCAACACGGCGCGACCATGGCGATTCATTTGGGGGTCAATCACCTGGCGAAGATCGTTGAGGAGCTTGTGCCACATTACGGCGTCGATTGCCCGATTGCGGTGGTGCATCGCGCAAGCTGGCCGGATCAGGATTGGGTGGTGGGAACGCTCGAGGATATTGCCGGGAAGGTTGAAGCCAAGGGCTTTCGCCGTACGGCGTTGATTCTGGTGGGTCGGGTGCTGGGCAGTGATCACTTCAGCGAGTCGTCGCTGTATCGCGCGGGGCATGCGCATTTGTATCGCCCATAAGGCCCTCTTCGACTTGCTCGCGAAGGGGTCAACGAAATTTCCCCATAAAAAAACGGCGCTCACGGGGCGCCGTTTTTTCATTTCGCAGCGAACACCTTAGTAGTAGGCGTTTTCTTTCTGCGTGTGGTCGGTCACGTCGCGAACGCCCTTGAGCTCTGGAATACGCTCGAGCAAGGTGCGCTCGATGCCTTCCTTCAGCGTCACGTCGGCCTGACCGCAACCCTGGCAACCCCCACCAAACTGCAGGACAGCGATGCCGTCCTCGACCACGTCGATCAGGCTGACCTGACCGCCGTGGCTGGCCAGCCCCGGGTTGATCTCGGTTTGCAGGTAGTAGTTGATGCGCTCGTTGACCGGGCTGTCGGCGTTGACCATCGGAACCTTGGCGTTTGGGGCCTTGATGGTCAGCTGGCCGCCCATGCGGTCGGTGGCGTAGTCGACAACGGCATCGTCCAGGAAGGCTTCGCTGAAGTGGTCGATGTACGCGGTGAAGCTTTTGAGCCCCAGCGCGGTGTCTTCGGGTTTTTCTTCGCCCGGCTTGCAGTAGGCAATGCAGGTTTCGGCGTACTGGGTGCCAGGCTGGGTGATGAAGACGCGGATGCCGATGCCCGGGGTGTTCTGCTTGGAGAGCAGATCAGCCAGGTAATCGTGGGCGGCGTCGGTGATGGTAATAGCGGTCATGGAAACTCCTCGCAGGCTTGGACGCAGTTTACGCCAATCGACGCGCCGGACAAAGTCCTAGTATTTTTGTCGGGAAAGAATTGTGGGAGCGGGCTTGCGGTGTTTCAGAGGTTCTCGTAGCGGTTCATGTCCAGCACGCCCTCTTCCACTGGATCGATTTCGTGGATATAGCGGCTCAAGTCATGGAAATAGAACCAGAATTGCGGATGACTGCGGCGTACTCCCCAACGTTCGACGATTTTCTCGAAGCTGGCGGTGTCCCTGGCGTTTTCCATCGCATCCACAAAATCCGGCACTTGCCCGGCCGGGATGTTGAACATGAAGTTCGGGTAGCTGCTGAGCACACCCGGGAAAATCGTCAGGGTGTCGAGCCCCGGTTGGTAGCGCAGTGATTCACCGAGCAAAAACGCCACGTTGCTGTGGGCACGGTTACGCAACAGGCTGTAGACCTCACGCTTGCCGCTGCTGGTTTCAATACGCAGCAGGGTGGCTTCCGGCAACTGATCGATGACCTTCAGCCCGGCGGCCGGACGCGAAGCCAGGCGGCTCAGCGCCTGCTCGGCACTTTGCAGGTCCGGGTCGATGTTCGGCCGCGAACAGTAGGCTCCGTCACAGCGATTGATCGGGTCGGGCCTGGCATTAAGGTCGCCGTATCGGGCCAGCAACTGGTTGGCAAAGTCTCGCTTGGGATCGGCCGGGTTCAGTTTCAGTGCGGTCGGCGTGTCGTCGTCGATAGACTCGTAGTCGAGCCACATCTTGAATTTGCCACTGTTCTGATACCAGTCGTCGAGGTAGCCTTCCCGGGAATCGGCGGGCATCAGGCGCAGGAAATTCTGTTCGGCACCGTTGCGGATCAAGTCGAAATACAGGCGCGTCTGGGCCTGGTGAGACACGTTGCCAAACACGTCGAAGTTCACTGCCAGTTGATAGTAGGTGCGCTCCAGCAGCGGATAGTCGAACAGCCATATGGTTTGCGGAACCTCGCCGATCAGGCCTTTGGTCACCGAAGCGCTGTCGAAATGGCGGAAGATACTCAGCAACGCGTTGTCGTTGCCGGCCCACAGGGTCGACCAGCTCGGCGCTGGCTCATCGGCGTAGCTGTCCCGGCGCAAGGCTTCGTATTCGTTACGCTTGTCGCGGTAGTCGTGCCACAGGCTGAGGACGCTGCCGACATCATCGTTCTGCCCCGGCATGGCCAGCAACGGCGTGGCGTGCCCGCGATAGTTCGGATCGGTGACATACAGGTCGTGCTCGGGCGCCTGGAACAGCGCCCAGAAATTATCGCGAATCACGTCCGTGGCGATCTGACCACGACACACTGGCCCACGGATAAAGGTGCGCACAAAGTATTCGGCGTTATCGAGCATGAACTGATAACGCGCCTGGGCCGGAATCGCTTCGAAGGTGGCGAACGGGTTGGCCCGGCTCTGCGGCCCATAGCCCGGCAATGCGTCGACCTGCCAGTTGCCGCTGTAGAACAGGCTCTTGACCCGCGCCAGCTTCGCCGGACTCAGCGGATAGGTGATGTGGGTCTTGTGCACGATCACGCCCTGCACCGGCCACAAGCGATAGTAGAACTGCGTGCCCGGATCATCGTTCGGACGACGGGTGTTGATCAGGTCAATCGGCTGGCCGGTCGGGGTGCGCGAACGCACCCACTGGAAGAAATGCCCGGGCTCGCTGTCCTTGAAGTAGAGATGGGCGAGGAACCAGTGCTCGTACAGCCAGCGCCCCACCAGGCTTTCCCGGGCGCCCGGCGAATTGAGCAGGTTTTCCCATTGCACCACCTCCAGGGCTTCCCTGGCGCTGGGCGCCAGTGCCTGCTGATCGATCGGCGCGCCGGCCGCCAGCCAGCGTTGCAGCGTCTGGTACTGCTGGTCGGTCAGGCCGGTTACTGCCAGCGGCATGCCCTCCTTCGGATGCCTGGCGGCGTAGCCGTCGAACTCTGCGGGCATGGCACACATGTTTTCCCGGTTCAGGCCCAGGACGATGTCCTCCGGCAGCCTGGCGTTGGGCTGCAACGGGGTTTTGTGACCCAGCTCCAACATCCGCGCCATCAATGCGGCCTGACTGCCCTGGGCATCGAGCACAGAATAGAAGCCCTTTTGCTGCCAGGCGGTTTTTCCGGAGGCGTCAAAAAACAGCCGTGTCGGGGCCACTGCTTTAGTGCGGTCACCGTCATAAACCGGGACTTTCGTCGCGCCACGCGCCGCGCCCTCGCCGCTGCCCAGATTGAGCTGACAGGCGGCGTCGTTGCAGGCGTGGCAGGCCACGCACTTTTCAGTGAAGATCGGTTGAATGTCGCGGCTGTATGAAATGGCAGAGGAAATCGCCGGACTTTGCGCCACAGCGCCCCAGCTTAAAAACAGCAGCAATGTGCTGATGACGAAGCGATACGACATGTCCCTGGTCCTGAATCCTGAAAAAACGCCGCGATTCTACCGGTCTGTCACCCCTACCAACATGAACGATATTCATGCAAATTCGAGCCACGCTCCAAAAGCGCACAGGTTTGCTATCATCCCGGCCCTTCGTCATGGCCTTACCGAGTAGTCCAAATGTCCGATCGCAGCGTTCGCCTTCAAGCTCTCAAGCACGCCCTCAAAGAGCGCATCCTGATTCTCGATGGCGGTATGGGCACGATGATCCAGAGCTACAAGCTCGAAGAGCAGGATTACCGTGGCAAACGCTTCGCTGACTGGCCAAGCGATGTCAAAGGCAACAACGACCTGTTGGTACTGACTCGTCCGGACGTGATTGGCGGCATAGAAAAAGCCTACCTGGACGCCGGCGCGGACATTCTGGAAACCAACACCTTCAACGCCACCCAGATCTCCCTGGCTGACTACGGCATGCAAGGCCTGGCGTATGAGTTAAACGTAGAAGGCGCACGCCTGGCGCGCAAGGTCGCCGACGCCAAGACCCTGGAAACCCCGGACAAGCCGCGCTTCGTTGCCGGCGTGCTCGGTCCTACAAGTCGCACCTGCTCGCTGTCCCCGGACGTGAACAACCCCGGCTATCGCAACGTGACTTTCGATGAACTGGTGGAAAACTACACCGAGTCCACCAAAGGCCTGATCGAAGGCGGCGCCGACCTGATCCTGATCGAAACCATTTTCGACACCCTCAACGCCAAGGCGGCGATCTTCGCCGTACAAGGCGTGTTCGAGGAACTGGGCATTGAATTGCCGATCATGATTTCCGGCACCATCACCGACGCGTCGGGCCGCACCCTGTCGGGCCAGACCACTGAAGCATTCTGGAACTCCGTGGCCCACGCCAAACCGATTTCCGTCGGCCTGAACTGCGCCCTTGGCGCCCGCGAATTGCGCCCGTACCTCGAAGAGCTGTCGAACAAGGCAGGCACCCACGTTTCCGCGCACCCGAACGCCGGCCTGCCGAACGAATTCGGCGAGTACGACGAATTGCCGTCGGAAACCGCCAAGGTCATCGAAGAATTCGCCCAGAGCGGCTTCCTCAACATCGTCGGCGGCTGCTGCGGCACCACGCCGGGCCACATCGAAGCCATCGCCAAGGCCGTGGCCGGTTATGCGCCGCGCGCGATTCCGGACATTGCGAAAGCTTGCCGTCTCTCGGGCCTTGAGCCGTTCACCATCGATCGCAACTCGCTGTTCGTCAACGTCGGCGAGCGCACCAACATCACCGGTTCCGCCAAGTTCGCCCGGCTGATCCGCGAGGACAACTACACCGAAGCCCTGGAAGTCGCCCTGCAGCAGGTCGAAGCCGGCGCCCAGGTGATCGACATCAACATGGACGAAGGGATGCTCGATTCGAAGAAGGCCATGGTGACCTTCCTCAATCTGATTGCCGGCGAACCGGACATTTCCCGCGTACCGATCATGATCGACTCCTCGAAGTGGGAGGTGATCGAAGCCGGCCTCAAGTGCATCCAGGGCAAGGGCATCGTCAACTCGATCAGCATGAAAGAAGGCGTCGAGCAGTTCATCCATCATGCCAGGCTGTGCAAGCGCTACGGCGCCGCCGTGGTGGTGATGGCCTTCGACGAAGCCGGCCAGGCCGACACCGAAGCGCGCAAGAAGGAAATCTGCAAACGTTCCTACGACATTCTGGTCAACGAAGTGGACTTCCCGCCGGAAGACATCATCTTCGACCCGAACATCTTTGCCGTGGCCACCGGTATCGAAGAGCACAACAACTACGCCGTCGATTTCATCAATGCCTGTGCCTACATCCGTGACGAACTGCCGTATGCGCTGACCTCCGGTGGCGTGTCCAACGTGTCGTTTTCGTTCCGTGGCAACAACCCGGTGCGCGAGGCGATCCACTCGGTGTTCCTGCTGTACGCGATCCGCTCCGGGCTGACCATGGGCATCGTCAACGCCGGGCAACTGGAGATCTACGACCAGATCCCGGTGGAACTGCGCGACGCCGTGGAAGACGTGATCCTCAACCGCACCCCGGAAGGCACCGACGCCCTCCTCGCCATCGCCGACAAGTACAAGGGCGACGGCAGCGTCAAGGAAGCCGAGACCGAAGAGTGGCGCAACTGGGACGTCAACAAGCGCCTGGAGCACGCACTGGTCAAGGGCATCACCACCCACATCGTCGAAGACACCGAAGAATCGCGCCAGTCCTTCGCCCGCCCGATCGAAGTGATCGAAGGCCCGCTGATGGCCGGCATGAACATCGTCGGCGACCTGTTCGGCGCCGGCAAAATGTTCCTGCCGCAAGTAGTGAAATCCGCCCGCGTCATGAAACAGGCCGTGGCCCACCTGATTCCGTTCATCGAACTGGAAAAAGGCGACAAGCCGCAGGCCAAGGGCAAAATCCTGATGGCGACCGTGAAAGGCGACGTACACGACATCGGCAAGAACATCGTTGGCGTGGTGCTGGGCTGCAACGGCTATGACATCGTCGACCTCGGCGTGATGGTGCCGGCGGAAAAAATCCTGCAGGTGGCCAAGGAACAGAAGTGCGACATCATCGGCCTGTCCGGCCTGATCACCCCGTCGCTGGATGAGATGGTCCACGTTGCCCGCGAAATGCAGCGCCAGGACTTCCATCTGCCGTTGATGATCGGTGGTGCCACCACCTCCAAGGCGCACACGGCGGTGAAGATCGAGCCCAAGTACAGCAACGACGCGGTGATCTACGTCACCGACGCCTCCCGCGCCGTCGGCGTGGCGACCCAGTTGCTGTCCAAGGAACTCAAGGCCGGATTCGTCGAGAAAACCCGCCAGGATTACATCGAAGTTCGCGAGCGCACGTCCAACCGCAGTGCCCGTACCGAACGCCTGAGCTATGGCGCGGCCATCGCCAAGAAGCCGCAATTCGACTGGGCGAGCTACACGCCGGTCAAGCCGACCTTCACCGGCACCCGGGTACTGGACAACATCGACCTCGACGTTCTGGCCGAGTACATCGACTGGACCCCGTTCTTCATATCCTGGGACCTGGCCGGCAAGTTCCCGCGCATCCTCCAGGACGAAGTGGTCGGTGAAGCCGCCACCTCGCTGTACAATGATGCAAGGGAAATGCTGCGCAAATTGATCGACGAGAAGCTGATCAGCGCCCGCGCGGTGTTCGGTTTCTGGCCGGCCAACCAGGTGCATGACGACGACATCGAACTCTACGGCGATGACGGCAAGCCAATGGCCAAGCTGCATCACTTGCGCCAGCAGATCATCAAGACCGACGGCAAGCCGAACTTCTCCCTGGCCGACTTCGTCGCGCCCAAGGACAGTGAAGTGACCGACTACGTGGGTGGTTTCATCACCACCGCGGGGATTGGTGCCGAAGAGGTGGCCAAGGCCTACCAGGATGCCGGCGACGACTACAACTCGATCATGGTCAAGGCCCTGGCCGACCGCCTGGCCGAGGCCTGCGCCGAGTGGCTGCACCAGCAGGTGCGTAAAGACTACTGGGGTTATGCCAAGGATGAAGCGCTGGATAACGAAGCATTGATCAAGGAGCAGTACAGCGGTATCCGTCCGGCACCGGGTTACCCGGCCTGCCCGGATCACACCGAGAAAGCCCAACTGTTCGCCCTGCTCGATCCCGAAGCCCAGGAAATGCGCGCAGGCCGCAGCGGCGTGTTCCTCACCGAGCACTACGCGATGTTCCCGGCAGCAGCAGTCAGCGGCTGGTACTTCGCTCACCCGCAGGCGCAATACTTCGCCGTGGGCAAGATCGACAAGGACCAGGTACAGAGCTACACCTCGCGCAAAGGCCAGGAGTTGAGCGTGACCGAGCGCTGGCTGGCGCCGAACCTGGGTTACGACAACTAAGCAGTCTTGCCAACCACAAATTGTGGTTGGTAAAGATCCCTTGTGGGAGCGAGCTTGCTCGCGATGACGGAGTAACATTCAACATTAATGTTGACTGATAATCCGCTATCGCGAGCAAGCTCGCTCCCACATTGGTTGTCCAGCGACTGATTCAGCTGTTCCTGGCCGATGTCCCCGGCTGCGGCTCCCCACCCGCAGCTTCCTTGCGGGACAATTCGATCATCTTCGCGTTGCGCGCCGCCGCCAACTCGAAAAGCTGACTCATGAATGCGGCATCGTCGGCGTTATCGACACCGTTATCGTCCCCTCCCTGACTCTCCATTTCATCGAGTGCCCGAAAGTCTTCAGGGTATTTCTCCTTGAGATAACTCACCCAGTAGTCGCGCTGGATCAAGTCTTCGAAAAACCCGTCGGAGCGCTCTGCATTGACGATCTCCACGCGCGCCTGCGCCAGTTGTTGCCGGGTGACGCCCGAGGCATAGGTCATGTGTTTGGGCTGACCTGGCAGGATCAGGCCGTCATCCCAGCCCTCCGTCAGACCGATTCGATAGCCCAGGCGCACTTCGGCCTCATCCTCACCGGTGTGAGCCGCGGCTTTGGTCGCCAGATCATCGATCTTGTCCAGTCGAAACAATTGCCTGGACAGTTTCAGCAATGCTTCGCCCTTCACACTCAAGCGTCCAGGCGGAATTTCGAGTAAGGCATTGTGGGTGAACACTTTGCTTTCCAGCCCGCTGAACGTGAGGATTCGCCCGTCGACACAGGTACCATGGGTCGTCGAGCTGGCGAACAGGACCTCCCGAAGTTCGCTATTGCTGGCCGCGGCTTCCATCACTGTCCAGACCCGTCGCGTCAAGTCGGCATTGGCCACCCGAAACTCCTGGGTGTCCTGTAACCGCGAGAGCAAATGAAAGAACGCAGCATTGTCCGGTTCGGCCGCCAGCTGATTCCAGATTTCGCTTTTACCGGCCAGTTCCTCCGGGGCCGCATTGGCCAGCCAAGGGGCTTTTTGAGCGGAATCAGGCTCAACGTCAGGGAGCTCTTCATCCGGCTCGATGCTGTCGCTGTCGCCTTCGTCGTGAGCATCATCAAGTAACTCATCGAGTTCAGGGCGCGAGAGCCCCAGCACGGTGTCGCGTGCCCCGCTGTCGCGGTAATCCCTCAAGCGCTCAAGACTCTCTAGCGCCAGGTTGTTGTCGCTCAGATCGATACCGATCATCAGAACGTTGTGATTGCCATCCAGAGCCTGCGCTGGAACCGATGTGATGTAGTTGCCACTCAGATTCAGGACCCTCAGGTGGTCGGCATCCAGCACTCCGCCCGGCCATTGCGTCAGATTGTTATTGCGCAGATCGAGCGTCACCAGCTCCTCGAAAACGTCGATATCGAAGGCATCCAGTTCGTTGTAGCCCAGATCAAGCCACTTCAGACGTTCCAGATTACTCAATGAGGCGGACACCTGTTCGGCATCGTCCAGCCGGTTCGAAGACAGCTCCAGTCGCTCGAGCGTATCCATGTGCTGGACCGGCTCGGGAATTGCCTCCAGCCCATTGCCATTGAGTTCAAGGGTTTTCAACTGTGGAAAGGCATTGAGGAATCCATCGGAACCTTGCCAGGTGAGTTTTACGCTCGTCAGGTTCAATGTGCCAACATGCTCGAACGATGCCGGCAGCTCCGGCAAATCGCCCAGTTGCAGGCCATTGAGATTCAACACGGCATCCGCAACACCCTGCTCACCGATCAGCCCCTCCCGCCAGCACTCCAGGATACGCAGGGCACCCAGTCTGCGAGTGCTGGACGACGTCATCCAGCCCGCGCCGTGAGCTCCGCGGGTAAACAGCCAGCCATTCAACTGGCGTGTAAGCGCGTCAAGGGTCTGCTCCCATCCGGCAAGGCGCTCGCCGATTTGCACGTCGGTTGCCCCGCGCTGGCGCATCTGTTCCAGCGCTTGCGAGGCTTGCTCATCGGCCAGCGTCGGTTTCAACCGTTGCAGGCGCTTTGTCAGGATCCCGGGCCCTTCTCCCGTCGGAACTTCTGGTAGCGATAGCAAATGCCGTGCGATCGAAAAGCCACTCTCGGACGGCGGGAAGGCAAGTGGCACCGGTTCCAGGGCAAACCGTTCCAGGACACCTTCTGGCAGCCCCTTGGCCACTTCAATTCTCTGCCAGGCCGCTTTCAGCATTGCGGCAGCTTGTGGAGTCAAGGGCGCACCGACGAGATTGGTTTTGAGCAATACCTCACTGTCCAGCACCGCCACCGGTAATTCGGAGACTTTGCTGTCGCGCAAATCCAGCCAGGTCATGTCGGGCAGATCCTGGGCACCTGCCGGCCACTCCCGCAGCTCCGTCGAGCGCAGATTCAAAGCCTTGAGGTGAGACATTGCGCTGACGTCCAGGGTGTTGAGGGGGTTGTTGCTCAGGTCCAGATATTCGAGCATCCGCAACCCACCAAGACCTTGCTGAACCCCTGAGTCGACAACAATCGCGTTACTGGAAAGATCCAGCTGAGTCAATTTACCGAGATCGTTGGGTCCGATAGGGATTTCGGTCAAGCCGCAATCACGCAAGTCGAGTGTTTGCAGCTCGGTAAACTTGCTGATGAAACTGCGAATCTGTGCTGCAGGCGCTTTGCTCCCCCTTAAATACAGCGTTTGCACTTCCGGGAAAGTGCCGACCGGGAGCTCGGGAAAATCACTCAGTGGCAGATTCGGCAAATCGAGCACCGAGGCGTCAACTGTCGAGCCGTAGCGTTTGAAGACGCCCTTACGCCAGTTCGCTCTCAGGGAGTTCGCCACGCTTGTCCGGGCCATCACTTCATTGATCACCCTTGGTATGGGTCGTGCTCGATCGGTCCAGTCGATGAGGCTCTGATTAAGCACATGGTATTGCTCACTCAAGGCCTCGACGGCCCGGAACCTGGCCTCGGCGCCCTGCCATTGCTCGACAAACTCGCCGAACAAGGCTTCGTGATTTTCGTTGATGCCCTCGCCAAGACGTCTCAACTCCCCCTTGCTGTAATCCCTGACCATTTCCTCGAGATCAACAAGGTGCGGGGATTGCGTTTTGGCGTACTCATAGGCGGGCCTGAAGTTTTCACGAAGGAAGTTCGACCAGTCCAGCGACAGTCCGGACCAAAGTTTTTCATGTCCGTTGAAAATGCCGTCGGGCAAGGTTCTGATCCCGGTGGCCTTGAGGTTCAATCGCTCAAGTCGCGGCAGTTCGAGAACCCCGGCGGGCCATTCAAACAACGAAGGTGCAAGTACATCCAGCCGACGCAGATTGCGCAATTGGCTGACATCCAGATCGATCGGCGCGAATCCCGAACAGTAAATGTTGAGTTCCTCAAGCCTGGTCATTGCGCTCAGCCTCGACGACATATCGACCGCGTAGGGAGCGGCTGAATACAGACTCAGATCCGTGAGTTCCGGCATTGTACTCAACACCTGCGGGACGTTACTGAACGCGTTCCCCGTGGCATTGATCCGCAATCTCTTGAGCCTGGGGAAATTGGCCAACAGCGCATCGGCATTGGCATCCGTGATACACCGGCCCCGGACGTACAGGTCACGCACGTGCGAGAAATCCGCCGACAACGAAGGAAGCGCTTCATCACAGGTCAGGTCGAGCTAAGTGAAGTGCGAGTGCTCTGCGGCCAGCGGCGAGTTGCGCCAGCTTTGCTTGAGGCTCTGCGCGACCGAGGCCTTGCCCCCCAGCATGAGCTCCAAAGCAGAACTCGATGTCGGCTCGCCAACCCAATGATCGAGCGTCGATTCAAGCGTCTCCCATTCCCGCAGGCGGGCCTGCAACAAACCGTAAATCTGCGCATCGGTTTTTCCCGCACGCAGCTGCGCCAGGACAAATCCGTTAGCCTGCTGTTCGGTCAGCGCCGGATAGACATCCCGAACCCGGGTCGCCAGCGAAGGATTGATCCCTTGCCCGCGCCCGCTGGCGTAATAGCCCACCAATCGTTCGTTTACCCGAACCGGAGGCTTGAACTTCGCATGCTTGCCAGTGCGATTCTCCAGGCGTTGTGCCAGTTCGGCACGATGCGCGGTGGCATAGTCGATGATTGCCCTGCGCAACTGGCTGCCCTGAGCCACATGCGGAACACTCAGCGCCTGGCGCGCAGAGTCGGGCAAAGCGTGCATGATCGACAGGTAAAAATTATCTTCATTTCGAGGAATGCCGTTGAGCTCCTCACCGCGCTCATCGAACGCCTGGTAAGCCGGTCCTTTCTTGACCACATATTTGCGCGTGCCGGCCGTCTGGCTGCCAATGCCATCGATCAGAGGCCCTTCAATGTGACCGTCGCGGACTTCCAAGCGCACGCTGTCGGGCCAGCCTGGCAGTTTTTCCAGGGAATGCAGTGCGAGCCACCGGCTGTCCGCCGAAACCATAGGTTCCTGATGCAGCCCGGCAAAAGCGCGATTGACGCGCCCTTGCTGTACATACCAACGGCCCTCTTCGAGCATGTTCAAGGGTATCCGCCGCGTCGTTTGCCACCGCTCCAGCTCTTCGGCATTGGCATCGAGCAACACCCTGTTGGCAGCGGACTCACTCAGCCCCGGACAAGCTCTGCGCAGCATCGCCACCGTTCCCTTGCCCGCCTCGGTGTTCCCCGGGACAGCCTCGAACGCCGGCAACAACTCAGCCAGCCCGGGAGGCGGAGGCAGGTGATCGAGGTGCATCTTGCGCAGGGCATTGTCACTGGTACCGCTGGCATCGGCGACGGTGAGCAGTTGTTCGTCAGTCAGGGCCTCGGTCGCATGGCCCATGCGCCGCAACAGGGTCAGGCGATCCCACTCCAAAGGACGCTCCAGCGTATGGCGCCAGGCACCGTGGCCGTTATGTTCGAGAATCGGCTGCCAGGCCCCGGCATCGGTCGGATGCTTGATCCGCCATTTTTTCAGCGATGAATCAAAGGTGGTCTCATACACCCTGCCCGCCTGGCGGATGTACGTCTTGCCGTTTGCACGATACTGTCCGAGGGCATTGGGAGCGGTGACATCCCCCGGTTCAACGTCGCACTCATAGGCCTTCAGGTCGGGTTTCCACAGCCGTGTCGTTCCATCCGGGCGCTTGATGGCGTCCAGGCTTTCGACCACAGGCTGGGGTGGAACCGGCGCCATCTTGCCCAGCACCTTGCCGGCCCCGCCCATCGCCGCGATCAGCGCCAGGTTTTCCGCCACGTCGATCAGGTGCGCCTTGGCAGCAACGCGATCACCCTCACTCCATTCGATTACCCCTTCGAACGACTCGTACAGCAATTGCCCGGCCATCACCGTCAGCATGATCTCGCCCAGCACCGGCACGAACATTGACACCATGTTCAAGCCCAGCAGGCCGATTTCCAGCAGATGATTGAGCTTCTCCGCGCGAGCCTTCGCATCGACTTCAGCGGTCGGGACGGCATGGCTGCGCGCGTCGGCGATGACCTTGGCGCGGTTTTGCTCGTAGAGATAAGCCCACAGATCGGTGTTGGCAGCCCAGATACCGGCAACGCCGTTACGTGTCGCACCGTATGGGTCGAGGTAAGGATCGTCGACCGGTTCGCGCTTGCCCGGACTTTCAGGAGGAAGTTCTTTGATTCCGACGAATGTGGAGAACGGCGGAATGTACCGGGCGACCTTGACCCAGATGGAGTGCAACGGATCGCTCGGTGAGTCCGCCGCCTTGCGAGTGAACTGGCTGAAGTAGTAAGGGCGGTCGGCATAAGCCACGAATTGACTGAAAAAACGCTGGTGCGCGGTCGGCCTGCCATCGCTTGCAGACCGTGAGTTGCCAGCCGTGAACTGACGCTTGAATTCGTCACGCAACTGCGTCGAGGTGTAGCGTTTGAGCGGATGCTCGGGATCATGGGGAATGTAGACGATGAAATCACTGGTGTAGCGATACTGCTCGCTGATGCTGAACACCACACAGCCGGTCATCCGGCGCTTCATCAACACAAGGTCGCGGAACCAGACCTGTTTGTCGCCCAGCCGTGGATGGATTTCCCCGCCAATGACCGAAAGGATCATCGAGTAGTCTTGCGGTTCGATATCCTTTTTCAACAACGCCAGGTCGGCTGCCGCCCTCATTGCGGTTTTCTGACTGTCGATGAATTGCTCGCGCAGGTTGGTTTGCGCCTGCCTGTCTTCTGGCTGGAAAAATCCGTTCACGCAGGTTTGATACTGCGCTCCGATATCCAGCGTTCGGCACAGTGACAAGAACTGCATGACCGTCATGCCCAGCGCAACATCCTGGAATGTACCGGGGGTCGACGTTTCGACGACGAACCCTGAATCACGGTGGAAGGCCCCTTCTTCACACTCCGACGCCTCGAAGTTGTGCAATGCCGCCTGGAGCAAGGAAAGCTTCAACACCTCAAAAGACGAGACTTCGATTTCGAGCACACCAACCTCCAGGGGGCGCCGCAGGCACACCCAGGTCTTGTTGACATCGACGTCGATCGAGAACCTGTCCTTGAGAGCCTTGGCCAATATCGGCCCAGCGAATGTTTCGGCGTCGTGCAACGCGGACATTGTCTGGTCCAGCCGGGTCTGCGAGATAAAACTGGCGTTGAAACTTGCCCTCAGTGCCTGCTGTTGCGCGCCGGATGCGTGCACGTACCAATCAGGCAGACGTGTCCCGGTATCTTTGATCGCGGTGCGCCTTGCGGACGTCGCGTTGATCAACCAATCGGGGGTCATGCGTTCAAGCGATTCACTGTGCATGCTGCTGTTCCCGGGCAGCAAGGGCCTGGACTCTGAACCTTCAATAGGTGACTGCACCTTCGACGTCGGGGGTGAACTGCGGGATGAAATGCCCATACTGTCTCTCCTGGTAAATGGAGCGACAGGACACCACCTCTGGCCTGAACACCTGCGGTACATAGTTATCGCAAGTTCGAAAAGGCCAGACAAACCGTTTCGGGCAGCCACGGCACGAAGCCGCAGATTGGCTATGCTGTGGGGACCAACTTTCAGGCGAGGGATTTATGGACGATCCGGCCGACAACAAGCCGCCGACGTTCTGGCAAATGCTGCACAGCGTCATGGCGGCGGCGTTCGGGGTGCAGAGCGGGAAGAACCGGGCCCGTGATTTCACTCACGGCAAGCCGAGTCATTTTGTGATTCTGGGGATTGTGTTCACGGTGGTATTTGCCTTGACACTGTTCGGCATCGTCAAACTGGTGCTGTTTCTGGCCGGGGTTTGATGCGACTCAGTGCATCAGGGTTTGCAGGGTGAACGGGTAGCGCCAGGATGCGGGACGGCCCTTGGCCGAGAATTTGTGAAAGTCCACGCCGAAATCCTGCGCGGTGCCCATCGCCAGCAGTCGCCTGGCCTGTGTCCGATCGATCAGTTGCAACAACGGAACCTGTCGGTCACAGATCGGAAGAGCACACGTCTGAACTCCAGTCACCGA
>NZ_AKJG01000103.1 GCF_000282455.1 Pseudomonas sp. GM74
TCACCATTGCCTGTGGCGCGGTATCGGGTTTCCACGCGCTGATCTCCTCCGGGACCACGCCGAAGCTGCTGGATAACGAAACCAACGCCCGCTACATCGGTTACGGCGGCATGCTGATGGAATCCTTCGTGGCGATCATGGCCATGGTTGCCGCTTCGGTGATCGAGCCTGGCGTGTACTTCGCCATGAACAGCCCGGCGGCCGTGGTCGGCGGTGATGTGGTGGCCGTTGCGACAGCCGTCAGCAACTGGGGCTTTGCCATTACCCCGGAAGCGCTGCAAGCGGTGGCCCACGACATTGGCGAAACCACCATCCTGGCCCGTGCCGGCGGCGCGCCAACCCTGGCGGTCGGTATCGCGCAGATCCTGCACAGTGTCCTGCCGGGTGAAAACACCATGGCGTTCTGGTACCACTTCGCGATCCTGTTCGAAGCGCTGTTCATCCTGACTGCGGTGGACGCCGGTACCCGTGCCGGTCGTTTCATGCTGCAGGACTTGCTCGGCTCTTTCGTGCCGGCGCTCAAACGTACCGAATCCTGGACCGCCAACCTGATTGCCACCGCCGGTTGTGTGGCGATGTGGGGCTGGTTGCTGTACCAGGGCGTGATCGATCCGTTGGGGGGCATCAACACCCTGTGGCCGTTGTTCGGTATCTCCAACCAGATGCTGGCCGGTATCGCCCTGATGCTCGGCACCGTGGTGCTGATCAAGATGAAACGCCAGCGTTATGTCTGGGTCACCATGTTGCCGGCGGTGTGGCTGTTGATCTGCACCACGACAGCGGGCTTCATCAAGCTGTTCGACGCCAACCCGGCGATCGGCTTCCTGTCGCTGGCCAAGAAATACAGCGATGCCCTGGCCAACGGCCAGATCCTCGCCCCGGCCAAGGACATCACCCAGATGCAGCACGTGATCTTCAACGCCTACACCAACGCAACGCTGACCGCGCTGTTCCTGTTCGTGGTGTTCAGCATCCTGTTCTATGCGCTCAAGGTTGGTATTGCCGCCTGGGGTAAAAAAGAGCGTACGGATAAAGAGTCGCCATTCCAGGCGCTGCCGGATGCGTAACCAGAGGATTGCAGCATGTTCAATGACTTGAGTCGCCTCGGTAAATACCTCGGTCAGGCCGCGCGCCTGATGGTCGGCATGCCCGACTACGACAACTATGTCGAGCATATGCAGAGCAAGCACCCGGACAAACCGGTGATGAGCTATGAGATGTTCTTTCGCGAGCGTCAGGAAGCCCGTTACGGTGGCAAGGGTGGGCCGAAGTGCTGTTGATCCGGTTGTCGGATTAACAGCAATACCTGTGGGAGCGGGCTTGCTCGCGAAAGCGGTGTGTCATTCAACATTCATGTCGACTGACACGACCCCTTCGCGAGCAAGCCCGCTCCCACATTTGTTTTGTGTTGTTTTTTCACTGTGTGAAAAAGGAGATCCAGTTTGTCCTCTCCCATCCCGGTCACGATCCTCAGCGGCTTCCTCGGCGCCGGCAAGACCACCCTGTTGCGTCACCTGCTCAAGGCCGAGCACGGCCTGAAAATCGCCGTGATCGAGAACGAATTCAGCAATGCCGGTATCGATACCCAGCTGTTGGGCGATGAGCCGGTACAAGTAATGACACTGTCCAACGGCTGCGTCTGCTGCACCATCCACACGGACCTGACCAAAGCGCTTTATCTGTTGCTCGAGCGTCTGGACCGGGGCGACATCGCCTTCGACCGCCTGGTGATCGAATGCACCGGCCTGGCCGATCCGGCACCGGTGGCACAAACCTTTTTCATCGACGAAGAGTTGCGTGAGCGCTATATCCTCGACGGCATCATCACGCTGGTCGACGCGGCACATGCCGACTTGCACCTGGCCCAGACCATCGCCCAGGCGCAGGTCGGATTCGCCGACCGCTTGCTGGTGAGCAAGCGTGATCTGGTGGACGAGGCGACCTTCACTGCGCTGAGCGAGCGTCTGACCCGCATCAACCGGCGTGCGCCGATTCGTGTGGTTGACCACGGCAAGATCGACCTGGCCGAGTTGCTCGATGTGCGCGGCTTCAACCTCAATGCCGATCTCGGCGGCGGCGTGACTTTGCGCCCGGTCAGCCAGGTTCCGTCCATCGACCGTATTTCAAGCCTGGTGCTGCGCACTGAAAAACCGCTGGATATCGACAAGCTCAGCGAGTTCATGAACGAGTTGCTGGAGGAGCATGGCAAGCAGTTGCTGCGCTACAAAGGCGTGTTGAACATCCTCGGCGAATCCCGTCGCATGGTGTTTCAGGGTGTGCTCAAGCTTTATGGTTTCGACTGGGATACCGAGTGGGGGGAAGACGACGTGCGCGAAAGCGTGATCGTGTTCATTGCCGATGACTTGCCGGAAGAAAAGATTCGCGAGGGGTTTGCGCGGGTGGCTGCGGTCTGAGGTTTTTATGGCGTCTTTGAGGACGCCATCGCGGGCAAGCCCGGCTCTCACAGGTTTCTGGTTGAACACAATGTCTGTGCTCATCCTCGAACACTGTGGGAGCGGGCTTGCCCGCGATGCAATCTAGCCGGCAACACAATGTTCACGGGTTGTATTGAGCAGTGTCTGTTCCAGGTAATCCAGATGCCGGTTGAGCGCGACTTGCGCCGTCGCGGCATCGCCTCGCTCCAGCGCATCCAGAATCGCCATGTGCTCCACACAATAATCCTTCTGCTGCAGATCAAACTGCGCAATCGCCAATGAAGTCAGCGGTACCAGGCTCTCAAGAAAATGCGCTAATGGTGCATTCCCCGCCATTTGTGCCAGCTGCAGGTGAAACTCTCCCGACAAACGAATCGCCCGGCCACGTTCGGTGCATTGACGCTCGTTGTCGACCAGTGTCCGCAGGCGCTTCAAGTCTTGTGCGCATGGACGTTGACAGGCCAGCCGCACCAGCATGATCTCGGCCAGACGCCGGGCATGCAGTGTTTGCCGGGTCTGCTCGACATCAAGTTCGGCGACGCGGGGACGATGATTGACGCGAAGGATGATGATCTGCTGATGGGACAGCCGCGTCAGCACATCACGGATGTCGCTGCGCCTTGCCCCGAACATCTGCGCCAGGCTTTCTTCGGTAAAGCGACTGGCCGAATGGATGCGCTGTTCGAAAATGGCGTCCAGGACCCGCGAATACAGATCATCCACCGACGGGCGGACGGGCAGGGTAGCGAGCGTTTGTGGTGAAGCGTAGCTGTTCATGGCCAATCTCCAGTTCGAAGAGGTTTCAACTGCCGAGGTTGTCTTCCGGAATGTTCAGTTCGATGCCTATGCGTTGGCCTTCGCGCAAAATGTGCCGACGCATTTCGACGCTGGCCTGGGCGCTGTTCTTGCTGCGGATCGCCCGCACCACGGCTTCGTTTTCTTCAAGGCGTTCGGCCAGATGCTCCGGGGAGTTGCGCAACACTTCGGCGCTTTGCTTGAGGGCATTGCTGGTTTGCTGGACCACGCTCTGGAAGATCGGGTTCGACGTCAGCGTGAACAGCTCTTCGTGGAACGCGATATAGGCGCTTACGCCGGCTTCACTGTCATTGGCCTCCAGGGCTTCGCGCATGTCCATCAGGGTCAGGCGCAGTTGCCCGACTTCCTTGCTGCTGATGGACTGCGCAACGAGACCGACGATGAATGGCTCCAGGGTGTAGCGCAGTTGCAGCACGTCTTCCAGGCTCGCTGCGGCCACTGCGCTGTCGTGGGACTGGCCATCGCTGAGACTGGCCTCGAGCACGACGACGCCTTTGCCCGGCATCGAACGCACCAGGCCAAGGGTTTCCAGGACGATGACCGCCTCACGCAGGCTTGGGCGGCTGATACCCAGCTGTTCGGCCAGCTCGCGTTGCCCCGGCAGCATTTCGCCGGAGCGCCACTGACCACGGGCCAAAGCGGCCCGAAGTTTTTCCACGACTGAAGTTACAACGGTCGACGAGGTAATCACTGTTCGCTCCATGAGCATCTAAAAGGGGTGAAGGTGTGCCGGCCAAGACGAGGCGGGCACACCGTTGATTCAGAATTCCTGCTGATGCGCCGGTGCGACCGGTTTTCTCGGCTGGAAGGTATAACCCGCCTGGCCCGAAAGTACCTTGTTCGCCCGCTGCACATCGATGTCCTTTTCCCACCGCGCGATGGCGACGGTCGCCACACAGTTGCCGATCAGGTTGGTCAGCGCCCGGCCGATGCCCATGAACCAGTCCACGGCCAGCACCAGCACCAGACCCACTACCGGAATGGCCGGGATGGCTGTCAGGGTGGCCGCCAGAATTACCAGCGCCGAGCCCGGAATACCGTGGGCCCCCTTGGAGGTGATCAACGATACCAACAGAATCGTCAGCAGGTCGGTCATTGCCAGCGGCGTGCCGGTGGCATTGGCGATGAACACGATGGCCAAGGTCAGATAGATCGAGAAACCGTCGAGATTGAACGAGTAACCTGTTGGAATCACCAGCCCGACCGTCGAACTGCCGATGCCCAGATGCTCAAGCTTGCGCATGATTTGCGGCAGCACGGCGTCGGACGAAGCGGTGCCCATGACAATCAGCAGTTCTTCTCGCAGGTATTTGAGCAACGGCCACATCTTCAGGCCGGAGAGGCGCATCACCAGACCGAGAATCAGAGCTACGAAGGCAACGCAGGTCAGGTAGAACAGGCCGACCAGGCTGCCCAGGTGTTGCAGCGAGTCCAGGCCATATTTGCTGGTGGTGAAGGCGATCGCACCGAATACACCGATCGGCGCCAGGCGCACGATCATGCCCATGATGCGGAAGATCACGTGGCTGAGTTCATTGATCAGCCGCGAAATACCCGATGCCGCCTCGCCCACCAGATTCAGCGCACTGCCGAACAGCACAGAGAACAACAGGACTTGCAGGATATTGTTATCGGCAAAGGCACCGATCACCGACGTCGGAATCAGGTCCATCAGGAACTGTGTGGTGGTGTGCATGTGCTGGCTGCGCTGGGCAATATCGCCCATGTCGGCTGCGGAAAGCTGCTCCAGGTGAATGTTCGCGCCGCTGCCGATGCCGGTGCTGAAGGCGAACACCAGACCGATCACCAGGGCGATGGTGGTCAGGATTTCAAAGTAGATCACTGATTTGAGGCCGATACGGCCGACCTTCTTCAGGTCGCCGGCACCGCTGATGCCGCTGACCACTACGCAAAACACAATCAAGCCAATGAGCATTTTGATCAGCTTGATAAAACCGTCACCGAGCGGTTTGAGCTGAGCGGAGTATTCGGGAAGGGTCAGCCCGCAGACGATGCCGAGCACCAGTCCGAGAACCACTTGGAGGAAGATTGAACGCGAGCACCATCTGAGCATGGGAGGAATCCTGGTCGGTGTCCTGGCTGCCGTGTGCGGGGCACATCAGATTCAGGACTTAATTATTGTGGTCTTACCGGTATGTCCAGTGCGGGTGCAGTTTAGGCGCTGATTTTGGTGGGTCGCAAGCGAAATTTACAAAATTGGCATGACCGGTCTTACCAGTGGAGCGGAATACCCGGTCTTGAGCGGTGTGGGAAAAATCGGATGCCGATTTTTTGAGAATATGGGTGAGGCTGCCCCGGGAGGCAGCCTGCGGGCGACATTATGTAAGCCGCATTTGATGGTGTTTGTTCAAACGTTATTGTGGGTAAAGTCAGGTTCGAGGTGCTTTTCTTTCAAGGATAGTCAGGATGAAAGTAATTTTTGAGCGCTCTTCAGTTTTTCCAAGATAAACATAGGGTGAGCCTTTTACTTTAAGTCCTCCCATGTAATGTTTGTCTTCGAATTTTAGCGAGATTGGTGAGTGAGTCGCCGGTAAATTATCCAGTGTGACCGCTGCGTCTTGATGGTTGAGAAGTGTAAAGGCTGTCGCTTCGCCAGTGTCTGAATTCATGGCGTCAAAGGTATTAAGCCAGTTCTCGCTGATGACCCGATTATAATAATTACCCTTGTTTTTTATTGTAAGTATGTAGCCATCAGCGGTATGCAGAAAGTGCAGTTTCAAGCTTTTCACTTCACTGATCTGCTCGTTGGGACGTATTCCGAGCAGGTGGGAGTGGTCCTGAGTTTGCGGTTTGCCGGTGTAAAAGCCTCCGCTGAACAGTCTGATGGTGGCCATCGCCGGTTTGCCGTGGAGCAGTTCAAGAACATTCACTTTATGGTCAAACATTCGCAGTATTGCGATGAAAGATTTTTCAATATTGCCATTCATGATGTAACCCATTCGTTATTGGTTGATGATTGAAACGGGTTTTAGAATAAGCAGTTTTTGTTAGTTGAGGGTGTCGTGTATGTTGCAAGGGTTTAAGTTTGCAAGTGGCAGGGTGTGTTTTTTTGTCTGGGTGTTGTTGTGTTGTTAGTTGGTTGTCTTGCGGGTATGAGTCGCTAATTAAACTCCAGGCAATAAAAAACCGGCCATCTCTGGCCGGTTTTCATTACTGCGGTTTAGCGGGGCTGATTAAGCGCCGTACACCGGCAGCTTCTTGCAGATGGCCTTGACCTTCTCACGAACGGCGTCGATCACCGCTTCGTTGGTCAGGTCAGCCAGGATGTCGCAGATCCAGCCGGCCAGTTCCTTGCATTCTGCTTCCTTGAAGCCACGAGTGGTCACAGCCGGGGTGCCGAAGCGCAGGCCGGAGGTGACGAACGGGGAGCGTGGATCGTTTGGCACGGAGTTCTTGTTTACGGTGATGAACGCTTTGCCCAGAGCGGCATCGGCGTCTTTACCGGAGATTTCCTGCTTGATCAGCGACAACAGGAACAGGTGGTTCTGAGTGCCACCGGAAACCACGTCGAAACCGCGCTCGATGAACACGCTGGCCATGGCCTGGGCGTTCTTCACCACTTGTTGCTGGTAAGCCTTGAACTCAGGCTGCAGCGCTTCCTTGAAGCAAATCGCCTTGGCCGCGATCACGTGCTCCAGCGGGCCGCCTTGGGCACCCGGGAATACGGCGGAGTTCAGCTTCTTCTCGATGTCGGCGTTGGCGCGAGCCAGGATCAGGCCGCCACGTGGACCACGCAGGGTCTTGTGGGTGGTGGTGGTCACGACGTCAGCGAATGGAACCGGGTTCGGGTAGACGCCGGCGGCAACCAGGCCGGCCACGTGGGCCATGTCGACGAACAGGTAGGCACCTACTTTGTCGGCGATTGCACGGAAGCGCGGGAAGTCGAGGATCTGCGAGTAGGCAGAGAAACCGGCCACGATCATTTTCGGCTTGTGCTCAACGGCCAGACGCTCGACTTCGTCGTAGTCGATCAGGCCGTTGGCGTCGATGCCGTACTGGATGGCGTTGTACAGCTTGCCCGAAGACGAAACGCTGGCACCGTGGGTCAGGTGACCGCCGTGGGCCAGGCTCATGCCCAGGATGGTGTCGCCGGCCGACAGCAGGGCCAGGTAAACGGCGCTGTTGGCTTGCGAGCCGGCGTGCGGCTGAACGTTGGCGTAGTCGGCGCCGAACAACTCTTTGGCGCGGTCGATAGCCAGCTGCTCGACGATGTCTACGTACTCGCAACCACCGTAGTAGCGCTTGCCCGGGTAGCCTTCGGCGTACTTGTTGGTCAGTACCGAGCCTTGGGCTTCCATCACAGCAGGGCTGGTGTAGTTTTCCGAAGCGATCAGCTCAATGTGCTCTTCCTGGCGCTGAGCTTCTTGCTCCATGGCGGCAAAGAGATCGGCGTCGTACTTGGCAATAGTCAAATCACGGCTGAACATGGCGGTCCTCAAGGATCGGGGGCGGAAAAGGGGGGCATTCTAACCCAATGGGTTTTAGATGGCATATGAAACGGCATCATGTCGCAGACAAGTGGGCTTCATGAGCGGGTATGCGGTGCCTGGGCGGGCCCCTTCGCGGGCAAGCCCGCTCCCACAGGGGAACGCATTCCAAATGTGGGAGCGGGCTTGCCCGCGAAGGGGCCGCCCGCATCACTGCAAGGCTTCAGTCAAACATGAACAGCGCATCATTGCTGAACTGCCCTTCAAACCGCCCCGCCGGCATCGGCCGACCGAACAGATAACCCTGTACCTCGTCACAGCCATGCTCCCTCAGGAAGTCCAACTGCTCTTGGGTTTCCACGCCCTCGGCGATCACCGCCAGGTTCAGGCTGTGGGCCATGGCAATGATTGCCCGGGCAATTTGTGCGTCCTGCTCACCGCTGGGCAGGCCATCGACGAAGGTGCGGTCAATCTTCAGAACGTCGATCGGGAACTGCTTGAGGTAGTTGAGAGATGAATAACCGGTACCGAAATCGTCGACTGCAATGCTCAGGCCGAGGTTTTTCAGTCCGGCGAGAATCTGCATCGCCTCGCTGACTTCGCGCATCAGGATACTTTCGGTCAGCTCCAGTTCCAGGCACGCCGGCGGCAGGCCGGTTTCCTTGAGGATGGTAGCGATTCGCGTACCGAGCTGGCCGTCGGAGAACTGTCGCGCCGAGATGTTCACCGACACCTTCGGCACCCGTACCCTGGCCTGATGCCAGGCCTTGAGCTGACGGCAGGCTTCGCTGATCACCCAGTCGCCGACATCCACCACCAGCCCGAGCTCTTCGAGCACCGGAATGAAATCCCCCGGCGGCACCAGCCCGCGGCGTGGATGACGCCAGCGCAACAGCGCCTCGGCACCGGTCAGGCGCTTGCCGTCGCCGCTGAACTGCGGCTGGTAATACAGCACGAATTCGTTCTGTTCCAGGGCATGGCGCAAGTCGCTTTCCAGCTCCAGGCGTTCCAGCGCACTGGCGTTCATGTCCGCCTGATAGAACTGGAAGTTGTTCTTGCCACGCTCCTTGGCGTGGTACATCGCGGTGTCGGCATTCTTCATCAACTGGCTGAGTTCGTTGCCGTCCTGCGGACTCAGGGCGATGCCGATACTGGCCGTGACGAAGAACTCGCGGCCTTCGAGCACGAAGGGTTTCACCAGGCTGGCGAGAATCTGTTCGGCCACATGGATCGCCCGGTTCAGGGCGATTTCACGGTTGGCTCGCGGTTGCAGGAGCAAGGTGAATTCGTCACCGCCCATGCGTGCCACCGTGTCGTCATCGTCGACGCAACCGAGCAGGCGCGTGGCCATTTCCTTGAGCATGCGGTCGCCGGCGGCGTGGCCCAGGGAGTCGTTGATCGGCTTGAAACGGTCGAGGTCGAGGAACATCAGCACCACCCACGACTTCTGCCGTTCAGCCGATTGCAGTGCCGTGTGCAGGCGATCCTGGAACAGCGAACGGTTGGGCAGGTGGGTCAGGGCGTCGTAGTAGGCGAGGCGGTGAATCCGCTGCTCGCTGGCCTTGCGCTCGCTGATGTCGCTGAAGAAACACACATAGCTGGCCAAGTCGCCTTCGTCGTCGAGTACGGCGGTGATCCCGACCCAGGCCGGGTAATGTTCGCCATTACGGCGCTTGAGCCAGACTTCGCCCTCCCAGGTGCTGTGCTGGCCCAATTGCTTGAGCACGTAACGCAGATGGGCTTCCTGCTGGTCGTCGACGGTCAGCATGTTCGGCAGCTGGTCGAGGACCTGCTCCACGGCGTAACCACTGACACGACTGAAAGCTTCGTTGGCCTGGACGATGTAGCCGGCCGGGTCGGTGATCAGGATCGCCGAGGTCGAGTGTTCGAATACCGTGGCGGCCATGCGCAGGTCTTTTTCGGCCCGGCGTTGCTGGCTGATGTCGCGGCCGACGCCAAGCACGCCTTCGAACGTGCCGTGTTCGTCCCAGACCAACACCAGACGCAGTTCGATCGGGATCTTGCGCCCGTCGGCCCGCAGGCAATCGAACAGGAACAGTTGGGTTTGTACCTGGCTGCGCAACAGCGCCAGTTGGTCCGGTTGATCCAGCGCTTTGCTGACCCGGTCCATCAGGTGGTAGATGCCGGTCAGTTGTTGCGGGTTGGCGATGGTCGATTGCCAGCCGTTCTGGAAAATCCACTCGGCGTCGTAACCCAGCACCGCTTGCACCGAAGGGCTGACGTAATTGAGGTTAAGGCGGCTGTCGGTGGAGAAGATCACGTCGCTGATGCTTTCGGCGAGCATCCGGTAGCGCTGCTCACTGTCGCGCAGGGATTCGCTGGCTTCGATCTGGTCGGTGATGTCCTTGGCCACGCCGATGATCCGCGTGACCTGGTCGTTCTTGTCCCGGGCCAGTGCCTGCTCGCGAATCTCGAAGCGTCGCCACTGGCCGTCCCGATGGCGGAAGCGCAACTGGCACTGCATCAACTGGCGATAACCGGCCTGGCGCTGGATCTGGCGGGAGCGATGGTAGTAGTCGGCGTCTTCGGGATGCAGGAGGATTTCCCAGAAGTATTCGCCCATCTGGTGCAGTTCGGTGCGGTTGTAACCCAGGGTCTGGCCCAGGTGATGGTTGCTGTAGATCATGCGCTGGCTGATCACATCCTGCACATACAGGTGATCTGGCACGGTGCGCACCACGTCCGACCAGAACCCTTCGCGCTCCTGCAGCGACAACTCGATGAGCTTGCGGCTGGTGATGTCAGTGATGCTCAGGATCACTGCCTTATAGTCGTCCGGAGTTTGCGGCAGGCGCAGCACCAGCCACAGGTGCTGGTCGCGACCGCTGGCGTCCTGCAGCTTGATTTCCAGCTCGAGCTGTTGCTGCTGGTTGAGCATTGCTTCGAGCACCTGGTCGCCGATGGCGGTGCCGTCCTGTGGTTTGCCGTCGATCAGCAGTTTCCAGGCTTTGTCGGCGCTATCGACATTCAGCAGTTGCAGCGCAACCTGGTTGACCTCGGTGATCCGCAGCTCCTTGAGCAATGGCCGGCGTTGCTCCGGGATCGCCAGCCACGCTTGCAGTTGCTCACTGCCCTGCAGTTGCGCCTTGTCGAAAAAGACCTTGAGCCCGGACATGTCGAGGACGCACAAGGCCACGCCTGTGCCTTCGAAAATGTCCTGGTAGCGCCGGCGGCCTTCATTCAACTGGCGCTGACGCCGGCGCATGTTCAGCAAGGCGAGGAACGGCAGCATGGAAAACGCCAGGCCCAGCAGGCATTTGCCGATGAACGCCGGCAACAGCCCTTCCAGCACGCGCTGACGGTCGAACAAGCCGCGCAGTTGCCAATCGCTGCTGCTCAGCGGGACGGTCAGCACGCTGTTGGCGACATCGTCTTCGGTCAGCGTGCCAGGATTGATCGAGGGCAGCGCTTCGTCGCGGCTGATGATCTGATGATTGATGCGGTTTTCCACCAGCCACAGCGGGCGGCCGTCGGCCTCGCTTTGTTTGGCCAGGGACGAAAAGAAGGTGGGGGTCAGGCGCAGGACCCAATAGCCTCGGGAACTGCCGCTGGCCTGATGCAACAATAAATGCACCACGGAACCGTCGGTGGCGTTGCTGAAGTAGTGCGCCTGGGCGTGGCTGCGGCGTACCAGTTCACCCAGGTAGTCGCTGTCATCGCTGTCGGGAGCGCTGTCACTGATGACTCTTCCCGAGGGGCTGAGCAACGCCAGGCTGCGCAGGTCTGGCAGCGACTGTTGCAGCTTGCGCAACAGGGCCTGCAATTCATCGGCGCCCTGGGGTTGCTCGACGATCGGTAACAGGTTGAGGGCGATCTGCGCGTTGAGCGCCATGTTCAGGCTGACCTGCGCGGCCAGATCGGCGGTGTAGTCGATGGTGTACTGGCGCTGGTTCTTCTGGGTTTCACGCAACTGGTCGAGCAACTGCCAGAACAGCAGGGCCAGCAGCAATAATACGAGTGTCGCCAAGGTGCCCTTCAACGTCCCGCGCAGGGGGGAGCCGGGCGCTGTGGCCGGCGCGCTGGAAGTCAGAGGCGGAGGGACAATGGACAAGCTGTAATCCTGCGGTTTGGCTGGACTGGCGCGACGTGCACTATAAGCCGGACGCCCGAAGGGCGGCTAGCATGCCTTGAGTTGTGGCGAAGTGCCAGCCCCTGTCCGTCGGCTGGACTGCCACTGGTCAATCAGGTAGCTTTGCCGGTTACGCGGGAGCGTTTCAGCTCCGGGGGGCGTTCTCAATTAGTTTCCGCACCGCGCCGGGTCTGCTGTTGTGCAGGGCAAGGCGCGAGAAGCGTGGTTTGGTCATTCCAAATAAGCTTCGAGCAACGCAGCCCTGCACAACAGCAGACCCGGCCCTTCAGGTTGTGCCTTAAAGCGGGCCAGGCTGCGTTGCAGGCCTTGGAAAGGGAACGACCATTTCCAGCGGCCTGCGCCTTGCCTGGCCCGCTTTAAGGCGACAACGCGGCGTGGAAACTAATTGAGAACGCCCCCATAATCAGACTTTTTCAGCGCGCACGTATTGATAGCCTCAAGCGAGCGACGCGCACGGTCTGGCCGGGCATCCGCCTGCGCACCAATCATTCATCAGTCACTGACCCTAGGTTCTCCATGGCTCAATACGTATTCACCATGCATCGGCTGGGCAAAGTTGTTCCGCCGAAGCGGGAAATCCTGAAAAACATTTCTCTGTCGTTCTTCCCCGGCGCCAAGATCGGCGTACTCGGCCTCAACGGTTCGGGTAAGTCCACGCTGCTGAAAATCATGGCCGGCGTCGACACCGAGTTTGAGGGCGAAGCCCGTCCGATGCCGGAGCTGAACATCGGCTACCTGCCGCAAGAGCCACAACTGGATCCGACCAAGACCGTGCGTGAAGTGGTCGAGGAAGCGGTCAGCGTGATCAAGGACGCCCAGGCGCGCCTGGACGAGGTCTACGCGGCCTACGCCGATCCGGATGCCGACTTCGACAAGCTGGCGGCTGAACAGGCCAAGCTCGAAGCCATCCTGCAAGCCAGCGACGGCCACAACCTGGAGCGTCAACTGGAAGTCGCCGCCGATGCGCTGCGTCTGCCGGCCTGGGATGCCAGGGTCGAAGTTCTGTCCGGTGGTGAAAAGCGTCGTGTGGCCCTGTGCCGCCTGCTGCTGTCCGCACCGGACATGCTGCTGCTCGACGAACCGACCAACCACCTGGACGCCGACTCCGTTGCGTGGCTTGAGCACTTCCTGCACGACTTCCCGGGCACCGTGGTCGCGATCACGCACGACCGTTACTTCCTGGACAACGTTGCTGGCTGGATCCTGGAACTCGACCGCGGCGCGGGTATTCCTTACGAGGGCAACTATTCGGGTTGGCTGGAAGCCAAGTCCGATCGTCTGGCTGCCGAATCCAAGCAGCAGTCGGCCCACGAAAAAGCCATGAAGGAAGAACTGGAGTGGGTGCGCAAAGGCGCCAAGGCCCGCCAGTCGAAATCCAAGGCTCGTCTGCAACGCTTCGAAGAAATGCAGTCGCAGGAATTCCAGAAACGCAGCGAAACCAACGAGATCTACATCCCGGCCGGTCCGCGCCTGGGCGACAAGGTCATCGAATTCAAGAACGTCACCAAGGGCTATGGCGACCGCGTGCTGATCGACAACCTGTCGTTCTCCATGCCTAAAGGCGCCATCGTCGGCGTGATCGGCGGTAACGGTGCCGGTAAATCGACTCTGTTCCGCATGCTGATGGGCAAGGAAACGCCGGACTCTGGCAGCATCGAAGTCGGTGAAACCGTGCAGCTGGCTTGCGTCGACCAGAGCCGCGAAGACCTGGACGGCAGCAAGACCGTGTTCCAGCAGATTTCCGACGGTTCCGACCAGATCCGCATCGGCAACTACGAGATCCCGTCGCGTACCTACGTCGGTCGCTTCAACTTCAAGGGCGGCGATCAGCAGAAGTTCGTCAAGGACCTGTCCGGTGGTGAGCGCGGTCGCTTGCACCTGGCCCTGACCCTGAAGGAGGGCGGCAACGTCCTGCTGCTCGACGAACCGTCCAACGACCTCGACGTCGAAACCCTGCGTTCCCTGGAAGAAGCCCTGCTGGACTTCCCGGGCGCCGCCATTGTGATCTCCCACGACCGGTGGTTCCTTGACCGCGTCGCGACTCACATCCTGGCGTACGAAGACGACTCGCAAGCGGTGTTCTTCGAAGGCAACTACACCGAGTACGAAGCCGACCGTAGAAAGCGCCTCGGCGAAGCGGCTGCCCAGCCGCACCGTGTACGCCACAAGAAACTGGCCTGATTTCGGGTTGGTTGCATAAAGAGCGGAGCCTTCGGGCTCCGTTTTTTTGCGCGTTTTTTCAGGGATACCGAGGTGGATTCATCGCTGGCAAGCCAGCTCCCACAGGGTTTGGGTAATGCCCAAAATGTGTGCGGCTACAAAACTTGTGGGAGCTGGCTTGCCAGCGATGACGATGTAACTGTTGGTGCAAGACTTGAGTTGCTCTCCCCATTCAGGTGCATGAATGACCTGGAAAACAGGGTGAATTTATATCATGTGCACCATTTAATTTCATTAATGCGACATTTTGCTCTGTTCTTGTGCGCGAATCGTTTGTTACAGTCCGGCTCAATCTCTTCCAACGACAATAAATTTGCCGAGACTTTTCCATGATCGAATCCGTCGAATCCTTCCTTGCGCGCCTGAAAAAACGCGACCCGGATCAACCCGAATTCCACCAGGCTGTCGAAGAAGTCCTGCGTACCCTGTGGCCGTTTCTTGAAGCCAATCCGCATTACCTGACCTCCGGCATCCTGGAGCGCATCTGCGAGCCGGAGCGGGCGGTGGTGTTTCGCGTGTCGTGGGTTGACGATCAGGGCAAGGTCCAGGTCAATCGTGGATTCCGCATCCAGATGAACAGCGCGATCGGCCCGTACAAGGGTGGCCTGCGTTTCCACCCGTCGGTGAACATGGGCGTCCTGAAATTCCTCGCCTTCGAACAGACCTTCAAAAACTCGCTGACTTCATTGCCCATGGGCGGCGGCAAGGGCGGTTCTGACTTTGATCCGAAAGGCAAAAGTGACGCGGAAGTCATGCGCTTCTGCCAGGCCTTCATGAGCGAGCTGTACCGCCACATCGGTGCCGACGTTGACGTGCCGGCCGGGGACATCGGTGTCGGCGCGCGGGAAATCGGCTTCCTGTTCGGTCAGTACAAGCGCCTGAGCAACCAGTTCACCAGCGTGCTGACCGGCAAAGGTCCAAGCTACGGCGGCAGCCTGATTCGCCCGGAAGCCACCGGTTTCGGTTGCGTGTACTTCGCCGAAGAAATGCTCAAGCGTCGCGGCCTGGCCGTGGAAGGTAAACGTGTAGCGATCTCCGGCTCCGGCAACGTCGCGCAATACGCGGCGCGCAAGGTCATGGACCTGGGCGGCAAAGTGATTTCGCTGTCTGACTCCGAAGGCACGCTGTATTGCGAAAGTGGTTTGACCGAGGAGCAATGGCTGGCGGTGCTGGAACTGAAAAACGTACAGCGCGGGCGCATCCGTGAACTGGCCGGCCGTTTTGGCCTGGAGTTCCGCGCCGGTGAGCTGCCGTGGAGCCTGAGCTGCGACATCGCGCTGCCGTGCGCGACGCAAAACGAACTGGATGCCGAAGCTGCTCGCACCTTGCTGCGCAACGGTTGCATCTGCGTGGCTGAGGGCGCGAACATGCCAACCACCCTGGAGGCGGTGGATCTGTTCATCGAGGCGGACATTCTGTTTGCACCGGGCAAGGCATCCAACGCCGGTGGCGTGGCGGTGAGCGGGCTGGAGATGTCGCAGAACGCCATGCGCCTGGCGTGGACCGGTGGCGAAGTGGACAGCAAACTGCACGCGATCATGCAGTCGATCCACCACGCTTGCGTGCATTACGGTGAGGAGAACGGCCGGGTCAACTACGTCAAGGGCGCGAACATCGCCGGCTTCGTTAAAGTCGCCGATGCCATGCTCGCCCAAGGCGTTGTCTAAGCCGGCTCGATACGGATCACCTCAATCACTTGATCACCGGCAGGGCGCTGCCACAGCACTTCATCGTTGAGTCGCGCACCGAGCAGTGCCCTTCCCAGCGGTGAACCCCAATTGATCAGGCCGTGGGCGGCATCGGCCTGATCTTCGCCCACCAGTTGTACCCGGCGTTCGGTGGCGTGTTCATCGGCGTAGGTCACCCAACTGCCGATCTGCACTTTCTCTCTCGAAGTCGCGGCGGGTACCACTTGAGCGCTGCCCAGGCGCTGCTTGAAGTAACGCAAATCACGCTCGAGATCCGCCAGGCGCTGCTTGTCTGCCTGCTCGCCTTTTGCCGATTGTTCGGCGTGCAGGGTTTGCAGTTCGGCGACTTTTCCCTGCAACAGGTCCAGGCCTTGCGGCGTGACGTAATTGGGCTGCGCGCTGACCTGCCGTTCGACAGGCTGATCGGCTTGCGCGGCGGCGTTATCTTCATTGACGAAGGCACGGCTCATGGAATTCTCCCGATATAGGGTTTTGGCCATGGTCGCAGGCATTTGGTTTCACCGGATGTCTGAAAGCGACTTATGGCGAGTGATAGGCCCGGGCGGCGGTCTGATCCTTCTGCTGCTGCCAGGCTTTGTCCCGTTCCTCCAGATGACTGTTGCGGTCGCATACCGCCCCATCTCACTCTCCCAGGCCGATACGCGGCTGATAAGGAAAGTCTAGAAGTGGATGCGTCGGGTGTTTGTGAAAGCTGTATATGCTTTTTGTCGAACGCCACGTACCCCCTGTGGGAGCAAGCCCGCTCCCACAGGGATTTGCGGTGCGTTCGGATCAGTAGTGATACCACTTCAGCTCAAGCATCACTTCGTTCTCGGCCGTCGCCAAATGGCTGAACTCACGCTCGGCGCTCAAGCGCAGTCCGAGATTGCGGGATATTTCCCACTGCTGGTTCAGGCTCAGGCTACGGCGCACCTCGCCATTGGTGAAGAAATCACCCTTGGCTTCCAGGCTCAGATTGCCCAGAGGGTTTTTCCACAGCACACCCGTGTTGAAGCCGGCGGCCGGTGCGATGAACGCGGCAAAGTCGTTGTTGTGCTCGATACGCACGGTGCCCAAGGCAAAGCCGAGCATGTCATCGCCCAGTTGCCAGGTGCCACCACCACCGCCGTTGACGTGGCTGACCAGGGTCTGGTCATCGTGCTTGCCCGGTACTCGCTCCAGACCGCCGGTGACTTGCCATGACAGCGGTTGCAGCAATTCGTTACGCGGGGTCAGGGAGCGAATGGTGGCCAGGTCCAGTTGCTGCATTTGCCAGTCATTGCCTTCGTACTGGCGCAGTTTCAACTGCAGGATTTCAATCTGCGCGCCAAGGGGAAAGCTTGCGTTGTTGTCATTGAGGTCGTGATAAGCCATGCGCAAGCCGTACTCGCCAAAGGCTTTATCTCCACGAGTGCCCAGGCCGAGTTGCCAGGTACGGGACTCGTGACCGTCCTCAGGCAGGCCCGGTTGCGGGATATCCAGCTCCGGCGCCGGGTTCTGGTTGATTGCCCGCAATAGCTCGAAGCTGCGTTGGGCGCGCGCCGGGTCGCGTTCCTGGCCGTTGGCGCGGTAACGCTCCAGACGATAGGCCGCATCGATGATCAGCGCCTGGCGTTCACGGGGTTGTGTCTTGAACGCCGGGTCCTGCAATTGTTTCTGATCGGCGCTGACTTTCAGCACCCATTGCTGCTCTTCAGGGTTCAACGGCGCGGCGCGGCTGAGCAACTCGCGCTCCCGGGACGGACGATATTGAATGGACTCCACCAGCCCGGCATTTTTCACGGCTTTGACGGTGTCGGTCGGGATGGCCGTAAGCGGGAACTGTTCGGTCAGGCGCAGGCCAGGGCGGGCCACTTGCAGCAGTTCCAGCAAGCGGTACGAGCAGTTTTCGTCGAAGAAGAAGTAGTCGAACTTGATCTGCTTCAGCTCCCAGACGTGCTCGACCATGCGCGCGGTTTCCTGTTGGGTCAGGTTCAGGCGGTACTCCCACAGGTCGCGGTTTTCCAGGCTTCGGTATTCCGAGAGCTTTTCCTGATAGGGCACCATCGCGAACAGGCCGGGATAGCCGCCCATCAGGCCTTTCCAGGCATAGATGATGCTGTTGTCGGAGCCCTCGATGTAGGCGCCGAAGTTGATCGCGTAACTGAGCAGCGAAGTCTTGTCGCTCTTCACTTCGGCCTGGTCGATGCGCAACAGGGTATGGCCGAACATCGAGGACGGGCTGTTCAGGTAAGCCGCCGGGAAGATCATCACCGCGCTGTCGGGCGAGACGTCCTTGAACCATTGCTTGAACCCGGCGCAATCGAGCGTCGGCAGGCCGGCCAGGCCGAGTTGTTCTTTCAGCCAGCGGGTGCGCGCCGGGTAGACGCATTGAGCGTGTGTTTCACCGGCACTGGCCGGGGCGTACAGGGCTTGTACAGTCGCCGCCAGTTCATGGTCAGGATGTTCATTGCCGTCAGCGGCGAGAAAAAACTTCCTGTCGCTGACATAGCTGCGCCAGCCGCCGAGCTTGGCGGTTTCGTAATGGCCCAGGGATATCCAGAAAGGGTCGTTGGCCAGTTGCTGCAAACGTTGTGGGTCGATGTGAGGCGCGGCGGACAGCGGGGCGCAGACATACAGCGCCAGCCAGGCAAGGCGTTTGAACATAGATGGCAACTTAAACAGGAAAAAAACCAGGACCAGCGCAATTGATGTCCTTCACCTGTAGGAGCTGTCGAGTGAAACGAGGCTGCGATCTTTTGATCTTTTAAAAACAAAGATCGCAGCCTCGTTTCACTCGACAGCTCCTACAGATGGTTGGCATTACCCGAAAAGGGGGCAGGTCCAAAAAACAAAACCCGCTTCCCGAAAGAAGCGGGGCGGGTCGAGCTTAAGCCTGAGTCGCGTATTTGGCCAGACGAGGGTCGGCTTTGAGTACGGCCAGGGTATTGGTATGCACGTCTTCTGCGGTCACGTCAGCCTTGCTGAAGATCTGCTGGAAGTGCTCGTGAGTGACGGCGGCGAAGTGCGCACGGTCTTCCGGTGCCACGCCCAGTACCACGGCATAGGTGGTCAGCGCTTCGCCTTGGCCCTTGGCCATGTCTTCGGACAGTTCGTTCATCATGCCATTCATGGCAAACCAGGATTTGCCGCCATAGGTCAGCGCCGAATTGGTTGCGCAACCGTTGGTACCGGAGGTCATGCCGAAGGTCGCGTTGCCGGAAGTGCCGTTGGTGGTGGATGCCAGGAAGTGAGCCGGAGTACCACGCTGGCCTTCGAACAGCATGTTGCCCCAACCGCAATCCGGGCCGCCTGGCGCTTGCGCCATGGCATTGATGGATACAGCGGTGAAGAGAGTACCAAGAAGAATCCGTTTCATAGCTTTGTTCTCTTTATGTGCATACCAATTGACAAGGAGTTCTGGCCCGTTCCGGTGCCAGTGGGCCGGGCATTAGTCCAGCCGCGCAGTTTGGAGTTTAGGCACGATCGCGGGGTTTCGTGATTTTTTGCAAAACATTCATGGGGAACGGCGGCGCAAGCCCGGCCCGCTTGGGGTTGGCCGATTGACGATGCTCAGGTCTGCGGCGCTCCTTGCCAGTCGGGCATGGGCAGCGCCAGAATGCTGCCATCTGCCCCGCCTGATTGTTAAGGAAGCCCGATGCCTGATCCTGTTGCTGCCAGCTTGCGTCTAGCGCCCGAAGCGCTGACCCGTCCGTTTTCCGCTGAACAGTTCAGCTTCTCTACCACCAATGATCTGGAGCCCTTTCGCGGTGTGCTTGGCCAGGAACGTGCGGTCGAAGCCTTGCAGTTCGGCGTGGCCATGCCACGCCCCGGTTACAACGTATTCGTCATGGGCGAGCCCGGCACTGGCCGGTTCTCGTTCGTCAAACGCTACCTCAAGGCCGAAGGCAAGCGCCTGCAGACCCCGGCGGACTGGGTCTACGTCAACAACTTCGATGAACCGCGCGAGCCGCGCGCACTGGAACTGCCTTCGGGCACCGCCGGGGCCTTCATCGGTGACATCAACGGCTTGATCGACAACCTGCTGGCCACGTTCCCGGCGGTTTTCGAGCATCCGTCCTACCAGCAGAAGAAAAGCGGCATCGACCGTGCCTTCAACCAGCGCTACGACAAGGCCCTGGACGTCATCGAGCGCCTGGCCCTGGAAAAGGACGTAGCGCTGTACCGCGACGCCAGCAATATCGCCTTCACTCCGATGGGCGACGGCAAGGCCTTGGACGAAGCTGAATTCGCCCAGTTGCCGGAAGCCGAGCGCGATCGCTTTCACGAAGATATTTCGGCATTGGAGGAGCGTCTGAACGAAGAGCTCGCCAGCCTGCCGCAATGGAAGCGCGAGTCGAGCAACCAGCTGCGTCATCTGAACGAAGAAACCATCACCCTGGCCTTGCAGCCATTGTTGTCGCCATTGTCGGAGAAGTACGCCGAGAACGCGGCGGTATGCGGTTATCTGCAAGCCATGCAGGTGTACTTGCTCAAGACCGTGGTCGAGCAGCTGGTGGACGACAGCAAGACCGACGCAGTCGCCCGTAAGTTGCTGGAAGAACAGTACGCGCCGAGCCTGGTGGTCGGGCACTCGGCCAGCGGTGGTGCGCCGGTGGTGTTCGAGCCGCACCCGACCTACGAAAACCTTTTCGGGCGCATCGAATACAGCACTGATCAGGGCGCGCTGTACACCACCTATCGCCAACTGCGGCCGGGTGCCTTGCATCGGGCCAACGGCGGTTTCCTGATCCTTGAAGCGGACAAAATGCTCAGCGAGCCGTTCGTGTGGGACGCGCTGAAACGCGCCCTGCAATCGCGCAAGCTGAAAATGGAATCGCCACTGGGTGAGCTGGGCCGTCTGGCCACCGTGACCCTGACGCCGCAACACATTCCGTTGCAGGTCAAGGTCGTCATCATCGGTGCCCGTCAGCTGTATTACACACTGCAGGACCTCGATCCGGACTTCCAGGAGATGTTCCGCGTCCTGGTGGATTTCGACGAAGACATCCCGATGGTCGACGAGAGCCTGGAGCAGTTCGCCCAGTTGCTCAAGACCCGTACTTCCGAAGAAGGCATGGCACCGCTGACCGCCGATGCGGTGGCACGCCTGGCGACCTACAGTGCGCGTCTGGCCGAGCATCAGGGGCGCTTGTCGGCGCGTATCGGTGATTTGTTCCAGCTGGTCAGCGAGGCGGATTTCATCCGTCACCTGGCTGGCGATGAAATGACCGACGCCGGGCACATCGAGCGCGCGCTCAAGGCCAAGGCCACGCGGACCGGGCGGGTGTCGGCGCGGATTCTCGACGATATGCTGGCCGGGATCATACTGATCGACACCGATGGCGCGGCGGTCGGCAAGTGCAACGGCCTGACCGTGCTGGAAGTCGGCGATTCGGCTTTCGGTGTGCCGGCGCGGATTTCCGCCACGGTGTACCCGGGTGGCAGCGGTATCGTCGACATCGAACGCGAGGTCAACCTCGGCCAGCCAATCCACTCCAAAGGCGTGATGATCCTTACCGGTTATCTGGGCAGCCGTTACGCCCAGGAGTTTCCGCTGGCGATTTCCGCGAGCATCGCCCTGGAGCAATCCTACGGTTATGTCGATGGCGACAGTGCTTCCCTGGGCGAGGCCTGCACCCTGATCTCGGCCTTGTCGAAAACCCCGCTCAAGCAGTGCTTTGCCATCACAGGTTCGATCAACCAGTTCGGTGAAGTACAAGCGGTCGGCGGGGTCAACGAGAAGATCGAGGGCTTCTTCCGTCTGTGCGAAGCTCGCGGATTGACCGGTGAGCAGGGGGCAATCATCCCTCACGCCAACGTCGCCACGCTGATGCTCGACGAGAAGGTGCTGGCGGCGGTGCGTGCGGGGCAGTTCCATGTCTACGCGGTCCGTCAGGCCGACGAAGCCTTGAGCTTGCTGGTCGGAGAACCGGCCGGCGAGCCGGACGAGAATGGCGAGTTCCCTGAAGGCAGCGTGAATGCGCGGGTCGTGGAACGCTTGCGGGTTATCGCGGAAATGATCAGTGAAGATGATCTGAAAGAAGCCGAGAAGGAGTTGGCGCAGGAGGCTTTGGCGGAAACCAAGCCGGCGTGATGCAGTAACCCATGTGGGAGCGGGCTTGCTCGCTCCCACATTTGTTTGTGTGAATACCGGAGAGTGTCGTCGAAATGACGTCAATATTCACACTATGACCATTCGGCGCCTTTCGGTCTTGCCCCGGCCTGCAAGCCAGACTTTTCTTCTATTCTCTGCTCAAGGATATCGACAGTAATCACAGGATCGAAACAGCCTTCCCATGGGGGCTGAATACCGGATCTACCGAGGGTCGCCGCCATGTCGCGCAACCTCTGTCTCACCCGTCAATGCCTGGGCCTTGTGACCCGTATCGAATGTGCCATCCGTCCATTGGCGGGAGATACGGGCATGTGGACTCTGCTGTTCGCTGCCGGAATGGCTGGTGAACAACCTTCGGCCATCAAGGCCCAAGGCCCGTTTCACGGTCCGTTCGTCGCTGAATCAATCCTCGACACCATCGTTGAAAGCCTGACCTTGCACGGCTACGAGTTGGCTGACGATCCGCAAATCTGGTGCCTGCACCTGCAAGCCCAACTGCGGGAAATCAACGGTGGTCGCTGCCGGAACATGGGCGGCTTCGAGTTTCACCCCGAGCACTGAGTGGCACTATTGATCAAGGCTTGTCATGTCGGCCTTGTCGAGTTTGACTTCGAAACCATATTGCACGGTGGCGAGGTCAGTGCGCTGATAGGTTTCCAGGCGCGTAGGCTGCCCGTAGAAGTAATGCACGGCAAACTGCGCCGGACCCTGTGCGCTCGCGCCATGGTTGACCGATAGAATCTCCTTCAAGTAATTGCCGCTGTCGTCCTTGGCGAAAAAGCGCCAGTCCTGGGCGGGAAATGCCTTCAGGTCCACCACCAATGCATTGTCTTTTAGCCCGAGGCCCTTGGGCAGTTGACGGGCATCGACGGATTGTTTGTCGAGCGTGGCCAGGAACAGCGGCATCGAGCCCACCGCATAGGCCGGGGTTTGCGGAAACAGATTCAGATCGTAAGTGATGGTGCCGCGCAGAGGATCGATCTGGTACGCCTCTGACGGCAGTTCGATCGGTTCGTCGCGTTTGCCAAGAGTGTCTTCGGTAAAGAAGCTCACCGGACTTTCACCGGGGTTGAACGATGTGCCGAGCAGTTCATCGTTGAAGGTGCGCAGGTGAGTGAATTCGATTCGCGCAGCACTGGGGTCGTCGACCGACTGACTGATGCTGACATTCTTTTTCAGCTGATCCTCAGTCAGCGTTGCCCCTTTCAGCCAGCCCGCCGCCTGGTCGTCGTAGACCACCACCGACAGGTTCAAGGGCTGGATGGACTTGTCCGTGGTATTGGCATCGAAGCGCCGGATCGGCAGGTCGAGGTCCTTTCGGGTGACCGTGACGGCGGAAAAATCCAGCAGGCTGACTTCGAGTGTTTCGATCGTCCCGTTGAAGTACACCTTCGAATAATGCCGAGCCTGCTGTTTCTCAAAGTTGCGTTGTTCTTCGTCGAGCTGTTTTTCCAGGGCCTCGCTCCAGCTTTTTTGCTGCTGCATCTTGGCCAGTTGCTGCTGATAGAAGGCAATTTGAACCGAGGTTTCGTTGATTGAGCCGGCGCGTGCGATGAATTGCCCGGTGCTGTCCCTGGCCTGGACGATCAGCGGGTTGAGCGGCGTTTCACTGACTTCGGGGGCCGGCGCGCTGTTGTTGTATTCGATTTCCGCGTAGTTGTTCGTCAATGAGAGCAGGGTGACGCTCAGGTTGTCATTGGTGCGGGTCTGGCCTGCGTCGTTTTTCGTCAGGTCGAAGCTGTAGAGGCGGCGTGGCGCGATGACTTCGATCTTGCCTTGCAGGCTTACCGGTTGCGGTTGCTGCTTTCTGTCGATGTCGAGGCCTTCGATGAAGGGGTAGGCCACGGTCAGGTCATCGGGGTTGGTCAGGTTGGAGCTCGATGGGCTGAGCTGAATGCCCGGGTCGGTTTCCGACCATTCCGGCTGGAAGGGAATCACCCGTTTGTTGCTTAGTGTGACCGACTGCCATTCCAGGCCATGGGGAAACAAAAACGCGGCAGGAATGCTGAAGGTGAAGGGAAATACTGGTTGCAGATCGGTCAGGTAGTCGGAACCGGAGTCTTTTTGCAGCACGAACAACCCGTTGATGTAGGTGTCGACCAGGGCTTGCGGGCTCGGGTAGTGCTTGAGCATGGCGAGGGCGTCTTCGCCGTATTCGGTTTCCACCGGCTTGCTGTCGAGCTTGAGTTGCGCGCGCTCGAGCAACAGCAGCGAGCCGCCCAGCTCCGACACGGCATCCTTGAGTTTCGGATCCTGGATGGCGTCCAGCGATTTTTCGAACTGCGCGGTTTTTTCTTCGAGACTGACCTGACGTTTTTCGTCGCTGGGCGAGCAGCCGCTCAGTAGCAGCGCCATGCAAATTCCGGCACTCGTCAAAGGTAATCGCACATCCATTTCCCGTCTTCCTGTCCGACATCACTGAGCAGTCAATGATTTGGACACTAGCAGAAAAACTTTGATACACAGGCGCAGGTGGCGGATTTTTCGACGGTTTCTGGCAGCTTCTGGGTATGGACGGGCGGCTGGTATACTCGCCGCCATTTTCAGCCCAACATGTGAGATTCAATGGAACGCTTTATCGAAAATGCAATGTACGCCTCGCGCTGGCTGCTGGCGCCGATCTATTTCGGTCTGTCCCTCGGGCTGTTGGCGCTGGCACTGAAATTCTTCCAGGAAGTCTTCCACGTCATCCCGAACGTGTTTTCGATGGCCGAATCGGACTTGATCCTGGTGCTGCTGTCGCTGATCGACATGGCCCTGGTGGGCGGCCTGCTGGTGATGGTGATGATTTCCGGCTACGAGAACTTCGTCTCGCAACTGGACATCGACGACAGCAAGGAAAAGCTCAACTGGCTGGGCACCATGGACTCTTCGTCGCTGAAGATGAAGGTGGCCGCATCGATCGTGGCGATCTCTTCCATTCACCTGCTGCGCATCTTCATGGACGCCAAGAACGTCGATCCCGAACATTTGCAGTGGTACGTGATCATCCACATGACCTTCGTGGTCTCGGCATTTGCCATGGGTTACCTGGATAAAGTCACCAAGCACTGATTTCAACTTCCATTGTGGGAGCGTGGCTTGCCCGCGATGGCATCACCTCGGTCTAACGATGAACCGCAGTGATGCCATCGCGGGCAAGCCATGCTCCCACAGGGTTGCAAAACAGACGGGCGGTGTTGTTTGCGGCTTGTACTTTGATGCGTCGAAGCCTATCCCTGTAAAGAGGCTCGCTACTGCGTGAGGTGCGCTCATGAACCTGCAAGAGTTGAATGCGTATGCCGTCGCCGGGAAGGTCGATGAGCTGAACCTGATCTCTATGGAGGGCGGCATCTACCTGCTGGAGGCGCGGATGCATGGCACGGCGTATCCCTTGAGCGATACGCGCGGACACATGATGAGCCTGCGCTCGGTGGAGCACGCCCGTGATGTTCTGCGCTCCTTTCCCAAGTTGCACTTCAACCTCGTGCACACGGTCGTGCATGACGAAATGTGCGGTCTGGTTGCCGATGTAGAGGAAAACCTGAAGGTGCCGATCGCCTGAGGCCCCTCATCAATGGCATGACATCTGTGCTAGTCTGCTGGCCCTTTTGGTTCCGGGCGCTCCGGGACGCGCTGTGCACGCATGGCAAGTTCCCGAGCCGTCCGCACAGCGGAGCAGTGTCATGTCCGAAGTAAATCTGTCCACCGACGAAACCCGCGTCAGCTACGGCATTGGCCGTCAGTTGGGCGACCAACTGCGCGACAACCCGCCGCCGGGCGTAAGCCTGGACGCGATCCTGGCCGGTCTGACCGACGCATTCGCCGGCAAGCCAAGCCGTGTGGGTCAGGAAGAAATGTCCGCCAGTTTCAAAGTCATCCGCGAAATCATGCAGGCCGAAGCTGCAGCCAAGGCTGAAGCGGCTGCTGGCGAAGGCCTGGCCTTCCTGGCTGAAAACGCCAAGCGTGACGGCATCACCACTCTGGCTTCCGGCCTGCAGTTCGAAGTCCTGACCGCTGGTGAAGGCGCCAAGCCATCCCGTGAAGATTCCGTACGTACTCACTACCACGGCACCCTGATCGACGGCACTGTGTTCGACAGTTCCTACGAGCGCGGCGAGCCTGCGGAATTCCCGGTTGGCGGCGTGATCGCCGGCTGGACCGAAGCCCTGCAGCTGATGAACGCCGGCAGCAAATGGCGCCTGTACGTGCCGAGCGAACTGGCTTACGGCGCTCAAGGCGTTGGCAGCATCCCGCCGCACAGCGTACTGGTGTTCGACGTCGAGCTGCTCGACGTTCTGTAAGACCTGGCCCGATATAACGTCGGGCTAATGTGGGAGCGACGGTGCGGCGATCCGACTTGCTCGCGATGGCGGTGTGTCAGTCAATGTATCTGTGATGGAACATCCGCTATCGCGAGCAAGCTCGCTCCCACAGTTTTTTACGGTGATTCATATTTCGATCTTGTGGTGCAGTTCACTGTGCGGGCGCAACGCCCGGGCATAGCAGAACAGAAACAGATTACGCACCAGTTCCTTGAGCACCACCGGCTCGCTGGAACTCAGGCCATTGAGGTCAAGATCACCCTGGTCCTGCAGTTCGCTCAAGGCTTCTTCTTCCAGCACCGCACAGACTTCCCCGGTTTCCCGATGCAGGATCCGAAGGTATGGGTGTGGGCGGTCCAGCCAGGCATCGATCAAATAAGTCATGGTTCTCATCTCCACTGAGGGTTTGATGAGAATAATTCTTATTCATCAAATAGCAAGGGCCTATTGGCGGTTTGCGCTTTTTTCCGGGTAAAGATTGCGTCAGGTCAAATCGACTGGCGTTTGGCTATTGCGAGGGTTTACCGGGTGAAACGGGGGAGGGTGAGGCGCCATCCCACGCCGGGCGCGGGATGGACAACAGCAGGCTCAGACTTTTCTGACGAACTCGGACTTGAGTTTCATCGGGCCGATGCCGTCGATCTTGCAATCGATGTCGTGATCGCCATCGCACAGGCGGATGTTCTTGACCTTGGTGCCGACCTTGACCACCAAAGACGTGCCCTTGACCTTGAGGTCCTTGATCACGGTGATGGTGTCGCCGTCCTGCAGGACGTTGCCGACCGAATCCTTTTTCACTGTGTCATCAGACACCGCTTCGGTTTCACCGCTGGCGGACCATTCGTGGGCGCACTCGGGGCAGATCAGTTGGGCGCCGTCTTCATAGGTGTATTCGGAATTGCATTTTGGGCAGGGTGGCAACGTGCTCACTAAGGCTCCTTGGATTCAGGATCGCTAAAAGCGCACATTGTATAGGGTTTTAGGTGGGAGAGGGCACAGCGCAGGAAAACCTGTGGGGAACAATCCTGTGGGAGCGAGCTTGCTCGCGATGGCGTCCTTTCAGTCAACAACAATGTTGAATGTAAGTGCTTGATCGCGAGCAAGCTCGCTCCCACAGGGTTTTGCAGTATTGTCAGTGCGTGCGGGCTACCGCAAATTCGCTCAGCTCAACCAGCGCATCGCGGTATTCGCTGGCAGGTAGCGCTTCGAGGCACTTGATCGCGCGGGCCACGTAATCTCGGGCCAGTTGTGCGGTGTACTCCAGCGAGCCCGAGGCTTCCACGGCTTCGCGGATACTTTCCAGGTCTTCGATCCCGCCTTTCTGGATCGCCTTGCGCACCAGGGCGGCCTGTTCCGGCGTACCTTCGCGCATGGTGTAGATCAGCGGCAGGGTCGGCTTGCCTTCGGCCAGGTCGTCACCGACGTTCTTGCCCAGGGTTTCGGCGTCGCCTTTGTAGTCGAGCAGGTCATCGACCAGCTGGAAGGCCACGCCCAGGTGATCACCGAATGTACGCAGGGCTTCTGCCTGTTCCGGTGAGGCCTGGCACAGGGCAGCGGCGCTGTGGGTCGAGGCTTCGAAGAGCATCGCGGTCTTGCCGCGGATGACTTCCATGTAGGTTTCTTCGGTGGTGCTGGCGTCACGAACCTTCGACAGTTGCAACACTTCGCCTTCGGCGATGATGCGCGTGGCTTGCGAAAGGATCTTCATCACCGGCATCGAGCCCAGCTCGACCATCATTTCGAACGAGCGCGAATACAGGAAGTCGCCGACCAGCACGCTTGGCGCGTTGCCCCACATGGCGTTGGCGGTCGAGCGGCCACGGCGCATGCCGGACATGTCGACCACGTCGTCATGAAGCAGGGTCGCGGTGTGCAGGAACTCGATGGTGGCGGCCAGCAGACGCAGTTCGTCGCCTTCGCGCCCCAGGGCCTTGCCGCACAGCAACACTAATAAAGGACGCAGGCGTTTGCCGCCGGCCGAGGTAATGTAATCGCCGATTTTCGATACCAGCGGCACTCGAGAAGTCAGCTGCTTCTTGATGATGCCGTCGACGGCGCTAAAATCGTCCGCCACCGCGCGGTAGAAAGCTTGGGGTTGCATCAGCGACAGTCGCTCCAGAAGGGTTGCGCGGCATGCTAGGACCCACGCTTGCAGGTGTCAAGGCGCGATGGACGGCCCCTTGCAAGGCGCTCGTGCCTTGCGTACAATCGCGCACCCTGAACTTCCTGGGCAGCACCTGCCTTACGCAATTGCAAGCGGGCCTCCAGCCCCATGCAGCCATGCCAGCCAATACCTCTTCTTATAAAGAGCTGGGTGAGCAGGATTATCGGAGAAATACCATGTCTTATGCAGTAATCGTTACTGGCGGCAAGCAGTACAAAGTCGCCCCAGGTGAATACCTGAAGATCGAAAAACTGGAAGTCGCTACCGGCGAATCCGTTACCTTTGATCGCGTTCTGTTGGTTGCCAACGGTGACGACGTGAATATCGGCGCTCCAGTTGTTGCTGGCGCTACCGTTGTGGCTGAAGTGATCTCCCAAGGTCGTCACGATAAAGTCCGCATCATCAAGTTCCGTCGCCGTAAGCACCACATGAAGCGTATGGGCCACCGCCAGTGGTACACCGAGATCAAAATCACCGGTATTCAGGCTTAATTACAGCCTAATTCCTCACTAGGAGAATTGAACTCATGGCACACAAAAAAGCTGGTGGTAGTACCCGTAACGGTCGCGACTCAGAAGCCAAACGCCTTGGCGTGAAGATGTATGGCGGCCAGGCTATCAAAGCAGGCAACATCATCGTGCGTCAGCGCGGCACCCAATTCCACGCTGGCTACGGCGTTGGCATGGGTAAAGATCACACCCTCTTCGCTAAAGTCGAAGGCGTGATCAAGTTCGAAGTAAAAGGCGCCTTCGGTCGTCGTTACGTGAGCGTAGTCGCAGCTTAATTGCGCGATCGCTGGAAAAGCCCTGTCTCGCGACGGGGCTTTTTCGTTTGTGGGGTGAGTCTCTTGCAAAGCTGTTTGTATGGGCTGTCGGCGTACGATGTAGGTGTCGTGGTTCAGGGTCGCTGCGCTCATTTTTGCAAGAGTCTTATGTCTTGATTGTTTTTCGGCTCGTCCGTATGGCGAGAGGCGTTTGTTATGAAGTTTGTTGATGAAGTATCGATTCGCGTAAAGGCTGGTGACGGCGGCAATGGCGCCATGAGTTTCCGTCGGGAAAAATTTATCGAGAACGGTGGCCCGAACGGCGGTGATGGCGGTGACGGCGGTTCCATCTACATGATGGCCGACGAAAACCTCAACACCCTGGTGGACTACCGTTACACCCGGCACTTCGATGCCGAGCGTGGCTCCAACGGCGGCAGCACCGACTGCACCGGCAAGAAGGGTGAAGACCTGATCCTGCGCGTTCCGGTCGGCACCACGGTGATCGACTCCGCGACTCAGGAAGTCATCGGCGACCTGACCAAGGCCGGTCAGAAATTGATGGTGGTGCAGGGCGGCTGGCACGGTCTGGGCAACACCCGATTCAAATCCAGTACCAACCGTGCGCCGCGCCAGACCACTCCGGGCAAGCCGGGTGAGCAGCGCGACCTGAAGCTGGAAATGAAAGTGCTGGCTGACGTCGGTCTGCTGGGTTTGCCGAACGCCGGTAAAAGTACCTTTATCCGTTCGGTTTCGGCAGCCAAGCCGAAGGTTGCCGACTACCCGTTCACCACGCTGGTGCCGAACCTGGGTGTGGTCAGCGTCGATCGCTGGAAGAGCTTCGTCATTGCCGATATTCCGGGTTTGATCGAAGGCGCTTCCGAAGGTGCTGGTCTGGGCATTCGCTTCCTCAAGCACTTGGCGCGTACGCGTCTGCTGCTGCACCTTGTGGACATGGCGCCGCTGGATGACGCCAGCGCACCGGATGCCGCTGAAGTGATCGTCAACGAGCTGATCAAGTTCAGCCCGTCCCTGGCAGAGCGTGATCGCTGGCTGGTCCTGAACAAGTGCGACCAGATCCTTGATGAAGAGCACGATGCTCGCGTCAAGGAAATCGTTGATCGCCTGGAATGGACGGGCCCGGTCTACGTGATCTCGGCCATCTCCAAGCTCGGTACCGAGCGTCTGTGCCACGACATCATGCGTTACATGGAAGATCGTGCTGATCGCCTGGCCAATGATCCGGCCTACAAGGAAGAGCTGGCCGATCTCGATCAGCGCATCGAAGATGAAGCTCGCGCGCAATTGCAGGCGCTGGATGACAAGCGTGCCCTGCGTCGCAGCGGCGTGAAGTCGGTCCACGACATCGGCGACGATGATTGGGACGAAGAAGATGTGGATGACGAAGACGGTCCGGAAATCATTTACGTGCGTGACTGATTCGTTGCGATAAACTTAAGCGCCGCTCAATCGAGCGGCGTTTTGGTATCTGGAAATCGATTGTTGGTCACGAATAACCACGAATAACGTCACGGGCAGCGCTGGGTCGCGGTGCCCTCAAGCTAAGGTTGAAGATGATGCGGAGCAAGGTGACAGGTGCGCAGCGTTGGGTCGTGAAGATCGGCAGCGCTTTGCTGACGGCGGACGGCAAAGGCCTGGATCGCGCGGCAATGGGTGTCTGGGTTGACCAGATGGTGGCCTTGCATGAGGCGGGTGTCGAGCTGGTGCTGGTGTCCTCCGGGGCGGTGGCGGCCGGTATGAGCCGTTTGGGCTGGACCTCGCGACCCAGTGCGATGCACGAGCTTCAGGCTGCCGCCGCAATCGGTCAGATGGGGTTGGTGCAGGCCTGGGAGTCGAGCTTTGCCGAGCATGGCCGGCATACCGCGCAGATTCTCCTGACTCACGATGACTTGTCCGACCGCAAGCGCTACCTGAACGCCCGCAGCACCTTGCGTGCGTTGGTCGAGCTGAAGGTCATTCCGGTGATCAACGAGAACGACACCGTGGTCACCGACGAAATCCGTTTTGGCGACAACGACACCCTGGCGGCGCTGGTGGCCAACCTGGTCGAGGCTGACTTGCTGGTGATCCTGACAGATCGCGACGGCATGTTCGACGCCGATCCGCGCAACAATCCGGATGCCCAGCTGATTTACGAGGCGCGTGCCGATGATCCGGCGCTCGACGCGGTAGCGGGCGGCACTGGTGGTGCGCTGGGGCGTGGTGGCATGCAGACCAAATTGCGTGCTGCGCGTCTGGCGGCCCGTTCCGGCGCTCACACCATCATCGTTGGTGGTCGTATTGAACGTGTGCTGGATCGCCTCAAGGCGGGTGAGCGCATTGGCACTCTGCTGTCGCCGGAGCGCGGCATGCTGGCGGCGCGCAAGCAGTGGCTGGCCGGTCATCTGCAAACCCGTGGCACCCTGGTGCTGGATGCGGGGGCGGTGACCGCTTTGTCCCAGGGCAACAAGAGCTTGCTGCCGGTTGGGGTCAAGTTGGTGCAGGGCAGCTTCCGTCGCGGCGAGATGGTGGTCTGCGTGGCGCCGGATGGTCGCGAGATTGCCCGTGGCCTGGCCAACTACAGTGCGCTGGAAGCGCAAAAAATCATCGGTCAGTCGTCCGAGGCGATTGTCGGTCTGTTGGGTTACATGGCGGAACCGGAACTGGTTCACCGCGATAACCTGATCCTGGTCTGAAGGAATACCTGAATGCGCGTGGCAAAAGGATTGTTGGGGTTGCTGTTGGCGATGCCGCTGCTGGCTTCGGCCGAAGAGATCGGTCAGGTGTCGACGGTGTTCAAGTTCGTCGGGCCGAACGACCGGATCGTGGTCGAGGCCTTTGATGATCCCAAGGTCGATGGCGTGACCTGCTACCTTTCGCGCGCCAAGACCGGTGGGGTGAAGGGCGGTCTTGGTTTGGCCGAGGATCGAGCCGAAGCATCTATCGCTTGCCGGCAGGTCGGGCCGATCAGCTTCAAGGGTGAGCTCAAGGATGGCGATGAGGTGTTCAAGGAGCGCACGTCCCTGGTGTTCAAGACCATGCAGGTGGTGCGCTTCCTCGACAAGAAGCGCAATACACTGGTGTATCTGGTGTATAGCGATCGCTTGATCGAAGGCAGTCCGCAGAATGCGGTGACGGCGATTCCGATTTTGCCGTGGGCGCACGCCCAGTAATTTGACGCAAATCCAATTGTGGGAGCGGGCTTGCTCGCGAAAGTGTTGAATCAGTCAATATTGATGTCGACTGACACGCCGCTTTCGCGAGCAAGCCCGCTCCCACAGTTTTTTGTGTGTCCATCAAATTGCAGGCAATAAAAAACCGACCCTGAGGTCGGCTTTTTAATGAACGAGTCGCTTAGGCAGCGGCGGCAACGTTCAGGGCCTTAACGTGGCCATTCAGGCGGCTCTTATGACGAGCGGCCTTGTTCTTGTGGATGATGCCTTTATCGGCCATACGGTCGATAACTGGCACAGCCAGAACGTAAGCAGCTTGAGCTTTGGCAGCGTCTTTTGCGTCGATGGCCTTAACTACATTCTTGATGTAGGTACGAACCATGGAACGCAGGCTGGCGTTGTGGCTGCGACGCTTCTCAGCCTGTTTTGCACGTTTTTTGGCGGAAGGTGAGTTGGCCACCGTCGAGCTCCTCGAAAGACTTTTTAGGAAATAGCAAACAAAATAGGCCGCGAATCATGCCGATGAGTTGAGGTCTTGTCAAGGGCGGTTGAGACGTTCCGCTAAGTGGTAGGTGAAGCAAGCTTGGAGATTTCTTTCCAGCGTGCGACCTGTAAACTCGCGAGCTTTGGCTCTGTGCTGTTGCGGCGCGGAGTATCGCATAAGTAGGCGCTTAGTTCGCCTGCTGTTTATCGACAGGCACAAACTCTTTCAATGAATCTGCTCAAATCGTTGGCCGCCGTCAGCTCTATCACGATGCTTTCCCGGGTTCTGGGGTTTGTTCGTGACACCCTCATTGCGCGTACATTTGGCGCGGGAATGGCGACCGACGCCTTCTTTATCGCCTTCAAATTGCCCAATCTGTTGCGGCGGATCTTTGCCGAGGGGGCGTTTTCCCAGGCATTCGTGCCGATTCTTGCGGAATACAAAAGCCAGCAAGGCGAAGAGGCGACCCGAACGTTCATTGCCTATGTCTCGGGCCTGTTGACGCTGGTGCTGGCGCTGGTCACGGTGTTGGGCATGCTGGCCGCACCCTGGGTCATCTGGGTGACGGCACCGGGATTCACCAATACCCCGGAAAAATTCGAGCTCACTTCCAACCTGTTACGGGTGACCTTTCCTTACATATTGCTGATTTCCCTGTCGTCGCTGGCGGGCGCAATCCTCAATACCTGGAACCGTTTTTCGGTGCCAGCCTTCGTGCCGACGCTGCTCAACGTCAGCATGATTATTTTTTCGCTGTTCCTGACACCGTATTTCGATCCGCCCGTAATGGCGCTTGGCTGGGCGGTTCTGGTGGGCGGGCTGGCGCAATTGCTCTACCAGCTGCCGCACCTGAAAAAGATCGGCATGCTGGTGTTGCCGCGCCTGAACCTGCGTGACAGCGGTGTATGGCGCGTCATGAAGCAAATGTTGCCGGCCATTCTCGGTGTCTCGGTGAGTCAGATTTCGTTGATCATCAACACCATTTTCGCTTCGTTCCTGGTCGCAGGTTCCGTGTCCTGGATGTACTACGCCGACCGATTGATGGAGTTGCCGTCCGGCGTGTTGGGCGTGGCGCTGGGGACGATTCTGCTGCCGACCCTGGCCAAGACTTACGCCAACAAGGATCGTCACGAGTATTCGCGGATCCTCGACTGGGGGCTGCGCCTGTGTTTCGTGCTGGTATTGCCTTGCGCCCTGGCGCTGGGGATTCTGGCGGAGCCGCTGACGGTTTCGCTGTTCCAGTACGGTCAGTTCGACGCCCATGATGCGGCCATGACCCAGCGCGCGTTGATCGCCTATTCCGTCGGATTGCTCGGGATTATCGTGATCAAAGTGCTGGCGCCGGGCTTTTATGCGCAACAAAACATCCGTACGCCGGTAAAAATCGCGATTTTCACCCTGGTGGTCACACAATTGTTCAACCTGATGCTGATCGGTCCGCTGGCTCACGCGGGACTGGCGCTCGCCATCAGCGCCGGCGCCTGCCTCAATGCAGGGCTGCTCTTCTATCAACTGCGTAAACAGCAGATGTATCAGCCGCAACCGGGCTGGGCAAAGTTCTGCTTCAAGCTGGTGATTGCGGTCGCGGTGATGTCCGGCGTGTTGCTGGCAGGGATGCATTTCATGCCGGCCTGGGGTGAGGGGCAGATGCTTGAGCGTTTCCTGCGTCTGGGTGCCTTGGTCGTTGCCGGTGTGGTGGCTTATTTCGGCATGTTAGTGTTGATGGGCTTCCGTTTGCGCGACTTCAATCGCAAGGCGCTGGGCTGAGGTTCTGGTCTCGATAAACACGGGCGAGCCGGCGGTTTTGTCGGCTCGATCACTTTGGGTTACGGTGTTGCCTGTCGTCGGCCGCCGGGTGTGGTTATAATCGACCACTTTATGAGCAAGAAGCGCGTTATGCAGCTGGTTCGAGGCCTCCACAATCTGCGCCCTCAGCATCGGGGCTGTGTCGCCACTATTGGCAACTTTGACGGTGTACACCGTGGTCACCAGGCTATCCTGGCGCGGCTGCGTGAGCGTGCGCTCGAGTTGGGCGTGCCCAGTTGCGTGGTGATTTTCGAGCCGCAGCCGCGAGAATTCTTCGCTCCGGACACCGCTCCGGCCCGTCTGGCCCGCTTGCGGGACAAGCTGCAGCTGCTGGCGGCAGAAGGCGTCGATCGTGTGCTGTGCCTGGCGTTCAACCAGCGCCTGAGCAAGCTCAGCGCCAGCGAGTTCGTCGATACCATTCTGGTGGATGGCCTTGGCGTCCAGCACCTGGAGGTCGGCGATGATTTCCGTTTCGGCTGTGACCGAGCGGGAGATTTCGATTTCCTGCAACAAGCCGGTATCGTTCAGGGCTTTACCGTCGAGGCGGCGCAAACCGTTGAACTGGGCGGTATTCGCGTCAGCAGCACTCAGGTCCGCAATGCCCTGGCCGCAGCTGATTTTGCCTTGGCCGAGCGACTGCTAGGTCGGCCGTTCCAGATTACCGGGCGGGTGCTGCACGGCCAGAAGCTGGCTCGCCAGTTGGGTACGCCCACGGCCAACATACAACTCAAGCGCCGTCGCGTTCCGCTTTCCGGGGTTTACCTGGTCAACGTCGACATCGACGGCAAGACCTGGCCAGGCGTCGCCAACATCGGCGTGCGGCCAACGGTACAAGGTGATGGCAAGGCCCACCTCGAAATACATCTTTTAGATTTTGCCGGCGATCTGTATGACCGGCGTTTAACGGTGGTTTTCCACCACAAGCTGCGCGAAGAGCAGCGTTTCGCCTCTCTGGAGGCGTTGAAAACGGCGATCAACGCGGACGTCGCCGCCGCCCGTGCACTAGCCGCACCTAGCGCCCATCGCTAATGAAGAGCCTTAAATGACCGACTATAAAGCCACGCTAAACCTTCCGGACACCGCCTTCCCAATGAAGGCCGGCCTGCCACAGCGCGAACCGCAGATTCTGCAGCGCTGGGACAGTATTGGCCTGTACGGAAAGTTGCGCGAGATTGGCAAGGATCGTCCGAAGTTCGTATTGCACGACGGCCCTCCGTACGCCAACGGCTCTATTCACATCGGTCATGCGCTGAACAAGATTCTCAAGGACATGATCATCCGCTCGAAGACCCTGTCGGGCTTCGACGCGCCTTACGTACCGGGCTGGGACTGCCACGGCCTGCCGATCGAGCACAAGGTCGAAGTGACCCACGGCAAGAACCTGGGCGCGGACAAGACCCGCGAACTGTGCCGGGCCTATGCCACCGAGCAGATTGAAGGGCAGAAATCCGAGTTCATCCGTCTGGGCGTGCTGGGCGACTTCGCCAACCCGTACAAGACCATGGACTTCAAGAACGAGGCCGGTGAAATCCGTGCCTTGGCTGAAATCGTCAAGGGCGGTTTCGTGTTCAAGGGCTTGAAGCCTGTGAACTGGTGCTTTGACTGCGGTTCGGCCCTGGCCGAAGCGGAAGTCGAATACGAAAACAAGAAGTCCTCGACCATCGACGTGGCGTTCCCGATTGCCGATGAAGCCCAACTGGCTGCCGCTTTCGGCCTGTCGTCGCTGGCCAAGCCTGCCTCGATCGTGATCTGGACCACCACCCCGTGGACCATCCCGGCCAACCAGGCGCTGAACGTTCACCCGGAATTCAACTACGCCCTGGTCGACGTCGGCGACAAGCTGCTGGTACTGGCTGAAGAACTGGTCGAGTCGTGCCTGGCGCGCTACTCGCTGGAAGGTTCGGTCATTGCGACCACCACCGGTAAAGCGCTGGAACTGATCAACTTCCGTCACCCGTTCTACGACCGTCTGTCGCCGGTTTACCTGGCCGACTACGTTGAGCTGGGCGCCGGCACCGGTGTGGTTCACTCCGCTCCAGCCTATGGCGTGGACGACTTCGTGACCTGCAAGAAGTACGGCATGGTCAACGATGACATCCTCAATCCGGTTCAAAGCAACGGCGTATACGCGACCTCGCTGGAATTCTTCGGCGGCCAGTTCATCTGGAAGGCCAACCCGGCCATAGTCGACAAGCTGACCGAAGTCGGTGCGCTGCTGCACACCACTATCATCGAACACAGCTACATGCACTGCTGGCGCCACAAGACCCCGCTGATCTACCGCGCCACCGCGCAGTGGTTCATCGGCATGGACAAGCAGCCGACCACCGGCGACACCCTGCGTCAGCGCTCGCTCAAAGCCATCGAAGAGACCCGGTTCGTTCCGGCCTGGGGGCAGGCGCGCCTGCACTCTATGATCGCCAACCGTCCGGACTGGTGCATTTCCCGTCAGCGCAACTGGGGCGTGCCGATCCCGTTCTTCCTGAACAAGGAAAGCGGCGAGTTGCACCCACGTACCGTCGAGCTGATGGAAATCGTGGCCAAGCGCGTTGAAGTCGAAGGCATCGAGGCCTGGTTCAAGCTGGACGCCGCCGAGCTGCTGGGCGACGAAGCGCCGCAGTACGACAAAATCAGCGACACCCTGGACGTCTGGTTCGACTCGGGCACCACGCATTGGCACGTCCTGCGCGGTTCGCACCCGATGGGCCACGAAACCGGCCCGCGCGCCGACCTGTACCTGGAAGGCTCGGACCAACACCGTGGCTGGTTCCACTCGTCGCTGCTGACCGGTTGCGCCATCGACAACCACGCACCGTATCGCGAACTGCTGACTCACGGCTTCACCGTCGACGAGTCCGGCCGCAAGATGTCCAAGTCCCTGGGTAACGTGATTGCGCCACAGAAAGTCAACGACACCCTGGGCGCCGACATCATGCGTCTGTGGGTCGCTTCGACCGACTATTCGGGCGAAATGGCGGTTTCCGAGCAGATCCTGCAACGCAGTGCGGACGCCTACCGGCGTATCCGTAACACCGCGCGCTTCCTGCTTTCCAACCTGACCGGCTTCAACCCGGCCACCGACCTGCTGCCGGCCGAAGAAATGCTGGCTCTGGACCGTTGGGCCGTGGACCGTACCCTGCTGCTGCAACGCGAGCTGCAAGAGCACTACGGCGAATACCGCTTCTGGAACGTGTACTCGAAGATCCACAACTTCTGCGTACAGGAGCTGGGCGGCTTCTACCTCGACATCATCAAGGACCGTCAGTACACCACTGGCGCCGACAGCAAGGCCCGCCGTTCGTGCCAGACCGCGCTGTTCCACATCTCCGAGGCGCTGGTGCGCTGGATCGCGCCGATCCTGGCGTTCACCGCCGACGAACTGTGGCAATACCTGCCGGGCGAGCGTAATGAGTCCGTCATGCTCAATACCTGGTACGAAGGCCTGAGCGAACTGCCGGAAGGCATCGAGCTGGATCGCGCTTACTGGGACCGGATCATGGCGGTCAAGGTCGCGGTCAACAAGGAAATGGAGATCCAGCGCGCCGCCAAGGCTGTCGGTGGCAACCTGCAGGCCGAAGTGACGCTGTTCGCCGAAGATGCGCTGACCGCCGACCTGGCCAAGTTGAGCAACGAATTGCGTTTCGTACTGATCACGTCGACCGCCAGTGTTGCGCCATTGGTGCAGGCACCGGCCGATGCCGTGGTCACCGAAGTCAGCGGCCTGAAGCTGAAGATTGTCAAGTCGAGCCATGCCAAGTGCGCCCGTTGCTGGCACTGCCGTGAAGACGTCGGCGTGAACCCGGAGCATCCGGAAATCTGCGGTCGTTGTGTCGACAACATCAGCGGCGCTGGCGAGGTCCGTCACTATGCCTAATGCCGTTGGCCGTTTCGGACGGCTGAGCTGGCTCTGGTTGAGTTTGCTGGTCCTGGTCATTGACCAGGCCAGCAAGTTCTACTTCGAAGGCAAGCTCCAGATGTATCAGCAGATCGTGATCATCCCCGATTACTTCAGCTGGACCCTGGCCTACAACACTGGCGCGGCGTTCAGCTTCCTGGCTGACAGCTCCGGCTGGCAGCGCTGGCTGTTCGCGTTGATCGCGGTCGTGGTCAGTGCGGTGCTGGTGGTGTGGCTCAAGCGTCTGGGGCGCAACGAGACCTGGCTGGCGATTGCGCTGGCACTGGTGCTTGGCGGCGCGCTGGGCAATTTGTATGACCGCATTGCCTTGGGCCATGTGATCGATTTCATCCTGGTGCATTGGCAGAACCGCTGGTATTTCCCGGCGTTCAACTTTGCCGACAGTGCCATCACTGTTGGGGCTGTCATGCTGGCACTGGATATGTTCAAAAGTAAAAAGACCGGAGAAACCGTTCATGACTGAACAGGTATTGGCTGAGCAACGCATTGGCCAGAACACGGAAGTCACCTTGCATTTCGCATTGCGCCTGGAGAACGGCGACACGGTGGACAGTACCTTTGACAAGGCCCCGGCGACCTTCAAGGTCGGTGACGGCAACTTGTTGCCAGGTTTCGAAGCGGCGCTGTTCGGTTTCAAGGCCGGTGACAAGCGTACACTGAGCATCGAGCCGGAAAACGCTTTCGGCCAGCCGAACCCGCAAAACGTGCAGATCATCCCGCGCTCCCAGTTCCAGGACATGGAACTGTCGCCTGGCTTGCTGGTGATCTTCAACGATGCGGCCAATACTGAATTGCCGGGCGTGGTCAAAGAGTTCGATGACGCGCAAGTGACCATCGACTTCAACCACCCGCTGGCGGGCAAGACGTTGACCTTTGACGTGGAAATCATTTCCGTCAAAGCGCTGTAAGGCATCATGGGGCAGCTACTGTTGCCACCTGACCCTGTGGGAGCGAGCTTGCCCGCGATGAGTGCCTGACATTCAATATTGATATTGACTGACACTCCGCCATCGCGAGCAAGCTCGCTCCCACAGTTTGTTTTTCATTGTTTTCGCGCGCAAGACACGAGGCACAGCATGCAAATCAAACTCGCCAACCCCCGTGGCTTCTGCGCCGGTGTGGACCGGGCGATCGAAATCGTCAACCGCGCCCTGGAAGTCTTCGGGCCGCCGATCTATGTGCGCCACGAAGTGGTTCACAACAAATTTGTCGTCGAAGACCTGCGCTCCCGTGGCGCGATCTTCGTCGAAGAGCTGGATCAGGTGCCGGACGACGTCATCGTGATCTTCAGCGCCCACGGCGTTTCCCAGGCTGTGCGCAGCGAAGCGGCTGGCCGAGGGCTGAAAGTGTTCGACGCCACGTGCCCGCTGGTGACCAAAGTCCACATCGAAGTGGCGCGCTACAGCCGTGACGGTCGAGAGTGCATACTCATCGGCCACGCCGGTCACCCGGAAGTCGAAGGCACCATGGGCCAGTACGATGCCGGCAATGGCGGCGCGATCTACCTGGTCGAAGACGAGAAGGATGTCGCGGCGTTGCAGGTGAACAACCCTGAAAAGCTCGCCTTCGTGACCCAGACCACACTGTCGATGGACGATACCAGCCGCGTTATCGATGCCCTGCGTTCGCGCTTCCCGGCCATCGGTGGGCCGCGCAAGGACGACATTTGCTACGCCACGCAAAACCGTCAGGACGCGGTCAAGCAATTGGCCGACGAATGTGACGTGGTGCTGGTGGTCGGCAGCCCGAACAGCTCCAACTCCAATCGCTTGCGCGAATTGGCAGAGCGCATGTCCACTCCGGCCTACCTGATCGACGGTGCCGAAGACCTGCAAAAGAGCTGGTTCGACGGCGTCGAGCGTATCGGCATCACCGCCGGCGCATCCGCCCCGGAAGTCCTGGTGCGCGGCGTGATCCAGCAGTTGCAGGCCTGGGGTGCCACCGGTGCCGATGAACTGGCCGGTCGCGAGGAGAACATCACGTTCTCGATGCCTAAAGAACTGCGCGTTCGCTCGTTGCTCTGAATTCAGTCCTTTTTTCGCATAACGCCTGCTCAACCTTGTCGTTGCGCAGGCTGACGCGACCGGTCCGTGCCAACACCACTTGGTGTTGGCTTACCGGTTCGCGAACGCCGCAAATGTGTAACGTCCCTCCAAACAGTGCTTCGCCCTGACCTCTGAAGCGTATTGAGCTTTCGACCGGACCGTTCCCCGCAATCAACACGCGTGCGCCGCTCTGGCGTTCGGCCAGCAGTGGATTGTCGCTGTCCATCTCCCCCTTGCCGCTGATATCCAGGATCATCCGCCAGCCTTGGCTCCAGTCGCCATTGATGCCGTGAATCACCACGGCCTGGTTGCGGGTGATGGCTTCGCTCCGGGCGGTGCGAATACCGCTGGAAAGAGCCTGGGCCGCTTGCTGTCTTTGGTTCGACTCGATCAGCGTTGCGAACGCCGGACTGACCAAGTGCAGAACAATTCCCGTAATTGCCAGTCCCATGAGCAGTTCGATCAGGCTGAAGCCTTGTTGTCGCATGACATCTCCCTCCGTGGCGTGTTGTGGCTCGCGCAATCCCTGCGCGAGAAATGGCAACGCAAACGCACCGCATCGCTCGAATGTTGTGCCGCGCAAGAGCAGGTATAGCCGAAGGAAACAGAAGGCCCCGATGGATCATCCTACAAAAGGTTTCACGCTGATCGAGTTGCTGGTCGCGATCGCGATCCTCCTGATGCTGCTGACTCTGGCTGTCCCGGCGTTTACCCGCTCGACGCAAACAACCAGGGCTGATACTGAAATCGCTGACCTGCGACGAGCCCTGAATTTTGCCCGGCTCGAAGCCATCGATCGGGGCAATACCACACGGGTGCGCCCGACGGCGGGTGGGGATGTCTGGAGTGGGGAACTGGCGATTTACGACGGTACTGGCGCTTTGGCCAATGTATTACGGGTTGTTCCGGCGATGAGCAGCGGCGCAACTCTGGCGCTAACCTCTGGCGTCACTGCCATCGATTTCAACAGCATGGGCGGACTGTCATCACCGTCCTCAGAGGTGGTGATCAGCTATGGGCGGGGCGCACAAGGCAGGACGCTGACTGTGTGTTTGAACGGACGAATTCTATTGGGTGGAAAGTGCGGATGAGGGCAGGGAGGCAAGGTGCGCAGGAGGGCATGACGCTGGTCGAAGTCCTGGTGGCGTTAGTCATTCTGGGAGTGGGCCTGCTGGGGGCGGCGGCGTTTCAGCTCAATGCGCTGAAGTACACGGACAGCGCGCGCATGACCAGTCAGGCCAGTTTTATCGCCTACGACCTGATGGACCGTATTCGCGCCAACGCTGCTGCGGACTACACCATTGCGCCGCCGGCTTCGGGCAATCCGGACGTTACCCGGGACCAGGACCTGTTTGACTTCAATACCAACATTGTCAGTTCACTCGGTGCCTCCGCGACGGGCAGTGTCACCGTCAACCAGAAGGTGTACACCATCACGATCACCTGGGACGACTCACGGGCTGTGAAGGCTGCCGACTCGCGGCGCAGCTTCGTCCTGAGCAGTCGCGCGGCCATTGATCCGACGGTGATCCCGTGAGCCGCTCAAGCAGAGGTTTTAGCCTGGTCGAGTTGCTGATTGCCCTGGCATTGAGCCTGATCGTGGTGCTGGGCGTGGTGCAGATTTTCATCGCGGCCAAGAACACCTATCTCAGCCAGAATGCGGCCGCGAACATACAGGAGGACGCACGTTTTGTGTTGAGCAAAATGATTCAGGAAGTCCGCATGGTCGGGATGTTCGGTTGTCTGGCAACGATCACCGATTCAAGTGAGAAAGGTGATTTTCATGCCAGTCAGCTAACGCCGATCCGTTGGGACAACGGCGGCCGCAAGTTGACGCTGGTTACGGCGGATGTCGGCGCTCATGGCGGCAAACCGGACTGGACCGTGCTTTCCGATTGTCGAACCCATTCGACGGCCTACAGTGAAGGTCGGACGCCAGTGGCAGGGCAATTGGCCTTTCCGGTCCGGAGGCTGATTTACAGCTTCAGCAATAACCAACTGCTTATGAAAGGCGGGGCCGCAGCAGACCAGGTATTGGTGGACAACGTCAGTGCTTTCGACGTGAGCTTCGGCCTGGCCAGCACGGCCACTGATCTGGCTGCTTCGCGCTACAGCAGCAACCCGCCGGACCCCGCGCTGATTCGTAGCGTTCGCCTGAGCCTGACTCTCTTCGATCCGAACCACCGGGTGAGCGATCAAACCTTCAACGTGGTTGCCGCACTGCGCAACCGCTTGCCATGAGGGAGTGCCAATGAATCGTGCTCTCAAGACGTATTTCGCCCAACGCGGCATGGCACTGTTGGTCAGTCTGGTGTTCTTGCTCTTGCTGACGCTGATTGGTCTTTCATCGATGCAGAGCGCGACCCTGCAGGAAAAAATGGCCGGTAGCGTCGCCCTGCGCAACCAGTCGTTCCAGAGTGCCGAAGCCGCCTTGCGGGTGGGCGAGGGTACAGTGCAGCGGGACAGTTATGCGCTACCTGTTTGTAGCGGCATCGTTCAATGTGCGCCACCGTCAGAGTCTTCGACTATTACCGCTGCCGGTTTCAACGCCTCTTCCGGAGTGACCTGGATTGCATCGGGCAAGGGCTTTTATGGCGTGCAAAACATCGGTGTCAGCCGAAATGCGGTGAATGTGCCAATCAATACCCCGGCAACCTTGTATCGGGTAACGGCAGTCGGCATCGCAGGGCATTCGCGCAGTGTGGTGGAGAGCATCTATGCGAAGTACTGAGCGACCTGTCAGGTTATGGTCACAACTGTTCGCTGTCGTCGTCGCGCTTGATCTGTCGATGTCGGCGCACGCGGCCTCGTCAGCGGATTCACCAGCGCTGAACCGGCCAACCTGTCTGGCCAAAGGCAACTGGTACGGTTTTTATCACAGCAATCAGGGGTTGAAGGCCGTCTGCCTGAAGCTGCCCGAGGCGATCAGCGTTAAGATGCTCGACGGCAACGCCGATGGAGTGGTCGACAACAGCGACACGCTGTCCGATGGCGTGATCTTTATCGGAGAGCATTCGGCCCAGGACGCCAGTGACAATGGCGGGGCCGTGAACGATTCCACTGGCGACGGTACTGCGGGGATGGAAAAGTCCGGCGGCAGCCGTCGCATCATGTGGCGACAAATACAGTGACTGAGAATTGATGCATGCGTAGTTCCAACCGCGGGTTTACCCTGATCGAAATCATGATCGTGATTGCGATCATCGGTATTGTCATGACCATTGCCGCCCCGAGTTTCACCGAATACCTGAACAAGGGCCGTCGCGCAGAAGTGGCCGGTCTGCTCTCGGAGCAGGCGCAGCTCCTGGAGCGTTTCTACTCGCAGAAAAATGTCTACACCGATGCGACAGGCCTCAGTGCCGGCAATGATTACTACAGCATCACACCGACCCTGACCGACCAGACCTTTCTGCTGACGGCAGTGCGCAAGGCTGACTCGAGCATGGCCACTGACAAGTGCGGTGATCTGACCATCACCAACACCGGTGTGCTCGGTATGGTCAACGCGAAATCCGGCCTGACCAGCAAAGACTGCTGGGGGCGCTGAGTTTCTTTTTCGGGTGCCTTTTGTACCCTCTGTCTATTTAACGATTGGATCAGAACATGACCAGGCAACAGCAAGTGGTGATTGTCGGCGGTGGGGTGATTGGATTGCTGACGGCTTACAATCTCGCCTCCGAAGTGCAAAGCGTTGTGCTGCTGGATCGCTCGAGCGTCGGCCAGGAATCGTCCTGGGCCGGCGGCGGCATCGTTTCGCCGCTTTACCCGTGGCGCTACAGCCCGGCGGTCACTGCCTTGGCTCACTGGTCCCAGGACTTTTATCCACAGTTGGGCGAGCGCTTGTTTGCCGCCACTGGCGTTGATCCGCAAGTGCACACCACCGGTCTGTACTGGCTGGATCTGGATGACGAGGCTGAAGCCCTGGCATGGGCCGTCCGGGAAAGTCGCCCGCTTAGCGCGGTAGATATTTCGGCAGCACACGACGCCGTGCCGGTGCTAGGCAGTGGTTTTTCCCGGGCGATCTACATGGCCGACGTCGCCAACGTGCGTAATCCGCGTCTGGTGAAGTCACTCAAGGCCGCGTTGCTGGCGCTGCCGAACGTGACGATCCAGGAGCAGTGCGAAGTCAGCGGGTTTGTTCGTGACGGCAACAAAGTGGTCGGGGTGCAGACCTCCACAGGTATTGTCCCGGGCGATCAAATCGTCCTGACGGCGGGGGCCTGGAGCGGTGATTTGCTCAAGCTTCTTGATCTGGCGCTGCCGGTCGAGCCGGTGAAAGGGCAGATGATTCTCTACAAGTGTGCGGCGGATTTCCTGCCGAGCATGGTCCTGGCCAAGGGCCGTTATGCGATTCCCCGGCGCGACGGGCACATACTGATCGGCAGTACGCTGGAGCATGAAGGCTTCGACAAGACGCCGACCGGGTCGGCACTGGAAAGCCTGAAGGCGTCCGCTGTGGAGTTGATCCCGGCGCTGGCCGATGCCGAAGTGGTGGGGCACTGGGCCGGATTGCGCCCGGGATCACCCGAGGGCATTCCTTACATCGGCCCGGTGCCGGGGTTTGACGGGCTTTGGCTCAACTGCGGGCATTACCGAAACGGGCTGGTGCTGGCGCCGGCGTCATGCCAGCTGTTTGCCGATGTGATGCTGGGCCGTGCGCCGATTATCGATCCGGCGCCTTATGCGCCTGCCGGAAGACTTTAAAGCCTCAATCCAGTCCCAGCTTCTTGAGCCGGTAACGCATCGACCTGAATGACAGGTTCAACCGCTGAGCCGCCGCCGTGCGGTTCCAGCGGGTTTCCTCCAGGGCCTGGAGCAGCAGTTGGCGTTCGACGTTTTCCAGGTAGGCTTCCAGATTGTCGATCCGGGTCAGGTCCGGCAGGCCGCCCTCGGCGCCACGGTTGCCTTCAGCCAGGCGCAGGTCACCGGCTTCGATCTGATTGTCCTCACACAAGGTGTGCGCCCGTTCGAGCATGTTTTCCAGTTCCCGCACATTGCCCGGAAAACGATAGCTTTTCAGCGCATCGAGGGCTTGGGGGTGGAGTCTCGCCGCAGGTTGACCGCTATCGACGGCCAGACGCTTGAGTATGTGGCTGGCTAGCATTTCGATGTCATCACGGCGCTCGCGCAAGGGCGGCACCCGGAGTTCGATCACGTTCAAGCGGTAGTAAAGATCATGACGAAATCGTCCGGCGGCGACTTCGGCGCCAAGGTCTTTGTGCGTGGCGCAGAGAATGCGCACATCCACTGCCACTTCCTGCTGTCCTCCGACGCTGCGTACGGATTTCTCTTGAATCGCACGCAGCAGTTTGACTTGCATGGCCAGCGGCAGGTCGGCTACTTCGTCGAGGAGCAGGGTACCGCCGTGAGCTGCCTGGAACAGGCCGGGTTTATCTTCGATGGCGCCGCTGAAACTGCCTTTGCGATGGCCGAAAAACTCGCTCTCCAACAGTTCCGAGGGAATCGCCGCGCAGTTGATCGCAATGAACGGCTGATTGGCGCGGGGGCTTTGATCATGGATCAGGCGCGCGACCAACTCCTTGCCACTGCCGGACTCTCCGCTGATGTATACCGTCGCATGGCTGCTGGCCAGTTTGGTGATGTGCTTGCGCAGGTTGCGCATGGGCAATGAGTCGCCCAGCAAGCGTCGATCGATGCCGACCCCGCGGGCAGGAACCAGCAGGGCACTGGTGACCAGTTCACGCAGGCGTGCAAGGTCCACCGGTTTGGTCAGGAAGTCGAATGCCCCGGCCTTGAGCACATTGATCGCGTTTTCGAGACTGTCATAGGCGGTGATCATCGCCACCCGGACCTGAGGGTGGCGCTGCTGGATGTGCTGCACCAACTCAAGGCCGGTACCGTCCGACAACTGCATGTCGGTCAGGCATAGATCGAAGGTTTCGCGTTTGAGCAGCGATTGCGCTTCGCCGATGTTGCGGGCGTTGAACGTCTCCAGCTTCATCCTTCCCAGGGTGATTTCCAGTAGTTCGCGAATGTCCGGCTCGTCATCGACGATCAAGACTTTTTGTCGTGGTCTTGTGTTCAACGTGGGGTTCGTCCGTGAGCATAAATCATGCAAAAGCAGCTGTTTTCCTGGCGTGCCTTGAAGTCTAGGCGGGACAGAGTGCTTTCGCCCGGCTGGCCGGACAGATAAAGCCCCAGGCCTCTGAAATGGCGGGCCGGGGCTTCATTATCGAGTATTTCCAGTGATTTCGGATCGAGCCGTAGCGGCGGCATTTGCTCGCGGCGCTGCAGATAAAGGACGTTTTCGATTACCCGGTTCATTCGCAGAGAGAGGTCTTGAATAATCTGTGTCAGACGTCGTTCAACACCTTTCAGTTCCTTGGTGATGCGCGATAGACCTTAAACGGCTGCCATTTCTGCGCAAGTGTCAGCGGCCACTGGAGCCCTTGCCTTGCTCGAGATGAGCCTGGCTGCAATACCATTGCTGGTCGAGGCTCAGCGCGCGGTCACGGGGCAGGTGGACGCCACAATGGGCGCAACGGACCATGGGCGCCGCTTCCCGCTCGGCAGGGGATCTGGGGGTGGAAGCCTGCCCCTTGATCTTGCGCCAGAGCCACACTGCAGCGGCAATCAGGGCAATCCAGAACAATAAACGAAGCATGGTGAGCTGCTTTTCGGCTGATGATCCGGCAGTTTAGCCAAGGTCCTGCCAGGCGCACAGTGTAATAAAGCGCTGAAATAAAAAAGGGAGACTCGAAAGTCTCCCTTTTTGCACAACCCGGGGTGTCAGTCGAACACGCCGAAGGTCATGTAGCTGAACCACGAACGGTCGCTGTTGTTGCCTTGCGCTTCGTGATTTTCTTCTTCGACCGCGTCGCCATTGTCATCTTTAGGCTTGAGTTCGGCCGGGATGGCGTCCTTGGCGTCCTGGAACTGCTTCTGTACGTCCTGGTTGGCGCGGGTTTCGCCCGGTGGCAGCGGCGGACGGGACTCGATCAGGCCCAGGGTCGTCTTGCTCAGCCACGAACGGTTGTCGGCTTCGGCCACGGTCGGTACGAACTGACCGTCTACCAGCGTCGGGTGGTTCGGGTAGTTGAGCTTCAGGGTTTCCAGGCTGGTGGCAGCCAGTTCGTCCAGGTGCAGGCGCTGGTAGGCCTCGGTCATCACCGCCAGGCCGTCGCCGACCGAAGGGGTTTCCTGGAAGTTTTCCACCACATAACGACCGCGGTTCGCGGCGGCGACATAGGCCTGACGGGTCAGGTAGTAATCGGCCACGTGAATTTCATAGGCCGCCAGCAGGTTGCGCAGATAGATCATGCGCTGCTTGGCATCCGGTGCGTAGCGGCTGTTCGGGAAGCGGCTGGTCAGCTGGGCGAACTCGTTGTAGGAGTCGCGGGCGGCGCCCGGGTCACGCTTGGTCATGTCCAGCGGCAGGAAACGCGCCAGCAGGCCGACGTCCTGGTCGAAAGAAGTCAGGCCCTTGAGGTAGTAGGCATAATCGACGTTCGGGTGCTGTGGGTGCAGGCGAATGAAGCGTTCCGCAGCGGATTTTGCCGCTTCTGGCTCGGTGTTCTTGTAGTTGGCGTAGATGAGTTCGAGTTGCGCCTGATCGGCATAGCGACCGAACGGATAACGCGATTCCAGAGCCTTCAGCTTGGCGATGGCACTGGTGTAGCTACTGTTGTCCAGGTCATTTTGAGCCTGTTGGTACAACTCGACTTCACTGAGGTTTTCGTCTACGACTTCCTTCGATGAGCAAGCAGCGGTCAATGCGAGGATGGCGATCAGCAGCAGGTGTTTCACTTGCATGGCGGCTTGCGTCCCTATGACGGCCGCTGTCTTGGGCGTGGCCGTCCTGTTATGATGAGCGCCCCGTTGAATAGCCTCGGGGCAAAAGACGCCGTATTTAACCACAAGCGCGCAGCCGAAACCAAAGGCTGTGCCGACGCCTAGTCTGAGCATGTCCGATAAAATTGAACTTCGCGCAGAGGTGCCGTCCGAATTGGGCGGCCAACGCCTCGATCAAGTCGCCGCACAATTATTCGCTGAGCACTCGCGCTCGCGCCTTTCCGCCTGGATCAAAGACGGCCGCCTGACTGTGGATGGGGCGGTTATCCGCCCGCGAGACATCGTCCACGGCGGCGCCATCCTTGAGCTGACTGCCGAGCAGGAAGCTCAGGGCGAATGGGTCGCTCAAGACATAGCCCTGGATATCGTCTATGAAGACGACGATATCCTGGTGATCAACAAGCCAGCGGGCCTGGTGGTGCACCCGGCTGCCGGTCATGCCGACGGCACCTTGCTCAACGCCTTGCTGCACCACGTGCCGGACATCATCAATGTGCCCCGCGCCGGTATCGTGCATCGCCTGGACAAGGACACCACCGGTCTGATGGTGGTGGCCAAGACCATTCAAGCGCAGACGCAGCTGGTTACACAGTTGCAGAGCCGCAGCGTCAGCCGGATCTACGAGTGCATCGTGATCGGTGTGGTGACAGCCGGTGGCAAGATCAACGCGCCGATCGGTCGTCACGGCCAGCAACGCCAGCGCATGGCCGTGATGGAAGGTGGCAAGCAAGCCGTCAGCCATTACCGCGTGCTCGAGCGCTTCCGCTCCCACACTCACGTGCGGGTGAAGCTGGAAACCGGTCGTACGCACCAGATTCGCGTGCACATGGCGCACATCAACTACCCGTTGGTCGGAGATCCTGCCTACGGCGGTCGTTTCCGTATCCCGCCGGCCGCCAACCCGACCATGGTCGAGTCGCTGAAAAACTTCCCGCGTCAGGCGCTGCATGCGCGTTTCCTGGAACTGGATCATCCGACCACCGGTCAGCGCATGAGCTGGGAATCGCCGTTGCCGGAAGATTTCGTCTGGCTGCTGACCCTGCTCAAGCAAGACCGCGAGGCGTTCATCGGATGAGTGACTGGCTGATTCCTGACTGGCCCGCGCCGGCCGGGGTCAAAGCCTGCGTCACCACCCGTGCGGGCGGCGTCAGTATGGCGCCGTTCGACAGCCTCAACCTCGGCGATCACGTCGACGACAGCCCTGAAGCTGTTGCCGAGAATCGCCGTCGTCTTACCGATCATTTCTCCATTCAACCGGCCTGGCTGCAGCAGGTCCACGGCATCGTCGTGGTCCATGCCGATCCTGGCCGGGTGGATACGGCTGATGCCTGTTGGACATCAACGCCGGGCGTCGCCTGCGCGGCGATGACCGCCGATTGCCTGCCTGCGCTGTTTTGCGACCGTGCCGGCACCCGCGTCGCTGCGGCCCATGCCGGTTGGCGCGGGTTGGCGGCGGGCGTGCTGGAAGCAACCCTCGACAGCCTGGCCGTGCCACCAGCAGAAGTGCTCGTCTGGTTAGGTCCGGCCATTGGTCCGCAAGCCTTTGAAGTCGGCCCCGAAGTGCGCGAGACATTCGTCCAGCAGTTGCCGCAAGCAGCTCAAGCTTTTGTACCAAGCCAAAACCCCGGCAAATTCATGGCCGACATCTATATGTTGGCGCGCTTGCGTCTGGCAGCTCGTGGTGTAACCGCTGTCTACGGTGGCGGTTTCTGCACCGTCACCGATCCACGCTTCTTTTCCTACCGCCGTGCGCCCCGCACCGGTCGTTTTGCCTCCCTTGTCTGGCTCGAACGCTAGACTTGCCTGACTTGCATCAACGTCCCGACGCTTGAAACTCCCAGAATCGACCACATCTATTGTGGTATCTGGCAGGTTTCTTCATTCAGGATGTTTTATAGGTCCGGCCTGCTCAAAAGGAAGGTGACCCATGCGTATAGACCGTTTAACCAGCAAATTGCAGTTAGCGTTGTCCGATGCCCAATCCCTGGCTGTCGGCCACGATCATCCGGCCATTGAACCGGCGCACTTGATGCAGGCCTTGCTCGAACAGCAGGGCGGCTCGATCAAGCCCCTGCTGATGCAGGTGGGCTTCGACGTCAACAGCTTGCGTAAAGAGCTGACCAAAGAGCTCGACCAGCTACCGAAAATCCAGAACCCGACCGGTGACGTGAACATGTCGCAGGATCTGGCGCGCCTGCTCAATCAGGCCGACCGTCTGGCCCAGCAGAAGGGTGACCAGTTTATCTCCAGCGAACTGGTGCTGCTCGCCGCCATGGACGAGAACAGCAAGCTCGGCAAGCTGTTGCTCGGCCAGGGCGTGAGCAAGAAAGCCCTGGAAAATGCGATCAACAACCTGCGCGGCGGCGAGGCCGTCAACGACCCGAACCACGAAGAAGCACGACAGGCCCTGGATAAGTACACCGTCGACCTGACCAAGCGCGCCGAGGACGGCAAGCTGGATCCGGTGATCGGCCGTGACGATGAAATTCGCCGGACCATCCAGGTGCTGCAACGTCGTACCAAGAACAACCCGGTGCTGATCGGTGAGCCTGGCGTGGGTAAGACCGCCATCGCCGAAGGCCTGGCCCAGCGCATCATCAATGGTGAAGTGCCGGATGGCCTCAAGGGCAAGCGCCTGTTGTCCCTGGACATGGGGGCGCTGATCGCTGGCGCCAAGTATCGCGGCGAGTTCGAAGAGCGCCTCAAGGCATTGCTCAATGAACTGTCGAAGCAGGAAGGGCAGATCATTCTGTTCATCGACGAACTGCATACCATGGTCGGCGCCGGTAAAGGTGAGGGCTCGATGGATGCTGGCAACATGCTCAAGCCGGCCCTGGCCCGCGGTGAGCTGCACTGCGTTGGCGCCACCACGCTCAACGAGTACCGCCAATATATCGAGAAGGACGCCGCCCTCGAGCGACGTTTCCAGAAAGTGCTGGTGGACGAGCCGAGCGAAGAAGACACCATCGCCATCCTGCGTGGCCTCAAGGAGCGTTATGAGGTTCACCACAAGGTGGCGATTACCGACGGCGCGATCATTGCCGCGGCCAAGCTCAGCCATCGCTACATCACTGACCGGCAGTTGCCGGACAAGGCCATCGACCTGATCGATGAGGCCGCCAGCCGCATCCGCATGGAGATCGACTCCAAGCCGGAAGTGCTGGACCGTCTGGAGCGTCGCCTGATTCAGCTGAAGGTGGAATCCCAGGCGCTGAAGAAAGAAAGTGACGACGCGGCGAAGAAGCGTCTGGAAAAACTGCAGGAAGAAATCGCGCGTCATGAGCGTGAGTACTCGGATCTCGAAGAAATCTGGAACTCGGAAAAAGCCGAGGTGCAGGGTTCTGCGCAAATCCAGCAGAAGATCGAGCAGTCTCGTCAGGAACTGGAAGCCGCTCGCCGCAAAGGTGACCTGAACCGCATGGCCGAGTTGCAGTACGGGGTGATCCCGGATCTGGAGCGCAGCCTGCAAATGGTCGACCAGCATGGCAAAGCCGAAAACCAGTTGCTGCGCAGCAAGGTGACTGAAGAAGAGATCGCCGAAGTCGTTTCGAAGTGGACCGGTATTCCGGTGTCGAAAATGCTCGAAGGCGAGCGCGAAAAGCTGATGAAAATGGAAAGCCTGTTGCACCAGCGTGTGATCGGCCAGGACGAAGCTGTGGTTGCGGTTTCCAATGCGGTGCGGCGTTCCCGCGCCGGGTTGTCCGACCCGAACCGGCCAAGCGGCTCGTTCATGTTCCTCGGCCCGACCGGTGTCGGTAAAACCGAGCTGTGCAAGGCCCTGGCCGAGTTCCTCTTCGATACTGAAGAGGCGATGGTGCGGATCGACATGTCCGAGTTCATGGAGAAACATTCCGTGGCTCGCTTGATCGGTGCGCCACCAGGCTACGTGGGCTACGAAGAGGGCGGTTACCTGACCGAGGCCGTACGTCGCAAGCCGTATTCGGTGATCCTCATGGACGAAGTCGAGAAGGCGCACCCGGATGTATTCAACATCTTGCTGCAAGTGCTCGAGGATGGTCGTCTGACCGACAGCCATGGCCGCACGGTGGACTTCAAGAACACCGTGATTGTCATGACCTCCAACCTGGGATCGGTACAGATCCAGGAGCTGGTCGGTGACCGTGAGGCGCAGCGGGCGGCGGTGATGGATGCGATTTCCAGCCACTTCCGGCCGGAGTTCATCAACCGGGTCGACGAAGTGGTGATCTTCGAGCCGTTGGCACGGGATCAGATCGCCGGTATTACCGAGATCCAGTTGGGGCGTCTGCGCAGCCGCCTGACCGAGCGCGAGCTGAAGCTTGAGCTCAGCCCTGAGGCGATGGACAAGCTGATCGCGGTCGGCTACGACCCGGTGTATGGCGCACGGCCGCTCAAGCGCGCTATCCAGCGCTGGATCGAGAACCCGCTGGCGCAGTTGATTCTGTCCGGTCGATTCATGCCGGGCGATACCGCTCACGGCGTGGTGGAAAACGACGAAATCGTCTTCGTCTGATCCATAACGGCAGCAAAATCGAAAAGGCCTCGCATAACGAGGCCTTTTTTTCGTTAGGCTGTTGAACTCAAAGGAAAAGGCTTGTAAAGTGCGCCCCGCAGTAAGTCACCCGCCAGGGTTTCCGCTCCCCAAGCAGGAATCTAAAATAAGTTGCAAATCATTAACTTGAAAGCAATTTAGGGGGTTGACAGAGGTGCTGAAGATTGTAGAATAGCGCGCCTCAGACACACGAACGCAGCGATGCGAACGGGTTGAAGAGAACGCAGTAAAGCTTCAAAGTTGTAAATTGAAATGTGTAGTTCCGTGATAGCTCAGTCGGTAGAGCAAATGACTGTTAATCATTGGGTCCCAGGTTCGAGTCCTGGTCACGGAGCCAATTTCAAACCGGGGTATAGCGCAGTCCGGTAGCGCGCCTGCTTTGGGAGCAGGATGTCAGGAGTTCGAATCCCCTTACCCCGACCATTTTTGGGTCGTTAGCTCAGTTGGTAGAGCAGTTGGCTTTTAACCAATTGGTCGTAGGTTCGAATCCCACACGACCCACCATTTTTGAAACCAGTTAGCGCTGGAATCGAATCTTAAGATCAGAGGCCAAAAGCGCTGATCGAAGAAGGCGCCTTCAAGGGTGCCTTTTTTTTACCGGGGTATAGCGCAGTCCGGTAGCGCGCCTGCTTTGGGAGCAGGATGTCAGGAGTTCGAATCCCCTTACCCCGACCATATTAAAAATCCTCGTATCGAAAGATACGGGGATTTTTTTTGCCTTCGATAATACTGGGCGTGCCGCAAAACCCTGTGGGAGCGAGCTTGCTCGCGATGACGGTGTATCAGGCGACATTGATATCGACAGAAAGGACGCCATCGCGAGCAAGCTCGCTCCCACAGGTTTACATCAGTGCAGCTTCAGCCGTGGCTCGGTACCGCGCCCGATCTTGCTGCCCAGCATCAGCATCGCCGTTCGGAACGGCCCGTACAGCGCCATCTGGTGCATGCGGTACAGCGACACGTAGAACATCCGCGCCAGCCAGCCTTCGAGCATCACGCTGCCGGTGAGGTTGCCCATCAGGTTACCCACAGCCGAAAAACGCGACAGCGAGATCAGCGAGCCGTAGTCGGTGTACTTGTACTCCGGCAGTGCCTTGCCTTCAATGCGCAGTTTCAGCGATTTGGCCAGCAACGAAGCCTGCTGGTGAGCGGCCTGTGCACGTGGCGGCACATTGCGGTCGCTGCCCGGTTGCGGGCAGGCGGCGCAGTCACCGAAGGCGAAGATGTTCTCGTCACGGGTGGTTTGCAGGGTCGGCAGCACTTGCAGCTGATTGATGCGGTTGGTTTCCAGGCCATCGATGTCCTTGAGGAAACCCGGTGCGCGAATCCCCGCGGCCCAGACTTTCAGGCTGGCCTTGATTTCGTTGCCGTCGGCGGTGATCAGGCTGTCGGCCGTCACTTCGCTGACAGCGGCATTGGTCATGACGTTGACCCCGAGTTTCTCCAGGGTTTTATGCACAGGTCCGCCAATGCGCTCCGGCAGCGCCGGCAACACCCTTGGACCGGCTTCGATCAGGGTGATGTGCATGTTTTCCGGTTTGATCCGGTCCAGGCCATAGGCTGCCAATTCGTGGGCGGCGTTGTGCAGTTCGGCGGCCAGTTCTACTCCGGTGGCACCGGCGCCGACGATGGCCACGCTGATTTGCTCGATCGTGTCGGTTTGCCCTGCGTGAGCGCGCAAATAGTGATTGAGCAGTTGCTGGTGGAATCGCTCGGCCTGTTTGCGGGTGTCGAGGAACAGGCAGTGTTGCGCCGCGCCCTGGGTGCCGAAATCGTTGGTGGTGCTGCCGACGGAGATCACCAGCGAGTCGTAAGGCACTTCACGGGCCGGTACCAGCTCCAGACCTGCTTCGTCATAGGTGGCGGCCAGCTGGATTTTTTTCTTCGCCCGATCGAGCCCGCTCATGCGTCCCAGTTGGAACTCGAAGTGGTTCCATTTGGCCTGGGCCACATAGTTGAGTTCGTCTTCGGAAGAGTTAAGGGAACCGGCCGCCACTTCGTGCAACAACGGTTTCCAGATGTGGGTCAGGTTAGCGTCGACCAGCATCACGTTGGCCGTGCCACGCTTGCCCAGAGTCTTACCCAGACGGGTAGCCAACTCCAGACCGCCGGCGCCGCCGCCGACAATGACAATACGATGGGACATGGGGATAACTCGCAAGGCTAAAAGAAATCTTTGTCGTCGTTACCCAAGCGAGCGCAAGGCAGCTCATAGCGTCAGGTAACTGATAAGTCGGCTCAACAGGCCCAGACCAATGGTCACTGCCAGCACCAGCACCAGGAGCATCCACGGTCGGAAGGGCCGGCGCTCGACTTGGTGCTGGGACAACTGCAGGTACTCTTCGACATGCTTTTGGTCGTCGGGGTTCAGGCGGCTGGTCATATCGGGCCTCGTCAGGGGTAGACGTTGCTGAATGAGTAGAAGCTACAGGGAAATTATTCAGCTGTGAACGGAGCTTAGCTGTTGACCGGGGAAAGGCTCGAGCCTCACAGGCTGATCCCGACATCAAAAACAATGCTGCGCCCCAGGTTGCTGCGCAAGAAGTCCGGCGCATCCGGGTGAGCGAACAGCACGCGGGCGAACGTCGGCCCCACCAAGGACAATGAACGCCAGCCTTGGCGCAGGTATTCGGTCGGCGGCGGGAAATGGCTGTTCAGGTCCAGCACTTCGCGTTTGAGGCTGGCGAAGGCAATGATGTCCAGCTCACCCAGATCCATGCCGCGCTCTTTGTAGTTGTGCGCTTTTTTGCGCAAGGTCGGCGCCAATCGCAGCAAGAACTCGTTGGCGGGGATGCGTCGTGGCTTGGCCTCGCGGCGCACCAGTTGGCTCAGGGAAAACGCGCTGCGTCGGCGTTGCAGTTCGTCGCGCCATTCATCGTTGAGGCGCCGGCCTTCGTCGAGCACGAAGAACACCTCGAAACTGGCATCGCGAAACAACACATCCGGCGGCTCCCCGGCTGGGGCGAACTCATCGGCGCGATAGGGAATGTTCAAGCCTTGCAGCAGGCGCTGGCAAACCCAACGCTCACGCTCCCATTTGCGGGCGTTGGACAGGAACGCGTTGGCTTGCTCGGCCGCGATGGTCAGCAGGCGTAAATAATCTGAGTCATCCATAGGCCCAAGCTTAGCGTTCAAATGTGATCGCAAAGAAGACAATTTGTCGCAGAGGCTCAATGCCTTCCGTTCCCATGCCCGTTTCAGGGCCCTGCACAAAATGGATAGTGGTCTGCGCGCGCTGGATATTGCCTCGTATCGGGCGGCTCTACCCTCGGCTGTACGGACGTAAGCCGTGTTACCGCCGCTCTGAAAAAACAACAACAAGAGATATATGCCATGCGCAAGATCGACGTACATGAGGTTATCGACAACGCTCGTTTCAACCGCTTTCACTGGATGGTGCTGTTCTGGTGTGCCCTGATCATCATCTTCGACGGCTACGATCTGGTGATCTACGGCGTGGTCTTGCCGATGCTGATGAAAGAGTGGGGGCTCAGTCCTTTGCAAGCCGGTGCACTGGGCAGTTATGCACTGTTTGGCATGATGTTCGGCGCACTGTTCTTCGGACCGCTGTCGGACAAGATCGGCCGCAAGAAAGCCATCACGATCTGCGTGATGCTCTTCAGCGGTTTCACCGTGCTCAATGGTTTCGCCCGAAACCCCACCGAGTTCGGCCTCTGTCGCTTCATTGCCGGGCTCGGCATTGGCGGCGTGATGCCTAACGTCGTGGCGCTGATGAACGAGTACGCGCCGAAAAAAATCCGCAGCACGCTGGTCGCGATCATGTTCAGCGGTTATTCGGTGGGCGGCATGCTGTCCGCCGGGCTGGGCATTGTGCTGATCCCGAGTTTCGGCTGGCAGTCGGTGTTTTACGTGGCGATCCTGCCGTTGCTGTTGTTGCCGCTGATCATGTATTTCCTGCCCGAATCGGTGGGCTTCATGTTGCGTCAGGGACGTAATGAAGAGGCGCGCAATATTCTTGAGCGGATTGATCCGGCCTACGTCGCGCAAACGTCCGATCAATTGCACATGGCCGAAGTGAAAGGCACGGGCACCCCGGTGTTGCAGTTGTTCCGTGAAGGCCGTGCGCTGCGCACGCTGATGCTGTGGCTGGCGTTTTTCTGTTGCCTGTTGATGGTGTACGCGCTGAGTTCCTGGCTGCCGAAACTGATGGCCAACGCCGGTTACAGCCTGGGTTCGAGTCTGTCGTTCCTGCTGGTGTTGAACTTCGGGGCGATTTTCGGTGCGGTCGGCGGCGGGGTGCTGGGTGACAAACTCAATCTGCCGAGAGTGTTGGCGGTGTTTTTCGCCATGGCGGCGGTGTCCATCACTCTGCTGGGCTTCAACAGCCCGATGCCGGTGTTGTACCTGCTGATCGCCATTGCGGGTGCCACCACCATTGGCTCGCAGATTCTTTTGTACGCCTGCGCCGCGCAGTTTTACTCCATGACGATTCGTTCGACAGGTCTGGGCTGGGCCTCGGGCATCGGGCGCAACGGGGCCATCGTCGGTCCGCTGCTGGGCGGTGCCTTGCTCGGGATCAGCCTGCCCCTGCAACTGAACTTCATGGCGTTTGCCTTGCCCGGTGCGGTGGCGGCCCTGGCCATGACCGTGTTCGCCATCAGCAGCCGACGCAGCGCTGCCGGCGTCAGCCCAGCGTTGTCAGCGACCGGTGCCTGAATCATGAAAGCGTTTTTCCAGGACTTTTCGTTGTCGGCCGCCGTGGCTGGATTCATTGCCACGGTGATTTCCTATGCCGGCCCGTTGGTGATCATCTTTCAGGCGGCAGAAGCAGCACATCTTTCGCGGGAAGTGTTGTCGTCCTGGATCTGGGCGATCTCAATTGGCAGCGCCGTGCTCGGTATCGGTTTGAGCCTGCGCTACCGCGTTCCGGTGATCATTGCCTGGTCGGCGCCTGGCTCGGCGTTGCTGGTGACGCTGTTGCCGGACATCTCCATGGCAGAGGCGGTGGGGGCTTATCTGGTCAGCAGCCTGATCATTTTCGTGGTCGGCATCTCGGGGGCTTTCGACCGGATCATCAGCAAACTGCCCGCTGCCATCGCGGCGGCGATGCTGGCGGGGATCCTGTTCAGTTTCGGCACCGGTTTGTTCGTGTCGATGCAGCACAAACCGTTGCTGGTCCTGGCGATGTTTGCCTGCTACCTGATCTGCAAGCGGGTGATGCCACGTTATGCGGTGATGGTGGTGCTGCTGGTGGGCTGTTCGATTGCCGCGGCCACCGGTGATTTGCATCGTGAAGCGCTGGTGATCGGCCTGGCCACGCCGGTGTGGATAACGCCTGAGTTCAGCCTGGGCGCGATCCTGAACATCGCCTTACCGCTGGTGATGGTGGCGCTGACCGGTCAGTTCGTGCCCGGCATGGCGGTGCTGCGCGCCAGCGGATACCCAACGCCGGCGAGCCCGATCATCGCCAGTAGCGCGCTGGGTACGGCACTGCTGGCGCCGTTCGGTTGCCATGGACTGAATCTGGCGGCGATCACCGCGGCGATCTGCACCGGTCGCGAAGCCCACGAAAATCCTCGCAAACGCTACGTGGCCGGGGTCGTCGGCGGCCTGTGCTACCTGCTGTTGGGGATCTTCGGCGCCACGCTGGTCTCGCTGTTTTCAGCGTTCCCCAAAGAGCTGGTCGCGGCGCTGGCCGGGCTGGCCCTGTTCGCCGCCATTGCCGGCGCGTTGACGGGCGCGATGGCTGTGCCGAGCGATCGCGAAGCCGCGCTGGTGACCTTTCTGGTCACGGCGTCGGGCATGTCGTTGTTCGGTTTGTCCGCGGCATTTTGGGGGCTGATTTTCGGCATGGCCACCCATGTGCTGTTGAGCGCCCGTCGTCCCGTTTCCCTTCGCAAATCCACTGCAACTGAAGTCCTTCAATCAGTCGATCAATAACAATAAGAGAAAAACGATGAAACAGATTCTCCCAACAACCGGTTCGGCGTTGTCCCTGGCTGTCGTCTCGAGTTTTTCCACAGGTGCGATGGCGGCTGAAACCGGCTTTGTCGAAGACACCACCGCGACGTTGCAGGCGCGCAATTACTACTTCAGCCGCGACTATTCCGACATCGTCGGCGCCAACCAGCAATCGAAGGCGCAAGAGTGGGCCCAAGGTTTCATCCTCAACGTGAAGTCCGGATACACCCAGGGCACCGTCGGGTTTGGGGTGGACGTCATCGGCTTGCTCGGCCTCAAGCTCGACAGCGCCCCGGACCGGACCAATACCGGTTTGCTGCCGGTGCAGAGCGACGGCCGCGCGGCGGACAACTACAGCCGCCTGGAAGGCGCGTTGAAGATGCGCTACTCCAAGACCGAGCTGAAAGTCGGTGAACTGCAACCCAATCTGCCGGTGTTGGCATTCAGCGATATTCGCCTGCTGCCGCCGAGTTATCAGGGCGCAAGCATCACCTCCAGCGAGATCAATGGCCTGACGCTGCAGGGTGGTCACTTGAGTTCAACCAGCCTGCGCAACGAGGCGGGCGACGAAAAGATGCAAGCGATGCTGGGCCACGTGCCGCAGCGTCAGGTCAGCAGTGACGGTTTCAATTTTGCCGGCGCTGATTATGTCTTCAACGACAAGCGCAGCTCGGTCAGCGCCTGGTACGGGCAACTGGAAGATATCTACAACCAGCGTTTTCTGGGTTTAAAGCACAGTGAGCCGGTGGGCGACTGGATCCTCGGCGCCAACCTCGGCTACTACGATTCGCGCGAGGACGGCAAGAAACTGCTGGGCAACATCGACAACCAGGCGTTCTTCTCGTTGCTGTCGGCCAAGCGTGGCGGCCATACGTTTTACGTCGGCTATCAGGGCATGTTCGGTGACAGTGCGTTCCCACGGGTGTTTGCCAACATCTCACCACTGGGCAACGAAGTGCCGACCTACGAGTTCGCCTTCACCGATGAACGTTCCTGGCAGGCGCGCTACGACTACGACTTCGCGGCGCTCGGCGTACCGGGGCTGACCAGCACCGTGCGCTACATCAGCGGCAACAATGTCGATACTGGCAAGGGCTTTGAAGGCAAGGATCGCGAGCGTGACCTGGACATCGGCTATGTGTTGCAGAGCGGTAGCTTCAAAGGCCTTGGCATCCGTGTGCGCAACGCGATGGCGCGTTCCAACTACCGCAGTGATATCGACGAGAACCGCTTGATCCTCAGCTACACCTGGACCCTGCTGTGAGCCCATTGATCACAGGTTGCTGGTGCAATCACCGATGACGTTGTAGGTCACGCGGTGGGTCTGGCCCTGATGATCGACATACTCCATGGTCGCCGGTACTACCCCGCACGCGGTCGCAGTGTCGGACACAGAAACCACCTTGGCGATGTCCAGTGGCTGCGCCGGGTTGTACAGGACTGCGAGGGGCTCGTTGTCAGCGGCCATGGCCGAGGTGGCGATGACGGTCAGCAACAGGCTGATCAACGTTTTCATGATGGTTTGCTCCGTGTCGGTTCTGATGTCTGAATTTTAGTCTTTGCCACCGACGGATAAAGGGGCGAACGGCGGATGCAGCCTTACATAAAACGTAACAGTCATCGCCCGAGGAGGGCTTATGGATGTGCTTAACAACTTGCGCGTGTTCATCCGGGTGGTGGACTGCGCCAGTTTCACCGGGGCTGCCGATGCACTGGATCTGTCGACCGCGCAGGTATCCCGATTGGTGGCGGATCTGGAGGAACATGTACAAGCGCGACTGCTGCAACGCACCACGCGGCGCTTGAGCCTGACCGACGCCGGCGAGCGCTTCCTGCTGCGCAGCCGGCAAATCGTCGATGCCATGGATGAGGCGACGGCCGAGGCCCGTGGCGCTCATATCAATCCGGCCGGACGCCTGCGGGTGCACAGCATGAACGGCCTGGGTGTGCTGCTCACGCCGTTGATCGCCCGCTACAGCGAGCTTTATCCCGATGTGGTGTTCGAATTGACCTTGTCGCAGCGTAATCCCGATCCGCTGGAGGAAGGGCACGATGTGGTGATTTCAATAGCGCCCGAACTGGCAGACTCGCAAATGGTTGCGCAGGCCATCGGGCAGATCTACAGCGTACCCTGTGCCTCCCCGGACTACCTGCACCGCCGGGGCGTGCCGCAGCAGCCGCTGGCGCTGAGCGATCATCAGTGCCTGCGCATGCTCGACCCGTTGTACAGCGATCAATGGCTTTTCCAGGACGAGCAGGGCGAGCACGCCGTCAGCCCGGCCAAGACCTTTCAGTGCAATGTTGCCGAGTCGATGGTCAAGGCTTCGGAGGCGGGCATGGGCATCAGCCTGCTGCCGTTCTACACTGCGACGCGGCCCTTGAGCGACGGCACTTTGCTGCGCGTGTTACCTGCATGGCGCCTACGCGAACGCAATGTGTATGCGCTGTATCCTTCGCGTCATTTTCTCGATGCCAAGGTCCGCACCTGGGTGGACTTTCTCAAGTCAGAGCTACCGAAGCTGTTCGCCGAACATGACGCGGTGATGAACGATCCGCGGCATTGGGCTTGAAGTCGAAGGGCAGGCGAGCGGCGGTGTAGACTGAGTGTCTGTTGTTCTTCGCCGGGGAGGCGCGCGTAGCCATGATCGGTGCAGAGTTGCTGTCATCGCAAACCCTTGCGGTCGGCTGGCTGATCTATGTGCCGGTGTTGATCTGGGCGATCTGTCGCACGCCGTGGGTTGAACTGTTCACCGACAGCCGTCGTCAGCATCTGCTGTTTGGAACGGTGTTTGCGCTGTTTCTGTTGTGGCTGGTGCGGCGCGACTTTGATACCGGCGTGTCTTACCACTTCATCGGCATGACAGCGGTGACGCTGCTGCTGGACTGGCCGCTGGCGCTGGTCGGCGGGTTGGTGGCGCAAACGGGGCTGGTGTTGCTCGACCGACAGGACCTGGCGGCGGTCGGGGTCAACGGCGCGCTGTTGATTGCGCTGCCGGTGCTGGTCACCGAGTGCTGCGCGATCCTGGTGGAGCGTGCTCAGCCGCGAAGTCCCTTTGTGTATATCTTCGTGTCCGGCTTCTTTGCGGCGGCGCTGTCGGCGTTGCTGTGCCTGCTGCTGGCGCTATGGTTGCTGTGGTTCGACGAGCGCTTCGAGATGCCGTACTGGCTTGAGGATTTTGTCGGCTACCTGTGGCTGATCATTTTTCCCGAAGCGTTTATCAACGGCATGATCGTCAGTGCGCTGGTGGTGTTTTGTCCGGAGTGGCTTGAAACGTTCAACCGCACCCGCTACCTCTCAGCTCCCTGGAAGGACGACGATCCCAAGTCCTGATCCGCATCAAAACCTGGAATCGCCCACTCGATGGATCAGTGGCGCGGGTCGAAGTCGCCGCTGAACATCTCGTCCTCGGCATCGGGAGCCACTGGAATCTTGTGTTCTTCGGACGCCCAGGCGCCCAGGTCGATCAGTTTGCAGCGGTCGGAGCAGAATGGCCGGAATTTGCTCTCGGCGGTCCATTCCACGGGGGCGCCACAGGTTGGGCATTCGACGGTTGTTGGTTGGCTCATGACTGGCCTCCACGCAAAGAAAGATAAAAGTGATGCAGGCGTTCAACCTCGCTGTGCAGCCAGGCAAGGTCGCGGTCATTGACCACGACGTCGTCGGCATGGCTCACGCGATCCTGGCGGCTGGACTGGGCCTTGAGGATCGCCTGGACTTGCTGTTCGCTGGTCTGGTCACGTTGCAGGGTGCGTTCGATCTGCAATTGTTCGGGGGCATCGATCACCAGCACCCGTTGGGTCATGGTGTACTGCCCGGACTCGATCAGCAGCGGCGAAACCAGAATCGCATAAGGCGATTTTGCCAGCGCCAGGTGGTGAGCGATCTCCTCGCCGATCAGCGGATGCAGGAGGGCCTCCAGCCAGCGGCGTTCTTCAGGCACCTCGAAGATCAATTTGCGTAGCGCAGCGCGGTCCAGTTGCCCGTCGGCCTGCAACACGCCGGGGCCGAAGTGCTCGGCGATTTGCGCCAGTGCCGGGCGGCCGGGTTCCACTACCCAGCGAGCGGCATGATCGGCGTCGACCACATGCACGCCCAGGTCGATGAAGTGTTGGGCGGCCGCGCTTTTTCCGCTGCCGATGCCGCCGGTCAGGCCGAGAATCCAGGGTTTTTCCACAGGGGTATTCATTTCAAACCGACAGACTGCCAATAGAAGTCGGTTATTTGACCACCCCAGAGCAACGCAATCCAGCCGGCAATGGCCAGATAGGGACCGAAAGGGATCGGCGTCGAGGTTTTTGCATGGCGCCAGCGCAGCAGCACCAGCCCGATAATGGCACCCACCAGCGAGGACAGCAGGATGGTCAGGGGTAAAATCTGCCAGCCACCCCAGGCGCCCAGCATCGCCAGTAGTTTGAAATCACCGTAGCCCATGCCGTCCTTGCCCGTGATCAGCTTGAACAGCCAGAACACCGACCACAGCAGGCCGTAGCCGGCGATCGCCCCCCAAAGCGCCTCGTGCAACGACACGAACAGGCCGAAACTGTTGACGATCAACCCCAGCCATATCAACGGCAGCACCAGCACGTCCGGCAATATCTGATGTTCGGCGTCGATCAGGCTCATCGCCAGCAACCCCCAGCTCAGGATCAGCATCAGGCCGGCCGGCCAACCGAAGCCGAAGTGCCAGGCTACAAACGCCGACAACAGCCCGCAGGCCAGTTCGGTCAACGGATAGCGCGGGCTGATTGCCGCCGCGCAGGCTGAACAGCGACCGCGCAAAAACACATAACTGAGCAGCGGGATGTTTTCCCAGGCGCGGATTCGGTGACCGCAGTGCGGGCACTGGGAGTGGGGCAGCAACAGGTTGTAGGTCGGCAGCGGCGTTTCGCCAGGCAGCCCGAGAATGTCATGAGCCTGCTCACGCCAGTCGCGTTCGAGCATTTTCGGCAGGCGCCAGATCACGACATTGAGGAAACTGCCGACCAGCAGGCCGGTGATGCCCGCGAGAAGGGCAAAGGCCAGCGCAGAGTGAATCAGGATTTCATTCAAGGGCATGTCAGATCGCTGAGCCAAGTTGGAAGATGGGCAGGTACATGGCAACTACCAGTCCACCGACGATAGCACCCAGCACCACCATGATGAACGGCTCCATCAGACTGGTGAGGTTATCGACCATGTTATCGACGTTTTCTTCGTAGAACCCCGCGACTTTGTCGAGCATGGCATCCAGGGTGCCGGACTCTTCGCCGATGGCAGTCATTTGTATCGCCATGTTCGGAAAGACGCCACAGGTGCGCATGGCGAAATGCAATTGCATGCCGGTCGAGATGTCCTGCCGGATGCGCAATACCGCACGCTTGAACACGATATTGCCGGTCGCGCCAGCCACTGATTCCAAGGCCTCCACCAGCGGCACGCCGGCAGCGAAAGTGGTCGACAGTGTACGGGCGAACCGGGCTACGGCGGACTTGTGCATCAGGGTGCCCACCAGCGGCAGTTTCAGCAGCCAGGTGTCCATCCGGTCACGCAAGGCCGAGGATGTGCTGAGGGCGTGGCGCACGCCGAAGGCCATCGTGACCAGCGAGCCAAGGACCGCCCACCACCAGGCCTGCAGGAATTGCGACAGGCCGATGACCATGACGGTGAAGGCCGGCAGTTCGGCGCCAAAGCCTTTGAACACGGACTCGAACTGCGGCACGACATTGACCAGCAGAATCCCGGTGACAATCGCCGCGACGAACACCACCACCAGCGGGTAGGTCATGGCTTTCCTGATCCTGGCCTTGAGGCTTTCGCTTTTTTCCTTGTAGGTCGCCACCCGCTCCAAAAGAGTGTCGAGGGCACCGGCCTGCTCGCCGGCATCCACCAGGTTGCAATACAGCTCATCGAAATACCGGGGCTTCTTGCGCAGGGCGGAGGCGAAGCTGCTGCCTGCCGCAACCTCCTGTTTCAGTTCATCCACCAGCTTGCGCATGGCCGGATTGTCGAAGCCTTCGCCGATGATGTCGAAGGACTGCAACAAAGGCACACCGGCCTTCATCATCGTCGCCATTTGCCGGGTGAACAGGGCAATGTCCTGGGCCTTGATGCGCTTGCCCATGCTGAAAACCGAATGGTTTTTCTTGCGAACCTTGCCGGGACTGATGCCTTGCTTGCGCAGCTTCGCCTTGATCAGCGCCGGGTTTTGAGCGCTGAGTTCGCCGGTCACTTTTGTGCCTTTGCGGTCGATGCCTTCCCATGCATACACGCTGATTTTCGCTGCCTTGACCGCCATGTTCAGTCCTGGGTATTCCGAATGAATTGCTCTTATAGCCTAGTCAAGGGACGGGGCCAAACCCGCCAGGGTGATGTGACAAAAAACGTCAGTTAGTGCTGCTCCCGGTAGCAGAAAATGGCCTGATGGCTACCAGACCCCCTGCCAACAGGGGCTTCCGGCCTTGGCACAGGCTGTGCTGCCATGGGGCAGGTCATGAGCCTTCGACTCATGCATGGAGCTTGTACATGAACAATCAGAAAGGTTTTACCCTGATCGAGTTGCTCGTCGTGGTGGCGATCATCGGGATCCTGGCAACACTGGGCCTGCCGATGTATTCCAAGTACCAGGCCCGGGCCAAGGTCACGGCGGCGCTGGCCGAACTGACTGCAATGAAGGTGCCGTTCGAGGATGTGATCAGCCAGGGGGAAACCCCGACAATTGCCAACGTGGCGCCCGCTGGCAAGACATCGACCAACCATTGCACCCTGTCTGTGACGGCTACAACGCCGGGGGCGGGATCAGTCGTTTGTACATTGCACAATGCCCCGGGGGTGGTCCAGGGCAAAACCGTCACCCTGACACGAGACGAAGCCAAAGGCTGGTCATGTAAAAGCAGCGTTTCCGAGGACTACTTGCCTAAAGGGTGTTCCGGTTCTGCGGCATGAATTGCTGAATCAAGCCCCCGCCATTGCGTAATGCCGATCAGTTAAGCCACAACGCAATCTGTAGCAGCTGGCGTAGCCTGCGTCCGG